>JACMKX010000023.1 GCA_014379905.1 Ferruginibacter sp. | reverse complement strand
GCAGCATTGGCGCCCATGCTCACATGATCTTCCTGGTTATTGCTGCTTGGAATACTATCAACACTTGCAGGTGTACATAATTGTTTATTCTCGCTTACAATACCTGCGGCAGTGTATTGCGGTATCATAAAGCCGCTGTTGAGCCCGGGATTTTTTACGAGAAACGCAGGCAGGTTCCTCTGCCCGCTGATGAGCTGGTAAGTTCTTCTTTCGCTAATGCTACCGATCTCTGCCATGGCAATGGCCAAAAAATCAAGCGTTAATGCCAGGGGCTGGCCGTGAAAATTTCCCCCGCTAACGATCAGGTCTTCATCGGGAAAAACATTGGGGTTATCTGTTACAGAATTGATCTCTCTTATAAAAACAGTTTTTACATATTCAACGGTGTCTGCTGTAGCACCGTGTACCTGCGGAATACAACGAAAAGAATAGGGATCCTGTACCTGTTGTTTTTTTTGTGCCATTATTTCACTGCCATGCAATAAGCAACGCAATTTTTCAGCCGTGCTTACCTGTCCGTGATGCGGACGCACTTTATGAATATTGGCATTGAGCGGATCGGCCACACAATCAAATGCATCGAAGCTGATGGCAGCAATAATATTTGCCCAGTTGAGGAGGCGCTCTGCCTGTATTAAATTATGCAACCCATAGGCAGTCATAAATTGTGTACCATTAATGAGCGCAAGTCCTTCTTTGCTTTGTAATTGAATGGGTTCCCAATCCAGTTCGTCTAATATTACTTCACTGGGATATTTAATTCCTTTATATCTTACTTCGCCGAGACCTATCAGGGGTAAACTTAAATGGCTTAGAGGGGCAAGATCGCCGCTGGCACCTAAACTACCCTGTGTAAAAATGACAGGATGTACGCCGTTGTTGTACATATCCATTAATCGTTTCACAGTAGCAATCTGCACGCCGCTGTGGCCGTAGCCAAGCGATTTTATTTTAAGTGCCAGCATTAATTTTACAATGGGTTCCGGTACTTCTTCCCCCATTCCGCAGGCATGTGATTTTATCAGGTTGCTTTGGAGTTGTTCCAGCTGGTCTTTATCGATGCGCACATTTTGTAGATAACCGAAACCGGTATTGATACCATAGTACAGGGCATCTGAGTCGCCCATTTTTTTGTCCAGGTAGTCACGGCATTTTAAAATGCGTTCATGTGCATCAAATGTGATGGATACCAACTGATCGAATGCCAGCAGGTTTTTTAGCTGCTGAAAATTGGTATGCTGGCGATCTAAGGGCAGATAATTATAACTCATGAAAAGGTCGGCTTTGTTATTGGCTTTTTAAACGAAAACAGTTCGGCAAAGCTAAGGAAAAGGGATGGAACGGGGATTGGTTAGTAGTGTCTCAGGTTGAAAAAGCTGTCAGCCTGGGCTTGTAGAAGGCGAAGTTTAAAAATAGGTATATTCCGGTTTCGTCCCGATCGCTATCGGGACAACCTGACAACTATTTGTATGATTTATTTCAAACTGAGACATTACCGATTAGTTGTGGTTTTGCGTAGATAGCATTTATAAAAATATATTTTGCTGCAGGTACAAAATCCTATTTTTACAACGATCTTAATTTAAGTAAAATGAAAAAAATAATATTCGTTCTCTCCTGTTTCCTCTGTATTAATGCCTCCGCACAAACCGTAAAAATTTTAACCAAAGGCACAAAGACCGGCATGCGTGGATTAAGCGTTGTAGATGATAAAACTATTTGGGTAAGCGGGAGCGGTGGGCAAGTTGGGCGTAGCCTGGACAGCGGCAATACCTGGAAATGGATGACCGTGAAAGGATTTGAAAAAATGGATTTCAGGGATATTGAAGCATTCAATGAAACCACGGCAGTGATCATGGGTATTGATGCACCGGCCTATATTTTACGCACCAATGATGGAGGTGAAAACTGGCAGGTTGTTTTTAAAGATACTTCCAAAGGAATGTTTTTAGATGCTATGGAATTCTGGAACGAACAGGCAGGTATTGTAATAGGCGATCCTATAAACGGTAAATTTTTTATCGGTCGTACATTCGACGGTGGCAATACCTGGCAGGGAATACCTGAAAATAAAAAGCCAATAGCAGGTACGGGTGAAGCTTGCTTTGCAGCGAGCGGAACCAATATCCGCAAATTAACAAAAGCGGAGGCGATCTTCATCACCGGTGGCCTGGTAAGCAATGTGCATGTAAAAAATAAACAGGTATTGTTGCCGCTGATACAGGGAACAGAAACGACCGGCGCGAATTCCATCGCTGTAAAAAATAAAAAAACATGGATGGTTGTTGGCGGCGATTTTAATACAAAAGATTCATCTACAAAAAACGCTGCCATTACTTTCACTGCAGGCAAATCCTGGAGTATGCCTGCAGTTCCTCCCACCGGCTATCGCAGCTGCGTGGAATATATTAAGAAGAAACAATGGATCACCTGCGGCTTAAATGGTGTAGACATCAGCAACGATAATGGAAAAACCTTTACCAATATCAGTAAAGAAGGCTTTCATGTGGTGCGGAAATCGAAGAAAGGTTCAACGGTATTTTTTGCAGGACAGGGAGGTAGGATTGGCAAGCTGGTGGAAGAAGGTAAATAAGGAATAGAAACATAAAATAAGAAGTTGGCATCAAACTAACTTTCTTATTCCTTACATCTTTTATACCAGGATTTAAAACATAGATGCTGACTATTACCAATTAGTGCAAACAATTAAATTTAAACACTGCTCAATTTTCAATGCTCAATTTTCAATGTTCAATGAGGAATGATTTAATTGAAGGAGCGTAACCTGGCACAACATCAGGGAACTAAATCTGAGTTTAATTTGTACAACTGATGCACAGCGCTGCTTCCGGTAAAAGGGGTGTAATCTTTTACCGGAATCCTTTTTGTTTCTTTCTGGCCGAGCAAAAAGAAAAGAAAGCCCGCCGCCGGCGTATTTCAGTTGAACTAATTTAAAAGGTATATTTCCAGGACAATCCATTCTGCGAGTGGCAGCCGTGTTCCGTTTCGTGCACCACCAACCAAGGCTGTGGTCTCAAAATAATAGGTGCAGCTAAAGCAACAACGGGTTAATCAGTTACAGACCAGCATTTATTTATAACAAAAAAAGTTGCCCGTTCCCGGGCAACTTTTTTTATGGAATATTTCTTTTATTTTAGTTAGTAGCGAGGCCTGTTGTACCAGCCGGCAAACCGCTTTCGCTGCCAAGGGAATGCAAGCCTCCAAACAATGTACGATTATATATTGAAATAGAATGACTGCCTCCATTTAATGTATACACATAAAAGTTATTTTCCGCTACCACAATATCAAGTGGGCCCATACCGCTATTAGCTGCATTACCATCTACCAGGTACAACGCTCCCCAGGGTGCCACATAATAAGAGGATACATTATTACTGGCAGTATTGGTTATGAATGCATAACGGCCATACTTTGTTACGGCAACCCAGCAAGGAGCCGACTGGTAATTGGCTTTTGCACCGTTTATTGCATGAGGTACTCCGTTGTTACCGGTAATGTAGGATGTTGCGGAACCCTGGCCTGCTGCACCACCTACAGCATTGGAAACGATCATGTGATTGCCTCTGCCAAATGCGAATCCAAAGGGTGTGGCTCCGACAGAATTGGTGAAGATGCCATTTTGTATGGAACCATTATTTTTCACTTTAAAAGTGCTGATCTTGTTGGTAGCTTTTTCTGTTACTACCACCCAATCCCCATCAGGAGTAAAAGAAATTTGAGGTGCATCCACCATGGTACTGCTCAATGGTTTTGAAGAACCGGCGATCGCTGTCATAGCGCCGTTGTTATTAACCGTAAAGCCTTGAATATTATCGGAGCCCCTGTTTAGTACGTACATCAGATTACCATGCACGGCAACAGACACCGGTGTAGTTCCCCCGGAAGCAACGGTATGTTGTAAACTCAGGCTTCCGTTATTATTTACCTTAAAGGAAGAAACAGAATTGCTTCCTGCATTCACGGCATACAACCAGTCTTCATTTTTATCCAATACCAGGGCGCCCTGCGAACCAAGACCAGCGCCGGTTCCATTACCACCTGATGCAACGGAACCGTCTGCCTCAAGAGAACCATTATTCTTAATTTCAAATTTTAGTATCCGGTTTCCGTTGCTGCCATTTGATTCGGTGTAAATAAAATGTTTATTGCCCCTGGATAGAACATCTGCATCTCCGGTCGTTGCAACAGAGGCTTCATCGGGGTTTGCCCCATTTTCCGACATCATTTTTTCAGACAAAACAGCGGAATCGCCTGTTGAAATATTTTCACCGGCATTTTTTTGGCAGGAGCTGATGCTGAATACGATCGCTGCTCCTATTGCTGTTTTTAAAAGTTGTTTTTTCATTTTTTTTGTTTTAGTGATCATTTGATTATGTGTTTAATTTATTGTTGAAGTTTTTTTGAGCAAAGCGCTGCCATGCCTCTAAAAAGCTTAAGAAAAAAATGCAGCTATTGTTGTGATTATCTCAGGCTCCTGGTGATGCCTATATGCAGACCCGCTGATGTTACGGGCACACTTCCCACTCCTACTCCCTGTAAGGGTATTTTTAAATAGGGTGCTATGCGAATGGCCATTTTGTTATTGATATTATATTCATATCCTGCGGAAAAACCGGCTACTGCAGGCAGTGTAGCATTGTTGTCGTTATACATAGCCTTCATCGCTTCGGTGTTGCCGTTGAGCGAAACATTGTAAGCGTTTTTTTCCTTTGTAACCGTGTAGACAGACAAGCCTGCTGCGGCATAAACAACCGATCTTTTTTGCTGAATAATTTTGTAGCGTATGTTTACCGACAATTCTGTTACCGAAGTAGTACTCTTCAACTGGTTAATGGTCATTCCTGCCGGCATAGCACTTCCGATCTTATCCATGGAAAAATCCTTTCCATAGGTATCGTATTTTTTTTGTTGTAAGGCAACAGAAGCTTCTACTGATAATTTATTACTTATGTTATAACCCAGCAATACTCCTCCACCGAAGCCAGCATTTTTAAACGGCATAGATCTTACTTTGCTGGCATCTGTTACAGTAAAAGCACCAGCATACCATCCGTTGTCTCTCTTCTTTTTTTCTGCGGGAGAAGGTTTAGCTGATATGGTAGCTTGTTCTTTCTCCTCCGTTTTACTTAATGCTGCTGGTACAGGCTCCTGTGGCGGATCAGTTCTTTTTTGGTTGACGGCAATATCGGTTGCAGTTATTTCATCACTATTAATTGTATTTCCGTTTGTTATAACCCCACTTTGCTCAGCAATTGTTATTGGCAGTTGCTTCTCAACAAAATATTGAAAAATATCGCCTGGATGCAGCAAACCATTACCGGCCTTCTTAAACCTGTTAGTAAGCACTACGTTATTAATTTTTGAGAATGGTGGTGCCGGGTTATTGTGTCCTGACTCCTTTGCAGGAATCCTATGTTGATCATTACTGTTAACCAAAACAGTAAACGAACTTGCTGAACCAGGCCCATTTATGCCAGACAATGAAAGCAAAGGATCCAGGCAGCGCTTTGGATATAGCATAGCCATGGCTGACAGCAGCATTACAATCAACACAAAACGAAAGGAAGAAAAGGGGAATCTTTTTTTACCCAACACCGGACTATTACCCTGCTCACGAAGCCGGTTCGTAATAGTATTCCAATCGCTCTCGCCTTCATCCAGGTGGTATTGCCCGGCTGCCCGTTGAAATAGATCATTCATATCGTCTTCTAAATGCTGCATTTTAACACCGCTTCAGTTTGATTTAAATATTTACTCATCAGGTTTCTTGATCTTAATAAATGCGACCTGGAAGTACTCACCGGGATATTTATTGCCTCTGCAATTTCCAGGTGACTGTATCCGTCAATCACATACATATTAAAAACGATCCTGTATTGTGGTGGAAGTTTTCTAACCAGTTGAATTATCTCCTTGTACACCATTTTTTGATCAGCCGATGCTTCTTGCTGGGGTATTTCCATGTGTTGTTCTGCGATACCGCCTATTTCCGGCAAAAACATTTTTTTTCGCAGCAGATCTATTGCTGTATTAATCATAATTCTTTTAAGCCAGCCACTCACCATTTTTTCCAGGGCTGCTTCCTCTTCAAACCGGAAAGAATCAATGGATAAAAAAAACTTTACAAAACCGTCATTCGTTACTTCAAGCGCTTCCTCATAGTTATAGATATACCGGAAAACCATTTTTAATGCGAATCCCCTCTGTGATTCGTACAATAGCTTCTGGCATTTTTCATCTCTTGCCTTGCACCCGTTTATTATGACCAGCATTTTATTCAAAAGCCACTGATATTTATCATTAGTTGAATGTAGTTCAATTTGTTTTTGCGGGTTTAGGAACCAGGGGTTTAAATAGATGTACGGGTGATGGGTTCTTTCTGTTGCAGGCTACCAATATTTTTTTTGGGCGGAAAGACCAGGTAAGATACTACATTAAAAACGGGAAGAGACCCAGGGTTGATATTTTTTGATATTGGACGGGCTACCTATTTCTTAAGCTGTGGAATGGTAGCCAGGGTTATGGCTTGGGTACTGATGGCCATTAATCCATAATCGAGTGTTTGCCATTCATCGCCGGGGCTATGATAAAAACGATCATACCCATTTCCAGACATAATAATATTGGCCGGCACTCCGTTTAAGGCAAAAGGATAATTATCTGACCTTCCAAAATAATTTTGTTCGGGTAGATAATCTGTAATAAAAAAATTCTAGCCACGAACCGGGGCGGAGGAATGTAAACCCCATGCATTTATAGATCGCCCACCGCTAAAAAAAGCAATGCTAAGCCTGAATAAAGGACGATGCTGGCGATCCAAAGCCAGTTTTTTACGCCTTAGGTATTTCTGATACTCATCCTTTGAAATAAAACACCGGAAGAAAGGGATTTGAAAAAATGGATTTCAGGGATATTGAAGCATTCAAATGAAACCACAGCAGTAATTATGGGTATTGATGCACCGGCTTATATTTTACGCACCAATGATGGTGAAAACAACTGGCAGGTTGTTTTTAAAGACATCACCAAAGGGATGTTTTTAGATGCTATGGAATTCTGGAACGAACAGGCAGGTATTGTAATAGGCGATCCTATAAACGGTAAATTTTTATCGGTCGTACATTCGACAGTGGCAATCCCTGGCAGGATATACCAGAAAATAAAAACCGGTTGCGGCAAATGGCGAAGCTTGTTTTGCAGCAAGTGGTGCCAATATCCGCAAGCTATCGAAATCAGAAGCTATCTTCATAACCGGTGGGCTTGTAAGCAATGTACATGTGAAAAATAAACAGGTGCTGTTGCCGCTGACACAAGGCACCGAAACCACCGGCGCCAATTCCATTGCTGTAAAAAATAAAAAAACATGGATGGTGGCAGGCGGTGATTTAATACAAAAGACTCGTCTAAAAAAACGCCGCCATTCCCTAACTTTCTTATTCCTAATTAATTATTCCTTATTTCTTATTAATTATTCCTTATTTCTTATCCCCTTTCTTACCTTCCTGCCGGCAGGTTACTTATTCAACGCCCGCGGCAACTTTTATTTTTACATAAGTTTTCATACCTGCATTGTATATTTCTTTCTCGGTATATTTTATGGTTACTTTTTTATTGACAAGGCTGCCGCCGATGAGTTTATCATCGCCGGGAAAATATTCCATCCACCATATTTTTTCAACTTTACCGGAAGCTGTTTTTACACTGAGGCTGGTAAAATCTCCCGGGGTTATTCCGGTTACAGTACCTTCTAATTGTAAAACAGCAGTACCTTCTTTTGTTGACTGCGCCATCATATCTTTATTAGAACTTACAAGGCTCAAAAACTCAGGACAGGAGATGAGTTTTTTTCCTACTTCCATACCCAGGGTTTCCAGTTGTTTGCTGTCTGTATAATCGAATTTGGGCATTACTTTTTTTATATCGGCTTCATATTTTAAAAACACCGGCATCATCATTAAACCCAGTTCCACCTGCATATCATCAGAAGCTTTCAATTCAGCCTGCTTTGATTTAATTTCTTTACAAAGTTCAGTGGCCATCGCAGTAAACACCGTTTCTTTTGTTTGGGCACTGGCAACAAAAACATGGAAAAACGCGAAGCAACCTACAATGATTTTTTTCATAATAATAAAATATGTCCTCGCAAAATATGCAATTAGCATTAATTAATCTATTTCTTAAACATAAAATAAACAGCGCCCGGCAACAAAACAAAGCTCACCGCGTATTTCCAGTGAAAAGGTTCTTTTAAATAAAATACTGCGAAAACAGAAAACACAATAAGCGTGATCAGTTCCTGCGTCATTTTAACTGGAAAGCAGTGACGCCCTTACTATAACCTATGCGGTTGGCAGGTACCATCAGCATGTATTCAAATAGAGCAATTCCCCGGCTAACTAAAATGGCTTTCCATATTGATATGGATTCATTTTTAGATGGCTGTACCAGGCAATGGTCATAAAAACATTGGAAGCGGTTAAAAGGGCGAGGGTTTGTAACATTCAATAAAAATAAAAAAGATACAGGCAGCACCTGTATCTTTTACGAATAATTGATAAAATATTTATTAGTTGAGACTTCTGAAATCCACCGGAACCAGCTTGCTTACACCTGCTTCCTGCATGGTAACACCATAGATAACATCTACAGCACTCATGGTTTGTTTGTTGTGTGTAACAATAATGAACTGAGAGTTTTCGCTGAACTGTTTGATCATATTGGTGAACTTACCAACGTTGGCATCATCCAGCGGTGCATCTACCTCATCCAAAATACAGAATGGCGCAGGTTTAATTAGGTAGATGGCAAATAACAGGGCGGTTGCAGTGAGTGTTTTTTCTCCCCCACTTAACTGGCCTATGCTGCTGGGGCGCTTGCCTTTTGGTTTGGCTACGATATCAATACCTGTATCGGCCAGATTTTCCGGATCTACCAATACCATATCCGCAGTGTCTTCATCAGTAAACAAAGCCTTAAATACCTTCTGGAAATTTTCTCTTACTTTATTGAACGTATCCAGGAATTGTTGGTTGGCCGTAGCTTCTACTTCCTGTATGGTTTGCATCAGGCTGTCTTTTGCGGTTACCAGGTCATTCTTTTGTTCCAGGATAAACTCATAGCGTTTTTTCATTTCTGTATACGCTTCAATAGCTGTGGGATTTACTTCTCCCATATTTTCCAAACGCTTTTTCATGCGTTCGTTCTTTTCTTTCAGCTCTTCCAGGTCGCTATCTCCTGTGCGTGGCTCATCAATAATTTCGTCGAGGTCAACTCTAAATTCCACGCTCAGCCTTTCCTTCATACCGGCGAGCTGAAGTTTAAGATCAGTGAGTTTGTCCTTGATCTCGTTCAGCAAATGATCAATGCCTTCTTTTGATTTTTGCTTGTGACGCAATTCACTCTCCTTTTCCGTTAAAATATTGCGGATGTTGTAATATTCCTGGTCTGCCTCATTTAATTTTTTCTCTTCAGCATCTTTGTTCTGCAACATCGTTACCAGCAGCGAGCCCAGTTCTTCCAGTTCCAGCGCAGTAAATTCAATGCTCTCCCCTGCTTCTTTTAATTGGGAAGCACTGTTTTCAACCTGTACCCGCAGGTCGTTCAACTGGTTGGTTTTAAATTCCAGTTCCTGTTTAAGGGAAACAACTTTACTCTGCTGTTTCGTGTATTGAAGATTGCTGTCGTTGTAAGTTGTTGTGGCAAAATTATATTCCTGTTCTGCAGTAGCATAATCCATTTCAACAGCCTGTAATTTATCCGCCAGTTCTTCCAGCTGAAAATTAAATTTCTCTAATTCATCCCTGGTGGCAGCAATAGCTTCGTGGTTATTATCCAGTTGCAATTGCAGTTCTTCTACCCTTGCAGTACTGGTGGTTTCCAGGTGATGAAGGTTTTCAATTTTATTCTGTAACGAGAAAACGAGATTGGTCAAATGATTAATATCCTGCTGCGTTTGTTTGATCGCATTTTCTTTCAGTTGTTCATTGAAAGCAATTACTTCATTGTGGCGTACCTGTATCTCTGCTTTTAATTCATCCACCATTTTTTGCTGGATGGCAATGTCTTCAATTAATTTTTCCAGGTTTTTTGCACGACCTATTTTTTTACCTTCAAACAATCCGACACTTCCGCCGGTGAGTGAATATTTTCCTTTAACGTACTTGCCTGTTTTTTCCAACACTACTGCACCATTACTGTTGTGCATGGCTTCTTCATTTTCGGCGATGAATACATTGCCTAATAAATGAGCTGCCAGGTTTGAATACTGCCCGTCTATTTCTACCACATCCAATGCGGGAAAAGTACCTTCCGGTTGATGATGACTACCAGCTGCCGCAAATTTATCCAGCAGGAAAAAGTTGGCTTTCCCTTTTTTATTATCATCCAGCAAATGCACGGCCTGTAAACCTTCCTGCAGGTTGTTCACTACATAATAATTGAGGTACGGTTCCAGTACATTTTCTACTGCTGCACGGTATTGTTCCTTAACATAAATGATATCGCTCAATAAAGGCGCTGTATGATTCCATCCCTGGTTATTGTGCAAAAATTTCACACTCTCCGGGTAGCCTTCCATACTATCTACCAGGCTTTTTAACAGGTCGTGTTCATTTCGTTTGGCATCCAGTTTACGGCTTTCTTCTGCCAGGTTATTGCGCAAACCTTCCATCCTATTCTGCGTCTGCAGAATTTGTTCCTTGGTAAACTCGTGCTGATCCTGCAATTGCTGGAGATCCGTTTTTTTATCGTTGAGTTCGTTTTCTTTTTCTTTTTTCTCCCCGTCCAGTTGTGTTAATTGTGCCTGGCGCTGGCTTTTTTCTTCCTGGATCTGGATAATGGTTCTTTGCAGGTTCTGGATAGACGTATCTGCTACAGCCACTTTTTTCTCTGCATCAAACTGGTTGCGTTGTATGGCCTGGTTATCCTTTCTTAGTGCATCAATACTGCTGCGTTTTTCATCAAAAACCCGGCGCTTCTCCTCCACTGCCTCTTTCCCGTCTTCCAGTTTTTCTTCCAGATCAGCTACTTTGCTTTCTTCGTCGGTAACCTGGGTTCCTGTAAAAGAAATACTTTCTTCCAGGCCTTTAACCTGCCCGGCTGACTTATTTAAAAATTCATCAAGCCCTGCTTTTCTTTCTTTCAAATGCAGGAGGCGCTGACTACTCAGGCTTTTTTCATTTTCTTTGCTGCGCACTTTGTCCAGCATGTCATTGTAGGCATGTTGCATGTGCTGCAATGCCTTTTCTTTTTCTACAAATGCCAGCTTCTCACTTTCCAGTCCGGCTTCCTCTTTGGCAATAGCCGTTTCCAATTCTATCCGCTTATCTACTTCCTGCTGTTGCTGTTCATTAAGATCACGGTAAGTTATGTTGAAACCTTCCAGTGCAGCTTTGGCCAGTTCAATACTCAGCTCTTTGTATTCTTTTTTTATTTCGAAATACTTCTCAGCTTTTTTTGCCTGGCTTTCCAAACTTTTCAGCTGGTTATTGATCTCGAACAAAAGATCTTCAATACGGGCGAGATCCTGTTCGGTTGCATCTAATTTAAGCTTGGCTTCTTTTTTACGTGTTTTGTAAATGGTGATACCGGCCGCCTGCTCCAGCATTTTCCTCCTGCTGTTTTCCTTATCCTTGATAATATCATCCACCATACCCAGTTCGATGATGGCATAACTATCGGTGCTCACCCCGGTATCCATAAACAGGTTATGAATATCTTTTAAACGACAGGCAACATCATTGAGCCTGTATTCGCTTTCTCCACTCTTATAATATTTTCGGGTAACCGTTACCGTGTTAAATTCGGTGGGCAACAGGTTCTTGGTATTTTCAAAAGTGAGGCTTACTTCAGCCAGGCCGCTTGCACTCCTTGTTTTGCTGCCGTTGAAGACAAGGCTCTCTAAATTTTCACTACGCAGGTTGCTGATCTTATGTTCGCCTATTACCCAGCGGATACTGTCAATAATATTGCTTTTACCACAACCATTGGGGCCAATTACACCAGTAATACCTTCATCAAAATTGAGTACGGTTTTATCCGCAAAACTTTTAAAACCTTTGATTTCTAAACTCTTTAAGCGCACAGTTTTCTAATTTTAAGTAAGAGGGCAAACCTACGTGAAAATGACTGCCTTAGTCCTGTTGTTAGGAAAAAGTAGATAAGCTCACACCTGCAAAAGGCCGGGTAGGTTCACCGCCATATTATTCAATAATTTTCGGGCGGTAAATATAGATGAATAGCCTAGAATAAATTTTTGGTTTAGAGCACTTTACAACCTAATTATTCACAGGTTTTACACAAGGTTTACTGTATAAAAAAACAGCCAGGCAGGCAATAAAACTCAACGCCGCATTATATCAGTTAATTTGCATCCTAACCAGGTAAACACCGGCTTATTTATCATGCTTCAAACTATAAAAATATTTCATGCATAAAATCTTAGTCATCTCCGCTTCCGTTCGAACAGGTCGCAAAAGCAACCGGGTAGCCACTTTTTTTATGAATTATATAAAAAACAATAATGTTGCTGAGGCCGAACTGCTTGACCTGGATGAATATAATTTTCCCTTATTTGACGAAAGGCTCAAATTTTTGAAAGAACCTCCGGCCAACCTGGTGGAGTATTCCAACCGGGTAAAAGCTGCTGATGGGATTTTGATTGTAACACCAGAATACAATGGCGGCTACCCCGCCAGTTTAAAAAATGCGATAGATGTGCTTATTGAGGAGTGGAAGCATAAACCCGTAGCAATATCTACTGTATCGGCCGGCCCTTTTGGTGGCAACAATATGATTCCCTCCCTTCAGTTTAGCTTATGGAAAATAGGCGCCTTAACCGTGCCTGCCCTCTTCCCGGTGGCAATGGTGGAAAAAAGCTATGATGAAAATGGCGTACCGGCAGATAAGGAAGGTACAGAAAAAAGAGCGGCAGGCTTTTTAAAAGAACTGGTATGGTGCATGGATGCCGTAAAAAAAATGCAATAGTTAAAAAAACTACAATAAGTACGAAAAGTACCGTATTTGCTCCTGGTCCCTTATTTTTGGCAAAAAAACAGATCGGATGAAAAAAATCTTACTCCTGACTGCTGTTATTTACAGCGGCAATTTGATGGCACAGCCCAAATTGGTTAGCCAGGCTACCATAAATACAACCACAACTGTTATTGCGCCGGATGAAGAAGATGTAAGTAATATTCAACCACAGGGTGAGGGACAAGGCCGCATGAACTTCAGAAATTTTGCTGATGGTGAAACCAAATCAACTACCTATCTGAAAAACGATATGGTGAAAACGGTTATGAAATCAGATATGGGGCGTAGCACCACCATCAGGGATAATGCAAAAAAACTCACCACTACCCTTATGGAAATGATGGGCAATAAAACAGGCTTCGTTGCAACAGATGAAGAGCAGGCGGCCATGCGCAAAAGAGTGGATAGTATGATGCAGGCTACCCGAACGTCGGCCGACACTACAGGCGGCACTACCCGCAGGGCTGCAAGGCCGGCAGAAGTACCTGCAGAAATCGTCTACACAGATGAAACAAAAAAGATTGCGGGTTTAAACTGCAAAAAAGCATATATCGTGAGTACACGATTTATGGGATTAAAAGATAGTTCTGTTGTTTGGTATACACCCGAAATAAAATTGCAGAACATTTCCAGTACCGGTGGTTTTTCTGCTTTTGGGAATTTTGGTGGCAGCAGTAGTACCAGTGCCCTTGGTAAATTAGATGGTTTTGTTATGCGCCAGGAATCTAAAATGGGGCGTGGAAGATCTATGGTAATCGAGGTAACTAAAATTGATACCGAAAAAGAGGTTGCCGACAAAGAGTTTGACATACCGAAAGACTTTGAAATTAAGCCCATGAAAGAAATGCAGAACATGATACAAGGTGGCGGCGGGCCAGGAAGAACAATCATAAGAATGAACTAATAAAAAAGGGCCATGCAGCTTTTCATCTGCACGGCCCTTTTAACTATCCGGCAAAGCGCTGTTTTACAATGCAGCTCTTTTTTTATCAACCTCCGCCATCTTTTTGGTATCCTTCAGGTAGTTGTAAACTTCACTCATGTTAGCCAATAATTCTTTGTACTTGGCATTCTCAACAGGTTTCAACGAAGCCTGGGCATCGTAGTAAGCAGCAACTTTATCGCCGTAGCTCACAAACTCATTCATAGCCGTTTTTGTTTTTGCCGTAAGGTCAGCCTTCTTTTTTACGTCTTCAGGCTTGGTTCCTTTTACCAGGTTGGCTGCTATGCTAAGGTCGGAACTTACATTGTATAAATGTTTGGTCATTAAAACAGACGCATCAACTCCTTTATCGTTGGCAATAGCAGTTTTTAAGGTGGCTGTTAATTTATCCTTTGCAGCAATTTCATCAGCAGGTTTTTTATCGCCTACGTACAGCGCATTGAACTGGTCAATAGCATAATTATAAACCATTAAAAAGTTCGCAGGATTTTTTGCAATCATCTCTTCATACTTGGCAAACAAAATTGTTTTGTCACCGCTTTTTTTAACTTCAGCTCTTACGGCTTCCATTTCCACATCTGTCCAATAATCATTTTGCGGGTAAAACCTTTTTGCTTTTTCAAGTATTGGCTGAAGACTGGTTACATCCTGTTTTTTGTTATAATAATCTACCAGGAATTCATATACTTCTTCGTACTGCTTCTCCGACACATTGTTGTCTGTAAGTTTCCTGTAATGAACAATTGCTTCCTCTTCTTTTTTTGCCTGCATGGCAGAGATAGCAGTATTTAATATCAGGCTGGTATCAAAAGCATTGAGCTTAACATCCGTGTAAGTATATTTCTTATCAAGAATAAAACTTTCTACTTCCTGTGTTGCTTTAAAAGCATTGTAGGCACTTTCAAAATCTTTTGCATTAAAGGCACTTGCGCCTACATCATACAAACTTGCATACAGGTTAAGATAAGAACCATACATCTCTGTTTTCATCCGAAGATCAAGTTTATCCAACTCCTGGTTTTTTTTGAAGGCTTCAAAAGCCTGCATTTTCAGGTTAAACTGTTCTGTTGCCGGTAAAGTTTTATCGTACGAATAAGCATTGTAAACTCGTCCCTTGTAATACCACGCATCTGATTTCGAGGTATTTTTCGGGTCAGCCATATGTTTATCAATGGCTGCTTTAGCATCAGCATATTTCTCTGCTGTTAATAATTTATTGATCTCGTCCAGGGTTTGTGCATTTACTGCAAAAGATCCCAGGCATAGTGCAAGTACAATAGAAAATTTTGTCATGTGTGTTATCAATTTTTAGTCATTAAAGATATTCCTTTCTGGATAAATTAAAGGATAAATACGGGGGGTAATTTTCATAAACCGTGCCAGCCATTCTCAAATATTGTTATATACTTAACAATGGCCGTGAGTTCTTAATTTTAACCCTTATTTTTACTAAATTGATCAGCCAGGAAACGATACAGAAAATTCAGAGCCAGATTGATATCCTGGACATTGTGGGTTCTTATGTAAAATTAAGGAAGCGGGGTGCTAATTATCTTGGCCTATGCCCTTTTCACAATGAAAAAAGTCCCTCCTTTACCGTATCGCCTACCAAGGAAATCTACAAGTGTTTTGGTTGCGGCAAAAGTGGTAACAGTATCAGCTTTTTAATGGACCTGGAAAAATACAGTTACGTGGAAGCCCTTCGGTGGCTGGCCAACAAGTATAATATTGAAGTGGAGGAAACGGCGGTAAGCCCTGAGTTCAAGATCCAGCAACAAACCTCCGACAGCCTTTTCATTATCAACAAGTTTGCACAGGAATTTTTCAGCAATGCACTTTTCAATACAGAAGAAGGACAGGATATTGCATTGAGTTATTTAAAGGAACGGGGGTTCAGGGAAGACATCATTCAAAAATTCCAGATAGGATATGATCCTGAAGCGAGAGACAGTTTTGCGAAAGCTGCTATTGCCGAACAATACAATTCGGAGCTGTTGGTAAAGACCGGTCTGGTTGTACAGAGAGATGCAGGCCTGCAGGATAATTATCGTGGCCGCATCATCTTCCCCATTCACAACCCGAGCGGAAAAGTGCTTGGGTTTGGTGCCCGCATCATTAAAAAAAATGACAAGGCTCCCAAATACATCAACACCCCGGAGAACGAGATCTATATAAAAAGTAAGATACTGTATGGTTCCTACTTTGCCCGTATGGCCATTGACAAGGCTGATGAGTGTTTACTGGTAGAAGGTTATACCGACGTGGTAAGCCTGCACCAGGCGGGTGTGGAAAATGTGGTGGCGAGTGGCGGTACTTCTTTAACCACTGAGCAGTTGCGGCTGATAAAAAAATATTGTAATAATCTCACCATTATTTATGATGGTGATGGCGCCGGTATCAAGGCTGCTTTACGCGGACTTGATCTTGCCCTGGAAGAAAGACTGGATGTAAAACTGGTATTGATTCCGGATGGAGAAGACCCGGACAGTTATGTAAATAAGGTTGGTTCTGACGCTTTCAAAAATTTTGTACAGGCCAATAAAAAAGATTTCATATTATTTCAGCTGGATATTGCCTTGAAAGATGCCGGAGCAGACAGTGCAAAAAAATCTGCCGTAGTAAACCAGGTAGCAGAAACCATCAGCCGGATTAACCGTGCAGAAGATTTTACCAAGCGGCAGGATTATATAAAGCAGGTTTCACAAATATTAAAAATTGATGAAGCCGGATTTATAGCCCTGGTCAATAAAATATTGCGGGATAAAATAAACAAGGAAGAAAACAAACAATACAATCCTGTTGCTGCGCCGGAAGAAAATAATGCGGCAGGGCCGGCAGACACAGTAAGTGATATGTTGCTCAACAGGGATGAACTAAATGAAAGGGCAATGATTCGCAGCCTTTTGGAATTTGGTAACCAGCCATGGAATGAGACGGAAACTGTGGCTGACCATTTACTGAAAGAAATAGAAGAAAATGAGTTGGATAAGATGATGGAAAATCCTGCATTGGTTACTATACTGGAACATTACAAAACATGGTTCAGGGAAGGAATAAAACCGACGGATAAAAATTTCCTGTATCATGAAAACAGGCAGTTAACGGATACCGTTATCAGCATTATGCAAACAAATGATGGCGACCTGAGTCCCAACTGGAAAGAAAAATACGAGGGCCATATTGCAACGAGGGAAGAATTGTTTAAGGAAGAAGTATTTTCTGCCCTCAACTATTTAAAACTGCGTAAGATCAAAAAAATGATCATAGAAAACCAGCAGGAGATGTTGAATCCTTTACCTGCAGAAGATATTTTGCTATTGCTGCAAACGCACCAGCATTTAAAAAAAATGGAAATAGAATTGACGAGGCAGTTGGGGACGGTGATTTATAAATAGATGCCGGAGTATTAAGGATTGCAGGAATACTTGTAGTGTAGGTATACTTGATACTGGGAGCAGCAAACAAATCCGAATACACTACAAGTTTAGCACACCAGCATCCAGCAGCTGGTATCCAGCATTTCCGTTAAGCTTCCAATACCGCCACTTTTTTAGCCCGGCTGGCAATTTTAGGCTGCAACGCTACTTTTTTAAAGCGCATTGCACTCCATACATTGTCGATGATGACGTGGCACTCCGGTTCGTAACCGTGGGCCGCAATCATATTCCAGTTTTCATCCCTGCAAAGATCGCTGGCAATTTTTGCGGCCGGCTTGGGATAAGCCACCCAAAATTTTCCGCCTTCATTCATTGCCGGGGCAACATCGTTCACTATATCTGTAAGTTGTTTCCTGCTGACTGCAAAAACCAGCGAAAAATCTATACGACGGCTTCTTAAGAGTGGCGTAACGCTTTTGCAAAAAGTTAATTTTGCAAAATGTTTTTCTACTCCTGAAGGAAGGCCCTGGATGAGAATGTTTTTCTCGTTGGCGAATTGCAATTTTTCGAATATAGTTTCTAATGCCATGCTACCACTGAAACGTTTAGAGTTAAAAAAGAAAACTAACGGAAGGATCTATCCTAACATCGCTAATTTTTAATCAGGCTGCGAATTTACGAAAATTTAATGGTTATTTAATGATTAAATGCAAAAAACCCTGCAAAAATGCAGGGTGTTTATTTATATAAATTAAATAGATAATATTTATCTTACAGGCTTGTAGTACTTAAGTGCTTCAGACATGTATTTTTGCAATTGTGCTATCCTGGTTTCATCTGCGGGGTGAGACGAAAGTAACTGGGGTGGCTTTTGACCGTCGCCTGCAGCTGCCATTCGTTGCCAGAAAGGAATAGCTTCCCGCGGATTGTAACCGGCCATTGCGGTAAAAATTAATCCGAAGCGGTCAGCTTCCAAT
>JACMKX010000159.1 GCA_014379905.1 Ferruginibacter sp. | reverse complement strand
GTATGCATCAGCCGGTGCCAGGTATACATACCCAATTCATAGATCAATATACCGATAGCAGCGCCGGTAATTACATTTATTTCAGCAAGATTTAATAACTGTGTGGAAGGCAGCCATTGGGCATAAAATAGGGGCAGGTAGGTAGAAAGATAAAAGAATAGGAAGAAAGAAAAAATTCCTTTTAGCTGCCAGTAAGGGATATGCGGCAATTTGCGGGCAGGGAAGAATGCTTCCCATAGAATCAGTAAAAGGTAGATCCCGAGTATGTACAATGAAATGGGATCCAATAAAATTTCTAAAGGCGTTGGCATAAAATAAGTATTTTAAAATTTGAATAAGATTTTTTAGCGTAACTATTGTTCGATTTTCAATCCGGGATGGCCCTGTATTTCCGGCGCTTACATAAGGGTTTTCAATGGGGTACCCGGTTGAATAAGGGGATGAATCGATTTATTTAGACAGCCTTTGAATTTCGATCTTTTCCTTTTTCAGGTATATGGCTTCATATCCTCCAGACGTTTCTATGCTGACTTCTCCTTTCACCCTTAGTGTAATTTCACAAGCGCCATTAATTAAAACAGCCAGGTGCTTAGCCGGCAAATCCGCAATTGACTGCACATTTCCATCCCCGTTAACTTCCAGCTTTTCTAATTGCTGTACTGATATTTTAACAACAGGCCTGTAGTTGCGGTTGAATTTGGGGGCTACGATGGTCAGTACACCATCTTGATTGATGATGCGGGTGCTGTTAACATCGGCTGACTCTCCTTCAATCAGGGCCATAGTTGATTGGTCGGCAGAAAGCACCACATCGGCATTGCCATTAATGATGATTTTTTTAAACCCTGTACCAATCTCTACCTGCCGGATAATTTTTTTGTCATTGTGTCCGGGACCCGCAAACAGAACTCCCGAAAAGATTGCTGCCAGTATAACTGACAATGAAAATTGTTTGTACATAAAAATTATTATTTAATGATGAATTAATTATTTGATGATGCAAATTTGAAAAAGAAATAAGACGCAGGAAATACCCAAAACTGTTGAAGATCTAACCAAAAGCGGGTAGCCGGGTAAAGGAGGGCATGGGCGTATAGGCGCAGGACGCTGACCTGTGTCTATACGTTACTAATCTCCCGGGCGAAGGACTGATTTTCTTAAGGCAATATCTGGGAAAAATAACCAATCACGTTATTGACTTCACCGGATCAGGGTAGAAATTTATCTCGTTGATTTATGCGGCACAGGGAGGAAAGACTGATCTGAACTTTTTTGAGTTGTTTTTTACTACTGAACTTTGTGCCAGAAAATCAGCTTTAACACAGCATTCATCAGTATAACAATTTCCGGCAAATAAGCAGTACATAACATTATGCATTTAGTAAAATGCAAAAGACAATTCACTAACTACCGTCTGCGGAATACGCACTCACTGCAACGTATAGCTGCTCATACTTTGCAGTACTCTTTCCAGCGTCGCATCTTTCCACATGCCGCTGTCTTTAAATTTTTTTAGCATTATCTCCGCTAATTCTTTTTTATTGTATTGCTTGTTTTTTTTAATGACCGGGGGTACAATTTTTGTTTCGTCAATATTGGCGATCTCTATTTTGGTAGCAAACCAGGTAGTGTATTGCCTGGGTATAGCAAGGCCAAGTATCATACCCGGAAGGCCTGAAAATAATTCGGGACCTCCCTGCGGAATCATTTCGGGGCAATAAAAAGCTACTACATATACACTGTCATAAATCCGGCCTACCGCCTTGCGGCATTCCCACCCGGCTATTTTACGGGTTTCATTTTCTATCTTCCATCTTATTTTTTGTAGGGTGTCGGCCAATACATATTCCTCATCTATGAAACGGGATTTACGGATGCTTTGGCGTTTTTCTAAATCTATATAAACCTCCCCGCTACTTGGAAAAACCGATGTTAAATTTTTACGGCCCGGCTGGTAAATCGACTGGTTCCAGGAAAAAATCAGGTCGCGATAAGATATATCAAACTCGGGCAGGCTGGATAGAAAACCATCACCGGCCCCCTGCTGCGCACTGACTATCCGTTTAATATTTCTCTTTACCTCAAACTCAATTTTACCACGGGTAATAAAATCCTGCGCCCAGGCAAAACTTATTGTGGTAATTAGTAAAAAGATAAACGCAAAAAGATTTTTCATTATTTGAATTGTTGTTAAAAATGATCATTGTGAATGGTCAATGGTTAATGGTGAATGGTGAAACAGTCCGGTATCCTATAAAAATGCCCATTGTCTGATCCTCTGCAGCTTTGCCCATTCACCATTCACTACTTTATACTTGTAGAAAAATTCCATCCAATGGTCAGCAGAAAATACCTTTTGATGGTTAGCCGGTCAGATTCGTACACACTATTGCCATATATGCTTCGGTTATACCCCGTATTATTATTTAAAATATCATTTACAGAAAGCTTTGCGAAACCCTTGTCATTTTTCAATAATTTCTTTTCTAAAGATGCATTCCACCGGATGATATTGAAGCTTGAATTAAAGGAACTGTTTTTTGGCTGAAAATTAAAGGCACAGTCAGAACTCAACACGAGAGTTTTAGATAAATAACCGGTGGTATTGATAGTATGGGTATGTGATATAGTTTCCCTTGTTTTGGCAATGCTCGATTTACTTCGGTTATAATTTACACCCGGCGCATAGCCGAAGCTGAACTTGTTGGGCAAATCGTATTTAAGCGAAAAATTGGCTGAACCGTGAAAATTTTCATTTTTAATTTTCTCTCCGTTTAAGATAGCATTATTGCCGGAACTGTTAATTGAAACAGATACAGACGGACGCAGATGGAGCTTTTTATATTGCCTGCTATAGTTAAGGTAGCCATTCATACCGGGTATGCCACCCAGGTTGATATATTGGGTAATTGAACGATTTTGTGCATCTGTAGTTGTTTTTGAAACGATGTTGTTATCAGCATAGTTAATTGATGCATAAGCGCTCAGATTATTCCCTTTCATAAAATTGTACTGGCTGTAATTTATGGTTGCAGTATGCCGGAAGCCAGGCAAAAGATTGGGGTTTCCGATTTGTACATACAATGGGTTACTGCTCCTGCGCAGTGGTTGCAATTGTTCTGCAGATGGCTGAAAGGTTTGCCCCGAATAGCTTAGAGACAGGTTAGTATATGTTTTTAAATTAAAACGAATATTGAGATGAGGGGCAAGGTTGATGAAGTTTCTGCGGGTCTCTAGGCTGACATCATTGTTTACCTGTTTAAAACCGGTAAAATAAACTTTGGTGCCAACGGTAATATTAATTTTTTTCTTATTCCAGGATAGGGAGGTGCCTGCAATATTTGTATTCACTACAAAATCATAATTATTGCTAAGTGTGTCCAAGAGATCGGAATATTTACCATTCTCATTGTTGAAGGTTTTAAATTTATTTGCCTTTAGCATCGTCTTCCAGCCATATTCAACGGAAAGCCTTAACAGATCCGAAAGCTTTTCTGTAACTGCGAGTTTGGTGGCAAAAGATTTATTCAGCCATTGACTGTTTTGAAGCTGGTCGAGTGTGTCTTTTTTATTGAGCAGGCCGGTTAAAGGATCGTAATAATTATTTTGTGAATAATTATAGTTGTCGGTATTGCCCCCGTTAAAATCCTGCTGGACTGCCAAGGATACCGTTCTGCCCTCTTTCCTGAACTTGCGCTGGTAGCTGATATTACTGCCAAATTTTTTGCTGTCGGATGAGCCCGTATTTTCCTGGTTGCTGTTATTTACCAGAAAATCTTTTTCGTTTTTCGACTCCGAACTACTGCTCCAGCTTGTTCTTCCATCTGAAAGGTTGCCATTCACCGATATTTTAATAATGGAAAAAGAATCGGTGGGCACAGCAAAATTGGCGCTTAGTTTTTGTGAAAAATTATAACTGCTTTGCCTGCTGTCTGATTGATTTAAAAAACCAGTGCCATCCGGCAAAATAGTTATTCCCCGGCTATTGTTCCAGCCTTCCGCGTTAATTTGTTTAATGCGGTAATTACTGAATAATTTTTGTTTCCCCTCCTTCCACTTATTGGAGTAATGCGCACCACCACTCATAACAGCCGGTAAACCGTTGCCATAGTAATTTTCATTTTCGTATTCATTGTTGCTGCTAAAACTGCCGGTGCCATCTTCAATCATTTCATAATCCTGTCCAACATATTTACTCAGTTCATTGTACGAAAGCCCTTCCTTACCTGTTTTG
>JACMKX010000158.1 GCA_014379905.1 Ferruginibacter sp. | reverse complement strand
CTACCATCTTTGATTAATCATCGTCTACCAAAATTAAAGAGGCTGCTTGTTTGGCTATCTCCGTTCCTTTTTTTCCCATTGCAATTACAATGTGTGCGGCTTTTAATGCAGGGCCATCATTAACGCCATCACCCGTCATGGCTACTATTTCGTTGTTTGCGTTGAGAGCATTATTGTTTTTTAATTTTGCTTCGGGAAACATACGGGTAAATATATTGGTATTGGCAACTGTACGTTTTAATTCAGCATCGTTTAATTTCATCAGTTCATCTCCGGTTATACATTTTTCATATCCGCTGAGTCCAATCTGTTTGGCAATCGCTGATGTTGTTGCCGAGTTATCGCCGGTAATAATTTTTACTTTGATACCCACTGTATAAAAATTATCTAAAACTTTTTTGATATTTTCTTTCGGGGGGTCATAAAAAGCAACGATGCCTTTAAATTCAAATTGAAATTCCTGTTGTGTAGCAGGGAAATTATTGCTACTGAAAACAGCTTCTCCTACAGCCAATACCCGATAGCCATCTACTGTTACAACTTTAATGGCGTCTTGTATTTGTTGTTTTTCAGGTTCTGCCAGGTTGCATATATTTATTAAAGCCTCAGGTGCTCCTTTAGTTGCTATAATGCGTTTATCCAAATTATTTTCAAATATATGCGTCATCATGGGGGGCTTTCCACCTAATGGATATTCACGAACCATTTTGTATTGAGGTCGTTCATCAGTTTTTATGATTTTGCCGTATGCACTGTGTAAGGCTTTTTCCATAGGATCAAACGGAATGGGTTCACTTGCCCACATCGCTAATTCGATAAGTTTTTCTTCAGCATCGGTTAATGCATCATCTGGACTATTTATTTTTCGGGAATCCAGTACAAATAATTTTGCCAAACTCATTTTATTTTCTGTAATCGTTCCTGTTTTATCGGTACAGATTACTGTAGCACTACCGAGTGTTTCAACAGTTTTCATTTGCTTTACCACAATACCCAGTTTCATCAACCGCCATGCACCCAATGCCATAAATGTGGTAAAGGCAACTGGAATTTCTTCCGGCAAAATGCTCATGGCAAGGGTAAGTGCTTTCAGTAAACTATCCAACACCTCGTAAGTTTGACAATAATTTACCGCCCATACGATAAGGAAAATAACGGTACCTGCAATCACCATCTTCTTCACAAAATTATTTATCTGCAACTCGAGCGGCGTCTTTTCTCCTTTAATTGCTTGAAGACTTTTTCCAATTTTCCCTAGCTTTGTTTGATTACCAATTGCTGTAATGGTCGCAATGGCTAAACCGCTAGCCACTGTCGTGCCGAGATAAATTACATTATCGGATTTTGTTTTGTCTTTATCTACAGCAAAAGATTCGCCAGTGAGTATAGATTCATTTACAGAAAAATCGTTGGAGTGTACAATCACCCCATCTGCTGCAATGGCAGTACCTTCTTCTACCATCAGGCTATCTCCAACAACGAGGTCCTGGCTTTTTATTGCTGTAACTTCTCCGTTTCTTACTACTTTGCAATGAGGTTGTGTGAATTCTTTCAATTTCTCCAAAGCGTTTCGGCTTCTTCCATCCTGGTATAATGAAATTGCTGAAACTAAAATAATAGCGGCTACCATAAATATTCCATCGCCAATATCTCCACTAATAAAATAAATAGCAGCAGACACCAACAATAAAATAAGCATTGGTTCTTTTGCCAGGCTTTTAATAGAATCAAAAAAAACATTTTCTTTTTTATAGCTCAATTGGTTGAGCCCATATTTTTCTCTCGATTCAAGTACCTGCTTTTCATCTAAACCTTTTATATCAAAATTATTTGAAGGCATGATTATAAAGCGATGGTTAGTTTACAAAAGTTTGTTTAATAAAAGCACTATGATAGTTAATTTTTACACTATTCCCATTGATAATGCCGACTGCTATGGATTTGATACCTCTTTTGCTGGTATCTTTTACCAGGTTGGGGTTGTAGCAGAATTCTTCGGCTTTTTGCTGTTGCGCACTTGTCGAGCAAACAGAAGCTGAAAATAAAAAAGTCAGCAAGAAAAGTTGCGAGTGAATTTTCATAATTTATTCTTTGTGTGTTATATTTTGAATGCGCTGATGATTTGTACTTCTCCAAACATAGTTTTGAAACGACGAATGATACTGACATTTTTAAAACCCACTGCTGAAATTAATTCAGGCAATATCCCACCTGCATTTGCCTTTGTTGATTTAAAGGCATCAAGACCTCTGATT
>JACMKX010000157.1 GCA_014379905.1 Ferruginibacter sp. | reverse complement strand
TGAGAAGAACAAGGGGTTCTATTAGTAGGTCAAGATTACCTCAAAGGCTTTGAGTTGGAATTTATTGCAGAGAGGAAGGGATTCGAACCCTCGATACAGTTTCCCGTATACACACTTTCCAGGCGTGCTCCTTCAACCACTCGGACACCTCTCTGTATTTATTTGTGGGCTGCAAATGTAAGACCTATTCCTGTTTTAATAAAATCATTCTATAACCTTTTCCATTTGCATACTTCGGGATCCCTTGATCAGCACCTGTGCATTGGTCAATTTTTCTTTTTCGTACCAGGCCCTGGCTTCTTCTGAACTGTTGAGATGTAAAATGTTTTCAGGCAGATTTAAATAATCTTTTCCCACCAATACTACCTTATACCAGGCATTTGTACTGATTAGTTTAACAATATCTGTGTGTTCTTTAATACTATCTGCGCCCAGTTCCATCATGCCACCCAATACCAGTACTTTCTTATCGCCTTCCATATTTGCGAAATTATTGATAGCCGCTTTCATGCTGGTAGGGTTGGCATTATAGGCATCCAGTATAATACTGTTGGAATCTTTTTGTAATAACTGCGAGCGGCTGTTGGAAGGAGTATAGGCTTCCAATGCTTTTTTTATATTTTCATCACTTATACCCAAGGTTTTGCCAATGCAAACAGCAGTGAGCACATTGGGAAGATTGTAATCGCCTACCAGTTTTGTTTTTATTGATGGCAGATCTGCCCCTTTCGTTATACCAACTTCCAGCAGATCGCTTCCTTTTTTTATGCTGCCCCTAATATCACCGCTTTTTTCTCCATAAGGTATTACCTGTTGTATGCCTGCACTTAATTCGTGCAGGTAATCGTAATCGCTGTATATAAAGGCAAGGCCCCTGTGCACCCGCAGGTAATCAAACAATTCGCCCTTGCCTTTTTTAATGCCTTCTTCGCCGCCAAAACCTTCCAGGTGAGCTTTGCCACAATTGGTAATAATGCCATGCGTAGGCATTGCATATTCACAATACGAAGCAATTTCTCCCCGATGGTTGGCACCCATTTCTATTACTGCCATCTCTGCATCGGGTTGTATGCTGAGCAGGGTAAGCGGTACACCAATATGGTTATTAAGGTTGCCGTAAGTTGTATAGGTTTTGTAAGTTGTGGTCAATACTTCACTAACCAATTCCTTGGTAGTAGTTTTTCCGTTGCTGCCGGTAATAGCTATAAACGGAATAGAGAACTGCATCCTGTGTTTCTTTGCAAGCTGTTGTAAAGTGTCAAGGCTGTTGGATACAACCACCAGCTTTTCGTGGGTGAAGCCGGTATCCTCATCGGCGATACAATAGGAAGCGCCCAGCGCCAGCGCCTGTTTCAGGTATTGATTGCCGTTAAAATTGGGGCCTTTCAATGCAAAGAAAATATCTCCCTTTTTTAATTTCCTGGTATCTGTTTCTATGGAGGGATGTTGAAGAAACAACTGGTATAACTCATCTATATTCATACACCAAAAATAGCAATAAGGTAGTTTAATAAAAAAAACCTCCCTTTAGAAAGGAGGTTTTAAAATATCGTTCTGTTTAATTATTTTTTCTTCCTGGAATTCTGTTTCCTGGTTTTAAAGTTGTTTCCTTCTTTAAAGCCTTTACCTTCCGGTGGTCCTAAGTAAGTTTGAGCGCAACGGAAACCAACAGTGCTTGCTCCCTGGTCTTCGTCCATAAAACGACGTGCACCCGGTGATAACCAATAAGGCCTGTCGTTCCAGCTGCCACCTTTGATTACCCTTGATTTATCACTGATTAGTGAAGTAAGTCCTGACTGGTAAAATACCTGGCTCGCAGAGTCACCGTCAAGGTAATTAATAACATTATTATGCTGGTAGTTAGACCTGTTTTTAACTTCTTCATCTGAAATATCGGTTTTCTTTAAACGACCCAGGCTGTCTCTTTCATATTCACCCGCGCTGTTTTTGTAGTATTTCTGGAATTTATTACCACGGAAGTAGTTAAAATCCTGTGCATCTGTAGAAGTCATTGGCCTGTAAACATCGCCCACCCACTCACTAACGTTGCCACTCATGTTATATAATCCAAAAGAGTTTGGAAAAAATGATTTTACGTTACCAGGTATTGCTGCCCTGTCATTTAAACCACCTGCGATACCCATGTTATCTCCGCTACCACGTTTAAAGTTCGCCAGGAATTTACCCTGCCAGCTACCACGGCGGTTGTCTCTTAAACCATTGGTGTTTTTACTCCATGAATATATCTGTTGGTTAGCGCGTAACTCTTCACCTGATTTGCTTTCTTTTTTGCGTGGGTTTGGATTTTGGTCCAGTAAGCCATAAGCTGCATATTCCCATTCTGCTTCAGTAGGTAAGCGGTAACCCATATTGAGGATACCATCTTCCATTTTTATAGTAGCACGGGGTTTGCCGTTAACATCTTTAATATCAGATTTTTTTGGCTTGCTTCTTCCCTGGATCATTTCAGGGTTCATCAGGTAAGTCTCTGTATTAAAAGAACCTTCAGCACCACCACCTTTTAATTCACGGGTAATGGCATCTTTTTTAAGGTATTGCTTCTTAATAAGGTTCAGTTCGTTAACACGGTCTGTTCTCCAGATACAAAAATCGTGCGCCTGCTGCCATTTAACCCCTACCACCGGATAGTAGTTATAGGAAGGATACCTGAAATAGTATTCCACGTAAGGTTCGTTGTAAGCCAGTTCTTCTCTCCAAACCAGCGTATCAGGCAGGGCTTTATAAATAACAGCTGTATCGCCGCTAAAAGTATTTTCGAGCCAGTACAGGTATTCACGATAATGCACATTAGCCACTTCCGTTTCATCTATGAAGAAAGACGGTACAGTAACCCGGCGGGGAACATTGTTCCAGTCGCCCATTACATCTTCATCTTTGGCACCCATTACAAAAGACCCTCCCTGTACAAATACAAGACCAGGCCCGGCTTTGGGATACTTTACTTTAGAAACATGGAAATTGCCCATTTTCTTATCATCATAATTCCAGCCTGTAACATCAGACTTCGATTTTTTCTTGCCTAAACCACCATTTTTACAGGCACTTAATGAAAGTGCTGCAAGTGTGATTAACATCAGCGATTTTCCAGAGATTATTTTTTGCATGTGCATTCGTTTTGCAAATTAATTAACGAAAGGTTTTCTATTATATTGTATTGGGGTTACAACTGTGGGCGAATATAATTACTTTATATCAAACGCTGCGACGTTGTGAAATTTTTAGATTTTTTTTATTGAAAATGACCCTAATAATGGTAATAGGTCCGTTTTTTCCTTTTCAACATCTCTACGTGGGCATTATTTCAATACCTGTAAAATTTTTTTGTTATTAGACCGTTTCTAGCCATATTTGTGGTCCATTAGCTATCAAAATTTCAAAAACTGATTGGCCTTTGTTTAAAATTGATATATTTGACTACAATCTTCCTTTATTTATTTAACATTAATTTATAATTTTATTGTTGATATACAGAAATCAATTATTTTTACGCAAATAATAAAACCATTAAATAAACGCTTATAGAGGTACGTCTACCTAACCAAGACAAACAAAACGCATGAAAAAAGCAACTTTGAAACTAACTGCCTTAGTTATGTTAATGGCAGGTGCAATCAGTGAAACCCAGGCTCAAACATCAGGAACTAATGATTTAAGTGTTGTTACTACCGCTGTTCCCTTTTTAAGAATATCTCCGGATTCACGTAGTAGTGGTATGGGAGAAACAGGCATTGCTACATCTGCAGATGCTTATTCGCATTTTTGGAATTTAGGTAAAATACCTTTTTCTACCAGTAAAACTAATGTAGGCGTTACTTATACTCCATGGTTGAAAGATCTGGGCCTGGATGATGTGTACCTTTTAACTTTAGGTGGTCACCATAAACTGGATGATAATTCAGCTTTGTCATTGGGTGTGAGATATTTTAGTTTGGGTAGTATCCAGTTTACTGATGGTAATGGTAATACGCTTAACAATTTCAGACCACGTGAGTTTGCAATTGATCTTGGTTATTCAAGAAAATTATCTTCTAAAGACGGCTTGGGTATTGCTATCCGTTATATCAGTTCTGATCTTGCAGGTGGTAACTTTGGTGGTGTAAACTACAAAAAAGGGTCTTCTGTAGCAGGCGATCTTCATTACTTCCATACAGGTGCTAAAGAAAACGGTGCTGGTCTTAACTGGGGTGTTACTTTAAGCAACCTGGGTGCTAAAATCGGTTATACAGATGATGAGGATCAACAAGATTTTATTCCCGCTAACATCGGTGTAGGTGCTGCTTATACTAAAGTGTTTGATGCTGATAATAAAATTACTTTTGCAGTAGATCTTAATAAATTACTGGTACCAAGTCCGCTGGTAAGGCAAACTGCTGAAACTGATTCTGCTTTTGGAGTTAGGCTTAGAGACTTCCGTTCAAAAGGTGTTGTTAGCAGCTGGTTCAGTTCTTTTGGTGATGCAGAAGATGGTGGTGGCGAAGAATTGCGTGAAGTAACTGCTTCTATCGGTGCTGAATACTGGTACAAAAATCAATTTGCTTTTCGTGCAGGTTATTTCTACGAAAACCCAGAAAAAGGAAACCGTAAGTATTTTACTTTAGGTGCAGGCTTAAAATACAATATGGTAGGTATCAATTTTGCTTACCTGATGCCTTCTGGTTCAGGTGTTAACAGAAATCCTTTGTCTAACACATTGCGTTTCTCTCTTTCTTTCGATATGGATAAATAATATATTATCATAAATTTAAAAAGCGTCCTGCATTTTTTGCAGGACGCTTTTTTTTGTCAGCTATTTTTACGGACATTTGCTCAAATTAAATTATGAGCTATAGGATAGGATCAGGTGTGGATTTTCACCAGTTGGAAGAAGGAAGAACACTTTGGCTGGGGGGTATTCATATTCCACATTCCAAAGGAGCTGTTGGGCACAGCGATGCAGATGTTTTATTACATGCCATTTGCGATGCCTTACTGGGAGCCTTGAGCCTCGGGGATATTGGTACACACTTTCCTAACACTGATATTAGTTATAAAGGAATAGACAGTAAAATTCTTTTACAAAAATCGTACGAGCTGGTGGTTGCAAAAGGCTACCATATTGTAAATATTGATAGCACTGTTTGCCTGGAAAATCCTAAGATCATGAAATTTGTTCCTGCCATGCAGATGGCTATCGCCGGCATTTTAAATATAAATACCGGGGATGTTTCCATAAAGGCAACCACCACAGAAACGATGGGGTTTGCCGGCAGGGAAGAAGGACTGGTTGCTTATGCTACTGTATTACTATCAAAATAAAATTATTTTCATGAATGAAATTTCTATAAGGATCATTAACCAATCCAATAATCAATTACCTGCTTATGCCACCCCGGGCTCATCTGGCATGGACCTTAGGGCGAATATTACAGACCCCGTAACATTAAAGTCGCTGGAAAGAAAATTAATTCCTACAGGGTTATTGATGGAAATTCCAATGGGTTATGAAGGCCAGGTGCGGCCACGCAGTGGCATGGCGGTTAACAAAGGAATTACCTGCCTTAATACGCCGGGTACCATCGACAGCGATTACAGGGGAGAAGTAAAAGTATTGTTGATCAACCTGAGCGATGAAGCACAAATTATAGAGGCAGGAGACAGGATAGCGCAGCTCGTGTTCGTTAAAATTGAAATAGCACATGTTGAATTGGTACAAGAATTGAATCAAACAGAAAGAGCAGCCGGCGGCTTTGGACACACAGGCCTGCAATAATTCAACGTTTTAAATTACAACATGAGATCAACCTTAATAGTTATATCCACCATCGTATTCATTTCATCAATGGTTAGCTGCCGCTCAACAAAAGTTATAAACAGAACGCTGGCTACCAAAGATTCGATAACTATCCCCGACAGAAGCATAAGCGTGAAGGATTCCGTACTAGTAAATGATAATGTAAAAACGGGATTACGTAATAATTATATCGACTTCAAAACATTTTCTGCAAAAATAAAAGTAGATGTAGAAGCCAGGGATAATGTGCCGGAGTTAACAGCCAATCTCCGCATGATAAAGGATAGCGTGATATGGGTATCCTTACAGGCAACTTTTCTTAATATTGAAGCTTACCGGGTACGCATTACCAAAGACAGTGTTATCTTATTAAATAAACTCGATAAGGAAGTTCAGTACAGGTCGCTCGATTATTTGCAGGAGGTAACACAAATACCTTTTGATTTTCAAACGATACAGGATATGCTGATAGGCAACCCGGTTTTTTTTGCAGACAGTACGGCTGTTATAAGGAAAAAGGATGACCAGGTGCTGGCCTATTATGTTGGAAATTTATTCAAAAATTTGTTGACCCTAACTAACAATAATGCACAGCTTATTCATAGCAAACTGGATGATGTTGATGTATACAGGAATCGCACAGCCAGCGTTAGTTACAATGATTATGAAAATATAAACGGCAAGCCTTTTTCAACAAGAAGGCAAATTATCATTACCGAAAAGAGCAAGATTGATATTAAACTGAATTATAAGCAGGTTGAGTTTAACAAAGAATTATCAGTGGCATTTTCTGTTCCCAAAAACTATAAGAAAAAATAATCGTTATTTTTATCGGAGCAAGCAATGTGTAATATTGCTACGGTCCTAATCCAAAGAATAATTGAACCCATAAAATCTTATCCATGATCAGGTATATCTTTTCTGCATTACTGCTCTGTTGTATTACTTTGTGCGGGATGGCTCAAACCCGTGAAGAACTGGAAAAGCAACGCCAGCAATTGCGTAAGGAAATTGAGGATACCGAAAAGCAGCTGAACAGTAATAAAGCTAAAACAAAGGAAAGCCTGCTGGATTACAAACTGATTAGTAATAAAGTAGAATTGCAGGACAGGGTCATTGATAATATCAGTAAGGATCTTCGCCTGCTGGATAATAATATCTACACGATTCAAAAAGATATTAACCGCTACGATCGCCTGCTGGATACACTGAAAAAGGAGTATGCAAAAAGCATGGTATATTCTTACAAGAGCCGGGGCAATTATGAATTCCTGAATTTTATTTTTTCTGCCTCCAGTTTTAACGATGCCATAAAAAGGGTTGCTTATTTAAAAAGCTACCGCAACTACCAGGAAATACAGGGAGAGAACATTTTGCGTACACAGGAATTACGTAAAAACAAGATTGCTGATCTTTCAGGCAATAAAAGAATAAAGAGTACAACGTTGCAATCGCAAAGCAAGGAAATGGCGGTACTGGAAACGCAACAAAAAGAAAAAGACCGCATAGTGGCTGAATTAAAAAAGCAGGGTAAAACATTAAACAACCAAATTTCTGCTAAGAAGAAGCAGATGCAAAAGGTAAGTAATGCTATTGCAGCTGCTATTAAAAGAGCGCAGGATGAAGCAAGAAGGGAAGCTTTGGCAAAAGCAGCTACCGATGAAAAGAAAAGAAAAGATGCTATAGCTAAATCTACTCCGCCTAAAGAAAACGGGTCAACCGCTTCTGCAACCTTGCCAACAAAATCTGTAGTACCGGCAAAACCAATAAAAGCGCCGGCAAAGCCCGCTGAAAATGTGTTATTGAATGCAGAAAATATAGCATTGAATAATAGTTTCGAAAAAAACAGGGGTAGTTTACCCTGGCCGGTAGACAGGGGTTATATGCTAATGCATTATGGACGAAATACTTTAGAGAGCGGTACTATCATTGACCTAACGAACATTACAATTTCCGCTGAAATAGGAAGTACAGTGAAAGCTGTTTTTGATGGTACGGTTTCTACTGTTCAAACGATAGAAGATATGCAGGTAGTAATTATTCAGCACGGAAAATATTTCAGTTCCTACAGCAATCTTTCTGCTGTATCTGTGAGCCGGGGGCAGGTTATTAAAACAGGACAGGCATTAGGAAAAGTAGCGGCTAATTTTGATGGCGTTGGTGCAATGGACTTTTTCATCAGCAATGACAAAAATGATATGGACCCTGAAAAATGGCTAAGGAGGAAATAATAAAGTACATCATAAAAAAAATGCCCCGATTAAACCGGGGCATTTTTTATTTGATCAGTCGTTCGTATAATTTTTCGTAGATGGGCACAATGTTATTGATGTCGAATTTTTTTGCCTGTGCCAGTGCATTGTCTTTAAATAGTCGGTGCGTGGCTTCATCTTTTAAAATACTGATGGCATTTTTAGCCATGTCTTCCACATCACCTACATCACTCATATAGCCACAGTAGCCGTTTACATTTATTTCGGGAAGGCCACCAGCATTGGTAGATATAACAGGTACTTCAGCGGCCATGGCTTCCAGGGCTGCCAGCCCAAAGCTTTCATATTCACTTGGCAACAGGAAAAGGTCAGCGATAGGGAGAATATCTTCCATTTGCTCCTGCTTGCCTAAAAATTTAACCTCGGCACAGGATTCGCAATCACGGGTAATCTGTTCTATGCGGCCTCGTTCGGGACCATCGCCTATCAATAATAATTTGGAGGGAATTGTTTTGTTTAATAATAAAAAAGTATCCAACACATCATCTACTCTTTTTACTTTTCTAAAATTAGAGGCATGTACTATTATCTTTTCGCCATTGGGTGCAATTAATTTTTTAAAAGCATCTACCGGCTTTTTATGAAATCTGTTTACATCCACAAAATTGTGGATGACCTCTATAGGTTTGGTAATATCGAAATTCCGGTAAGTTTCATCTTTTAGGTTAGAAGATACGGCAGTAAGCATATCGCTTTCCATCATAGAAAAAGTGACTACCGGGCTGTACATTTTATCACGGCCAACAAGTGTAATATCGGTACCGTGAAGGGTAGTAATAAAAGGTATTGTTTTATTTTCTTTTGCAAGAATTTGCTTAGCCATGTAGGCGGCCGAAGCATGCGGTATGGCGTAGTGAACATGCAGAATATCTATTGCATGATTTTGTACCACATCTACCATGGTGCTGGTTAAAGCAGTTTCATAAGGAGGATAATCAAACAAAGGATAAGTAGGCACCCTCACTTCATGATAAAAAATATTTGCATGAAAACCGGCCAGGCGAACGGGTTGCTGGTAAGTAATGAAATGTATATTGTGGCCTTTGTTTGCCAATGCTTTTCCAAGTTCTGTGGCCAGTACCCCACTTCCGCCAAATGTGGGGTAACAAACGATGGCAATATTCATATGCTCAGTTTTAAAAACTTAATTATGGAGCTGCAATTTACCGATTATCAAACGACATAATTTTAATTTATATGAGTGGGGGCAAATCAGTAAGTTTGTTTTAATTACTATTACCATGAATAAAAAGCTTTTACTTTCCTTTATTGCAATGGTTGGATTTTTAGCTGGCTTTGCGCAGCAAAATGATGCATTTGTTGCTAAAAACATTGCTGAAGAAGTGATGCGAAACAGCACGGCGTATGAAAACCTTCGATATCTCACTAAAAAAATTGGCCACCGGTTAAGTGGTTCTTCCGGCGCCCAAAGGGCGGTAGAAGCTACAGCCGGGATGTTAAGAGCCGCAGGTGCCGATACAGTATATCTTCAGCCCTGTATGGTGCCACATTGGGAACGTGGCACAAAAGAAACTGGTTATATAAAGCTGGCTGATGGGAGCAAATACAATTTGAGTTTATGTGCTCTTGGAAATTCTGTAGGTAGCGGAGCGAAAGGAGTTACTGCACCTGTAATAGAAGTAAAAAGTTTGAAAGAACTGGATGAGCTGGGCACGGCTGTTGTGAAGGGTAAAATCATATTCTTCAATATACCGATGAATCCTGCCTATATCCGCACATTCAGGGCTTATGGCGAAGCCGGCGCAGGCAGAAGATCAGGTCCTGCACTGGCGGCGAAGTATGGTGCCATTGGGGTAATGGTTCGCTCACTGGCCAGCAATATTGATGAGTTTCCGCATACGGGCGCAACCCAGTACAATGATTCCTTTCCAAAAATTCCTGCAGTAGCCATCAGCACAAAAGACGCGGAATGGCTGAGCAGGGAGTTGAAGCAAAAAATGCAGCTCAGCGCTTATTTTAAAACCAATTGCAGGATGCTGGCAGAAGCGCCCTCCTTTAATGTAGTGGGCGAAATAAGGGGCACCGAATATCCGGGCGAAATTTTAACCGTTGGCGGCCATCTCGATAGCTGGGACCTGGCAGAAGGTGCACAGGATGACGGAACCGGTTGTATGCAGAGTATAGAAGTAATAAGAAGTTTAAAAGCATTAGGAATAAAACCAAAACGAACCATTAGGGCAGTAATGTTTATGAATGAAGAAAATGGGGGAAGAGGAGGGGCGGCTTACCTGCAATGGGCAAAGGATAGAAATGAAAAACATGTATTTGCATTGGAAAGCGATGCAGGTGGGTTTACTCCACGAGGTATTAGTATGGATATGAATGAAGAGAAAAGAGCAAAACTGCTGCAATGGAAGGCCTTGTTTTACGAATATGGCATTTATGATTTTTCGCCCGGTGGTGGCGGTGCCGATATAGGCCCCTTAAAAGAACTGGGAACAGCTTTGGCAGGTTTTGCTCCCGATAGCCAGCGATACTTTGACCTGCATCATGCAGCCAATGATGTGTTTGAAGCTGTTAGTAAAAGAGAACTCGACCTGGGCGCAGCCAACATGACCCTGCTGATGTGGCTGGTGAGTGAATATGGCTTGTAAAATGTTTCTTACATTTAATAAAAATTAGCTTTATGAATGACGTAAGATTTGATAGTATAGAACCAAAGAGAAAAAGCGGTTTTAAAAAATTTATGCGCTGGTTTTTATTGATCGTAGTACTTGTGATCGGTATTGTAATGTGGTGGAAATATTTTTATGTGTTCGGTGAAGGCGTAAAATCAGGCGAACTAAACTACGTGGTTAAAAAAGGAAATATTTTTAAAACATATGAAGGAAAACTAATTCAGTCCGGCATACGTTCCAAAGGGGCTGGCAGTGTTCAATCATATGAGTTTGAATTTTCTGTAGTAAATGATAGTATTGCTAAGGTATTAATGGAAAACAGCGGGAGCTACTTTGATCTTCATTATAAAGAATATAAAAATACCCTCCCATGGAGAGGATTTAGCCCGTATATTGTTGATGGTATTTTAAAAATGGAAAAAGTAGCGCGGTAAGGATGCTGGACGCTGGCAGGACCATAGAATTGCAAGGTATAGATGATTTAGCAAGTTTAAAAACTGTGGTGTCAATTCCCTGAATACAATAAAAATATAGCCGGTTGCTTATGCAGTTCCGGCTTTTTATTTTTCCATTCTGTAATAGTATGTGTTCGTATACTTTCGTTGACAGCTGTAATATTTACGCCAATGCAAAGTTTTGTTGTGCCGGTGCAGTTTTTTATAAGGCTGTCGAACAATTGATTATTCCGGTACGGCGTTTCAATAAAAATTTTTGTACTGTTATTTTTCCGGGACGATGCTTCCAGTTCTTGTATTTTTTTATTGCGCTCATGGGTATCAATGGCCAGGTAACCAACAAATTCAAATTGCTGACCATTCATGCCACTGGCCATCAACGCTAATAAAATAGAACTAGGGCCTACAAGCGGTTTTATAACAGCATTCATTTGCTGTGCAGCTGCAATTAATATCTGGCCGGGGTCTGCAATGCCGGGGCAACCTGCTTCGCTGATAACAGCAATATCTTTTCCTTCTTTTATTTTTAATTTGATTTGTAGCACTTGTTCTTCTTCAGCTTTGTGAATAGCAAACCATTCGTAGTCATCTATTACAATGGTTTTATCCATACTTTTTAAAAAGCGCCGGGCTGTTCTTTCATTTTCTGCAAATATTACCTGGCATTTTTTTACAGCATCCATTACATAAGCAGGAATGCTTTCAATGGCATCTTCTGCCAATACACACGGAACTAAGTAAACTGTACTCATTTTTATTGAATAATTACCTGGGCCTTTCGGGCGGCTAATAAACTAATAGTGGCAGCTACTACTGCATAACTTGGTGCCAATAACCAGCCAATTACAGGTATCATATGCATGAGGTAAAACACCAGGCCGTTTCCAATGGCCAGTCCTTTATGTCGTCCTATGAATTCAATACTTTGCGATGCAGATAGTTTATTACGCTCGCTGCTGTAATCCAACATCGAAAAGCCAAAATAATAGCATTCCACCAACAAGGCTACCAGCGGGGCTATCCAGCCAAATAAAGGAATAAAAGATAAAATGAAAATGCTTAACACATATACCGTTTGCCAAAGGAGATTGCGCAAGGCAATTCTTATTCCTCTCCATATATCTTTCATTAACTGTTTTAAATTGAAAGGAAAATCCTTTCCTTCCATAATCGCTTCTGTTTTTTCACTTAAATAAGCAAATAAAGGGGAGCCTATAATGAGGAAGAGGAATTTGAAGAGTGAAAAATAAAAAAGTAATAATACCAACCTTAATATTATTTGGCCGATGATAAAAAGAAAACTGATCCAGCTATCCTGCATTTTATCCAGCCATGTTTTTGCACCTGTTTTTAGTAAAATAAATTCAGTGGCTGTATTGCTTGAAGTCCAAAACAGGTAAATTCCTCCCAAAAAAAGGAGCGTATATATAAACCCTGGTATCAGGATCCATTTCCATAACTTATGCCTGCTTATAAAGCGATGCGCCTGCGCATAAGACTGGATAGATATTATTATTTCTTTAAGCATCTACAACATTCAAAAGTTTAAAGGTTCAAAAATTTTTGGCCCCTGATTACTAATTACATTACAAGTATCTGGCATCCGGCATCTCAATCCTTAAAGATATTAAAACATTGCTACTTAACTTTATAGAAACTAAAGCCCGGATGAAAAGATTGCCCGGTTCATTTTATGAACTTACCGATGTGGTAACTATTGCCAAAGAATTACTGGGCAAAATTGTTGTTACCAACATCGATGGTATCCGCACCAGCGGCCGCATAGTGGAAACAGAAGCTTACATGGCTTTTACTGACAGAGCTTCGCATTCTTTTAGTGGCAGGCGCACTCCAAAGAACGAGCATATGTATTATCCTGCCGGAACTTCATATATCTATATCTGCTACGGTATTCACCAGATGCTGAATATTGTTACCAATGAAAAAGATATTCCGGATGCAGTATTGATAAGGGCGATTGAACCCATGGAAGGAATTCCCGATATGCTGATAAGAACCGGCAAAAAAGAATTAGACAATACGTTGACCAGAGGCCCGGGAAATGTGGGCAAAGCACTTGGATTATTTAAACAGCATTCCGGGATAAGTGTTATGGACGAAACGATCAGTTTGTATGAAGATCGGTTTGAATTAAAAACAGAACGGGTAGGAGCAAGCAAAAGGATTGGTGTAGATTATGCGGGTCCGGATGCCCTATTGCCCTACCGGTTTTATATTATTGGTAACCCGTTTGTGAGTGCGAGGCCTAATAAGTAAACATTATATAATAAAAACTGTGTGTAATATGAGTACACAAATTCGCAAATTCACACAAAACGCAGGGAATTTTGATATTATTTCACAACTTTAAAGTAGTGTGGTTGAGTGTGTTAGCGTGTACACAAGCTTGTGTACCCCCTAAATTACACAGGTTTAAAAAAGTTTTTCCAGCAGGCTAAGTAGCAGCAAAAATAAAAGCCCCCGTCCATAACCGGGGGCCGTATAAAGCGTTGTGTTGAATTAAAATCTAGGGCAGGGAATTCCTTTTGCCTCTATTTTGCGGTGGATATAAATCAACGAAAATTCTGAACCTCCACGGCTGCCGGTAGCTGCTTTAAGGGTGCTGATGTTTACATCATAAGTGGCACCGATCCGCAACCCGTTAAACTCCAGGCCGATATAAGGAATAATGGCATCATTTACACGCATCCATGAACCAATATATACGTTGGTAGGATTGGACAGGTCACCATTGGCATTTAATCCCAATGCAGCACCCAGTGTTGTTTCGCTGGCTTTGTTTTGTATCTGGTGAATAGCAGATGTACTTACACTTACCACATCGCTTAAATAAAAAGTGCCGCCCGCATGTACCGTTACACGCCCGGCGAGATACCAGTTCTTATCTTTAAAACTTACCTTAGGTTTATTGATATGGTACATTGAAGCACCAATGTAATAATTGTTTTCGCCATTGGTAGAACCTGAAAACAATACACCCGCATTCACATCAAAATAACTCTGGTTGCGGCCATTGGTCAAAATATCCGAAGTTGTGCCGGTAAACCCATTCTGGGTAAGCATGTCTTCAAAAGTTAATTTGCTGACATCCAGGTTCATGCTGCTGTAAGTACCCTGGAAACCGGCGCCAATGGTGTTATAGCCCTCTTCATCCAGTGCTTTGTGATAAGAAAGAGATAGTGAGCCGTAATTTAATTTAAGCTGGTTGTTGGCACTTGCATCGGAAACACCGGAAATGCCCACACCAAAAACATCGTTTTCAGGTACCCTGTTCTGCAAAATCGGGAAGTCAAAAGAGGCACTTGTGGTTACGTAAGCCTTTGGAATAGAAGGCCATTGATCCCTGTGGTTGGCTGCAAGCCTCCAGCTACCATCAAACTTACCTGTAAATGCAGGATTAAGCGTGAGAGGGGAAGCAAAAAACTGGGAGAAATGCGGATCCTGCGCTTTTACGCTGCCCGAAAGCATTACTACGAAAATAAATACCAGGTATTTTCTCATTATTAGTTCAGTTCTAGAAAATAAAGATAAGGAAATGGCACTAATTGCTGCACCGCCTGTATAAGTTTTCCTGAATTTTACAGTATAAATTGCTAAAATATTTAATATCTCTCTGCTACAATCATCAGCTTTGCATTTTAGCTCCATACGCCAGGTCACCTGCATCTCCCAGTCCTGGAACTATATAACCTTTGGCAGTTAGCTCTTCATCAATATCTCCACACCAGATAGTAGCTTTGGGTGCTGCCCTCAAAACATATTCGATGCCTACAGAACATGCTATGGCGCAAACAATATGTATCTCTTTAATATCGCCCTCTGCTTTAAGGTACTGGATAGATTTAACGAGCGAAGCTCCTGTTGCCAGCATGGGGTCGCTAATGATCACTACCCGGCCATCAAGCTCGGGGCAGCTCATGTATTCCATGCTTATTTCAAAACTCCCATCTGCATGGTGCTTGCGGTAAGCGCTCAAAAAAGCATTGTCGGCCTGGTCAAAAAAGTTGAGTAAGCCATTGTGCATAGCAAGACCTGCCCGCAAAATGGTAGCCAGCACCGGCTGATCTTTCAGCATTTTGCAGGTGGCAATACCCATTGGCGTGGTAACTTCTTTGTCTTCCGTTTCCAGCTGCTTGCTGATCTCGTAGCCTATCACTTCCGCGATACGCTCCAGGTTACGCCTGAAACGCATACGGTCAACCTGCACTTCAACATTTCTTAATTCACTTACCCAATTGCTCACAAGTGAATGTTGTTTACTAAAATTATGTACCATGTATTGCTTGCTTTTTACTTGATATACCAGGCTAACTGTTAATTTTTAGCCGCCTGGCCACAAATCTATATTAATTTAAAGGAGCACCCTTATTTTTGGTGATCTCTTTTAATAAATAACCAGCAACAAAAATGAAAAGTTTATTCTTCTGTTTACTAGGGCTTGGGTTCCTATTTACTGCCTGTACAAGTGATGAAAGTAAAGATAAAAAGATCGCAGACAAGTATGAAGACACCAAGCTGTCTTTGGAGGAAATTGAGAAAAAATCACCTGAAAATTTTATCAGTGTAAAAGGTACTGATAAGAAGAACCTCCTGGGTCAGACGGTTGTGAGAGGAAAGATCCAAAACAATGCAAAAATGGCGACGTTTAAAGATATTGATGTGAAATTATTCTTTTACAGCAAAACCGGTGTATTGCTCCAGGAAGACCAGGAAATGATCTATGAATCAGTGGCACCCGGCGAAAGCAAATCTTTTAAATCAAAATATTTTGCACCCAAAGGAACAGATAGTATTGCGATGAAAGTGGTGTCGGCGAAATTTTAATTTGAAAATTTAGTAATTTGAAAATGAGCCAATGTAGGAGTGTGCTGTTATGGAGCATTAATTTCAAATTTTCAAATCCGCTCATTTTCAAATTTTCAAATCCACTCATTTTCAAATTTTCAAATCCACTCATTTTCAAATTGAAAACTATCTCCATCAAATAATCCACTGTCACTTAGCTTTAAATGAGGGATCACCAGCAGGGCCATAAAAGACAGTGTCATAAAAGGAGCTCCGAGCTTACTTCCCAGTTCTTCTTTTGTAAAACGATCAATAGCTGTATACGCTGCGGCTACCTTGTAACCATCTTCTGCACTCATCAATCCCGCAATGGGTAAACCCAGCAACATTTCTTTTTCGTTGCCAACGGCACTTACCCCACCTCTTTGTTGAATAATAAGATTCACTGCCTTGCAGATGCTTTCATCGTCAACACCAACCGCAACAATATTATGACTGTCGTGTGCAACAGAAGAAGCCAATGCTCCTTGTTTGATGCCGATGTTTTTAATGAATGCTTTGGCGATGGGTGCATCCAGGTAACGATTAACCACTACTATTTTCAAAACATCATTTTCAACATCACTCACTAATTCTTTGTTTTTTATTAATGCAGGAAGATGAAGTTTATTGGTGATAAGTTGTCCATCCAATGCCTCAATCACTGGTATTAATTGATTGCCGGATGATGGGATCAAAAAGTCGGCGGGCGTTTTTTTTGTACAATTAAACGCATTAATGATGGTAGCTGTTTTTGTCTTTATAAGTGATTCGCCGTTCTCAGCAACCAGTTCTCCATCAATATAAGTTTGCAGTACTGTAAAGCTTTTTAAATCTTTCAGTACAATAAAATCTGCAGCATCTCCTTCTCTCAACAAACCATTTTCCATTTTATAATGCAGTACAGGATTGATGCAGGCTGCCTGTAATACTTTATAAACATTGACTCCTTTAGCAACAGCTCTTGCGCAAAGCTGGTTGATATGTCCTTCCATCAAACTGTCGGGGTGTTTATCATCGCTGCAGAACATCATGTTTTCATAATGATCTTCCATCAGGCCAATCAGTGCTTCAAAATTTTTAGCAGCACTTCCTTCCCGTATTAAAATTTTCATGCCGTACTGAAGTTTGTCGAGCGCTTCTTCTGCAGTAAAACATTCATGATCGGTACTAATGCCGGCATCAATATATTTTTTAGCCATTTCCCCACGAAGGCCGGGAGCATGCCCGTCAACAGGTTTTTGGTATTTTTTTGCGGAAGCTATTTTTTGCATCACCTCTTCATCGCCACCTAGCACACCCGGAAAATTCATCATCTCACTCAGGTATTTTATTTCCCGCATGGCCAGCAGCGTATCTACATCAGCCGCATTTAAAGCGGCGCCCGCCGTTTCAAAAATAGTGGCAGGTACACAACTTGGTGCCCCAAAATGAAATTTGAAAGGAACCGTGTTGCCATTATTGATCATGTAATGAACGCCGGCTATTCCACAAACGTTGGCTATTTCATGGGGGTCACTGATGGTGCCTGTAGTGCCATGAACTACAGCTAATTTGGCAAACTCCGATGGTACGAGCATACTGCTTTCAATATGTACATGGCTATCGATAAAACCGGGGCAGATAAAAGGAAAGGCAGGATCTGCTTGATCCCTTAATTTTTCAAGAGCAATTATTTTTCCATTCTCCACTTCTACCGTTCCCAAAAAAGCTTTTTTTTCAAGGATCGCTACGATATTTCCCCGTATTTTAAGTGATGACGGCATATTGATATAGACTTAAATTGTCAATTATTTTGAATGGTTGAATTGACTTGTAAAAGGTATTTCAAAAAAACAGATAGATACATTATTTACATATCTTGCGTAAGATATAAAAACGCTTAAAATTAAACCAAATAAGAATGAAAACGCTTAAAACGCTTTTTGCTGCTGCGCTTTGCTTTGCAGCTTTTAATGTGTCGGCTCAAACTGCTGATGAAATTGTTGCAAAAAATATTACTGCCATGGGTGGGGCGGAAAAACTGGCCTCACTAAAATCTGTAAAAATGGAAGGAAGTCTGAGTACACAGGGTATTGATATACCGGTAACTTTGACAAAAGTTCATTTGAAAGGCATGAGAATGGACCTTGAAATAATGGGTACCGCTAATTATCAACTGGCCAATGAAACAAAGGGCTGGGTATTTATGCCCATTCAGCAAATGGATGCTCCACAGGAAATGACTGCTGATCAGCTTAAATCAACCAAAAGTCAGATGGATATCCAGGGATCACTTTTTAACTATAAAGAAAAAGGATATACTGTTGAATATGTAAGCACAGAAAAATTATCAGGCGGCGATGCTTATAAACTTAAGGTGGTTAAAAATGGTGAAACCAGTTTTTATTTTATTGATACACAAACAAACCTGTTGGTTAAAACAACTGCCACAAGAGAAGTAAATGGCCAGAGTATGGATCTTGAAACAGTGTACACCGATTATAAGAAAAATGCGGATGGTTTCCTGTTTGCGTATACTAACAATACCACCCAGGGAAATATTGTGTTCGATAAAATCTCTACCAATGTTGCTGTGGACGAAAAAATATTTACGAACTAAGTTCAAACACATTCAATAAAAAAGCCTCTTATTGTAAGAGGCTTTTTTATTGTTATTTATCCAGCAGGTCGGGCCTGCGATCTTTTGTTCTTACCAGTGATTGTTCATGCCGCCACTCATCTATCAGTTTATGATTACCGCTCATGAGTACATCAGGCACTTTCCAGCCACGGTATATTTCGGGGCGGGTGTACACGGGCGGTGCCAGTAAATTATCCTGGAAAGAATCACTAAGCGCCGATGTTTCATCATTTAAAACTCCCGGAATGAGCCTGCCGATGGCATCTGTTAATACAGCTGCAGCAAGTTCCCCGCCACTCAGCACATAATCGCCAATTGATATTTCCCTCGTAACAAAATGTTCTCTTACCCTTTGGTCAATACCTTTGTAATGCCCGCATATCATCAACAGGTTATTTTTGAGTGAAAGGCTGTTGGCCATTTGCTGGTTGAAAGTTTCCCCGTCAGGCGTTAAAAAAATAATTTCATCATAAGTGTTTTTTTGTTGGAGGCTTTCAATTGCATTTACCAATGGCTCTACCATCATTACCATACCGGCGCCTCCACCAAAAGGATAATCGTCTACCTGCGCCCTGGCATAACTGGTATACTCCCTAAGGTTGATCACATTAACTTCTAATAAACCTTTGTCGTTGGCACGTTTTAAAATGCTGTGCGAAAAAGGAGATTCCAAAAGGCCGGGAACAACGGTGATGATGTCTATTTTCATTTTTAGTTACACTAATTATATCGAATTGCACGAATTACACGAATTAAAAATAGCTGTCATTCGGCATTATTCAGGAAGAAGATGCTTCCTTATTCCTTATTGGATATTTCTTATTCCTCATTACTAGGGATCCAAAAAACTATCCATATCCCTCTTCTGTTTCTTTGTCGGTCGTCCTACTTTACTCAGTCGTTTGCCCGTATGAAAGGCGCTGGCTTCAAACTGTATGCGGTCAATTTCTTCTGCGGGTGTAATATCCATATAAAAATTGATGGCTTCGCTGTATTGAACCCTTGTATGCAATAAACCTGTTACTTTTATGAGCCACTTTTTCGCCTCTGTCTTCACCTCGTACTCATCATTTACAGAAACGGTTTTGGAAGCTTTGGCAGAATGTCCCTGGTATTTTACCTTACCCTTTTCACAAGCTTCTGAAGCCTGGCTGCGGGTTTTGAACAGGCGGACAGACCATAAATATTTATCCAGTCTTAATTTCTCCCCTTGCATATAACCTGTTTTAATCCTGCAAAAATAGCATTTGTTGCAAAAACCCGGGCCGTTTAACAATATGTAATAAAACCGACCGCATTATTTTCCTATTTTTAGTCTTAAATAATGAGTTATATGCTTAAAATAAGATTGGTATTAATACTGTGCAGCTTTTACTCAATGCTCGCTACGGCACAATCACGTGCCATTAACTGGACCGCGGATGGAACAGGTTATTATAAACTTACTTCCGATGGGATCGTGAAAACAGATCCTAAAACAGAAGCAGAATCTGTAGTAGTAGGTAAGGCACTGCTTACCCCTCCGGGTAATAGCGATGCATTGAAACTGCAAAGTTTTGATTACAGCTCGGACAGAACCAAAATCTTATTGTTTACCAATACCGCCAAAGTATGGCGATACAATTCCCGTGGCGATTATTGGGTATTGAATACAACCAACAGCCAGTTAAAAAAACTGGGTCAGGGATTGCCGGACCGTTCTTTAATGTTTGCAAAATTCTCTCCCGATAATAAATATGTAGCTTACGTAAGTGGAAATAACCTGTATGTAGAAGACCTGGGCACTTCCCTGGTAAGAAAGCTAACGGCTGACGGTACACGAAAACTTATCAACGGAACATTTGACTGGGCATATGAAGAAGAATTTGGTTGCAGGGATGGTTTTCGCTGGAGCCCCGATAGCAAACAGATCGCTTTTTGGCAGGTAGACGCTACAAAGATCAGGGACTATTACATGCTTAATACCACTGATTCCAATTATTCAAAAGTAATCCCGGTAGAATATCCAAAAGTGGGAGAATCGCCTTCGCCTGCTAAAATTGGCGTGGTTACCTTAAATGGTGGCCTTATCCGCTGGATGAAGATTGAAGGAGACCCGCAGCAGCATTATATTACCAGGATGGAATGGTCTAATCCTAATGAATTGATCGTACAGCAACTCGATCGCAAACAACAGGAGAGCAAACTTATATATTGCCGTACCAGCGACGGAAATGCCACTACTTTTTGGGCCGAAAATGATGATGCCTGGGTTGATCTTAATTCGGCAGAACTCACCGGCGAGCCAGGCGGATGGAAATGGGTAAACAAAGGCCTGGAGTTTTTATGGGTGAGTGAAAAAGATGGCTGGCGTCATATTTACCGCATCAGCCGTGATGGTAAAATTGTTACATTGCTTACCAAAGGAAATTATGATATTGGAAAAATACTGGCGGTTGATGAACCAGGCAATTATGTTTACTTTTCTGCGTCACCCGACAATGCTACCCAGTTATATATGTACAGGGTCAGGCTAAATAATCCTAAAGAGGAGCCTGAATTGGTATCGCCGGCAGCTTTAAAAGGAACACATACATACCAGGTATCGCCCAGCGGAAAAGTAGCACGTCATTCTTTCAGTAATTACAATACACCTAATGTTACAGAATGGGTATCCCTGCCTGATCATAAAGCATTACAGTCTGCAAAAAGCCTAGAAAAAATAATTAAAAAAGATGCGTCTGTAAATGTTGAATACACGCAGGTGGTTACAGACGACAATGTTAAGCTGGATGCCTGGATCAATAAACCAAATAATTTTGATCCCAATAAAAAATATCCCGTGGTATTGTATGTATACGGAGAGCCCGCAGCAACAACAACGGATGATACCTATGGCAATCAATCTAATTTTTTATACAATGGTGATATGCCTGCCGATGGTTATATACAGGTGGCTATCGACAACCGAGGTACACCTGCTTTAAAAGGGGCTGCCTGGCGAAAATCTATTTATCGCAAGGTAGGAGACCTTAATATAAACGACATGGCAACGGGCATGAAAAAATTGTTGGCCTTACCTTATATGGATAAGAGCCGGGTGGCGGTATGGGGCTGGAGTGGCGGAGGTTCTTCTACCCTGCATTTATTGTTTCGCTATCCTGAAATATTTCAAACCGGTATTTCTATTGCAGCTGTATCCAATCAATTGTTTTACGACAATATTTACCAGGAACGATACATGGGCCTGCCGAAAGAAAATATGGCCGAATTTGTAAATGGGTCACCCGTTACATACGCAAAAGGATTAAAAGGGAACCTATTGTACATTCATGGTACAGGGGATGATAATGTGCATTATAGCAATGCGGAATTACTTATCAATGAATTAATAAAATACGATAAACAATTTCAGTTAATGGCTTATCCTAACCGTACGCATAGTATTAATGAAGGGGTGGGAACTTCACAACATTTATCGACCTTGTATACAGAATTTTTAAAGAAGAATTGCCCCCCGGGAGGAAAATAATTTTTTGATACGGGAAACGATAAAGGTTATGAAATATTTTATTTTTTTTGCAGGGATGGTGCTTTTAAGCAGTGTGACTGTATCAGCCCAGCACAACGATCTTACTAAAGAAATTGATGAGCAGGTATGGAAGCCTTTTATCCGTTACTTTAACTCAGATGATAGGGAAGGATTCAAATCTGTTCACAGCAAGGAAGTAACAAGGGTGATACAGGATGGTAAGGACATTTTTGGATACGAACAATATTTTAAACCACTACCCGACAGCCTGAAAAACCAAAAAACAGAATGGATTAAAAATATTGAATTAAGATTTGTACAAAGGATTGCAAAAAATGACCGGGCTTTTGAAGTAGGATATTACAAAACCACTTATACTAATAATAAAACTGGTGAAAAAACCAGCAATATCGGTAAATTTCATGTGTTGATAAGACGGGAAAACGGGGTATGGAAAATATGGATGGATGCTGATACCAGTGAAGGCGCTACAGAGGATGCTTTTAATAAAGCAGAAGTAATTCAATAAAATGAAAATAATAAAGGAGCGCCAATTAAATGACACCCTTCCTTTGGTTTGCCCTGTAGCCCAACACTACTTCAATGGCCAGCTTCGCCCGCTCCTCAACCCTGCCTGGTGTATTGGGATCTTCCCATTCTTCTACTTCCCTGACTTTATTGAATAATACAGCCCTGAGCGCCATTACCTGCTTATGGGCCTTATCTGTCCCCAGCTTGGCAGACCTTGTAAGTGAAGGTGCAGAGCTGCCTGAAATTAATGAATATATAAATGACAAAATTGAAGCTGTATTAATCCGAAATGAGGTCCTAACCTATGAAGATAGATTAGAGTTAATCGCTTATTCGGTTATGAAGCATTCACATTACTACTGGTCCACAAAATAATTTATCTTGCTGAGAATCAGGGGAAACTCTAATTATCATTTAAAGCTATTCATGATGAATTTTTTTTTTTGCCTAATAACTACACTTGCTCTTGTTCAATGCAAACCCTCAAAAAGTGACGTAAATACCAACTTGAAATGGATGGACAATTTTAAAGATGTTTACCTAAAGAATGTCCCCGATAGTCTGAAGTATCTCGTGCCTATTCTTGATTCAGTTTATAGAAATGATCAAAAGTTTAGGAGTGTGACCGATAACAAACTGTATAAAAAAAATAAAAAAAGACAAGATGAGCTTGATGACAAAAATTTGCAAATTATCACGAAAATTATTGAGAAACACGGGTGGTTAAACATCGGTGATGTTGGCATGGTTGGAGCCAAAGCAATAACAATGGTTATGGTGCACGCAGGCGTTAGAACAAAATTGAAATATTATCCATTTCTAATAGATGCGATACGAAAAAGAAAAATTGATTACGAAACTGTTGCAGTCTATGAAGATAAATTAAATCTTATGTTGAGGAGACAGCAATATTACGGAACCCAAATGATGCAGTATGATGGCAAGTTTACTTTATATCCCGTTATCTATTTTAATGAGTTGCCATCAAGGAGAACCATGATGGGCCTGATGCCTATCAAACAATATTTGAAGTTTTTTTCAAACCCGGATATTGATTTAAAGATGTATTCTGAAAAGTATTCACAAATAGCTGCTTCAGTGAAACTAACTGATTCTACCCCAATACATATTGACCTACGATACATTTTAGACTCATTAAAAAGGGAGAAGAAAGATTCAGTTAAGATCCTATAGTTTTTTCAATTGAAAGTATTTTTGAACTATTGTTAAGAATATTGGGTTTACCTTTTTTTATTGAAATTCCCTATCCACCGCAAAATTCTCCGGAAACTTCGGCGTGATCGTCTTATAAAAATTCATGATCATTTTCATGTCCTTCTCATAATCCGTTGGATAAAAAGGTTTGCATACACCTGTTACTTTATTTTTATAATCGACATAGCCCATACAGATAGGAACATTGGCAGCTTTGGCAATATGATAAAAACCAGTTTTCCATTTATCGTTCCTTCCTCTTGTGCCTTCCGGCGTTACTACAATAATGAGCTCCTCATTTTTATTAAAAAGTTCTGTCATGGCTTCTGTAAAACCGGGCCGCTCATTGTTGGGTCCACGTGCACTCCTGTCGATACCAATGCCGCCTAAGGGCCTCATCAATAAATTAAAAGGAAAACGCATCCATTCCTTTTTAATAGTGAAACGGATACGCAGCCTGTACATTTTAAAAGTGGCCAGGCAATACCAAAAATCCCGGTTACTGGTATGAGGTGCACCAATGATGATGCATTTTTTTATTGCTGGTGGAACATCACGGCTCGCTTTCCACCCGGATAACTCAAATATCCAAATGCACAACTGTCTGATCATGCTGCAAAACTCTGAATAGTTAGCCAATTATGCTGAATAAATCTTTTCTTTGCGTTCAGTAAATATGAATGCTATTTCTCCCATTATCAGCGTAATTATCAGCACTTACAACAGGCAGGCCTATATTATTACCTGCTTACAATGCCTGGCCTGGCAAAGCCTTTCAAAAGATAAATATGAAGTAGTGATAGTTGACAATCATTGCACAGATGATACAGCAGCGCTGGTAAAAGATTTTTTACATCAAAATCCTGCTCTTCCTTTCCGCTATGTATATGAGGACCAGAAAGGGGTTTCATTTGGAAGGGACAGGGGCATTCATGAAGCAACAGGAGAAATATTGGTTTACCTGGATGATGATGCAGAAGCAGAACCCGATTTGTTGGAAAATTATCTATCTTTTTTTAATCAACATATAGATGCCGCCGGTGCAGGCGGAAGAATATTGCCCAAGTACAGCGAAAAACCAAAACCAATATGGATGAGCAGCTGGCTCAATGGGTTTATTGCGCATGTTGACCTGGGTGGCGATACAAGATTATTCAAAGGACGAATGAAATATCCCATCGGTTGCAATATGGCTTACCGCAAAAAATACCTGGAAGAAATTGGTGGTTTCAATACCCTGCTTACTTTTAGGGGAGATGATAAATATATTTACATCGCCATCAAAAATATCAATCCCGAAATTTATTATGTGCCCACTGCCCTGGTAAGGCACAATATTCCCGGCAGAAGATTGCAGTTCAGTTATCTTAAAACGTTGTATTTAAAAACCGGCAATGAAGAAAAGTTACGGGTTCGCCTTAAAGATGGTACCGGCGCAGTGGTTATTAAATTCTTCGAGTTTCTTTTTAAGTTCGGGGTGTCAATTGCCATCTGGTTCTGGTACGCCATAGGCGGCAGGGAAATACAGGGGCGCTATGTTTTTTATTCGCAGTGGTTTACGTTGCTGGGGTTTTTAAAGAGGGATGTGTTTGTCAGGTAGTTCAACGGTTCAAAAGTTCAATGTTCTATCGCTCTGCAATAAAATAGTCAAGCCTGAATAATAAAGCCTGAACCTTAAACCTTTGAACTTTGGAACCTTTGAACTCTTATTCCATCCTTCCCGGATATTTCAACAACGCTGCTTGCAGGCAATCCATTGCTCCATTAATAGCCTCCACGTTTAATACATAAGCCAAACGTACTTCATTTTTACCGAGCCCGGGCGTACTGTAGAAACCGGTGGCAGGAGCCAGCATTACCGTTTGCCCGTTATGGTCAAAGGACTCCAATAACCATTGACAAAATACATCGCTGTCATCAATGGGTAACCGGGCCATGGCATAAAAAGCTCCGCCAGGATTGGGGCAAAATACTCCGGGCATAGCATTTAGTCTTTTTACAATGGTATCCCTGCGCAGTTTGTATTCCGCTTTGGTAGTGTCAAAATAATTTTCAGGCAGGTCAACAGCGGCTTCGCCCAGGATCTGTGCATAAAACGGCGGACTTAACCTTGCCTGTGCAAATTTCATGGCGGCATCCAGCACTGCTTTATTTTTAGTAATGAAAGCACCGATTCGGCCACCGCAGGCGCTGTATCTTTTGCTGATGGTATCCATCAGTATTACATGTTCTTCCGCACCCTTTAAATGCATGGCACTGGTGTGGGTACCTTCATAACAAAACTCCCGGTAGGCTTCATCTGCAAACAAAAATAAATGGTGTTTTAAAACGATCTGCTTCAATGTTTCCATTTCTTCAGCGCTGTATAAATAACCGGTAGGGTTATTGGGATTACAAACCACAATGGCTTTTGTTTTTGGCGTGATGGCTTTTTCAAAATCTTCAATAGGCGGTAATGCAAAACCCGTTTCAATAGAACTGCTGATAGGTTTAACAATTACATCTGCCTGTATGGCAAAACCATTGTAGTTGGCATAAAACGGTTCAGGAATTATAACCTCATCGCCGGCATCGAGGCAGGCCATAAAGCCAAAAAGAATAGCTTCACTCCCGCCCGTAGTTATTATTATTTCGTTGGGTGTTACATCAATATCATTGTGCGCATAATAGGTCACCAGTTTTTTACGATAGCTCTCATTGCCTGCGCTGTGGCTATATTCCAGCACTTTCATATCGTACTGCTTTACTGCATCCAGGCATTGTTTGGGCGTTTCAATATCAGGCTGGCCAATGTTGAGGTGGTATACTTTAGTGCCTCTTTTTTTTGCTGCTTCTGCAAAAGGAACCAATTTACGAATAGGAGATGCAGGCATTTCGTGCCCGCGGTTGCTGATCTTTAACATGGGGCAAAGTTATAAGATTTAGGGTAAGCCGAAAAGACAATCCTTTGGAATAGGGATAGATACACGGATGACGCTGAGGGAACTGATGTATACTGATTTATTTTCTATAATTATTTCAGCCTGAAAGATGGCAGAGTTCTGCCCCCTCTCCAGAGGAGAGGGAGGGGTGAGCTGTTGAAGTGAAAATTAGCCAGCTCTTATTCCTCTTTTACTCTTTGTACTCTTTGAAAAAAGTATTAGAGCTTATAACTTTTACTGCATGTTACACGTATTCCGGAGAAGCATTTTTATTGCAGCATCAAATTTATATGCATAAAAAACTCCGGAATATATCCGGAGTTTCTAATTATATCTTTGTATTAATTACCTGGATTTTTTAACAGGGGCTGCTTTTTTTACAGTCTTAACTGAAGCGGGCTTGGCGGAAGGCGATAGTTTAGCAAAATCTTCTACGCTTAATACCTCACCGGTAAAATTGATCGGTTTGATCTCATCAACACCCGCAAATTTCACGTTCATACTTTTATGAACCGGGCCAATATTTGCTGCATTGAAAGTAGCTTTCACTTCACCGGTTTTACCCGGGGCAATTGGTCCCTTTGTAAAATCTTCTACGGTACATCCGCAGGTAGGACTTGCAGATTCGATTATCAGCGGTGTTTTACCAATATTCTTAACTACAAAAACTGCGGTAGCAGGCTTATTGACTTTCATTTTTCCAAGGTCAATTGTTTCAGTTGTAAACTGCGCCACATCGCTAACTTTTGTTTGGGCAAAAGAAAAAGCAGTTACCGCTACTGCAAAAAGAGAAAAGAGGATCTTTTTCATGATTAAATTTTATAGGCATTAATTTTTCAAATCATTCACGCCCTGGTTAGCAGGAGCGCTGGCAGCTGGTGTAGCAAATACTTCACCTTTAATAGTCATTACTTTAGTTTGTGTGCCATTATAAGTGATGGTTACTGGTTTAGTGAAAGGACCAGCAGCGGCAGCATTAAAACCTACCGTTATTTTAGCACTTGCACCTGGTTCTATTACCTGTTCCCTATCCCAAACCGGGGTAGTACAACCGCAGCTTGCCTGAACATTATCTAATTTAAAGGCAGCTTTACCAGTATTGGTTACACTGAATTCGTGGGTAACAGGTTTTCCCTGTGGTACTTTCCCAAAATCAAATTCAACTTCTTTTAATGCCAATGCATCTGCAGGAGCAGTAGTTTCAGCAGCTTTGGATGCCTGTGCAGTTACTGCAGCAGCAGCCGGGGCAGCGTGTGCATGACCTTCATGCTGGGCAAAAGTTGCAAAAGATAAAAAACTAAAAGCCGATAAGAATATAACTTTTTTCATTTGTGTGGTTTTTAAAATTAATTGACTCCAAAGATACTAAAACGGAGGATTATTCATCAAATTGTTATTCTCTTTACTGTTTTTTAACAATCATGTCCAAAATCGGTATTTTCGCCCTAATTTATTGCTATATGGATACCATGAATCAGCCAGATGCCACTTCCCGGGAACAGTTAAGCTTTGACCTGTTTAGAAAAGAGGTTTTGAAGGACTATAAAATTGCCTGTGAAAGCCGGGAAACCAGCCTTTTAGGTAGAAAAGAAGTGTTGACAGGTAAGGCCAAATTCGGCATTTTTGGAGATGGGAAGGAAGTGGCGCAGGTTGCAATGGCAAAATTCTTTAAACCGGGCGATTTTCGCTCCGGCTATTACCGGGACCAAACCTTTATGTTTGCAAGCGGGTTGGCTACAGTGGAACAATTTTTTGCACAATTGTATGCTGATCCGGATATAAATAATGAACCATTTAGCGCAGGCAGGCAAATGAACGCTCATTTTGCCACACAAATGGTAGATGAAAACGGGAACTGGCTGCCCCTGGCCCGCCTGAAAAATGTTTCCAGCGACATTGCCCCTACTGCCGGCCAAATGCCCCGGGCCCTTGGTTTGGCTTTTGCCTCCAAGATTTTTCGAAACGTACCTGCATTACATAATCAAACAGCATTAAGCGACAACGGAAACGAGATCTGCTTCAGTACAATTGGCGACGCCTCCACCAGCGAAGGGCATTTTTGGGAAACCATCAACGCAGCAGGCGTATTGCAGGTTCCGCTGGCAGCTTTTGTGTGGGATGATGGATATGGCATTTCAGTTCCAAAAAAATACCAGACAACCAAGGCATCCATTTCGGATGCATTGGCCGGTATGCAAAAACACGAAGATACCAACGGCATAGAAATCTATAAACTAAAAGGATGGGATTATGCCGGTATGTGCGAAGTGCTGGAACACGCCATTCAAAAAATAAGAGATACACATACACCGGCCTTATTTCATGTGGAAGAGATAACACAACCGCAGGGACACTCTACTTCGGGTAGCCATGAACGTTATAAAAATACCGATCGCCTGGGCTGGGAAAAAGAGTGGGATTGTATTAAACAAATGCGGCAATGGATATTGGAAAACGCTTTGGCAGAAGAAGAAGAGTTGAAAGAAATAGAAGGAAATGCTGCGCAACATGTAAAGGAAAGTAAGCAACGGGCCTGGGACAAATATATCAATCCTATTAAAGCAATTGTTAGCAGTACTGTAGAAGTGCTTAACAAAGCGGTAGGAGCCCACCCCGCTATTCAGCAGCAAATAAAAGAACTGGTTTCATTAAGGGAACCTATGCGAAGGGATGTGCTGAAAGCTTTATTTACCTGCTCGCAATTATTACTAAAAGGAAATGCAATGGCCGATGCCATCACTGATTATTACAACGATTTAAAAAAGCAGGGGGAAATATTGTACGATAGTCACCTGTACAATGAAGGGCCAAAGTCTGCATTAAAAGTGCCGGTTATTCCTGTTTATTATAAAGAGAATGCCATTACCGTAAATGGATTTGAGGTATTGAATAATTATTTCGACCAGTTATTTTCAACCAATTCAAAAGTAGCGGCTTTTGGAGAAGACCTGGGTTTCATAGGCGATGTGAACCAGGGTTTCAGTGGTTTGCAGGAAAAACATGGCGATCAGAGAATATTTGATACCGGCATACGTGAGTTAACTATTATGGGGCAGGGTATAGGTATGGCCCTGCGTGGGCTAAGACCCATTGCAGAAATTCAGTATTTAGATTACCTGTTGTATGGCTTGCAGCCTTTGAGCGACGATGTGGCTACCACGCATTTTCGTACTGCCGGAAGACAAAGTGTACCATTGATTGTACGTACCCGAGGCCATAGGTTAGAAGGCATCTGGCACAGTGGCTCGCCCATGGGAATGATCATAAATTCCTTACGGGGCATATATGTTTGTGTACCCAGGAATATGACGCAGGCGGTTGGTATGTACAATACTTTATTGCAGGCAAATGATCCGGGTATAATAATAGAATGTTTAAATGGCTATCGCCTGAAAGAAAAATTACCTTCTAATTTACTCGCTTACACGATACCGTTAGGCATACCCGAAATTGTTAAAGAAGGAGATGACATCACTATTGTAACTTATGGTTCTACCCTCCGCATTGTGCTGGAAGCTGCAGAAACACTGGAGAAGTCCGGCATTCATTGTGAAGTAACAGATGTGCAAACCTTATTACCATTTGATATTAACCACAGCATTGTTGATTCCCTGAAAAAAACCAGCAGGATTTTGTTTGTGGATGAAGACGTACCCGGTGGTGCAGCTGCCTATATGTACAATCACGTAATGGAGATACAAAAAGGTTACAAGTACCTGGATGCGGGGCCACGCACACTTACCGGCAAAGCCCACAGGCCAGGGTACGGCAGCGACGGTGATTATTTTGCAAAACCCAATACCGAAGATGTGGTAAGAGTAGTAAAGGAAATGATGGCGGAGTAACCTTTCGCAAACTATAATAAACCGGCCTGCATTTTTAAAAAAATGCAGGTTTTTTTATTCGAAAAGATCCGGAAAACTTTTGCGTGAGTTATAAATGCCTGTATTTTTTAATAAGTAACATTTCCCTTCTTTTTAGTCATATGGTGCTTCGGGGATATATCTCAATATCGATATAGTATATGCTCTACAAGGGTTGTAGCTATTCAATGAGAAAGCAATTTGTGTTAACAACATTTATTATTCTTCCGCAATAACCCGCAAAGGGTTGCGTTAGCTGAGCAAGGAATCTACTTTTACAAATTTGCTATTGCCCGAACGGACGGTGCCTACACCACCAACAAACCTTAGCCTAACTCAAATCACATGAAAGCCAAATTTTTACTTTGTTTTTACCTTTTCGCGAATTTACTTTTTTATAAAGCAAATGCCCAGTGCACGCCGGGTCCTGCAGCACCAACTGTAGTGTCGCCGGTATCATATTGTCAAAATGCTACAGCAGTTCCCTTAACTGCAACCGGCAGCAACCTTAAATGGACAAGTGTGTCACCTGCCATAGCAGGAGGGACAGATCTTCTGGCAACTGGTACTTATATTGACAATGGCTCTAACAACCGTAAACTAAACTTTACCACCAACAGGCCGGATATTACAATTTATACAGTAGATTATTATATTCCTGCATACCAGTCGGTATCGGGGTTACAATTGTCTATCTACAATAGTACGGGTACTATAATCGCTACTTCATCTACAACTACTTCCACCACAGCAGGAGCTTCAGCTGTAAAGGTTACCAATACATTTAACTATAATATCGTTGCTGCCGGCAATTACAGTATAGGGGCTTCGGCAGGAACGGGGAATATAGGGGCGGATAATCCCACTTACCCGATAAATGAAGGCACGGGTTCCATCACCATTACGGGAGGAGCTTCCGCAGGTCTTCGATGTTTTAACAACATTCAATTTGCCGCCAGCGGATTAACAACTGCTCCTACCCCTGCAACCGATGTTGCGGGCACTTTTAATTACACGGTTACGCAAACCGTAGGGGCTTGTGTGAGTCCTGCTGCTACTATTTCGGTTATTGTAACAGCCAGGCCGTCAGCAACTATTAGTTACACGGGCAACCCTTTTTGTAGGTCTGCTGCAGGAAATATAGCTGTAACCCGAACCGGAACAGCAGGAGGGGTATACACTGCCGGTGCAGGTCTTTCTATCAATAGCAGTACCGGTGCCATTACCCCGGGACTAAGTACACCCGGAGTATATACAGTTTCCTATACTATAACAGGAACAGGTGGCTGTACCAACCAGGTAGCAACAACAAATGTTACCATTAATGCATCGCCCCAGGTAACCGTGAGTAAAACAGAAACCTGCGTAGGCGGAAGCACAGGTACGCTCACTGCATCTGCTACAGGGGGAATTCCGCCTTATACCTTTAGTCTAAATGGTGCAGCCTACCAGTCATCCGGCACTTATACCGCATTGGCAGCAGGTAACTATACCTTAAATGTAATGGGAAATACAGGTTGTGTTACTTCTACCATTGTTAACATTGCCCCGTTTGCAAATTCTGCAGGCGATCAAACTGAAGCAGGCAGTAATACCTGGGTTGGACATATGTATGATGGAACGGGGTTCAATAGTTATATAGGTAAGTTCACGGAAACAGAAACCTTTGATGAATCATTCGGAGCCTCGCTTGGTTGCTTTAATGTAGTTTCCGCAGGGAATACGAGGTCTATCTATACTCAATCATTCTCCGTTAAATTCAGAATGAATTCTACTAAAAAAGGTTTATATGTTGCCAACTTTGGGTCTGATGACGGAGTAAGGTTAACCATAGACGGTTCAATGATGTTTAACAACTGGACAGATCATGCTTTTCTTACCAATGCATCGGTATTAATGAACCTTACAGGGAGCAGTAACCTCATGTATGAGTATTATGAAAATGGGGGAGAAAACAGGGTGACCTTCCAAAATTTTATACCTCTTATCGCAAATAATATTACAACCAATACAAGCCAGAGTATCTGTATCGGCAACACTGCTGCAGTAATCAGTGGTGATGTTTTTGGAGCGCTGCCTGCGGGTATTACGCTATCCGGAACCGGGTACCAGTGGGTTTACAGTACATCTCCCGGCGGTATACGAACAACTATTGCCGGCGCTACTGCAGCCAGTTTCACTCCTTCAACAGCTGTTGCACCCTTTAACGCAGCAGGTACATATTATCTTTATCGCACTGCCAAATTGAGCAGTACTAATAATATTGGCTACAATCCATATATAGCAACACATGAGTCCAATGCAGCTACCGTTATTGTAAGCGGAGGAGGTCAATGGACCGGCAGTATTAGTACCGATTGGGCTGTAGCCGGCAACTGGTGCGCAGGGGTAGTGCCTACATCAGCAGATGACGTACTTATTAAATCATCCGCTGTAAGGATGCCGGAAGTGATAACTACCGGCAGCTGCAAAAGCCTTACTATTGAAACCGGCGCGGCCGTTACAACCCTGCTTGCAGGTACGCTTAACATTGCAGGCATACTTACCAACAGTGGCACCATGACTAACAGCGGAACGGTTAACTTTAATGGTACAGCACAACAAACATTTTCGGGCACCAATACTTTTTATAATCTTACTATTAATAATGCAGCCGGCGTTTTATTACCTTCTACCATTACTGTTAACAATAATTTACTGATAACCTCAGGTACGCTTAATACAAATAATTACAGCATAACGGTAAGGGGTAACTGGACAAACAATGCTGCTGCCACTGCCTTTACGGGTGGAACAGGTACAGTTAGCTTTGCTGGTACAGCCGCACAGGTAATAGGAGGCAGTTTTTCCACCCGTTTTAATAATATCACTATTGCCAACACCGGCAATACGGTTTCACTAAATGTAAATGCAGTGATCCAGGGTAATCTTAACGTCGCTGCCGGAACCTTTGATCTTACAACATTTACCGCCAACAGGGAAACCAGCGGAGGTACACTAATGGTAGCTAATAATGCAGTTTTAAAAATTGGCGGCACCAATAGTTTTCCAATAAATTTTACAACCAATAATTTAATTGTTGCCAGTACGGTTGAGTACAATGGTACCAATCAAACAGTAGCCAACCAGGTATATGGTAATTTGATATTGAGCAGTTCGGCCGGATCCGCTGTAAAAACCTTACCAGCAACTCCATTGAGCATTATAGGTAATTTTAGCAGTGTGCAAGGCGCCGGTACAGATGTTACTTATACTGCCGGAGCAGCCATAACGGTTAATGGTAATGTATCTATTGGTATTGCTACTACTTTTAATGCAGCAAGCTTTTCTCATACCATGGGTGCCAACTGGGCAAATGGCGGTACATTCAATGGTAATACGGGGACTATAATTTTTACAGGAATAGGGGCAACCATCAGTGGGGCCGGTGTTGAGAATTTTAATAATTTAACTATTGCGGCTTCGCTCGTTACATTTTCAAATAATTCTGTAACCCTTTCGGGCAACCTGGCTACCACAGGACCGGGTTCTTTCAGTCTTCCTGCCGGTGGTACAGTAATTATGACGGGTACCAGTAAAACCATTAGTGGGTTTGGTATCTCTATTGATAACCTTTCAATCAGTGGTTCAGTAAGCACTTCATCTTCTTTAACCATTACAGGTAACTTATCTGTTACAGGCAGTTTTGTGAGCAGCGCCGGTGTGATTACTATGAACGGCGCATCCAAAACGATTTCCGGTGCAGGGGCGAAAAGTTTTTCGTCGCTTTATATAACAGGAACGGTTACAACCAATGCAGATTTTTCTATCTCATCTGCTTTAAATATCAGCGGTACATTTACAGCTTCTGCAGGTACTGCAACATTTACAGGCCCATCAACACTCACGGGTAAAGCATCTCTCTTTACTACAAGAATTAACGGTACTTCGCTACGTTTATCTTCTGCTTCCATACTGGGTATTGCCAATGCACTTACTATTTCAACCGGTACTTTAGACGTAACTTCTTCTACACCCAATACCGTAGACTTTAATGGTACCGGTGCACAAAGCATCAATGCTATTGCTTACGACAATCTTATTTTATCTAATGGCAATACCAAAACCGCATTGGCAGGCCTCACGGTGAACGATGACATTACCATCGCTGCTTCCACCAGTTTTGCACCCGGTGACTTTACACATTTCATTTATGGTGATTGGTACAATTACGGAACTTTTAATGCCGGCCTGGGAAATATAGAATTAATTGGTAGTCAAAATGCAGGTATTTATGGAGCAACCCTCTTTAATATTCTTACCATAAATAACAACACAGCTGCCACTTCCATCACTTTGCATGATAACGTGGGCGCTTCTATTGTGAACATGGTTTCCGGTACATTGCTAACTGGTACAAATATGCTAACCATTACCAATACAAGAACCGGTAATGGAATTATAATGGGTCATATTACCCGTACTCATGCTTTTATAACAGGCGTGGCGTATGCATTTGAAGGACCTAATAATACCATCCAGTTTTCAGCCGTATCGGCAGTTACGAGTATCACTGTTTCAGTAAGCCACGGTTCAATTGTGGATTTTCCGTACAATTCGGCTATAAGCAGGTTGTATGATATCTCCATCCCTTTGGGAACCTACAATGCAAGCCTGCGCCTGCATTACGAAGATGTAGAACTGAACGGTAACAATGAATCGTCCATGGTGCTCTGGAATTACAACGGTACTTTCTGGCTTCCGTTTGGAAAGTCAGCCAATAGCACTACTGATAACTATGTTGAACAGGTAAATCTTGCCAGTCTTAATAACCGTTGGACCTGTGGCTATGCTACTAATGTAGTAGAGTGGAATGGTAGTGTAAGTACTGAATGGCATGTACCGGCCAACTGGACAGTATTACAGGGCTCTCCATCCACGCCACCATCTGTTGATGATGTTGCGGTGATTGGTAATTCAACTTTTAATAACCAGCCAGCCATCACAACACCGGTCAGTGTTAAAAACATTGTTTTCGGAAGCGCTAAACCTGTTGTATTATCTATGGCCACAGGGGGGTCACTGGCAACGGGTGATATTGTGGGTATCTGGTCTGGAAATGCAATACATACATTAAATGTAAATGACCAAACAGTAAATATAGCCGGTAACCTTGCATTGAGCGACGGTACAAATAATCATGCAGTCAATCTAAATATTGGCTCCGGTAATTTAAATGTTATAGGTTCCATCTACCAACTTGGCGGCGCCAATGTAACATTTACCGGGGCGGGGAATTTATCAATAAGAGACGATTATCAGTATGTGAACGGAACCTTTACAGCAGGTACAGGTACTGTTACCTACAATGGCAGCATCAACCAAATCGTGGCAGGTGTTAACTATAATAACCTTACCATTAATAAAACAAACTCTACAGCGTTTATTAATGATTCCACCAATATTAATGGTAATCTGATCATTGCCGCCGGCAGGCTGGAAAATCATGCAAGTACTGTTATAACAGGTAATGTGGAGATACAATCTGGCGCATCGTTAGAAAACGCCAGCAGGTTTCGTGTGGGCGGTGATTGGATAAACAATGGAACTTATGCATCAATAGAACAAGATACCCGTGTTATTTTCAACGGTACAGGCGCACAAAATATCTCTTCTTCTACTTTCTATAACCTCGAAATAAACAAACCTGTCGGCACTGTAGCTACTCTCACAGGCGATGTTACGTTAAAGGGTGATCTTTCAGGAAATTCCGGTACACTCGATACCAAATCGTTTATCTTTAACAGGGATGTAGTGGGTGGTACTGCCAGCATTGCTGACGCCGGAACATTGATCATTGCTGCTGATAACGCACCCAATAAATTTTCTAATTACCAGTTGTCTGCAGGGAGTACAGTAGTATTTAATGGCACAGCTACGCAGCACTTACTGCTGCCAGGTGTTGTATATGGTAACTTAACTTTTAGAAATACAGGTACAAAAATTTTATACACGCCTATTGCAGTAAAAGGCAATCTTACCATTGAAACCGGGGCCATCTTTGATGCTGGTACAAATACCATCAGTTTAGATGGTAATTGGATAAACGATGGTACCTATATCCCTTCTACCAGTACGTTATTGTGCCTGGGCAATTTAAAAACCATTTCCGGAAATAACACTTTTCACAGGATGACTGTTCCAGGTAGTTACACATTCCTGCATAACAATACCATTAACCAGTTGCTGCAAATCACAGCTACAGGAAATGTGAACGGAGGGTCTGGTATTGTAACTACCATGAACGGAGATCTTATTAACAGGGGTATTTTATATGCGCTTGGTACAACCACTTTTACGGGTAATGTGCAACAAACCTTAAGTTTGATCAATGCTGTACAAACGGTTGCGATCACTGTTAATTTTAATGGTTCCGTTTCCCCGGTATTAAATTCTACCTCTCCTCCACAGTATGGCTTTTTAAACATTAATAATACCGGTGGTGTAAATGCCAGCGTGGGTTATAATATTTTATATGGTTTATCTGTAGGAACCGGTGCGTCTTTTAACGCAGGCGGTTCTGTTCATAATATTTATGGCTACTTGAACAATAATGGCACTATCACCAGCAGCAGTACCATCAACTTTCTTCCGGCCACAGCTACTTCCATTAACCTGGGAACTAATTTTTCCAGTACGGGCCGTGTAGTATTTGGAGGAGCAGGAGCGATGACGGTAACTGGTACGCCTTTATCGTTGAGAAATGTAACGGTAAGTAATACGCATGCCAGTGGTGTTACCGCTTCTTCAAACTGGACGCTGACCAACAGCTTAACGATTAACAGCGGTTCCCTGTTTAATGCAGGTAACAACCAGTTTTCTATTGCCGGTATAATTGATAACAGGGGAACAATCAATGCAGGTACTTCTACTTTTAAATTAAACGGAACACTTCCTCAAACGATATATTCTGCTTCTGCATTTCATAAACTTGTTGTGGAAACTGCATCAGAACCCGTGAATTTATTATCCGACGTTACTGTGAATGACACCCTTCATTTCATTAAAGGAAATATGGCAACCGGAACTTACAAATTAATTCAACCCAATGCTGGTGTTGTAAACAATGCTTCGCAATTAACGGGCTGGATCAATGGTAACCTGCAAAAAGGAATCAATGCAGGTGCAACACAGCGAATATTTGAAACAGGTGATGCTGCTTATTATACGCCGGTATCTCTCGCACTGCAGGGTGTAACAACAGGAGGCAATCTCTTGATTAGTACTATGAGTGGTGATCATCCCCAACTGGCTGCTTCCCGCATCAATGTAAATAAAAGTGTGAACAGGTACTGGAAACTTACCAACAGTGGTATTGTATTTTCGGATTGCGAAGCCTCCTTCAAACATCCTTTCAGCGATGTGGATGCCGGTGCAGCTACTGTTTCATTTGGAGCAGCAGTTTATGATGATATCAGCTGGGAAGATGCCGGGGCAGTTTCCAGTAATGATACCATTACTACAGTAACAGCATCCAAACTAACGGGGGATTATGCTATCGGTGAAGTATGTAATAAAAATACCGCCATATCATACGGCGCTACTTATTATTGTACTACATCATCAGCAGCAACACCTGTATTAACCGGTAACGGCGGTGGAGTTTTTTCTTCTTCTGCAGGCCTTACGCTTGATCCGTCTACCGGGCTTATCACCCCTTCAACCAGCACACCAGGTGAATACAAAATTATTTATACCATTGCCGCCACAGGAGAATGTGCTTTGTATGAAACAACAGCTACTGTGTTTATTGACGGGGCGCCTTCAGCTACTGTTAATTATGGAGCAGGTCCTTTTTGCAGCGGAGGCGGAATTATATACCCGGACTCAACCGGCACAACCGGTGGCATATTTTCTGCCAATGGTGGCTTGTTCATCGATCCTTTAACGGGCAGCATTGACCTGGGCAGTAACCAGCCCGGAAACTATACAGTAACCTACACTATCAGTGCGTCCGGTGCTTGTGAGGCTGTTGCCTTTACAGCGCCTGTAACTATTGTGAGCCCGGGTAAATGGATGGGCACAGTAAGTGTGCGCTGGTTGGATGCAGGCAACTGGATGTGTGGTATCATACCTGCAGCCAATGCAAATGTTAGCTTCGATTCCGGGGCTTTATATTATCCTCTTATTGACTCCGGTATTGTTTCTTTAAATAATTTAACGATTGCGTCCGGAGCTTCTGTACTGGTTAGTAATGCAGCATTAAAGGTTTCCGGTATTATTAATAACGCAGGATCTATTAATGCTTCTGCAGGCACCCTTGAATTTTCTGGCACCGTGCCGCAAACTATCGGGGCAGCTACATTTTTCAACAATGCTGTTACCGATCTCATCATAAGCAATTCAAGTGATAGTGGCCTGGTGTTAGCCGGACCATTAGATGTATATGGTTCCCTTACTTATTCGGCCACAGGCAAAAATTTTACTACCAACGATTTTTTAACCCTCAAATCCACGAGTGCCGGAACTGCCAGGGTGGGTAATATGACGGGTGTTGGCATCACGGGAAATGTAACAGTAGAAAATTATATCCCGGCGCACAAAGCATGGAACTTCCTATCGGTTCCAACCAATACGAGCCAGCATATAAAACAAAGCTGGCAGGAAGCTGCAGCAAGTGCATCGGCCAATCCAATACCAGGATTCGGAACACAAATAACTTCCAGCAGATCCAGCTGGCTGGCCGACGGGTTTGATGCCAATAGCCCCAGCACTTCCATAAAAAAATATGACCCGGTATCCGGTGCATGGGCAATGTTGACCAATACCAATATTTCAGGTATAAAAAATACAGAAGGATATATGATATTTGTTCGTGGCGACAGGACTATAAGTGCAGGTAATGCATCAACAACACCAACTGTTTTACGTACCAGGGGACTTTTATACCAGGGCAACCTGCCATCTGTTACTATACCGGCCCGTAAGCTTATTGCTATAGGAAATCCGTATGCCGCGCCGCTGGATCTTCGTAAAATAGTAAAAACAGGCGTAAAAGACTTCTTCACGGTATGGGATCCTGCTTTGGGCGGATTATACGGAGCGGGTGGTTACCAGGTGTTTTCTGCCGATAGCAGTGGCAACTATGTAGTGGTGCCCGGCGCAGGAAGTTATGGTCCTTCCGGTAGTATCAGTAATTATATTCCTTCGGGCCAGGCGTTTTTTGTAGAAGGAGATACCAATGGCGGATCGGTGAGTTTAAATGAAAATGCAAAGTATGATCCGCTGGATGCAGCTATTGAATCAGGCAATAAAATACAAATGTTGGTAAACCTGCTTTCTGTAAATGCTGACAGCAGCACCATGATGGCGGATGGATTATTGGTTAATTTCAATAATGCCTACAGCAATGCCATTGATAACGGTGATGCCCTGAAATCTGCCAATACAGCGGAAAATATTTCAGTGCTTACAGCCGCTAAATCTTTGATCGTTGAAAGACGTAACCTGCCTGCATCTAAAGATACTATTTACCTTAAAATGGTTAATTTAAAAACAAGGGCTTATCGCCTGAATATCCAATCTTCACTTTTAAATGCCGGCGGAAGAACGGGTGTGCTTGTAGACAATTTCACCAATAGTTCCACCGCATTACAATTAAATGACAACACACAATTAAATTTCACGGTAACTGCAGCACCCGCTTCTTATGCAAGCAATCGTTTCAAGATCATTTTTGATAAACTCAGCGTATTGCCTGTTAAGTTTGTTGCGCTAAAAGCGTATACCGTTGCAGGCAACAGTATTAATATTGACTGGCAAACAGCGGAAGAGATCAATACCCGTCATTACGAAGTAGAAAGATCTCACGACGGATCCGGGTTCACGAAAATTATGACCACTCCTGCAAAAGGAGGTAATGCAAATACTTATTCTTTAAATGATGTGCAACCTTATACAGATGTAAATTATTACCGTGTTAAAGGAATTGAGCATTCGGGAGAAGTATTATACAGCAACGTGGTGAAAGTTTCCACAGCAAACAAAGATGCCGTGATCAATGTATTCCCTAATCCTGTACCGGGAGGAATAACCAGCCTGCAATTAAACAATATGCCAAAAGGTAAATATGCTGTTTCGCTTATAAATATCGGCGGGCAGGTTGTATATAGCAATGCAGTTGAAAATACAGGCAGCAGCAGTACGCACCTTATCGACCTGGGTAAAACCATTACTGCGGGAGTATACGAGTTGCTTATTGTAGATCCTAATGCAGTAAAATATACCAGGGAGTTGATAGTTGAATAAAATGATGAACCCTTAACCGGTTTGCAGGTAAAAATGATAGTTCATATCCGTAGTATTTGTATCTTAAGAGGGAAATAAATTCTTAAATCTTAAAATATAAATATTATGGCTATAGTAAAAGTTATAGCTACTTCTGCCCTAAGTTTTGATGATGCTGTAAAACAAGGCGCAAAAGAAGTATCCAAATCTGTGCGCAACCTGGATTCGATTTATGTGAAAGACATGAAAGTACATGTAAAGGATGGAGAGATCGTTAGTTATGGATCGGTAGGCAAAGTATCCTTCCGGGTGTAAGATTAGCAGGAACGATGCAGCCAAAAATCCTCCTTATTTTATTAAATGTTTTTTCCCTGTCTGTTGCTGCCCAGCAGCAGATAGGGAATTTTATGGCCTATGGGCCCGAAACCAAATATCTCTCCGGCTTTAATTACCGGGTTTATCAATCTAAAACCGGTTATTTATGGATCTGCACTATGAATGGCGTAGTTCGCTTTGACGGCAAACGTTACAAAAATTTTTTTTCCGATTATTTAAATCCTGATTCTCCAACAGATAATATTGCGGCAGACATCACCGAAGATAAAAACGGGCATCTCTGGATAGCAGGTTTTGCAAAAGGTGTTGCCAGGTACGACCAGCATACAGGAAAATTTAAAAAATATCCTGTGTTGAGCAATGATAATAACCCTGTATACGGCATTAATAAAATTGTAAGTGATGCACAGCAAAATTTATGGTTTGGCACAGCCGGGCGTGGCCTTGCCCAATATGATTTTGTAAAAGATACTTTCAGTTTTTTTTACCCTGAGCCTGGCGACTGCAAAGATGGTACAGTAAGAGGCTACAATTATATCAACGATATTATACCCGACCCGCACAACAAAAATTTATTGTGGATAGCAAGTTTCCACGGGTTGTTTTTATTCGACAAAGAACAAAAAAAATTTACCCGGTTTCCCTGCCTGGATCCTATTGCTGCAAAAGACATACTGGTGAGCGATATTGAAGTACAACCCAACGGGGCATTATGGATAGGCACCTGGGGCAACGGAATGAAATGCTTTGATACCCGCAGCCGGAAATTTTTATTGAAACCCATTCCTTCTTTTGCAGAAGTAGTATTTGATATCAAGCTCATCAATGATTCCACACTTTATACCGCCTGCCTCAGCAAGGGATTATTTGCATACAACATTAATAACAATACTGCCACAGATATAACCCCGGTTGACAATGCAGCACTGGCATTGAGTAAAAGAACGGATATTCAAAAAATTTCACTTACAGCTGGCGGCGGTATTTTTGCCAGCGGACAATTTTATGTATACCAGCAGCATCCGTTTTATGTAAGGCTCAAAAAGAATATTAGTTTTAATGCCAATGATGATATAAGAGAAGAGATCAGCTGTATTGTATGGGATGAACAAAATAAAAAATACTGGATGGGTAGTCATGAGGGTATTTATGCAATGGACGAACATTTAGGCAAACCGGAAAAATACAAATTAAAAAAAGGCGCCTTTCCTGCTAACTATATTATAAACATGGCGCTGGATGCCCGGGGTAACGTTTGGGCAACCTCCTTTGAAGATGGTTTACGGAAGTACGATGCAGCTAAAAATTCATTCATTCATCCGGGGATTCACATGTCTTTGCCCGATTCCGTATTAAAAAAGATCAGGAAGATAAATACCGATAGCGCAGGCAACCTGTGGATGTATGGTAATGAAACAATTTATTATGCAGCTATTGATCAAAACAATTTAAAAACTTTCCAGGTAAGGTGGAACAGCGATTATAAAGGCATCCGCAAGATAAAGGGAGCTGAACTTTTAGTAAGCCCCGCTGGTGAAGCATGGTTGCTTACACAGCAGGGTATTTTCATCCTTAATAAAAATGGATTTGTAAAACATATTTATAAAACCGGCAACACAAAAAATGACCTGGCCCAGCAAATGGTCATGGTAGGTGCGTTTAGTGAAAAATACAAAGCTTTCTGGTTTTCCAGTGGCGATGGTTTGCAGGTAATGAATTATGAAACACATACCATATTAGCCAATCATACCATTGCAGACGGACTTCCTTCAATGATTTTAAGAGGAATCGTTATTGATTCATTCAACAGGGTGTGGGTAGCCAGTACTGCAGGGCTTGGTTACTTTGACCCCACAAAAAAAATATGGCAAACCTTCAATCGGTTTGATGGATTAGAAAGTGATTTTTTAGATGCCGGTATTTTTATCACTAAAAATAATATGCTGGCTATACCACAACAGGATGGCTTTTCTTTTTATAAACCAGCCGATATCCTTATAGCAGGCGATACCCCTTATTTGCGCATTACCTCCATCCTGATTAATAACCAGGCATACACAGATACCATTATGCCTGAATTTGTGAAGCGGATAGCATTGCCCTACAATAAAAATAATATCATTATTGAATATGCAGCCATGGATTGGGTGTATCCTGCAAAAACAAATTATCGCTATCGTATTGAAGGAATTGCCGGCCAGGATACCTGGATGCCCAATGAAGAAGCAAGGCTGAACCTGGCCGGCCTTCAGCCCGGAAAATATACATTGCACATGCGGGCATTGGGCACCGGAGGAGTATGGAGCAACGAGATCATTTTACCTATTGTAATTCACCCGCCTTTTTGGAGATCAGTATGGTTCATTGCATTAATGATATTGATCGTGTTTTTTGCTGCCTGGAAAATACTGCAATACAGGATAGCGCAGGTTAAAAAACTACAGCATATGCGCAATAGTATCAGCCGAAACCTGCACGATGATATTGGCGCTTCCTTAAGCAATATTGGAATATTGAATGAACTGGCAAAAAGAAATGTAAGTAGTAATGCAGGCAAAGCAACAGAATATTTAAACAGGGCGGCAGAAGATATTCAGCACATCAGCGAAAACCTGGGCGATATAGTGTGGAATATCAATCCATTGTTTGACAATATTAATGACCTGCTCATTCGCATGAAAAGATACGCAGCCGATATGGCCGAAGGAAAAAATATAAATTGTGTTTTTGAAATAGCCGAAGATGCCGACATTAATTTACCGATGGATAAGCGCCGTGATTTTTATTTACTGTACAAGGAAGCCATTAATAACATGGTAAAACATTCTGCCGCTAAAAATGCCTTTATAAAAATTACCGTTGCAGCATCCCGGTTATATTTATTAATAAAGGATGACGGGAAGGGCTTTGATGAAAATTTAAAGAAGGATGGCAACGGACTATCCAATATGCGGCAAAGGGCTCACCAGCTTTCGGGTAAACTATTGATAGATTCGTCGCCTGGCAACGGAACCCACTTTCAGTTTAACATGCCCGTATAAAGATTACCCAAAAGGGGAATTGATTTTTACACTGCTCCACTATAATTTTACATCATGCCCATTAAACTGGTCGTTTACGAAGATAATGCCCGCCTCCGGGAGAGTCTCCTCTTATTATTGGGTAATGATGACGCGTATAATATCACCGGTGCATTTGCCAACTGCAACAATGTGGTAGACGACATGACTGCTGCCAGCCCTGATCTCGTAATAATGGACATTGATATGCCCGGAATCAATGGTATCGAAGGGGTGAAGCTGATCAAACAGCGATACCCGGATATTAAAATTGTGATGCACACCGTATTTGAAGACGACACCAGGATATTTGATTCTATATGCGCCGGGGCAGATGGTTATCTTTTAAAAAATACTTCTCCTTCCAAGCTGCTTGACTCGCTGCAGGAAGTAATGCATGGTGCAGTTCCTATGAGTCCCTTTGTGGCACAACGCGTTTTTCAGCATTTCAGGCAAAAAGAAGTAGCACCCGATTATAAGTTAACCGCCCGTGAAAAAGAAATTTTGCAACTGCTCGTCAAAGGAAACAGTTACAAAATGATCGCTGCAGAGCTGCATATTTCTGTTGATACGGTTAAGAAACATCTGCAAAATACCTATCATAAACTTCATGTAAGCTGTGGTACGGAAGCGGTAGCAAAAGCCATCCGGCAAAAAATTGTGGATGTGGAATAGCGTTTAAAATAAATGCAGGGTTAAAAATGCTGTTTACAATTTCAGGGAAAAAGGCTTAAAAGAAAAAAATTTCTCTGTAAGTTATTATATCACGCAGCGCATACCATAAATACTTGCAACAGTAAATACAACGGCAGAAGAAAAGTTGAGAAACCAGAGGTTGAGTTATGCAATCGTAAATGGCGTTTATCAAAATAAAAGTTCAATATGAAACATTGCCTCCAACTGATAATTATTTTGTTTTTTGTAAACGTTGCGAAAGCGCAGCACCCCCGACCGGATACTATGTGGGGTGCGGGCAGTGGCTCCCCTTATCAAAGAGCGATATTAGTAGCTCCGGTTGTTTCCGGGGAGCGTTCACCTGTGTTTATTTTACCCAACAGTGAGCAACTCTGTTTTGATAAACAGGTGAAAATAAAAACACAATCTGCGGGAAGGGTTTCAGAACAATGCCTATATTTTAATACTGCCTCGGGTTACGTGGGATATTGCATGCCCCGTAATAGTGCAGGTGGCGGCCTTTGTGATATAAAACCTTTCGAAAAAGATTTTGTCTTTTATGTGATAGGCACTAAAGGCAACTTATATACTTACCAAACTACAGACGAGGGAAATGGGCGGTTAAAGCATTGGGTTACGATGAGCGGCACGCAGGCTAATCCCTATACATTACCAGGTTCCAATACCGGAATGATGAGGGTCAATAAAAAAATGGAGATGAAGTTGTATTGTGATGATAAGGTTAAAGCCTGGTCGTATAAAAATGAGGCCCAACCTCAGTTATACTATTTATTTGGGAAAAACTATCCGCCGCAGCTTGCTTTTAATATAGGTAAATACCTCGGCAATTTCGGTATCGGCTATCAAATGACAGACAAAGGTTTGTACATCATCATGGAAATGCAGCATCCTTCCTGGGAAGCGAAGATCACTGATATAGATGAGGTAGCCGTTTGTTTCGATCCAACAGCTTTTCAGAAACAAGAAGAAGTTTTTATAGAAAAGAGAACAGAAGATATGATCAAAGAACGACAAAAGATCGATAGAGACAGAGGTAAGATAAGACCCGATGATCCCTGCGCAGCACACCGGGAGGCACTTCTGGTGTTTAGAGAGAATCAACTCAGGTTACAGAGTGGTGATATGGATAGCATTCGGCGAACGAATAATAATGTTTTGCAAAATCAAAATGTTCAAAAAGCTTACAGGAATATGATGGACCCTTTGTTTATGATACAAGGCGATATCATCAGTACACAACTCAGCATTTGTGTTACGGAACAACGGATTCGCAGAAACCCTAATGATAATCCTGCCCAGGCTAAGCTTGGATGCCTTCAGGGTTTCATTGGAAGGTTAAGAAGTACGGAAGCACAAATGGCTGCTTTAGACGAAGCGTACGCCCGTGATCCGACTACTGCCCTGGGGAAAAAATCACAACTGTATTTAGCACTGATGCAGCATAGCTGTAGATAAAATTTATCAGTTGGTTCACATATTCTCTGGCCAATAAAAGTGTTTGTACAGGTTGGTTACAAACGTTACATTTAAATAAAAAAAATGAAAAATTCTATAATTTTTGTATTACTGATATCAATGAATGCCGGTGCTCAAAATGTGGGTATTGGTACTCCCACTCCCAGTACTACTGCTTTGCTGGATATAAGTGCCACCGACAAAGGGTTACTCATACCACGCATGAACACTGTGCAACGAACTGCTATTGGCTTACCAGGGCTGCCAGCCACAGGTTTACAGGTATACGATACAGATACTAAAAGCTTTTGGTATTTTAATGGCACCGCATGGATCAACCTTTCTCCCTCAGGCTGGTCGCTTTCAGGAAATGCTGCTACCAATGCTTCCAGCAACTTTATAGGAACTACAGACGATGTGCCGCTTGGTTTCAGGATTAACAATATTCGTTCCGGCGTCATAGATTCAATCTCAGGAAATACGGGTATTGGGTTTAGAACACTTGAAACCAATACTACAGGGTATCATAATACAGTTTTAGGTTACAAATCCTTATCTAATATTACAACGGGTTACCGCAATACTGCAATTGGTTCTAATTCATTGCGATTAACTACCACCGGTTTTGAAAATACAAGTGCCGGCATGTTCTCTCTTCAGTTAAACACGAGTGGCTCAGGTAACACATCTGCAGGGACTTATAGTATGCAATATAGCCTGACTGGCGATTACAATACAGCCTATGGTTTTGGCGCCATGTACCTGAACGAAACAGGATCCAACAACACCGCTTTGGGAACCCAGGCGTTACGAGGCAACACAATCGGCGTTTTTAATACGGCTGTAGGAAGAGATGCGATGGCGCAGAGTACTACGGGCAATTATAACACAGCTGTTGGTAGCAATGCAATGAACTTTAACAGCACCGGTGGAAGTAATACAGCTATCGGTAACGCTGCTTTGTATTCAAATACAACAGGAAGTCAGAACGCAGGTCTCGGCGAAGGCGCCATGGGTGGTAACGTTAGTGGTTCTATCAATGTAGCCGTTGGAGCAGGTGCTATGGACCAGTTGCAGGCTGGTAATAATAATGTGGGAATAGGTTTTTGGGCAGGACGATTTAACCTTACTGGCAATAGCAATGTAAGCATCGGCGGACAGGCAGCGTTGTTCAACACGCGAAGCAATATTGTGGCTATAGGAGATTCTGCACTTTTTAATAATAGTGCAGGCGCACTCTCTAACCAGGAGGGTACGCTCAATACGGCATTGGGAAGTAAGGCAGGATTTTCAAACACACGGGGATACCACAATTTATTTGTAGGAAATAGCGCAGGGTTCAACAATGTTGCCGGAACCAATAATTCTTTTGTAGGTACCAATGCCGGTATCCTTAACACAAATGGAAATAATAATACTTTTATAGGGGCCTTCACCGGTATACAAAACACAACAGGAGAGAATAATATTTTTGTAGGGGGTGCTTCCGGATATTTAAATAATAATGGAAATGCCAACTGCTTCTTTGGGCAGATAGCCGGTTACAATAATTTGTCGGGCAATAATAATTCTTTTTTCGGGCATACTGCCGGAAATACAAATACTACCGGTGTAGAAAATACTGTTGTGGGGGCAGAGGCTGACCTGGGGTCTGCGGCACTCACTAATGCCACTGCAATTGGTTCCAAAGCAATGGTTACACAAAGCAATTCGCTGGTGTTGGGTAGTATTAATGGCATCAATGGTGCCATAGCAGATACGAGGGTAGGAATCGGAATCAGCAATCCTGCGGAAAAGTTAGATGTAGTAGGAAATGTAAAAGTAAATGGGGAAGTTATGCGTCCTTCAACAGGCGCCACCAACCTGGTGCCCATTTGTTACGGAAACGTAGCGAGCTCCGGTACCATTAATTCCGGCAGTGGAAATTTTACCGTTTCTAAAACTGTAACGGGTGTTTACAATATTACTATAACGGGTGAAAGTTACCAATTCCAGGTATACAGCACCCTTGTAACAGCTAACTCCTCAATCACGCCACTCATCTTTACAACCAGCAGTGGGGCCGGTGTTTTAGTGGTAAGGTCGTACACTCTTGGGGCAGCATTAACAGATGGTAACTTTCAGTTTGTGGTTTACAAACAATAATCTACTATTAAGAAGACGGGCCAGGTACCTGTTTAATTACTACCTAATATGGGTGATTGTGGAGATAAACTACATAACTTATTTTTGATTTAAAAAATGAAAACAAATTTGATTCTTTTTTTATTGCTTACTACGCTAAGTAGTAAGGGTCAGAATATAGGTATTGGTAACACTAACCCGGCCGAAAAACTGGATGTTACAGGAAATATAAATGTAACCGGCACCATTAAAGCAAATGGCGTGGATGGCACTGCCAACCAGGTGTTGTTGAAAAATAATTCGGGTATACTGGAGTGGGGCAATATGTGTGATTTTAAAAATTTCCTTACTTATTATAATAACGGAACTTTTACGGTGCCTGCAGGTGTAACCAAAATAATGGTGGAATTGTGGGGAGGCGGTGGAGGAGGAAATTATTATTGTGGTGGCGGTGGCGGTGGTTATGTGAAAATACACCTGGCCGTTATTCCGGGTAATACAGCTACTGTCCAGATCGGGGCGGGGGGCAACGCAGCCAATAGTGCAACTGCTGTAAATGGGGGAGACACGGATTTTACCCTCGGCGGTAATGTATACGCTGCTTTCGGGGGCGGAGGGGCAGTATATGTAGGCACTTCCAGGTTTAATCCCGGTTTGGGCGGATCGGGTGTACCTTCAGCAATACCCAAAAGTTATATCCTTGTACCAGGTGATGCCGGCGGTATCCAAACAAAAAGATTTGGACAAAATAGCCCTACTACATTTTTTGAAATAACTAATGGTGGCAATGGAGGTGCTACTCATAAATTTCCTGGTTCGGGTGGTAATGCTGGCCAGAATATTTCCAATATAACAACATCCTCCACCGTTATTACAAACGGGGCCAGTCCAAACGGGCGATTGCCAGGTGGTGGAGGGGCAAGCGGTTTGGTAAGTTTGGGCGCTTCAGTCCTTGCCGGCAAGGGTGCTTCCGGAATGCTGATCGTTTCTTATTAATTGGATGAAGCATTTAATAAGCAAATCTGCTGCAACAATGGTTATACAGTTAATATTATCGGTTTTTGTTTTCAACAGTAACTGGGTCAGCCGCCTCTTTTTGTCAGGTAACGCCAACGGCGGTATTGAAAAAATGCGGAGCATATTTTTTCAAAGGGCAAAATGCAGCGGCGTTCCATTTACCCATCCAGCCGGCCTGTGGAGGCAAATGAAGGGAATTGGTGGGGCTGCCCTAATACAGTAAAGAGATTGCGTACATAACACCCAACCCTACTTACCAATAATATAGCTGGATTAAACTGATGCAATTAAAAAAAGAGCCAACCCGCTCTTTAATTTCTTATTTCAGATTGTGATACACTTTCTGCACATCCTCATCCTGCTCCAGTTTGTCTACCAGCTTTAATACATCGTTGGCTTCTTCTTCGCCTAACTCAACAGTATTTTGAGGAATGCGGGTAAGCTCTGCTGTGATCACTTCTATACCTTTTTCTTCCAGCGCCTTATTCATATTTCCAAACTCTTCAAAAGCAGTGCGGATAACAATCTGGCCTTCGCTGTTCTCGCCAACTTCTTCTAAACCATAATCAATCAGCTCCAGCTCCAGGTCTTCCAGGTTTTGACCAGCGTTTTTAATTTTAAATTCACCCATGCGGTTAAATGTAAAAGCAACGGAACCGCTGGTTCCCAAAGCTCCTTTTCCTTTGGTGAAATGCATACGCACATTGGCCACGGTGCGGGTAGAGTTGTCTGTAGCCGTTTCCACCAGCAGGGCTACGCCATGGGGCGCATACCCTTCGTAAGTGATCTCTTCATAACTACTGGTATCCTTACCCATGGCTCTTTTAATAGCAGCCTCCACCCGATCCTTGGGCATGTTACAGGCTTTCGCATTCAGGTAACACCTCCGCAAGGCGGGATTATTATCCGGATCAGGACCACTTGATTTTACCGCAATTGCGATCTCCTTACCTATCCTGGTAAAATCCTTGGCCATTTTGTCCCAGCGGGCAAACATGGCGCCTTTACGTACTTCAAATATTCTTCCCATAATTCGAGGTTTAAAAGTTCAATGGTTCAAAATCTATGAACGGGCTGCAAATCTAAGAAAATATGCGATTAGTAATTAGTAATCGGGAATTTGACCATATACTTCAATAATTGGAAAACTAACCAGAAACCAGAAACCAAAAACGAGAAACCGGAAACCGTTTACCTTCGCACCCATGGAACAAAACTTCTCTTACGATACATTATATAATTTTTCAAGGTCAGTATTCGAAAAGATCGGTTGCACGGAGAAAGATGCGGAAACAGCCGCAAAAGTTTTATTGAGTGCGGACCTGCGTGGAGTGGATAGTCATGGGGTAGCAAGACTAAGCGGTTATGTGCGCTTATGGGAAGCCAAACGGGTAAATGCAACACCAATTATCAGGATAATTCATGAGACTCCGAGCACGGCTGTAGTTGATGGAGACAGTGGCCTGGGTTTGGTGGTAGCACCCTTTGCCATGCAGGTAGCCATTGATAAGGCAAAAAATGTAGGTACCGGCTGGGTTAGTGTTCAAAATAGCAATCATTTTGGCATTGCAGGTATTCATGCCATGATGGCTTTGGAACATGATATGATCGGTATTGCTATGACGAATGCATCCGCATTGGTAGCGCCTACTTTTTCTATAGAAAAAATGCTGGGCACCAATCCTATTGCCGTAGCCATCCCGGCAGGAAAGGAACAACCATTTGTAGCCGATTTTGCCACCACAACAGCTGCCAATGGAAAGCTGGAAATTTTGCAAAGAAAAAATAAGCCCACACCAGCAGGCTGGGTACAAAAAAAAGACGGCAGCCCCAGTAACAATGCCAGTGAGTTAAAAGAAGGCGGTGCCTTGTTACCATTGGGAGGCGATAAAGAACATGGAAGCCATAAAGGGTATATGTTGGGTAGTATAGTAGATATTTTTTCGGGCGTGTTGAGTGGCGCTAATTACGGTCCCTGGGTGCCGCCTTTTCCTGCCTATATTCCTATGCCGGAAAATATGCCGGGTAAAGGCATCGGGCATTTTTTTGGTGCCATGCGGATCGATGCCTTTAGAACAGCATCAGATTTTAAAGACAATATGGATCAGTGGATCCATCGTTTTAAAACAGCTAAAACGGTACAAGGGGAGGAAGCTGTAATTATACCGGGGGAACCTGAAATAGCTATGGAAGCCGATCGCAGGGCACACGGCATTAATTTGTTGCAGCCGGTGGTGGATGACCTGAACGTTCTTTCTGAAAAATTTGGCGTAATCTTGTGAAAATTTACCCTGAAATGCTAAGAAAATTGTTGATGCTGATAGCCATTACTATGGTCGTTATCTCCTGCCAGAAAGACTTCACTGTAGAAGAGGTAGAACCACCGGTAGATCCTGTAAATGACAGTACTTTACTTAAAAGTTATATTGAGCTGGATACGACTTTAGCCAGTGGCAACGATACCGTTTCAGCACACATATATACTTATGATACCCAAAAACGGATGACAATGACAACAAGCCGTTTCGAATTTGATCATGCAACAGGCATACCGGGTATAAGTTATATTTTAAAGTTCAGTTATAATGGAAGCGATACATTGCCCTACCGTATCACTTCCATCAGTAGTAACTTTGATGGGATAGAATTTTATTCCTACAGGGATACTGCTTACTTTTTTTACAATACCTCCGGCCAGCGTACCAGGGATTCTATTACCAGTATGAACGCAGCTGACAATGATTATTCTGTAGAAGTAAACAGGTATTCCTATTCCACTGGTAAGATGATCGTAAATGGCAGAGTTGAATACATATCGGGGCCGTCAGCTCCAGACCTGTTTGAAAGTTCAGATACCTTACACATCAATGTTATAAATGGCAATACCCTTAGCCAAACCGATACTTCCCATGATGGACTGGGAGAATACACGATCGAAAAACTGGGGTTTACCTATGATACCAAAATCAATCCGTTTTTACTTGCACAAAAAATGTTGAACCTTACACCGGTGCTGCATTTTGAAATGGATGGCTGGCAGTTGATGCAGAAAAATAATCCATTGCAAATTGCTAACACGATAAAATATTTTGATGCTACCGAGGTAAACTTCGGAAGAAGATTTACTTATATATACAAATCAAATAATTTCCCTGCATCTGTTATTGTAAAAGAGTACGACCCCGGTTTGGGAACGGAAACCTTTCTTTGCAAGGGAATTTTTACTTACACGCAGTAAGAACTGTTTTCTGCCTTGTAATGATTATTTTCGCATCACTTTGAGTGCAGCAGGCTTTTAACTGCTGCGTATATCCTTAAACATACAGGTGGGGGGACGATTGAAATGGGCCAGGTTTTAACAGGACTGGTATGTGTTTCATATAACAAATTCCATTTGGCAAAACAATAAATGTAACGAATGAAAGTAATGAAGTTTGGTGGCACCAGCGTAGGCAAGCCACAGAGAATGAGAGAAGTGGCAGCCCTGATCACTTCCACCGAAGAACCTAAAATCGTTGTGTTGTCTGCATTGAGCGGCACCACCAATGCATTGGTAGAAATAAGTACTTTATTATCAACCAACGACCGCCATGGTGCGCAGGATAAAATCAATGCCCTGGAGCAACACTACCAACAATTTGTTACCGAATTATTGCAGGATGCAACTGTGCTGGAAAAGGCGAAAAAAATATTAGCCGAACACTTTGAATTTTTAAGCATTATCCTTAAAATTTCTTTCAGCGAAGCATTGAATAAAGATATTTTGGCGCAAGGGGAATTGCTCAGCACCAAATTATTTTGTTTGCATTTGGAAGAACAACAGATCAATCACCGCCTCTTACCTGCGCTTGATTTTATGAGCCTCGATAACCAGGATGAGCCACAGGTGGGAACCATAAAAGTAAAGCTGGCGCAAATATTACAAAGACATAAAGAAGTAGGCGTTTTCGTAACACAAGGCTACATTACCCGCAATGCAAAAGGCGAAGTTGATAATTTAAAGAGAGGCGGAAGCGATTACAGTGCCTCATTGATAGCTGCAGCCATCAACGCCAGTGTTTGCGAGATATGGACAGATATTGATGGTATGCACAACAATGATCCACGTGTGGTAAAAACCACGAGGCCCATTGAACAATTAAGTTTTGAAGAAGCGGCGGAACTTGCTTATTTCGGCGCAAAAATTTTACACCCGGCCAGTATCTGGCCTGCACAGTTTTACAATGTGCCGGTAAAATTGTTGAACACCATGGATCCTTCGGCCAAGGGAACACTCATCTCCGAAGAAGCAGGCAGCAATGGCGTGAAGGCAGTAGCTGCAAAGGATAACATCACCGCTATAAAAATAAAAAGCAGCCGCATGTTGCTGGCGTATGGTTTTTTAAGAAAAGTATTTGAAGTGTTTGAAAAATACCGCACGTCAATAGATATGATCACTACATCGGAAGTAGCCGTTTCTGTTACCATCGACAGCGATATTTATATTCAACAGATCACCAAAGAACTGGAAGCTTTCGGAACGGTGGAGATAGACACCAACCAAACCATTGTATCTATTGTGGGCAACGAGATCACGGAAACAAAAGACGTGATGTTCAGGCTGTTTGAAGCCATTAATGCCATCCCCGTGCGCATGGTAAGTTATGGTGGCAGCAGGCATAATATTTCTTTACTGATACCGAGGAGTTATAAGGAGCAAACGTTGCAGGTGTTGAATGAAGGGTTGTTTGGGTTGGAGTGAGAGAAGTCCATAGTCCACGGTTGATGGTCCATAGACGTGTATTACAGAGGATTTGTCAAATATTAGTTCAGACTATTTTCGTTTTAATAGAAACTTTTTAAAGAATTATACTGGTCTATAGACCATGAACTATTGACCATAGTTCATTTTTTTATGAAATTTATTCTTTGTTTTTTATATTAACTGAAACATTTTGTACCAGGTATTTCTTTTTATCGGGCATACCAACATAAATATCAGTAAACAATAAAATATCACCAGTTTTTAGACTTTTGAATTTCTCCCTGGTTTCATTGGATAACTGATTGCCAGTATTTTTAAAAGTTGATTGGCCGGAGTCGGAGATAACATGAACATTAAATTCGATTAGGTTAATTTTTATATTAATTTCTAAACCCTCAATTTCGGACCTCACAAATTGCTGTCCTGCTATTTCTTCTGAGGTAACAGTAGGTCTTCCACTTCCGATCTTGAAAAACGGCAGAGGGAGGTTTTTAGAACGAAACTGTTTTTTACCTATCTCCTTTAATTGTCCATTGCTTTTTTTGTAAATAGTGATCTCCGATAACCCCACGCTATCCGGCCGGAAGCTATACCTGCCATTTTCTTCCAGGAGCGTTCCGTTGATCGCTTTTATTACCAATGATTTGTTGAATAATCCTTCTACTGCAATAGATAGGGGATTGTCTAATCCTACGTAAAAAAAATTTTCTCTTTCATTTGCAACAGATACTTGTTGAGCTGTTGAGCATGTGTAGTTCAACAACAGTATCAGTAAGATTGTGCATTTTTTCATTACAGCTAATTTTACTGGTAAAGTTCCGCCTAACCCAGTCAGTGTTTTAACCCTGGCCGGGTTTTTTAATTCGTGCAATTCGTGTAATTCGCCTTATGCGTGTAATAATTTTTCCTCGTCAACAATATTTGCGCCCACCCTGCGTTTTAACAGTGGTTTTTCATAGGATATTGGATTAATACGGGCTCAGATTTCCATCTAGGCCCCTTTTATTTTTATCCCTTCCTCTGTTTGAGACCAGCATTATTTCTTCTCATCTTTCTTTTTATCGAGGTCTTTTTCCTTTTCAATTACTTTAGCTTCAGGCAGTTGCCCTCTTTTGTAAATAATGAGGCCGTTTAAAAAATTGCGCAATACCTGGTCGCCCGCTTCCACATAACCAGGCTGGTCTTCATTGCGAAAGAGGTCTCCCAACGCCCCTTTGGTGATCTCAAAATCCACCAGTTTTAGTATTTCAATAATGTCATCGTTGCGCAACTGGAGGGCAACCCTAAGTTTTTTTAGTATATCGTTATTGCTCAACATGGTAAGTTATTTTGGGTTTGAAGGTAAATAAAAATGCTCCCGTTGAGGAGCATTTTTAAAAAAGGATTGGCTTGATAAAAAAATGCTGTCAACCTGAGCTTATAGAAGGCGGGTAACTTATCACCCATAAATCCTGTCTCGACAGGCTCAGCCTGACATCATAATTAAATGATCAGCATCGCATCTCCATAACTAAAGAAACGATATTTATCTTTTATTGCTTTTTTGTAGGCCTCCATCATCAGGTCGTAACCCGCAAAAGCACAGGCCATGATGAGCAGGCTTGTTTTTGGCAGGTGAAAATTGGTAACCAGTGAATCGGCAATATTAAAATTGTAAGGCGGGTGAATAAAATGATTCGTCCAGCCCTCTGATGGTTTTAATAATTGTTGTGCAGTATAAGAAGTTTCCATGGCACGCATGGTAGTGGTACCAATAGAACAAATACGGTTGCCACCTTGTTTTGCTTTGTTTACAATACTGCAGGCTGTTTCATTGATATTGTAATACTCTGCATCCATTTTATGTTTGCTCAGGTCTTCTACTTCAATCGGGCGAAAAGTTCCCAGGCCGGTGTGTAAGGTTACTTCTGCAAAACGGATTCCCTGGATCTCTAATCTCTTAATCAGTTCTTTGCTAAAATGCAAACCTGCAGTAGGAGCAGCCACGGCACCTTCATGCTTTGCATAAACCGTTTGGTAGCGTTCTTTATCTTCTTCTTCCGGTTTGCGTTTGATGTATTTTGGCAAAGGTGTTTCGCCCATGATGTCCAGCATCTGGCGAAATTCATCATCGGTACCATCCCAAAGAAAACGGATCGTACGCCCACGGCTGGTAGTATTGTCAATTACTTCGGCAACCAGTTCATCGCTTTCACCAAAATATAATTTGTTACCCACACGAATTTTACGGGCCGGGTCTACAATTACATCCCAAAGTTTGTTGGTCTTGTTCAGTTCTCTCAGCAGGAATACTTCAATTTTAGCACCTGTTTTTTCTTTGCGGCCATACATACGGGCAGGAAAAACCTTGGTATTGTTTACCACGAACACATCCTTATCATCGAAATACTCCATGATATCACGGAAATGGCGGTTTTCGATCTCACCGGTTTTCCGGTTGATCACCATCATTCGGCTTTCTTCTCTTTTTTTGGTGGGATGTTGAGCGATCAGGTTAAGGGGTAGGTCAAATCTGAATTGGGATAATTTCATGCAATAAATTTTATTTAAAAGTTATTTATCACATGCCAGGTACTGTAAATTTTACAGAGATAGGGCCTTTTTAAGGGCAGATATCATGTTACGGCATGATGTAAAAGAGCGCAAAGTTAATATATTTTAACCGGATTAAACCACCAAATTTTTTCCTGGCATATAGTTCATGGATCATAGTTCATAGGCGTCAGCTATTCGGCCATGACCTATGAACTATGATACATCAGCTAATTAGCATTTTCCACACAATGTTTTTTTGAATTTTGTGTTATTTATATGCAACTTTATCCTCTGGCAATAAGTCATTTCACTACGATGCATGTAAAAAGAATTCTACCGCTTTGTTTCCTTATATTTTGTAGCTTTTTCCAATCCCGGGCACAGCAAGCCAATACCAAATACCAGGGTTTATTATGGGAGATCACCGGCAACGGTCTTCAAAAGCCGTCCTACCTTTTTGGAACCATGCACGTGAGCAGTAAACTGGCTTTTCATTTAAGCGATTCTTTTTATTATGCTTTGAAAAATGTGGATGCAGTTGCATTAGAACTAAACCCTGACCTGTGGCAGGCACAAATGGTACGCCTGGTAAAACTCAACGATAATTTTACTTCCTTCTCCCAAAGTGGCGGAAATGATTATATAACGGAGAACAGTTTTAAAATAACCCATTACGAAGACAACCTAAAGGCTGCACTAAGCACCGAACCCCCGGTAGTAAACAGTTTGCTCTATCGGTCCTATAAAGTAAAGGAAGATTTTGAAGAAGATACTTTTCTCGATCTCTACATATACCAGGCCGGCCGTAAACTGGGGAAAGCACCTGCCGGCGTAGAAGATTATTATGAGTCGGAAAAGCTGGTGATGGAAGCCTACAGGGATATGGCCAATGAAAAAAAGAAAAAAGAAATTGACCTCGATGGCGAATCTATGAGTAGCCTGTTGCAAAAATTACAAACAGCTTACCGCAATGGCGACCTTGACCTGATGGATTCCCTGGATAACAAACTGGAGAAATCTGTTGCCTTCAGGGAGAAATTTTTGTACAAAAGAAACGACATACAGGCCGATGCCATTGATAGCATTATAAAAAAACGTTCTCTTTTTGTAGGTGTGGGAGCCGCTCATTTGCCCGGCACCCGTGGGGTGATAGACCGGCTCCGGAAAAAGGGTTACATTCTCCGCCCCGTTAAAATGACTGACAGGGATGCGGCCCAAAAAGATGCCATCAACGATATGAAAGTGGCGGTCAGCTTCAGCAGCCAGGAAGCAGCAGATGGCGCCTATTCAGTAGATGTTCCAGGCCCTCTCTACTCCTTACAAAGTAATTACCAGCAACTCAATCGCACACAATATGCCGACATGAGCAATGGTTCCTATTACATGGTAACCCGTGTTAAAACCTATGCCTCTTTTATACACCAGTCGCCAACAGATGTAGCAAAAAAAACCGATAGCCTTTTATACGAATATATTCCCGGCAATATCATTTCAAAAAAACCGGTTACCCGCAATGGCTACAACGGCCTGGATATTGTGAACCGCACCCGCCGTGGTGATATGCAGCGCTATCATATTTTTTTCACACCCTTTGAAGTAATCATTTTTAAAATGAGTGGGAAAAATAATTATGTTGATGGGGAAGAAGGACAACGTTTCTTTTCCTCTGTCAAATTAAAAGAATATGCACCAACCGCATTAAATTTTAAACCCGGCCCGGCAGGCTTTGAAATAAAGATGCCACATGAGCCACACGTGTATAATAATAATTCGGAGGAAGAGCGTTGGGAGTATGAAGCCGTTGATAAAACAACAGGCGATGCTTACCTCGTAATGAAAAAAACAGTGTATAATTTTGATTTCCTTGAAGCCGATAGTTTTGATCTTGCACTTATTGAAACTTCGTTTCGTAGTGGCGATATTTTCGACAAACAGGTTAGCAGGCAAAATACAACTATCAGCGGCTACCCGGCATTGGTGGTGAAAGAGAAATTAAAGAGCGGTGTTTTTATCCATGCCATGTTTGTAATTAAAGGCCCGCATTATTATGTGCTGGCGCAACGGAGCAACAGCAGCGCAGATAAGGCTTTTACCTTCTATAAAACTTTCAAATTTGCCGGATATACTTATGCGGATGCACAACAATATACCGATACTTTCCTGCGCATTAATATGACCACACCGGTTGCACCTGAAATTGACGCAGGCATCCGCACCATCATTGAACAAACGATGGAAGATGCTGCCAATGGAAATAATAACAACGGTTACATCACCTACTGGAAAAAAGCCCGTAATGGTTTATTCAGGGATGAAAAAAGCGGGGATCTTGTTTCTGTACAAATGCAGGAATACCCTAAATATTATTACATAAAAGACTCTGCTAAATTCTGGAAGGCAGAAATAGAAGAGCAGCTTTCAAAAGAAGAAATGGTACTGCAAAGCAGGCAAATGTTTACAACAGACAATGGTGCCACCACCGCCTGTCATATCACGATCAGGGATACTGCTTCCAGCAGGGTTATCAATAAACTGATTGTTTTAAAAGGGAAATATCTTTTCACACTTTCCAGTATGTCGGATACACTGAGTAAACAAAATGGTTTGGCAAATAGTATCTTCACCAGCTTCAGACCTACCGAGGCAGTTGGGACAGAAAATATTTACCAGTCGAAAATTCCTTTATTTTTTGAAGATCTTTTTAGTAAGGATAGTGCAACGCATAAAAGAGCCCAACAATCAATTTCAAATATTTTCTTCAGTGCAGATGGATCTAAGATGTTATACAATGCCATCAACAGGTTGTCTATAAAAGACAAAGATTATTTTGATTCTAAAACAAGATTGATTGCAGAACTGGGTTATATAAAGGATACAATCACCAACGATATACCGGTGTATCTTAAAAAAATATATGAACAAACTGCTGATACCAGCATGTTTCAGAACGAAGCCATTATTGCCCTGGCAAGATTGAAAACAAACAGCTCTTTTAAAATATTGAAGGAGCTGATGTTGCAGGACCCGCCCATTTTTGAAGACAACGGGGATTATTCTTCTTTCTTTAATCATTTTTATGACTCACTACAACTGAGTGCCGCATTGTTTCCGCAAATATTGCAACTATCTACTTTAAATGATTATAAGGAAAATATCACCGAACTGCTGGTAACCCTGGTTGACAGCGGTTATATAAAAGCTAAGGAATACGAAAATTATTTCCCGGGAATTTATATTGATGGTAAAGTTGCTTTAAGAAAACAGCAGGCTAAAGAAGAAAAAAAGCTGGAAGAAGAATTGAAAAAAGAAGAGGAGGAAGAAGAAGAGCCGGAAAGAGAATACAAGGATAACGGGGGCGACTATGGCTTGAACGATTATGCAGTATTACTCATGCCTTTTTATGAAACCAATAAAAATGTACAGCAGTTCTTTAGGCGGTTATTGGTGAGCAAGGATGATAAAGTGCGTATGAATACAGCCGTGCTCTTTTTGAGAAACAATAAAGCGATACCTGATAGTATTTTGCAAAAACTGGCTGCAGACGATAAATACAGGGGGCTTTTATATTTCAAGCTGGAAGAAGCCGGCCGCCTGGATAAATTTCCGAAAGCATATGCCAGCCAACTGGCCCTGGCAAGAAGCTACCTGGTAATGGCTAACCAGTATGATAAAATGGATTCCCTGGTATTCTTAAAAAAATCAGTCACTACCATTAAAAATAAAACCGGGCAGGTTTACTTTTTTAAATACCGCATTAAAAAAACAGATGACTGGAAAATTGCTTTCAGTGGCCTGCAGCCTTTAAAAGACAAAGAACTGAGCAGCGATGGTGAACTGACTTCTCTTACGGATAAAAAATTAATGAAAGATGAGCCGCTGGATGAACAGCTTAACAAAGAACTTAAAAAATCTGTATTCAGCTTTTATAACAGCGGGAAAAATTTCTATGGGTCCGAATATGATAGTTATAAATACCGGAATGAATACCAGGATTAACAGCCATTTTTTCTCTAAGGAATAGCAGCTATCAGTTGTTGGGTATACTCTTGTTGAGGGTTGAATATGATATCGTTGGCAGAACCCTGTTCTATGATCTTTCCTTGGTTCATCACCAATATGCGGTCGCTGATATAATGCACCACGGAAAGATCGTGTGAAATAAAGATGGAAGTAAAGCTGTATTGCTCTTTCAGGTCGTTGATTAGATTGAGCACCTGTGCCTGCACACTTACATCCAGTGCCGAAACACTTTCATCAAAAATTAAAAAAGAGGGCTCCAGTGCCAACGCCCGGGCTATACAAATTCGTTGTCTTTGTCCGCCGCTAAACTGGTGCGGATAGCGGTTAAAATGATCAGCCTGGAGATTAACTTTTTCCAGGAGTTGGGTTACTTTTTCCCTGCGTTGTTTATAATTGTTTTGAAGCGCATGCACTTTTAATGGTTCCAGTATGGCTTCGCCGATGCTGATGCGTGGATTCAGCGAGCCGTAAGGATCCTGGAAAACGATCTGCAGGTCTTTCCTTGCTTCTCTCAAAACCCGCGCAGGTAATGAACTAATGTCTGCTCCATTGAGTAATATTTGCCCGGCGGTTGGTTTTATTAATTGTAAAATGGCCCTCCCTAAAGTTGTTTTTCCGCAACCGCTTTCTCCTACCAGTCCCAGTGTTTCTTTTTCCTTTACATCAAAACTCACCCCATCAACGGCCTTAAACCACGCTGTTGTTTTGCCGAAAATATTGCTGGCAGCAGGAAAATAAACTTCCAGCTTCTTTACACTTAATATTGTTTTTTCGCCCGGTTCGTTATTCCAGGCAGGTTGTGCAGTCTTCTCTTTTGCTGGATTTAAAAAGTCACTCACCACTGCCAGTCTTTTTCCTTTACTGTTTTTGCCTGGTTTGCAGGCGAGCAATGCCTGTGTGTAGGGATGTTGGGGATTATTGAGTACGGCTGCTGTATTGCCCTGTTCCACAATAATACCGTGTTGCATTACGATTACTTCATCAGCTACCGCTTTTACCAGGCCAAGATCATGGGTAATAAAAAGCACGCCCATACCATTGTTTCCACCTGCGCTCCCGGGCTGCTGTAATTTTTTAATGAGTTGTAATATATTTTGCTGAACCCTTACATCTAAAGCCGTGGTGGGTTCGTCTGCAATCAATAAAGCAGGATTACAACTCACGGCCATGGCGATCATCACCCGTTGTTTTTGCCCGCCGCTTATCTCGTGGGGGTAACGGGTAAGCATACCCGCAGGATCAGGCAGTTCTACTTCTTCAAATAATTTGATAGTGGCCTGCCTGGCAGCTGACCCGCTTAATTTTTTATGCAATTGCAGACTTTCCATTACCTGGTGGCCGCAGGTAAAAACAGGATTGAGGGCCGTCATTGGCTCCTGGAAGATCATGGCAATATCATTGCCACGAATAGAGCGTATAGCTTGTTGATTTGCTTTCAAAAGATCAACCGGTGATCCGTTGTTAAAAATTATCTCACCCGTTATTACCGCCTGCTTTGGCAATAGTTGCAAAACAGCCAGCGAAGTAACTGATTTGCCTGAACCGCTTTCACCCACAATGGCGGTTAGTTTGCCTTTTTTTGCAGTAAATGAAATCCCTTTTACAACCTGCACCAACTGCCCATCCTGCTCAAAGCCGATGGAGAGGTTTATTACCTGCAGTAAAGGAGATTCATTTGCCAATAGTCAAACGTTCAAAGGTTCAAAGTTCAATGTTCTAATTCGTGAAATTCGCTTTTAAAATTCGTTAAATTATTTAGAATTTAAGGTGCCGCACCGTTTGCCCTTCATTGATCAATTGTTTCAATGAGTCAATGCCAATCTTCAAATGATTTTCTACAAACTGTGACGTAACATTTTTATCGCTCTCTTCCGTTTTTACACCTTCGGGAATCATCGGTGAATCACTTACCAGTAGCAATGCACCGGTAGGAATTTTATTGTAAAAACCTACAGTAAAAATAGTAGCGGTTTCCATGTCGATAGCATAAGCCCTTATCTTTTGCAGGTATTCTTTAAATACTTCGTCATGTTCCCAAACCCGGCGGTTGGTAGTGTAGCAAACTCCTGTCCAGTAATCTACTTCATAATCTCTTATAGTGGTACTAATGGCTTTCTGCAATGCGAAGGCAGGTAATGCCGGCACTTCTGCAGGCAGGTAATCATTACTGGTACCTTCTCCTCTTATGGCAGCTATCGGTAAAATAAGATCGCCGATCTTGTTTCTTTTTTTAAGACCACCACATTTACCCAAAAACAATACTGCCTTTGGTTTGATGGCAGTAAGCAGGTCCATTACGGTTGCAGCACCAGGGCTACCCATACCAAAATTTATGATGGTAATGTTTTGTGCCGTGGCACATTGCATCGGCCTGTCTTTACCCACTACTTCCACATTATTCCATACGGCAAACATGGTCACGTAGTTGGAGAAGTTGGTGAGGAGAATATATTCTCCAAAATTACCTAGTTTTTCGCCTGTATACCTGGGTAACCAGTTTTCTACGATATCGCTTTTTGTCTTCATTCCTTTTTTTTATAAACATGAAATTACTAAAAAGAAATTTGATGGTCTTTTGCAGACTTCGCATAGAAGGCTAATGTGAATTTTAAAGCAACTATGCAAGCCTCATCCTGGCATATTCTGATATTCACCGGCTTCCACCGGCTAACAACTTGATTAATAATTTGTTTAATAATCAATAATCAGTAATAACAAAAGCTGAAAAGCAAGATCAGCTTATTTTGCTTTTAAGCTTCTTCTTTTATATACATTAATTTGCGGGATGATCAAAATTATCTACCCCGATAAAAAACCGGCTATTAAAACAACAGGAGAAAAAGAATTCATCTTTTGTATGATTCGAAAAAAATGGATGCAGCTCACACCGGAAGAATGGGTAAGACAAAATACGCTATTATACCTCACCCAATCCCTGCAATACCCTGCTTCCCTGATTGCAGTTGAAAAAAAAATAGTAGTAGGCGATCTTCATAAAAGATTTGACATCGTTGTTTATAAAAATGAAAAGCCATTCATGTTACTCGAATGCAAGGAAATGAATGTACCCATTACACAAAAAACGTTAGACCAGGTAATTCGATACAACCAGCATTTGCAAGCAAGCTTTTTTATCATCACCAATGGATCTACCTGTTATGGTTTTAAAAATGAAAGTGGGGTTTTAGCGGCCATTGAAGTTTTTCCTGTCTTTTAAGTTGCTATTGTCTTAGGTTGCCGTTCGTCACCTCATTTCAATCCAACACAGATTTCATCCCTTACCACATATCCGTTTCTATATCTTTCCGGATATCAGCGGGCAAACTGCCGGTCATTTGTGAGGGGTTTGATTAATAAAGTACAATTTTTTTTAAGGGTAATAATGATGTGCCCAACTAAATGTCACCTATAAAAATAATCCAATTAATTTGGCTGCTTACCACATAAGTAAGCATACTTGCGTTCATACTATTAATGAAATAACATTGTGTTGTATTTGCATACATTCATAACTTTAGCAGCCCGGTTCAATTTTAAACAAATCAACAAATGAAAAAATTATTACTATTACCCGTTTTGTTTTTGGCAACAACAATAGTATCGGCACAAGACAGTACATCGAGGTTTGATCCCTTCAAACTTTTTTCTCCTTTATTTTATACCTACAACGGCAATGAATACCGGGCCGCAAGTGGTGAGCCGGGAGCGGCTTACTGGCAGAACCGTGCAGACTACCAGATTGATGTAAAACTGGATGATACAAAGAGTGAAGTAAGCGGGTTAGTTACGATAGATTACTCTAATAACAGCCCGCAATCACTGAATTTTTTGTGGCTGCAGTTAGATCAGAACCTTTTTGCAAAAAACTCCCGGGGCCAGGCAAAAATGCCTGCAACCGGCCGCAGCCGTTATGGCGATGCCAAAAGCACGTTTGATGGTGGTTATAAAATAAAATCAGTAAAGCTGGTAAATGCAGCAGGTAAAGAAACCAATGCCAGCTATATTATTGATGATACAAGAATGCAGATACGACTGGCAGAGAATATAGCTGCACATAAGGGGAAATTAAAATTTAAAATTGAATACAGTTATACCGTGCCACAATATGGTGCAGACAGAACAGGTATACTGGCAACAAAGAACGGCGATGTATACGCTATTGCACAATGGTATCCACGAATGTGTGTGTATGATGATGTGCGTGGCTGGAACAGTGATCCTTATTTGGGTGCCAGCGAATTTTACCTGGAGTATGGTGATTTTAAAGTGAATATTACGGTGCCGGCAAATATGATCGTTGGCGCTTCCGGTGAGTTATTAAATCCGCAGGAAGTAATGACTGCAGCGCAATTGCAGCAATACAATAAAGCAAAACAAAGTGATGCCACGGTTATTATTCGTAGTGCGGCGGATATAACCAATGCAGCTTCACGCCCTGCAAAAACTTCTTTAACATGGAAGTACCTGATCAAAAGTTCAAGAGATTTTGCCTGGGCTGCTTCAAAAGCATTTATATGGGATGCTGCCAGGATGAATTTGCCGGATGGTAAAAAAGGATTGGCCATGTCGCTGTATCCTGTAGAGTCTGATGGCAATGATGCCTGGGGCCGTTCAACGGAATATACCAAAACAACCATCGAATATTATTCCGGTAAATGGTTTCCTTATCCTTATTATTCTGCGGTAAATGTAGCTACCAATATTGGCGGTATGGAATACCCCGGAATTGTTTTTTGCGGGTATGGTGCAAAAAAGGCCGGCCTCTGGGGGGTAACCGATCATGAGTTCGGGCATATATGGTACCCTATGATTGTAGGAAGCAATGAACGCAGGTATGGATGGATGGATGAAGGTTTTAATACTTTCATAAATGGACTGAGCGAAATTAATTTTAATAAAGGGGAATATGCATCAGCTGCAGCAAGCCAGCACCAGCGCAGGATGTACGGCGACCAGGTAGAGCCCATGTTCAATACTCCGGATGCTATGAAAGAAGTAAATATCGGAACCCTGTTATACAGCAAACCCGGTTATGCATTGGGTTTATTAAGAGATGAAATATTAGGAGCCGATCGGTTTGATTACGCCTTTAAAAAATATACGCATGACTGGGCTTTTAAACATCCAACACCCTGGGACTTTTTTCGTGCCATGGAAAATGGTGCAGGAGAAGACCTTGCCTGGTTCTGGAGAGGTATGTTCATAGAAAGTTATGAACTTGACCAGGCAGTGACAAAAGTTGAATACAATAAAAATGATCCTAAAGAAGGTGCTTTAATAACCATTGAAAACCTGGGCAGGATGGCCATGCCGGTTGTAGTAGAGTATACAACTGTAAGTGGCAAAACAGCGCGAAAAAAATTACCGGTGGAAATATGGCATGCAAAAAAACTATGGCGCTTTGCCCTCAGCACGACAGAAGAAATTCAAAAAATAGTGATAGATCCGGATAAGGTTTTTCCTGATATGAAATCAGCGAACAATACCTGGACGAAACAGTAATATAAAATTTAAAATCAAAAGGAGCGATCATTCATCGCTCCTTTTTTATTCTATAAAAATTATTGTTTTTTAGTCAGCATCTCTTTTTTTGTCTGTAACGCCGTATTTATTTTTCCCGGTAATCCTTTCGTTACTTCGTTTTTATTTAATATTTCAACCAGGGCAGCCCATTCTTTTTTCATATTACCGGCATTCGCTAACTGATCGGCCGGTAATTCATGCTGTTTTTTAATGCAGCCAGTTCTGTTTTTTGTGAATGGGTGCTGGCTTCCAGTTCTTTTAAGAGGATCATTATCACCCCATCCATATCTCCCTGCGAAATGGTTGTATCATTTCCAAAATAGCCATAAGCGTCTTTACCAAATGCAGCATTGAATTCCTGTGCCATGGGTCCATGTTAAGGGTATGGAGCCATCATCATTAATGGCTACATTATTTTGTGACAGGGAAATATTGCAAAGGCAAAAGAAAAATACCGGCAACAAGTAGAACTTTTTCATGGAACTATTATTTTATCCTGTAAGGTTGAACAAAATAATAATTGGAATGCGTTCCATCTACTAAATGACCGATCCTTTTATTAGATGGCAGGAGTGAGTGAGTAGAAAGTAGCCCGAATTAAATCAATAATTGATGCAACAAAAAATGCACCCCGTTATAAGGGGTGCATTCTACTCATCAAGTCTTAAAATTTTTAATTCACCGCATCTTTCACTTTATCCGCTGCCTTCTTTGTCCCCTGTTTTACTTCTTTAGCTCCTTCTTTCACAGCATCTTTTGTATCATCCCAGGCATTGGCGATAGTGTTGCCCGCATTATCGAACCAGTTACCTTTTTTTGTAACTACACGACCGTCAGATATCACCACTGTTTTTCCGTCGCGGTCTTTGGCTTCACCTTTTACGGTTACCACGGTTCCGTCATCAAGGGTAACATCTTTATCAGCTGTTGTCCAACTGCCATCTTTATATACTACCAATTTTCCATCCCTGTAAGATACATCTCCGTCAGCAGCTGCATATACGGTGGTAGTGGTGGTTGTAATAGTAGTGGTAACACCGGTATCAGTTGCTTTAGTAGTGGTATCCGAAGCTACTTCTGTTGTTTTGCCGGCATTTTCGTTGCACGAGAAAATAAGTGCTGAAATAACTGCCAGTGAAAGGATTTGTTTCATGTTCGTTGTTTTATAATTAAATGATAGAGGTAAAATAACAATAACACTGCCAAAAATTTTGCAGAGTTATTCCTAAGTCATAATAAAATTGCCCGGCCAAAAGGTCTGGGCAATTTTATAAAAATAATTTAGGAAGCGTTCGTACTTATTTTTTCTTAGCCGCTTTCTTCACCGTTTTTTTGGGAGCTACCGCTTTTTTTACTACTGCTTTAACTGCCTTTTTAACCGGGGCTGCTTTTTTTGTAACCGGTTTAGCTGCTTTCTTAACGGCTTTAACTACTGCTTTTTTAGCGGGGGCTACTTTCTTTGCAACTTTTTTGGCTGCTTTGCTCACCCTTTTTTTAGCGGCTGCTACTTTGTTAACCACCCTTTTTTTAGCAGCAGTTTTAACTTCGGCCACTGCTTTTTTAGGTGCGGCTTTCTTCACTGCTTTTTTAGGTGCGGCTTTCTTTGCACCTGTAAAATTCTGAACTTTTTCTTTTACAGAATCAATAACGCCGCTGGCTGCATTAACCAGCTGATCTTTTTTCACAGCTATTTCACCGGCAACTGTGCCAATGGTTTCAGCTATTTTGATTAGTGTTGATTTGTCTTCTGTTTTTTTGGAATTGTTTTTTTTTGTTGCCATTTTAAATTTGGGTTTAGTGGCATAAATATAGTGAAGGAAAGAGTGATAAAGAAATGATTTAATCTTTACAGGCTGTAGGCGCAACTTCCATTCAAAATAATAACATCGCTGTTATGCCACACGCGGCTTTTACCAGCATGAGCCCATCAATAACAACATGGTAGTACATCATAGATCTTCTTTTTCGCAAAGAAGCAGCGGCTGCCAGCAGCAAAACAAACGGAACCATATTCAATACTATTTTCATTGCAGAAAACTGGTGGGTAAGCGCATAAGTGATAAAAGTAAACAATCCCAGCAGGGGGAGGGGAAGGAGAATATACCCGATGGTTTTTCTTAAACCCAACCTAACCACGAAGGTGTTTAATTTGCTGCTATGGTCTGATGCATAATCTTTAATATCGAACATAATGCAAAGCACTGCTACAAACATTCCATTCTTTATAAATAATAAAGTACCGATCAACGTAAAAATATACCGTTCGCCGTGTTGAATGTTCTGCCACAATACAGGGTAAATGGTCACTAGTCCACTCCAGGTAAACCCGATGATAAATGGTTTAAGCCACCCTATACTCCGCAGGTTGTATTTGCCGGAAAGTACATTGAGCCCATAGTACAACCCGGCTACAGCAGGAAAAAGCAGCAGGAGCAACCACTGCCTAGCATCTATATTTTCAAAGAGTGAGTGTTGCTCATATAAAAATAATGAGCCGGCAATGAAAAGAATAAGGGTGATAATAACCTGGTTCCAAAACATAAAACGATAATGGCGTATATACCAGGCGGTACGTGGATTATTGCCTGCTGTGTTATGTTTCCTTGCATAGGGATAGTTATAATAAAGAACGGTAGCTAAAAATATCAAACCGTAATAAGAAAAGCCACTCAAAAGGAAACGCTGTTGCAGCGTAGCTTCCATTGACTGGGCTACAGCGCAGATGCCATAAAAAAAATTGCCGTAAAATACCCATTCAAGGAGCGGGGTATTTAGCCAGCGGGTTTCATTCATCCCGTAAAGTTAGGAGGGAGGGGATTGAACCGCCGGAATTTTTTTTAAATCATGAGCAAATATCACGGTTAAGTTTATCAATAAAGGCAACCATTCCTCCGCTACGTTCGTTCCTCTTGCTGTAGTCTTATTACATGAAATAGATACAGGCTCGTTAAACTGATGACTGTGTCAATTAAAAACTAATTTATGAAAAATACCTTATTCAGTGCGCTGGCTTTTGCAATGCTATCGCTAACGTTTACCTCCTGCGAGAAAGATGATGATCCTCCTGGTAACCCAGCAACCAATAACCTGCACCTTGATTCAAGCGTGGCACTGGGCAGGTATATCGTTGATAAAAAAGGAAGAACATTGTATTTTTTTGCCAATGATGCAAACGGGCAATCCAACTGTACCGGCGGTTGCTTCACTAACTGGAAACCCCTGAGCGTGGATAGTACTTCCGGGCTCTATGATGCAGGTTTAACAGCTGCAGATTTTACCATTGTACCAGGCACCCGGCAGCTGGCATACAAAGGCTGGCCTATGTATTATTATACACCGGCCAATGTACAGGAAGCCATAGGGCAAACCAGCGGTGAGGGCATTGGTGGCGTATGGTTTGTGGCAAAACCGGATTATACTATTATGATAGCCAACCATCAATTGACCGGTGCCAATGCTGTCAACTATTTAGGTAATTATACACCAGGTGATGGCCGCAGCATTTATTTTACAGATGCAAAAGGCATCACACTGTATTCGATAAGCCGTGACAGTGCGCTCAACAACAACTTTACGCTGGCTGATTTTAGCAACAATGCGATCTGGCCGGTATACGAACAACCAACTATTGTGGTACCATCTACATTAAATAAAACACTTTTTGTTGTGATGGATGTTTTTGGCAGAAAACAACTCACTTTCAACGGTTGGCCGCTCTATTATTTTGGAGCAGATAATATGACCCCTGGTTCCAACAAAGGAATTACCGTTCCACCTTCACAACCTGTAGGTTCAATATGGAGGATAGTGAACACTACGCTACCTGCAGCACCTACACCTTAGTATTAAATGATATTTTGTGTTTAAATAGAGTGCCTGGCTTTGCCGGGCACTTTATTTAAATGTGCTGCAATATCAGTTTTTCTAATTCACTTAAATGAACCACGCCCGATTGACGCCAGTGTATTTTTCCTTTTTTAAATAATATCAAAGTGGGTACACCCTGCACTTGTAAAGCTGCTGCAGCCTGCGGATTTTTATCTACGTCAATTTTTATGATCATAGCCCTGTCGTGTAAACGTTGCTTTAATTCTTTTAAAACAGGCGTCATCATTTTGCAGGGTCCGCACCACTCTGCAAAAAAATCTACCAATACCGGTTTATCTGAATTGATCGCTTCCTGGAATGTCATCTGGATGATATATGAATGAACAAATGTTATACATAAAGGCTAACAAATTGCTGACCAGTAGTGAACTTATTATTACCTGGTATAAAATGGTTCTGTATCGGTTATAAAGTAATTGCTAAGCCCGCTGTTGTCCAGTTGAATAAATTCAATGATATCATTTGGTTTTGATAGTTGTTGTGCAGCATAACCAGCTTCCCTGGTAATTTCCTGGTGCGGGCCTTCAATATCCAGGGCAAATATCAGGTGCGATGGTTCGCCGGAAGAAGGATTGTATATCCATCCCAGGTATGCGGCATTTACTGCAGGTCTTTCTGCAAATAAATTTTTTAATGAATCAACAATTGTTGTTGGATAATTTGCAGGCTGCCCTATTTGTACCGGCGTTTCTTTCTCAACAGTGATGGTAGTGTGCCTGGCACCAGGAATATTCCCCTGCAATAAAGTTTCAATTTCCCCCGGCAATAATTCTTTACCGTAATCTGAATAGGGATTCAGCACAAAGGTTGCTCCTTTTGCAAGATCAAAAAGGGCATCCCCTGTTACCTGCATATACGGCACTTCTTCTTGAATAACCCCTTTTTCAAAAATTTTATCAATGGAACTAAATACAGGGATCCTTCCATCAGGCAGGGTTACTATATTAACACTGGTATCTTCTTCCAATATGCGGGAACCTTCTTTAAAATTAGCCTTATCTGTAAGTATGATAAGATTTTCCGCTAAAAGATGTTTATAAAATGCTGCCCTGGATGCAGGTTCTGTTGCCGCTTTTCTTAAAGCGGTTTCCAGTTTGTTTTCATTAGGAAAGCTATCTTCCGTTTTTCTTGTTCTCTTTTTGAAAATATCAAAGATTGCCATTATTAATTTTTGTTGTTAAAAATAATAATCAGCCTAATAAAAACGCGGAATAATTATCCTGTGGTTCATACGGGTTAATAAAAGGCAGCTTCAACGGGCAGCATGCGCTAATAGATATCCCTGGCAGCGGGCGTTTTTTCATTGGCAGCGGGAGGCTGGGTCTTGCTGTTCTTATTTAAAAGAAAACCAATACCTGTAAACAACAGCCATAAAATTGAAAATAATATCAATCCTTTTAGGTTGTTCTGAACATCTTCGGGGTCGTAACGACCATGAGGAATATGCCAGCGTTTTTTTGAATAAACCTGGGCATATTCAATTAACATCCCAAATACATAAAGGCCACCAAATAAGAGTGCATGGATAAAAATATTTTTTTTTGTAAAAAGAATATTTAGAAAAGCAGCTGCTAAAAAGTAGAATGCTGCATGCAATTCTTTATCGTGCCCACGAAAAGCAGCTGGAAGTTTTATGATAAAACAATAAACGGCAATGCCGAAACAAAAAATTGTCAGTAATATTTTATGCCAGAATTTTAATGGGCTATTCATGAAAATATAGTAGGATTATCAAAGATAATCATCCGTGTTTAAAGTAGAGCCTATCGTTTCCCGCAGGTGATCGATGATAAAATACCGGTGGTTTTCACTAATCTTATCTAAATCTGTATGAAGTCTTTCATCCCAACACAGCTTTTGCAGCCTCTTCCCCGGTAAGTAGCGCTCCTTCCATAAAGCCCTGCCAGTCTGCCAAATGTTCTCCTGCAAAATGTGTGTGCATAAAAGGCTTTTTTAAAACGGGCATTATGGTAAACCACTGCCCTGGTTGGTATAGGGCATAGGCGCCTTTTGAAAACTCATCGTTGCCCCAGTAATAGTTGGTATGATTTATAATTTTTTGCTCAATATCACCAAAGGCGGGTTGCAATGCCTGGTTAATAATGGAGCTATGAAAAGCATCGTCCTGGTTGGCTATTACGGCGGCTTTGTCACCGATGGTATACGACATTAAAACGCCTTTTGTACCGGGTTGATTTTTGGCGGCATTGTAAAAATAATGCGCCGGCATATCTGTTACCATATCAAAGTCTTCCGGCCAGAATTTTTCATTGAACAATACCGGGTGTTTATTGATCCTGGCATATTGTAATGATTTAATAGCATTGGTTTTCTCCGGTGGTAAAGTTGGTAACCACTCTACTTTATTTACCGAAAAAGTGGGTAATGTACAAATCACTTTATCTGCGGTAAATGTAGCACCGTTCTTACAGGTTACTTTTACTTCGTTACCCCGCTGGTCTACTCTGGTAACAAAATGATTGAGTAAAATATGCTCTTTACCTACAGTTTCCCCCAGTTTTTCGGCCAGCTTTCCGTTGCCTCCTTTTATTTTAAAATCCATTTCATTTTTTTCGCTGCTCTCTGCATATTCCGCCAGGGCAGCATAGGCCGATACATGACGAATGCTCTCCCCAAAATCAGTACTGTCTAATAATTCGCGTATGTCGAGGTCACGGGCATCGCATCCATTGTTTACGAGGTAGCGCCACCAATCATAGCTATCCAGTTGTTTTTTTTGTAGCAAATTCATTCCTTCATATTTCGCTAAAATCGCTTTCCATTTTGTATCCCATTCGTCAGAATATTTCCATTGTCCTTTGGCGGAATATTTTCCCTTATAAATAAGATGGGTTTCAAATTGATTGTTCAGTAACTCCAGTTTAAACTCCTGGCACAGTTCTTTTATGCGGGTATGTGAATCGCCTACCCATTCGGCCCCCAATTCCACCACCAGTTCTTCACCGGGTATTTTATAAGAGTGCACCCTGCCGCCGATCCTGTTACGGGCTTCAAGTAGGGTAACTTTGATGCCTTTTTTTACGAGTGTATTAGCTGCAGCCAAACCGGCAAAGCCGGCACCGAGAATAATTACATGCCTGGGTTTAGCAGTAAAAAAAGCATGGACGTTTTGTGCACTCAAAAAAGTGCCGGCCATAATTACCGCACTTTCTTTCAGGAACGATCTGCGTGTAGACATAAAAGTAATCAGTTAGTTGATTAAATCTAATACATTGTTTTCATATTTTATAGCCGTTTTATTGCAGGGGCAGTAAGGAGGAGCAAGCAAGTGATAACTGAAATAATTTATTTACGTAGCTGTTTGGATTTTATGAGAAGACCTGCATTCATTTTCCGCAAAATATTTCAGGAGGAAGCATATCGCAGGCAGATGCCATGACAGTATCCGAATTTTCTGCCAATAAAAAAAGGCCCGCTAAGGCCTTTTAGTTATAGTCAGCATAAACCAATTTATTTACGTGGTGGGGGAGCTGTGGTAGTTTTAGGAGTTGCAGGATTGTTTTTATTACCATACAATTTTATATGATCAGGATTGGAAGACCATATATCAGTGCCCGGATACCTGACGGTGTTGAATGTGTTTTCATTTGCTATTTTTAACTCCATTGGCAGCTTTATACCTGTTGTCCATTTAGCATTACTTTGTTCAAACCAGGAATAGGTTTTTGTCTGTGGGTTAAAATACACATTTGCTTCAGGATAGAAGCGGTATTCGATTCCGGTCGTGTCTGTTTGCGCATTTGCTGCAAAGCCTGTAAAGGTTGCTGCCAGCAGCAGGATCATTACTCTTTTCATAATTACATTTTTGTATTAATTAGATAGGTGTTTACTCATTTATTCATGCCAACAATGTGCCGGATAGATAAAAGGTTAGCAACTTTTTCTTTTCCGGCAAGATGGTGGTGTAGATTTTATAAAAAAACTTTAATGCATTTCTGCTTTATATTGAAGTAAATGGCGGTAAAAATCAGTGTTTTTCAAATGATAAATATTTCTTCAATAAGAAAAAAATATTTTTAGAGAAGGCTATTATTCTTCTGCTATTTTCTTTATAGCGGCTACATATTTCCCCAGTCCTGGTTACGTTCCCGGAAAAATTTTGTTTGCCCCGCCCGGCCATTGTGAGCAAATTGCAGGGTATATTTTTTTACATTATCCTCAATAAAGAAATCAACTGTTGTGCCTATCCATTCCGGGTGCGTTTCCATCTTACCTGTTTATGCTTTGGCTTATACAGGCAACATTTCAAAAACATACCAGGCAAATTACTGAACAAAATATTTTCATGAACCGGTTATTTATCATTGCTTTTATCCGAAAAATATTTCCAGCTATGCCAGAATTCCTGGTACGCATTCAATGGAGTTAAATTATGAGATGTATCAGTTCCTGTTCCGTCCAGTTTGTATTTTTTATTATTAAGGTGGATAGTATCATTTATCAACTCCGGGCTAGCAGTAAAAATATTTTCATAAGCGAAAAAACTTTTGTCATCTTTCGCTAAAATTACAAATGCATGGCTATTGCCAATTTTTCCCTGCAAAATTCTTTTTTGCTTTAACTCGTTCCAATCGAACGTTTTGGTAAAACTATCCAGTTTCACTCCTACCACCCAACTCTTGTTGTGCCAGCTTGAGCTATCTGTACCAGTTAATTTATTGTTGCTTTTACCACTTTCATAATCAAAATTGGCTGAATAAAAACGGGTGGTTGCCGGATCCGCCTGCATGACAGTACTGTTAGGATATAAACTTAGCCATTGGGCAAGGCTTGTTTGCATGCTATGTACTTCTTTTAATTTGCTTCCTTTTAATTTGCCGGCTATAGCTTTACCTGTTGCCTGCTGCCACCAGCTTTTGGTGGTAGCATCTTCTATCATGGCGTTAAAATGATCCATTCCTACCAGCCTGAACTTTTCCAACTTACCATTTACTACAGGTTCAAATACACGGCCAGTGCGGCATACCGTACAATATGTTACCAGGATATTTTTGCTGTTAATGGTATCATATACAAAATGATGATAGCCCAGGAATTGGATAGGGTAGGCTTTTGCAATGCCATTATCAAACACGCCAATGATCAAACGATTGCTGTCTACCTTATTCCCTGCCGCATTGCTGAGGTTAATTGTTTTGGGTTGAGTAAACATGGCATCAGCTGCCATTTTAAAGTTTATAAAGTAAATAAGTATAGCAGCTGCTATTAAAGGTATGGCCAAAGTCCATTTACGTTTCCATTGTGCCCTGAGTAGTCCAATTATAAGTATCAGTGTAAATAAACTTCTAAAGATCCATCGCCACTTATATAAAAAATAGGCAAGGTCAATGCTGTTCATTTGCTGGCTGCCCGGCATAGGCATTATAAAATACACATTCGCAATTTCATATATGACAAGGGCGAGTAAACCTGTATAAAATATCTTTTTCATAATGAGTGAAACTATTTCTTTGATCTAAGTTGTTATGTTTTTATTTTTCCATTACATAGCCGGTATTCTTATGCATAAATAAAGTGACCAACAAGCCTGCAAGAAACACGAATGAAAAAATAAATAATGCATTCCCGAAACCATTCAGTGAATCTACCAGCCAGCCTATAAAAAATACAGCGGTAGCGGTAAAAATCCTGCTGATATTAAAACAGATGCCTGTTGCGGTGGACCGCACACCTGTAGGAAACAAAGCAGGAATAAAAATATTTAGTACGCCCTGGCTTATTCCAAAAAACAAAGCAATAATGCCCATATTGATGTAGGTATAAACCGTTAACACTGTTGTTAACCGGAACAAGACTATGCTTAAAATAAATGCACCGCTAAAGCATAAAAGCATCATGTTTTTCATACCAAACTGGCGGGTAAGCCAACCCGAAAAAAAACCCCCGGCCAAACCTCCAAAGGCAAAAAGCATCATGCTGATACCTCTTTCACTTTGTCCGTCTGAATTTTTTACCAAACCCTGTACCCAGGTTGGCAGCCAGGCAAAAACTGCCCAAAGGCCTATCAGCATTGTGCCATATAAAAGACTTCCTGTAATTATATTTTTGATAACAGCATTAGTTTTCAAAGCGTTTCCAGAAATTTCCTTCTGTTTCTTTTCCGCTAACCAGGAACCGGTTTCTTTAATATAAACTATGCTGAATGCTGCGAGTGCTAAAGGTAATATTCCTGCCAGGAATGCCTGCCGCCAGTCATTTACAAAAGAAGTAATTAAGCCGGCTGAAAAAATGCCTATAGGAAAACTAATAGATAATATGCCAAGCGCTATTCCTTTTTTTTGTTCACTCCAGGCCTCTGCAATGAGTATGGTGCCGGTTAATAAAACCCCGCCCACACCCATTCCTGTTAAAAATCTGCAACAAACCAGCCAGGGCCAGCCATTGGTAAAGTATACCAGCAGGGTAAATATGCCAGTAAGGAGAGTAGAAAGAATGAACCCTGATCTTCTGCCTTTCTTATCGCCGAGGAAACCCAATAATAATCCGCCGGCTAACATTCCATAAATGAATACAGCATTTATAAGTGCACTGATCCCGTCTCCATTTGCGTCGTCAAAACTTCCTGCTATAACAGGAAGATAGGATGGAACCAGCGTTGAGGTGAGGCCACTAAAAATTCCACTCAGCATACAACAGGCAAATAAAATGATGTTGTAATAGTCAGAAGAAGATGCGCCGGGCTTTTGCATTATAGTTGTTTGTTTTTTAGTTCTTCATAACCATCTTTTGGACGGTAATAACCTTTTTCTTTTAACCGGAGGGCCATGTCTGAATAATAAACAGGATCTGTTGGGGCATAAGTGCCCAGGCCGTCAACATACCGGTTGTAGAAACAGAATAGTGCTGCTATCATTACGGTATCGTGTATCTCCATATCACTTGCATTATTATCTTTTGCTTTTTGAATAGCTTCCGGGCTAACATTTTTTCCATTTCCCCCAACCAGTAAAGCAATATTCAGCAGCGCTTTCATTTTATCAGTTACGGGAGCTGTTTCAATATTTTCTTTTACTTTTTTGCTGGTTTCATTTTCTCCGAGGTAAGCATCTGCTGCGGCGGTGTGAGAAGTAGTACAATATACGCATTCATTTTTACTGGAAACCACCGTAGCTATCAGTTCTCTTTCTGCTTCGGACAGCGTTGAATGGCCACGGAGTAAAATTTGTGTGAGTTCCCTCAACGGCCCGGAGGTATCTTTCCTAAATTCCAGTAGTCCTGTAACGCCGGGTAAATGGGCTTCGATATTTATATATGGCATAGTTATTTTTTAATTCGATATTGTTTTAACCTGTTGTATTTGAAGTGCCCGGATGCGATGACAGTATTTACCTGTTGCTCCTGTCTTCCATTTTTAAATTATTATCAAAAGGGCTTTTGGTAAAGGGATAAATAGTTTGCCTTATAAAACCTTTAGGATATTGTGATTCATGAACCCCTGTTCCTTCGGGCCATGTATTGCCGGGGAGATAGTAGGTACCGAATATTTTATCAATAAAAGGAAATATGGAGGCAAAGTTTTTGCCATAATATTTCGGGTCTTCGCAATGATGCCAGTGATGGTATTGGGGAGTGGTGATGATGTACTTTAAAAAACCAAAATTGATCCTGGTGTTGGCGTGTATCAAAACGGCGTGCACCGCAATAAAAATAATATAGGTATTAAAAACGGCATGGGAGAACCCCAATACATACAATGGAATAAACGTCATTGCCCTTGTAAAAAAAATATCAATAAAATGGGTGCGGCTGCCTGCCAGCCAGTCCATATGTTGCGTGGAGTGATGCACAGAATGAAAGCGCCATAGGTATACATGGTTGTGAAAAATGCGGTGTGCCCAATATTGAAAGAAATCGGTAGCAAAAAAGGCGAGGAGTAAAGCTACCACGAAAGGTAGTTGTTGTATCCAGCCGTGCACCTGGTCGAGGCCTATCCATCCAAAAAAAACAATGGCAGGTTTTTGTGTGATAATGCCAAAGAACTGGATAAATAAATGACTGATCACAAAATACACCAGGTCGGTGCGCCACTCTGAGTGAAATTTTGTTTGCCCCGTATTTTTCGGAAAAAACAATTCAATCGGTATAAAGATCAATGTCATTAACAATATATCCAGCAGCATCCAGTCGAGCCCGAAATACCAACCCGATTTTTGAACAGCAGAACCTTCTACTGTAAAAGCACCCAATGCTACAGCAGCAGCGGAAATACCTGAACCTATCAATGCCCATTTTACTCTTTTACTTAAGAGCAAACTGATCAATGCAAAAATGAAAGAGGCAACTATTACCACTTTCAATAAGAGCTGCATGGATTGTGCGGTATAGATCTCCCTGAATTCAGGTGTGGTCAGTTTCTCCGGAAATACAAAACAAACAATGCTTACCAATGCTAAAATGGAAAGGAAAATAGAAATATAACCGCTGATCTGGCCCTTGCCAATTTGCAAACGTTGAGGCTGTTGCATGTGGATTTTTTTTGAAGATAAGGAATAAGCTGAAAACTGCGAAATGGTGATAGCCCCGTAAAAAAAGTAAAGCCTGGAATAAATCCGGGCATTTTTTAAAGCATGTTTGTGGTTTGCACCAGCATAGTTATTTGTTTTCTGATAAAACAGGGATACAGGAAAGTAACGTCCCGGTTAGATTTACCAGGTTCATCATCAGTGAGTATATAGCTATTGTTCAAGTGAAGCCTTTACACCATATTGTATAGAGGCCTCCAATACATCAATATTAATGTCTTGGAGCGTTTTAAATTTAATGCAATACCCGGTTACGGTTGCCTTGCCTATTTTTTTGCCAAAGGTTTGGGCCAGGTATGTTTTATCTTTTAAACCCATGATATAAACAGAGATGCCTGTTGTATTGGCGCTGATACCAATTTGAAAAAACTCTTTTGTCTTTCCATCGGCATATTTTATAGTAAACAATCCGTATCCAATAGTTGGGTTAGTTACGGTTTTCTGTTCGCTGTTCTTGCCATTGTCGAACCATAATTTACCTTTTGGTAAAAGCCGGAGCATGAGTTTGTGTAAGGACTGTATGTCACTGCGTTTAGGTTCAGGTTGGTTAGTGATATAATTTTTGATTTGTTGTTGTACGCTCATATAAATGGTTAACAAGTTAATAAAAAGCCGTTCATTAGGGCGGACTAACCGGTGATAACATCCCCTGGCTTATTGCTTCATTTCGGTTGAAGCGAAAAGCAACCAAAAAAATCAATTCCCATCGTCTGTTATATGAAGTCCACATAGTTTGTTTGGACCATACTTAGGCAAAAAACTAAACGTTATCGAACGTGAATACGAATGTAAACTGTGAACGGGGTTATCAAATTTATAAATTATGTCATTCACAACAACGCTGTCTTTATTGATAAAAGTTTTATAAGATTCAAAAACAATATTTTCATCATCTGGAAATTCTTTTCTCAAAAGAAAGGCATTGACCTGGTCTACCAGTTTATTTAGCTGTTCGGCAGGAATGTCTTTCGCAATCTCAGGAGCAAATAATTTTTTAAACTGTTCATAATCTTTTCGCCTGATCATATCGATTGCTTTCCCTGTTGTTTTTTTGAGGTCATTCTCTTTCAAATTCCCTGAATCGCTGTTGGGTGAACAATACAGGAGGCCAAGTAGAAGGAATAGTAGTGCTGCAGATCCTTTTTTTACATGAGTTAACATGGGTTGATTTATTTTAGGAAGAGCCTAAATTAATGTTTATTACAAGTATAGCTATTAATATGAAGATGGCCTTCATTAAACTTTCTATCCTCCATACAATGGAATGCAAATAATATGGTATGAGAGAATTGAACTTTTGTACTGCTATCACGCGGGTACAATGTGGTCAGCACTGGTATACCCGGGTGATCCTGCGGAACACCCGGGAGCCTGTAAAAGACATATTAGATATTCTCTTCAACAAAATGCCGGCAACCTCCTGCCAGGTCAATAATATCAACTTTTATTCAATGAGCTTGCTGCAGATGCTGAGCAATGAGCGGGATTCCAAATCTATCTATCCGCTATATTTTGGGTCGAATTCCACTATCCATTCAATACCATATTTGTCTCTAAAGCAACCAAAATAGGAACCCCAGGGAGTATCACCGATAGGTCCTTCTATTTGTCCTCCCACTGAAAGCCCGTTGAATAATTTGTCTGCCTCTTCTTTACTTTCTGCACTTATTACAATTTTACTCCTGTTCTCATTTTCGTTTGTTTTTCCCATAATTTCCGGAACATCATTTGCCATCAACCTGCTGGTTTTGCCGATAGGCAAAGCAATATGTATAATTTTATTTTCTTCTTTTTCCGCCACCGGGAATTCAGGACTTGCCAATTCTTTGAAACGAATAATCTTTGTAAACGCTCCGCCAAATACTGATTTGTAGAAGGTGAATGCTTCTTCGGCATTTCCGTTGAAGTTGATGTGAGGATTGATAAGTGCCATAATTTTTATTTTTTTTATGTTGTTAAATTGGTTGCTGTTTTATTTGTTTTGATTGCTGTTTTGAAAATGATCCAGGTACCTGCCTGCCGGCAGACAGCGCTATCGGGATTGCGATAAATCCGCCAACAGGTTTTCCAAATTGTTCATGGATGCTTTGAATCCTTGTGTAAAGCCCATTTCAATCATTTTCTCCATACGTTCAAGCGATTCATTGTAGATAGTAATATGTACGGTTGTTTTTTCACCTTGCTCGCTGAAAGTGTAATCCCAGTCAGAACCCGGCAATTGGGGGTTTTCATCTTCATCTGCAAAAGCATTGAACATTTTGAAATTGGTCTTCGCGTTAATGGAAGTGTACTTTTGAATTGACCAGCGTTCCTGTCCTTCGGGGCTCACCATTGCATAAAATCTTTTACCTCCAACTTCAAAATTCATATATTTTGTTTTTGAAGTCCAGGGTTTAGGGGCCACCCATTGGTCAAGTAAGTCGGCTTTGGTAAAAGCGTCCCAAACTAGTGAAAGCGCTGCATCAAATTCCCGGGTGATGAAAACCGTTTTCGCTGCTTTGTCAACGTTAAAATCAAATAATAGGTTAATCATTTTTTTTGTTTTTTAATGGTTGATAATAAGTTGTCTAATTGATTGAATTGGGTCTCCCACATTTTCCTCAGGCCGGATACCCAATTGTCAATCTCCTGTATCTTTTTTGGGTTGAAGTGATAGTAAATTTCCCTGCCCGATTGTTCCGGTTTAATCAATTCGGATTCCTGTAATACTTTAATATGTTTTGATACGGCTTGCCGGCTCATGTCAAATTTTTCTGCCATTGCATTGGGGGTTAATGCCTGCATAGCAAGTAAAGTTAAAATAGCCCTGCGTGTAGGGTCGGCGATGGCTTGAAAAAGATCCTGTTTCATTTTTGAATAATTATATTATGCAACTTTTAGGTTGCAAATATATATGCAACTTTTGAGTTGCGCAAATTTATTGGCAATTATTTTTTTTGGGGAAAATTGACGGGAAGTTTTAAGTGTTGTCGGAAGGTTCCTTACAATGACGGCTAACTTTTCCGGCAACCTTTCTGGCGCGAGCGTTCGGCAAAGCCGGTCACCGGATGGTGCTGCCCGATTGTATCGGGTTATGAGAAGAAGTCTTTATTATCTGGTGACGACTGCCTTAGTCAAATTTTTTTGTGTATACCGCCTACAATGGAATGCAATTAATATTGTCTGGGATATTGAACTTTTGTATTACTAACAGCCCGATACCATCGGGGCAGAACTGGCAGGATATAATTTTTTATCTGTTGTTGAACGGTCATGATGGCCGGGGGGGATTTTTTTTGAGAGATAGTAACTAAGTGACAGTGAGGATACATGGACCTGCCTGCCGGCAGGCAGGTGAGGGTAAGGGAGCGCAGAGGGGACGGATTTTTTTTAACCGCGGAGACGCTAAGGCGCGGGGTTAACAGATGATGTACCCCGGTTACCGGCTGTTATACTGCTGGCCCGATACGATGGGGGATGTACGAAGGATCTTATATAGATGAGTAAGGTGCTGGTGCTTACCGCCAACGCCGGGATCGGTTTTTATGCATCCGGATCTGATGAAAGCTCCCGGGGAGATAAATTTTCCCTCTCAGCTTCTGTTAACAAAGGGCGGGTCTTGTTGTCATCTTTATTTTCGGGAAGCAACAGGGGGAAAGTGATGGATTCCATTGCTTTCATACCAAGATGACTTTTTTTCTTTCCAAGCATTGCTTTTATCGTCCTTATTTGCTGTTTCAGACCTTCAATTTTCACCATCACTATCTCTGGTTTTTGCCGGGCTATCTGAATCACAGTGTCTGCAGCGACAATTTTTTCCTTCTCTTCTGCAGCTAAATAGGCGTCCGCAATATTTTGCTGCACTCCCTTTATTGTATCCCTGGCCAAAATATATTGCGGTATGGCTTTTTGATACTTGTTTTTCCAGTCACGTACCTGCTTCTCATATTTATGTAAGGCAAATTCGCAATCCTTTTTATAACTCAGCAGGTATTGGGCTGACTCATACATATGTGATGTTTGAAGGCGCTCAAGGCTGATATCGGTATTCGCTGTATTTCCTTCTTCCATATTCCGTTCTTCCTGCCGGAGGGCCATGAAGCGTTGCCCGGCTGCCCCTGGCAATTGCCGGTGGCCGTTCTCTACCATTGATATGGTGCTTAAGGATACACCCAATAGTTCTGCCATGGCCGACTGGCCCAGGTTGTGGAGGATGCGGTATGATTTTAATGCTGAATCCATTGTAAAGGATTGGGTGAAAATTTTCAACGGGTAAAAAAACAGCTTGTGTAAGTTGTGTAATTGGGGGCCTGCACAAGCTTGTGTATAGCTTAAGTATAACAAACATAGCGGTTTAACTTTGTGAAAAAATGGGAAAAATCCCATTGTTTTTCTGTGTTTTTTCTTTTTGTGTAATTCCCTTTCTGGCGCAAGTTTTCGGCAAAGCCGGCCACCTGATGCCGTTTAGTTTTTCCCCGATTGTATCTCGCAATAAGAAGATAAAATCCATATTATGCAATGCCGCTGCCTTTGCCAAATTTTATACATCCTGAATACAATGGAGGGTATTTAATAATCACGAGATATTGAACTTTTGTACTACCAACACCCCGGTACAATCGGGGTAGAACGATCCGTCACAAGTGGCCCGCTTTGCAGAACACTTGCGCAGTGGAGTTCATGTTGTGCGTTTAGGCTTTCTACTCAACCAATTTCATCATCATTTTACGTCCGTTTGCGTCAATTTCCTGCTTCCAAAGCTTTCTGTCTGTTTTGTCAAAATAATAGGTGCTTACGCCGCTTCCTCCATTTCCGATTTCATCTGAGACAGTTACAACCCAAACATTTCTAATACCATTTTTATCGGTTTGGTAGGTGCTGCCTGATACATTCTTTACCGATGCTTTTATTACTCCAATTTTAGCAGATGGATTATAGTCGTAAATTGAAATATCCTGTTTATAGTTATTGCCGAGAGGTAACCAACCAATTAATACAGGATATAAATTACTGTCAAAATAATCCCTTTTTGTAGTGTCATTGACTATTGTTTTACTTTTTTTCATTTTGTCAATGTAATACCCGGTAACAATTTCCCCAAAATTCAAAACCATATCTCTTTGCATATTATAAGAAGAGTGTCTAATTGGTTTAAGAGTTTTTAAGTTTGCAACGGTTGAGTCCACCCAAGCTGTCTTCATATTTTTCATACTGACTTGTGTTACAACAGTCAGGTTTGTTTTGTCTGTGGAAATTTGGGTTGTCACTTTTCCCAACTCAAATTTTCCTGTGTCTCTAAGGGCATACCAAGTCATCTGGTAATTAGCATTGTTTACCCATTTTTTGTCAAAAGATTTTTTAGAAGGGATTAACAAATTTTGAGCATTGCTTGTCAAAGTTGCAATTGTGAGAAAAAAAAGAAAGATTGATTTCATTGTATTTTTTTGTAAAAGTAGAAATGAATTAAAATTCATCTTTACCGCTTGTCATTCAAGGCTGGATATTTGATGAACGGCTGTGTTTTGCCATAGCGTACAACATTTTGCATTGCCGAAGGGGGCAGTTGTCACTCAATTCTCTTTGCGGTAGTTTCAAAACCTTCTTCTTTATACAAGAATGCATTTACTTTTCAAGCATTAACAACGCAGAACTGCTGATATTTTTTTTCATAAAATAGTCTTCAATTTGAAAAATTGCCTACAACGTTTTGCATTTGCGATGGTACAGGTAATTGATTGCTGGTCCCGCCCGGTGGTGATGCTTATGAGAAAGAAAATTATGAATTGAAACGAAATTATCAAAAGAAAGATGTCACACCAAACAAATAATTGTAAGCGAACAGATGCCGAAGTTCCAATGTCCCGCCCTGACTTTTGGCAATGCATTTTTATGGGCAGTTTTTTTGCAGGATTACAACTGAATTATTGCGAAGTTGTCTTCTCATATTTCGCAAGCAATATATCTCTTATTTTATTTCGTGTATCATACATGCGAATGTGTTCTAAATTACATAGTAAGACTATTCCAATTTTCTTTTCGGGAATCAGTGTCAGCAAACTCCTGTAGCCATCGTCACTTCCTCCATGCTCGTAATTAGTCATACCTTTATAGAGATACATAAACCAACTTAAACCCATAGATATATTATGGTCTTTGTTTGTAATGAAAGTGGGTGTCATCATCATCAAATGTGTTTCGGGCAAAAGAATCTGAGTGTTTTTATATTTCCCATTATACATATTCGCAATTGCCCAATGAGACATTTCTAAAACATTCGTATTTAAAGTCGAACTAGGGGCATGCATTCTATTGTATGGGTACACTGGCAGCACTTTGGGAGGTTTACCAATGTGAGGGCTAGTTCTTAAAGATTTTTTTATTTCTGGATAATAAAAGCTACTCTCTTTCATTTCCAGAGGTGTAAGTATGTTATCTTTTACATATTTTTCAAAAGACATTCCAGATACTTTTGCAATTAGATCTGCCATAATATCAAAAGCAATATTGCTATAATGAAATTCTGACCCTGGCTTGCTGATCAATTCACTATCGCTCAGGCTCCTTGCATAACGTTCTGCAGCTCCATCATCTGAAATGGCTTTCGCCCACTCATAATCATCAACATCGGGCATTCCTGATGTGTGATTGAGCATTTGCTTGATCGTAATGTCTTTATAACGCTCGTCTTTTAGTTTAAAATAGGGTAAATACGTAGTGAGTGGTTTGTTGATGTCAATCTTTCCCTTCTCATAAAGCTGCATTACCGCCGTGGCTGTAAATGTCTTGGATACCGAAGCGATATGAAAAATATGTTTTGGCTCTAACTCTACTTTAGTTTCCGTACTAGTTACACCGAAAGCGCTGGTATATACAATGTCCTGCCCAACGGTAAGTGCTATTGTTATGCCGGGAATACCACCGGTGTCAATTAACGATTGTAGAAATGTTTCAATTTCTTCAAAACTCTTATCATTGGATTTTGTCGCCTTCTTGGGACTAGAGCAACTAACCATAATAGCGAGTAATGCACAGGTAGTGAAGAAACTGAAAATGTTTTTTTGCATGATTGTGTCATTTAAAATTGCCCATAACGTTTTGTATTGGCGAAGTACGCGGGGTTTGTTGATGTTCCTGCCCGGTGGCAATGCCGAAAAGAAATATGATTATAAAATTACCGGAAAGTTATTTAGAAAGAGCCAAGCCCCGAACCACTGCTACCATGTTGCTGACCGCTTAACTATTTCTGCGGCAAAATCTTCAAGCCCCGCTGTCCCCGTGTTATTGAGAATAATAATTGTTATGTCCTCTCCTAAGACATGAATCAATAAAGTTTGAGTTCCCATTATCTCCCCTGGTCTTTTTATTATTGTATATTTTTTGTTGTTGGTCTCGAAATTTTTATACACCCAAGTACCATATCCATATTCGTCAAGTCCGGGAGTTAGCATCTCACTTAAAGTCTCTTGCTTTAATAATTTAAGCTTAAAAAGTGCATTTGAGAATTTTAAAAGGTCATTCGTTGTAGAATACATTGAACCTGCAGCATACCAATTCTCTGGATAAACGGGTAAGTCAGGTGCTAATTTTTTTATATCTTCCCGATAGAAATAAGTATTGGCTAAGTCATCAACTATATTTTGTTGATATAATAAACCTGAATTTTTCATCCCTAAAGGCTGCAAAATATTTTCCTTTAAAGCCTGTTCATAAGATTTATTGCAAATCCCTTCAATAATCTTTCCTAGAATAATATATTCTGCATTATTATAACTAAAAACCTTACCGGGTTCATTTATAAGATTACCACTACAATATGTTGTTAAAAGTTCATCGGATGTTCTAGGTTTTTGATAAACTGGTGCACCATCTTTTAAAACACTTTCAATAGATGTTATAGTATCAATATTTGCCATTCCTGAAGTGTGATTTAATAATTGATGAACCGTTATCGTATCAGCACCTCCACCTTTATAGCCTGGTAAATAATTTTTGATTGTCTTGTTTAAATCAAGTTTTCCCTTTTCATACAATTGCAGAATCAGAACACTCGTAAACAATTTTGTTATAGACGCAATTTTATATTTTGTGTCAATTTTGGTGCGTACTTTAAACTGGAAATTCGCTAATCCAAAACCTTTTTGGTAGCTAACTTTCGATTTCTGTTGAATTAAAATCGTTCCATTAAAATTGCTCTTTTTTGCAAAAGAGTCAACAAAATTATTGATGCTGTGTGATTGTCCAAATAAATTGTTAGCTAATACAAATAATATCAGTAGTGTCAATAGTCGTTTCATTTTAAAGATAGTTTAATGTAAAACTGGTGAGACGTTTAATGTCTCTCTAATGTTACAGAGCGTTTCAAATAAAATGTCACACAACGTTCTGCATTTGCGCAAGTACGGGAATTTGATGCTGGTCAAGCCCGGTTGTGATGCTTATTTAAGAAATGAAAGTTTCATTTAAACGCAATGTAAATTATTAAACGGTCCAGCCCCAAACCAAAGCTGATAGCGAACTGCTGAAGATTACAACGTCCTGCCACAATTGTAGCAATACCCATGTTGGCGGTTCGGCTTTACTTTAGTGTTGTTTAATTATTGTTTTTGATTTGTATTCTTGAAATTTTTTGTGGAGCAAAGCTTTTAAGTCTTCGTAATTATATTTTAGTCCGTTTGCAGAAATACCTATTGCTGTATCAAATGATTTATAATTTTTTCTCATTGCCCAACGTTTCACCGAACTTGTCTGCCTGTCAATATAAACCTGTGGGTTTTTCACAACTAAATTTATAAATTGCTGATTAGCAACTCTTGTTTCTTTAATCGCTTCTATGTCTGTCCAAGGAATAAAGCCAGCACTTAATCCGCTTGAATTGTCAATAATGCCATCGTCAGAAATTACAAGTCCAAAGTTTTTGTCAAAAAGCTTTTTGAAAAGATAAAATCCAACAAACCCAAAGAATAGAATACTTGCAAGTCCAGCAATAAATATAAAACTAGTGCTTCTATGAAAAGGGCTAATAAATCGTGTTGGGTCTATTAGAAACCAAATTCCAAGTCCAACAAAAATTATTGAGCCGAGAAACATTAATGTCAGTTTGGACTTGCTAAGTTGAATTTCTACAGCAGATTTGTCGTTCATTAGTAATTGTCAATTTGAAGGGTCTGTAAGCTGACCGCCAACGAGCAGGGCTTGCTGCAGGGCTGGAATTCATTGCTCGTCCAGCCTGGAACCGCTGCTGAATAAAGATATAAAAGTACAGGTTAACAAACAAAAGCCCAGCAAGGTTGGTCCAGCCCAAATGAAGCACAACAGCGATAAAATGACCATTGCTCCAACGTCCTGCCAGCCTTGCAGCAAACCCAATCCTAGCTGCATACCCTTCTTCTCGTGGTCGTTGTCTGCCGTTGTTATTTAAGGTCTATGCCAAATGCTTTTGCCATTACGATTTGGTTAAAGTATTCTGTGTACTCAACCACTTTGCCATTTTCTAATTTGAACATTCCCAAATAATCGTTCTCATATTTGCCGCCTGCTTTGATTTCAATTTCACCTTTGAACTTTACAAAGAAAAAATTCGGGTCTTCTGTTGCAAATATTTGTCTTGGGAATTTCATTTGTCCAAAGTTGGCAGTAAGTCCGCTATATTGTTTGTAGATGCCTTCTGCACCGTCAAAACTTTTGGGAAAGCCTGCTGGCGAATATGGATTCAATTGTTTGCCGTTTTCGGCAAACACATCTTTCAAAATTTCGAATTTTTGTGTTTCCAATGCAATAAAGAAATTGTCAACTACTTTTCTGTTATTTTCAGTCAAGGTCAAACGTTCCATTTTTTTGCTGGCTTCAGTTGGCAAACCGATGTTCCCACCTTGTTTTTCAAAGTTGAATGTGTGTGCATTTATTAGCCAATTTTCACCAACACGTTTTAATTTGGTGTTGTATGAACCTTCTACAGTCCACACTTCTGAATTTAAGTAATGGTCGGCTTTGCCTATATAAATTGCCACCGCCTCATCTCCATTTATTTCAATCTTGAAGCCAGACAATTTATGATTTGTTCTGTCAAATCCTGGTAAAAATGCCGCCCAGGCAGTAATAATTTGTTTGGGTGTTAAATTCGATGAAGAACTTCCTGTCATTGATGAATAGTCCAGCAAAACCTGATTATCCATAACCGACTTTACCTTATTCCAGTTTCTTTCATCTGCACCTGCAAAAAGTGTATTTACTTGTTCTGTTATAATAGTTTCCATTTTGATTTTAGAATTTGATTGTGAAAATGCAGTTGAGGCAACAAGCAGAGTGCCGGCAAAAATTAATTCTTTCATTGGTTAGTTCAGGTTTTTGATGAAAAAATCGCTTACTTTTTCAGCGGCAGCATTCACTTGTTTTGGCTGGTCATAATAATCGAAATGATAACCATCACCCCAAACAAGTTCTTTCTGTCCTTTCAATAAAGCGTAAAACTTTTTTGCATTATCAGGTAGCGCACAACTATCAGAATGAACCATCATAAAAGGTGCGGTAATTTTTTCGGCTTTGTCAATGGGTGTAAAGTCTAACCATGTATTCCAGCTCATTGCAGAAAATTCATTTTTCCATTCCTTTACTCCACCACCACGGCTTTTATCCATATAGTATTCCATAGGACCAAAGTGTGAAGCTGTTTTGTCTGCATTGCTGTAAGCAAGGATTATTTTATTATCGCCTTTCTGAGCAAATTCCGTTTTTGCTTCATTACCTGTTTTTCTTAAGGCATCAACGTTCTCTTTGCTTCCATATAGTAATGGCAATGTGGCGTTGTCAGGCAGCCAGGCTGCTACAGTTGCAATGGCCTTTACTCTTTTATCATCTGCTCCAAGATAGGCTACGTTGCCTCCTGATGTACAAACACCTAAAGCACCTGCTGCTTTCACATAGGGAAGTGATGATAAATAAGAAACTGCTGCTTCAAGGTCTTTTAATTTTAATGCAGGGTCTTCAAATTGTCGTGGCTGCCCTTCGCTTTCTCCATAGTTACGGTAATCAAAAGCCAAAGTCACTAAGCCTTTTTCTGCTAACTTTTCTGCATAAGTACCAGCCATTTGCTCTTTTACAGAGGTGAGTGAACCGCCTGTTACAACTGCAGGATATTTAGTTGCAGAATTAAATCCAACTGGCTTGTATAAATATCCTGCTAATACTAAACCATCTGCATTAAAATGCACTTTCTCTTTTGTTACTTGATTTTCCATTTTGCTTGATTTTTTTGTTTGTGAACTTGTTTGATTAAATGCAGTTAACCCTGTGAGGATGATAATTGCGGTTGTTATTAATTTTTTCATTGTCGTGTAGTTTTGTTTGACAATGCAAAGATGTAAAGCCTCATAGGGCTGCCGGTAACAACAATTAAAGCAATAATGACAAAATTCAAAGAATGTGCTTTTCCCGGTATTGTTGGGGGGTAATAGCTGTTGCT
>JACMKX010000156.1 GCA_014379905.1 Ferruginibacter sp. | reverse complement strand
GAAAGCCGGCACTGCTGAAGCATTAAAATTTGAAAAATTTTTGCTGGAAGAAATGGGTGTTAAAAGCATTCGGTTTCCCGGCGATAGCAGTTATGGCGTAAAGCCTGTTAGCAACGAAGGTTCGAAGCGTTTGGTGCGTGCTGCTATAAAATTTGCATTGGAAAATAATTTGCCTTCTGTTACACTGGTACATAAAGGCAACATTATGAAATTTACAGAAGGTGGCTTTAAAACCTGGGGTTATGAAGTGGCCCGCCACGAATATGCTGACAAAACCTTTACCTGGGATGAATGGGACGAGCTAAAAAAAGAACACGGCGAAGCTCATGCCAACGAAGTACAACGCAAAGCCTTGCACGAAGGAAAACTGCTGGTGAAAGATATTATTGCCGATAATTTTTTACAACAGATATTAATTGCGCCGCAGGATTTTTCGGTAGTAGCCACATTGAATTTAAATGGTGACTATATTTCTGATGCACTGGCTGCGGAGGTAGGTGGCATCGGCATTGCGCCGGGGGCCAATATTAATTATAAAACCGGTTATGCTGTATTTGAAGCAACGCATGGTACGGCACCAAAGTTTGCAGGCACCAATAGCATGAATCCTTCTTCGGTAATACTAAGCGGGTGCATGTTGCTGGATTATATTGGCTGGAAGGAAGCGGCCACTCTGATTACCGATGCATTGCAGGCAACCATTATGCGTAAAACCGTCACCATTGATTTTTACAATTTAATGAGTGGAGCGATGCTGCTTAAAACTTCAGAGTTTGGTGATGCGATCATTGAAAATATGGGGGTGGTTACAGGAGAAGCGCAATTGAAGAAAAGTAGTAGCTTATAGATGCTGGATACTTGATGCTGGCAGGAGCTTTATGTTGTTGGAAGTTTTAGGGTTTTGCGATAACTTTCTTTAATGAGCTATTGAGCCCTTGAAATATGGAAACTGGCCCGGGAGGTTGTTATTGAAGTGCATGACATGTCTCTAAATTACCAAAGTTTGAGCAGTTTGAACAGGCACAACAAATACGCAGATCTTCGAAGACAGTTAAAAGTTGTATCGAGGAAGGATATGGGAGGAGAAGGTATAAAGCAGATTACATTAAATTCCTTATTTACTCACTGTCGTCTAATGACGAAACAATAGATCATTTAGAAACACTGTTTGAAACGGGTTCACTTATTGATGACGTGACTTATAACAACCTTCACTTAAAAATAGAAATTCTCGGAAGAAAAATAAATAATTTTATCCGGGCCGTAGAAAAGGGCCACAATGAATTTGGGCCCGCCTAGAATCCAGTATCTAGTATCCTTTGATTATATTAAATTCGTGTACAAAAATAAAAGCTAAAGAATTATGAGCAAGATCAAAGTAGACAATCCCGTAGTAGAACTGGATGGAGATGAGATGACAAGGATCATCTGGAAATTTATTAAAGACAAATTAATTCTTCCTTACATAGAAGTGCCTATCCAGTATTTTGACCTGGGTATGGAATACCGGGATGAAACCAACGACCAGGTTACCATCGATGCAGCCAATGCCATCAAAGCCTGCGGTGTTGGAATTAAATGTGCTACCATTACACCGGATGAACAAAGAGTAGAAGAATTTAAACTGAAGCAAATGTGGAAAAGCCCGAACGGAACGATCCGCAATATTTTAGATGGTACAGTTTTTCGGGAGCCGATTGTAATGCAGAATGTGCCAAGACTGGTAACCAACTGGACCGCTCCTATCATCGTGGGCCGACATGCTTTTGGTGATCAATATCGTGCAACCGACACCGTTATTAAAGGTAAGGGGAAATTAACCATGACCTTTACTCCCGAAACTGGTGGCGAGGCACAAACTTTTGAAGTGTTCAACTTTAAAGGCGATGGCGTAGCGATGAGCATGTACAATACAGATGAAAGTATTTATGGTTTTGCACGCAGTTGCTTTAATATGGCACTCAGTAAAAAATGGCCCTTATACCTGTCTACAAAAAATACGATCCTGAAAAAATACGATGGCCGCTTTAAAGATATCTTTGAAGAAGTATATCAAAATGAATTTAAAACTGCCTATGAAACTGCCGGCATTACTTATGAGCACCGCCTCATTGACGACATGGTAGCAAGTGCTTTAAAATGGAATGGCAATTTTGTTTGGGCTTGTAAAAACTATGATGGTGACGTGCAGAGTGATACGGTTGCACAAGGTTTTGGATCATTGGGTTTGATGACTTCTGTATTGGTTACACCCGATGGAAAAACCATGGAAGCAGAAGCTGCGCATGGCACCGTTACACGACATTATCGTGAACACCAGAAAGGCAAACCCACCAGTACCAACCCTATTGCATCTATTTTTGCATGGACAAGAGGACTGGCGTTCCGTGGAAAACTAGACAATAACCAACCACTGATCGATTTTTGTAATGCCCTTGAAGCGGTTTGTATTGAAACAGTAGAAAGTGGTAAAATGACCAAGGACCTTGCAGTGTGTATTCATGGCAATAAAGTAAACCACGGCGATCATTATTTATACACAGAAGAATTTTTGGATGCCATTGATGAAAATCTGAAAAGGAAAATGGGTATGTAAAACAAACAAATAGTTCACACTATATTAAACGAAACCCCTGCGTATATTGCAGGGGTTTCGTTTAATCATCAAAAAGATGATACTTGCCAAAATCAATTATATTCGTTGCAAACATTTAACCATACAAACACTGATTTATGAAAAAAATAGCCAGTATAATTACCGGGATCTTTTCCATTTTATTGATCTTTTCGGCCTGTACCAATAATTCAAAAGATGGCTACCTTTTAAAAATGAGGCTTGCAAAGGGAGATACATTTATTAATAATATCAAAATGGATATGGATATGGCAATTTCCATGATGGGGATGGATCAAAAAATGAAAATGATGATGGATATAGGCAGTCATTTCCAGGTATTGGATAGTACCAACTCAGGGCAGCAATTAAAACTGACCTATACCAATATGAAAATGAAAATGGATCTTGGTATGAAAATGCCGGGGGCTAACACCGACAGTATAATGGATGCAACAAGTAAAAATGCTGTGGGTAAATCTATTATTATTACGGTGAAAGACAATATAGTTACAAATGTAAGCGGCATGGATTCATTGGCATTCACGAATTCCACTGCAGAATCCCGGGCCGCAGTTGAGAAAATGTTTACCAGGGAAAATATGAATCAAACCTTTGGAATGATGTTCAACATGTATCCCGATAAGCCGGTAAAAGTGGGTGATTCATGGGAGAAAATAAACGAAGTTGAGCTGGGAATGATGAAAATGAAAATAAAAACAACCTATACCCTTTCCGGCGTAAAAGATGGCCTGGCAGAATTGACCATGAATGGTACCATAGATAGCAACGGCAGTATGACACAGCAAGGGATGGATATGAAGATTGATATGGGCGGAACACAAAAAGGCCGAATGACAGTAAAATTAGCAACGGGGTATATTTATAAAGGAGATTATGACATGGATATAACGGCTTCGATGAATGCAATGGGACAAAAAATCCCTATGACCCTAAAGGGAAAATATACGATCACCGGCAATCAGTAAAAAATGAATTATTCAACAAAAGCCTTTGCAATGCAAAGGCTTTTTACATGAAGCTAAGCCGCATTTGTTAATATTAGGTGAGGAAGCGTAATTATTATCTTACCATTCTATCTTTACTTCAAATGAGAACCAATAAAAACGATGAAAAATAAAATTTTGCTCTTGTTATTAATTGTTTTTAATACAACACAACTGTTTTCCCAGAATATTTATGATTCCTTGTTAAACGAATTAAATACCAAATATCCCCAGGAGAAAGTCTATGTACAACTGGATAAATCTTTTTATAGTCCGGGTGAAACGATCTGGTTTAAAGCATATTTAAAATCCGACAATACCGGCGTGCAAATAAGTACTTCTATGTATGCTGAACTGATCAATGAAAACGGTACTATCCTTCAACGAAAAACAATGCCTGTTCTATTATCCGGTGCAGCATCCAATTTTCAATTACCTGATACCATCAAGTCTTCAAAGGTTTATATAAGAGCGTTTACCTCGTGGATGCTCAATTTTGATTCCACCCTTTTATATGCAAAGCCGGTAAACGTTATCAGGGGGGATGCATCACCAAAAAAAGAAACGCCTGTTCATTATACGATTACTTTCTTCCCCGAAGGAGGCGACCTTGTATCTGGTGTTGAGAGCAAACTGGCATTTAAAACAAACGACCAGGATGGTAAACCTTTTGATGTAAAAGGGAATATTGTAACTCCTGATGGAAAAGTAATTACTGATTTTACCAGTGCACACAATGGAATGGGATTTACTCTATTTACTCCGCAAACGGGGCTTACCTATAAAGCTGTTTGGAAAGCCCCCTCAGGCAAAATGCAGGAAACTCCCCTGCCAGCTGCAAGAAGCCAGGCTGCCACATTAAGTACGCTGTGGGACAACGGGCAATTAAAATATACCATTAAAAGATCAGAAGATGCTACAGATGATATGAAAGAGTTTGTGGTGATTGCCCAGGCCGGTCAGCAAACGGTATATGCTGCCAAAATAAATTTAAAAACTAAAACTACTGTTACGGCTCCTATGGTTACAGACAGCCTGCCCGACGGAATTGTGCAAGTAACCCTTTTCAACAGGGCGTCATTACCAGTTGCGGAGCGTATTATATTTATTAAAAATAATAACCAGTACTTTATAACAGATCTGCACATTGTTGAAAAGAATATTAAGCAAAAAGGAAAAAATGTATTGCAGGTGGATGTGGGCGGAAGTTTAAAAAGTAATCTTTCCGTTTCTGTTACCGATGCTGATCTTGATATACAGCCTGCGGCCAAAGAAAACATCTACTCGCAATTTTTATTGAGTTCCGATTTAAAAGGAAGTATTTATAACGCCCCCTATTATTTTTCAAGCAATGAAGATTCCGTAGCCAGCCAGCTGGACCTGGTGATGATGACCAATGGCTGGAGACGATTTAACTGGGAAAAGCTATTGGCAGGCACAATGCCGAAACTAAAATATATACCCGAAAATTATTTAACCATACAGGGAAATGTATTTGGTCTTACCCCCGTGCAGTTACACGAGAAGATGCTTACCGGGTTCATTCAAACCGGTAATAAAAATGAAAACTCCATATTTACTGTTCCCGTTAACAAAGATGGTAGTTTTAAAATTGACCAGCTATATTTTTTTGATACCCTAAAAATTTCTTACCAATTTAACGGCGATAAAAATAAAAGGCTTACAGAAATGGCTTCATTTGGTTTTAGAAACAATTTACTTGCCTCACCGGCTGTTGATAAAACGCTTTCTTCTTTTTTACCCTTTGCCATGCAACCCCCATCCGCTATTGCACAAAAAAGCATTAAACAAACAAATTTATTCAGGGACCAGTTAAGTAAGCAGGATATTAAGGTATTGGAAACGGTTAAGGTAACAGGTAAAATAAAATCTCCCAGGGACAAACTGAATGAAGAGTATGCATCGGGTATGTTCAGTTCGGGTAATGCAAGAATATTTAGTATAGAAGATGACCCCACTGCCGCAGGTTCCATGACGGTACTGGATTATTTAAGAGGCAAAGTTGCAGGATTGCAGATCAATACCACATCAGGAGGTGGCGGAGGAACTATTACCAGGCGTGGCAGCAATACAGATGTATTTTTAAATGAATCGCCTACAGATATTGACATGATACAGTCAACTCCAATGTCGGATGTTGCTATGATCAAAGTTTTTGACCCACCGTTTTTCGGTTCTTTTGGCGGCGGTGCAGGTGGCGCAGTAGCCGTGTATACAAAAAAAGGAAGCGCCGGCCGGGCGGGAGCTGTTAAGGGATTAAGTACAACTACCGTACAAGGATATTCGTCCATTAAAGAATTTTACAGTCCGGATTATAGTACTGACAACACAAGTGTTCCGGATTATCGCACAACTTTATACTGGAATCCGTTTTTATTAATGAATCCACAAAATAAAAGGGTCACTATCCCTTTTTACAATAATGACAGTGCTAAAAGAATAAGGGTAGTAATAGAAGGAATCAACGAACTGGGGCAAATCACCCGTGAAGAAAAAATATTTGAATAGTATTTCATAATAAAAAGGAATGTCCTTACGCAGAAGTTCATTCCTTTTTAAAGCTCACTACATACAATACTATTGCAATTGAAAAGTAACCGGTAAGGTAAAGTGTGTCTTAATATTCTTTCCTTTTAAAGATCCGGGATTCCATTTTGGCATTTTCTTAAATACTCTTAAAGCCTCTTCCTCCAATCCATAACCTAACCTTGGTGCATTGGTTACAGGAGAAGTTATTTTCCCATTTTCATCTACAAGGAAACTTATATTCACTGTTCCTTCTACACAATTATCAGCAGCATCCTGTGGGTACTCGATATTATTCCGGAAAAAATTTACCGGTGACCTGTCTCCACCCGGGTATGCGGGACTCACATTAGTGTAATATCCATCCTTATCGGTTTCTTCAATATTAGCCCCTGATTTTTTAGGAGGCAAAGTGGTACTCAACGTACCCTTCCTTCCCTTTTTTGCCAGGTTCGGTTTTGCGGCGTAACAGTATCACTACTCATTACTGTCACGTTACTATCTACAGGTGTGGCCGGAATCGTATTGTCAGTAACATTTGTTGTTGTACTTGTATCGGTAGTTACAATAGCATCATCTTTGTCTCTACCCATGTTACAGCTAACAATTAAACTGATAAGTGCTAATGCTATTAGTGACTTTTTCATAAAATTTTATTTTAATTATTGTTAAAAAATCAAATGACATGCCTGTAACAATACAGGTATCAATAAGAAATTTTTTAATTATTTGGATCATGCCGGAGGTGAAATGAGGGCAGACTGAGGAATTATTTCAACAGCTTTGCTATGAGCAGCGTTAACGGTTATTATAAGATGGTTTCTTTTACAATAATGTATACTCCCATCAGCAATATAAACCAACCAAAAGTTGGTTTCAGTTTGGCTCCATCGATATTTTTAGATAACCTGATACCGATAAATATTCCGCCAATTGCCAAAGCGGCAATGGTAAAAAGCAAACGCCAGTTTATATCATCATGATTATGCGAGTTAAAAAATCCAATAAAAGAATTCGCTGCTATTATTACCAATGAATTACCTACTGCATCTTTAATAGGAATTTTTAGTAACATCACTAATGCAGGAATAATTAGAAACCCGCCGCCGGCACCTATCAATCCTGTGATAAATCCGATAAAAAAACCATGGCCAACCAATAGAGAAATATTAAGCTTGCTTTCTGTTGTAGGGCTATTTACATCAACAATATTTTTTTTCCTGTTCTTTATCATTCCATAGGCAGCACTAATCATAAGCAGTCCGAATAGCAATAGAAGCAATACTTCCTTTGTTATTTCAAGGCTGCCTATATGCCCTATATAAGCGGGTATGGCCGGCAACAGGAAATTCCTTGTAAGTATTACAGATATAATGGAAGGAATACCAAACATGGCAATTACTTTTCCATTAAGCATTTTTCTTTTTAAATAACTAAAAGAACCTACCGCACTTGTAAGCCCAACAATAAATAAGGAATAGGAAGTAGCTACTACTGCATCAACAGAAAAAAGATATACCAGCACGGGTACGGTTAATATGCTTCCACCGCTGCCAATAAGGCCCAACGCTATTCCTATAAAAATGGATGCTATGTAACCAACGATCTCCATTAAATATTTTTAGTTTCCCGGCTGCCTGCATACAATTCATACTCCAGCAAGCGGCAATCAATTTTGCTTGTATAAAATTCTATACGACGTTTAGGTTTTAGCCCGATCTTTTTTGCCAGTTCCAAATTACCGGTAAATATGTAACCAAAATAACCTTTGCATTTTTGTTTTAAAAAATCGCCCACTCTTTTATAGGTGGCTTCCAGTTCTATCTCTACGCCCAGCCTGTCTCCGTACTCGGGATTAAAATAAACAGCACCGCTGGTAGTTTCAGGAACAGGCGTTTCTTCAAAATCGCATAACTGGAATTGAATCAAATCCTCCACACCTGCAATACCGGCATTCACTTTACTTATTTCTACGGCATCAGCACTAATATCGGAAGCAATGATCTGCAGGTCGCCCGGTACTTCCTTAACCTTTTGCTCCAATTGTAAAAATTCCGTGTTATACATTTCTTCTTCATATCCTTTTATGTACATGAAGGAATAATTGTTGCGATAGAGTCCAGGCCTGCGGTTGGTGGCTATCATAGCTGCTTCAATGGCCAGTGTTCCGGAACCACACATTGGATTTACAAAGGGAGAAACGCCATCCCAGTTACCAGCTAATATGGTAGCTGCTGCCAGGGATTCAAGCATGGGTGCTTTACCCGGAATTTTTCTATACCCATGTTTGGATAATGTTTCACCTGAAGTATCAATAAATATTTCTGCTGATGTTTCTTTCCAGTATAAATGGATTACCGCGCCATTCAGTTCTGCACCCGAATTGGGCCTTGCACCCGTTTTCTCCCGGAAACGATCTGCAATGGCATCTTTTACCTTTACATTGGCAAATAAATTATTGGTAATGGTTTCATTGCTTACATTGCTGCTGATAGAAAAATATCCGTCGGCCGGAATAATGTCTTCCCAGGCCATGTGTAGTAATCCCTCATAAAGATCATCCGCATTATACGCTTTCAATTCCTTAATAGAAAATAACACCTGGCTGGCGCAACGAAGATTTAAATTGAGCCGGATACAATCCTGTAAAGTACCCGACAATTCCACTCCTGTTTTAAAAATACGGACAGGTTTAAAACCCAACTCCTCCACATCTTTTTGCAACCACGGGCTCATACGGTTGCTGCAGGTAATGATAATACGGTTATTGGTCGAAAATAAATTCAAATTATTGTTGATTGATTATGGCAAAGGTAGGCAGGAATGCCTTGCTGTAAGGGTAGAAATCTTTTAATTAATGTATTCTTTGATACAGCTCTCCAGGCTTGTTCTCCAGCCAGGAATAGCAATTTGCCAGGTTTCTTTTATTTTCCGGGTATCTAATGCAGAATAAGCCGGGCGTTTGGCAGGTGTAGGATAATCGCTGGTTGCCAATGGATGCACTGTACAACTGCTGCCCATTATTTCCTTTATTGCTGTTGCAAATTCAAACCAACTGATAATTCCTTCGTTACAGTAATGATAGATGCCGGCTGCATCGCTGTTACTTTTAATTACCTGCATTACGGCTTCAGCTAGGTCGGCAGCATAAGTAGGGCAACCTCTCTGGTCGGTCACCACTCCAATACTATCCTTTTCGGCCATTAATCGCATCATTGTTTTTACAAAGTTTTTTCCAAACCGGCTGTATACCCAGGATGTACGAATGATGATAACGTCCTCATTATTTTTTATTGCAGCCTGTTCCCCTTCCAGTTTGGTTTGCCCGTAAAAATTAACAGGGTCGGTTACATCGCTTTCCCTGTATGGCTTTTCAGCATTTCCGTTAAATACATAATCGGTAGAAAAATGAATGAACCGGGCACTATACTGTTTGCATATTGCAGCCATGTTGGCCACCGCTGTGACATTAATAGCTATTGCCTGTTCTTTGTCTGTTTCCGATTTATCTACGGCTGTGTATGCAGCACAATTGATGCAAACATCAATAATATTTTTTTCGAAAAATGCCCGGAGCTTGTCATCATCATCAATTGCTATTTCGGCTTTCGACAAAAATAAAAAAAGGTATTCCGGGAATAAAGGTGCCAGTTGCCTGAACTCCATTCCCAGTTGCCCGTTGGCACCTGTTACCAGTATTTTTTTTTGATGCTCCAATGAAATAAATATCAGGAATTAAATATGAAATTGTTGTTACAGTTTTTTATACCGGGATACAATTTATCTTTTTCAGATATGATCCGCTCACTTTCCGGTATTTCCCAATCGATGTTAAGGTCGGGATCGCTCAGCAAAATTCCCCCCTCCGATTCTCTATGCCAGAATGTATCGCATTTGTAAAATACTTCTGCTGTCGGGCTGATAACGGAATAACCATGAGCAAATCCTTTTGGTATGAGCAACTGTAATTTATTTTCCGCTGATAATTTAATTGTAAAAACCTGGCCATAAGTAGGCGATCCCTTTCGGATATCAACAACAACATCTAAAATAGTTCCGCTTAGCACCCTTATAAATTTTGTCTGGGCATGAGGATCTAACTGGTAATGCAATCCACGAACTACTCCATAAGAAGACTTTGCCTGGTTATCCTGTACAAAATTTATTTCAATACCTTCCTGCCTGCATATACTCTCATTGTAACTTTCAAAAAAATATCCACGGCTGTCTTCAAATACTTTTGGTTCAAATATCAATAACCCGGGAAAAGTTGTTTTTAAAAAAGGCATCTTCTGATTAATAAATGAAAAATTGATGAAAGAACAATTCCCCGCCTGTCAATTACTGTATAGGTTTTTAAAGTATTCAATTGTTTCACTAAGGCCGTCTTCAAATCGTTTTGTGGGCTGGTAATCCAGCAAGTCTTTTGCCAGGGAAATATCAGCCAATGAATGCATGATATCGCCGGCCCTTGGTTCCCGGTAGGTAACCTGCCAGTTGCTACCCAATTGTTGGCGGCATGCATTATAAAGATAGTTAACTGTAAATTTTTCGCCTATAGCAACATTGTATACTTTCTTCAGCGCTGCCGCATTGTTGGTTAACATCCCTTTTATATTTACCTGCACGGCATTTTCTACAAAAGTAAAATCCCTTGTTTGCTCCCCATCCCCGTTAATGTAAACGGGTGTTCTGTTTAAAATACCTTTTACAAAAAGTGGGATAACAGCTGCATACGGACCATCCGGATCCTGCCGGGGGCCAAAAATATTAAAGTAGCGGAAGCCCAACACTTTTAAACCATATACATCCGCAAATACCTGTGCATACAATTCATTTGTTTTTTTTGTAGCTGCGTATGGAGATAAACAATTACCTGTTCTATCTTCTTTTTTGGGAAGTGTAGGCTCATCGCCGTATACCGAAGAGGAAGACGCATATACAAACTGCTGTACATTATTATCAACAGCTGCCTTCAGCATATTTACAAAGCCACCTACGTTTACTTCATTAAAATAAACAGGCTCTTTAATGCTTCGTGGAACTGATCCTAATGCGGCCTGGTGGCTTACATAGTCAATTCCCTTACAAGCCTCCTGGCAAATGCTTTCATTTCTAATATCGCCTTCAATAAATTCGAATGATGGATATTCTTTTAAAACAGCAATATTTTTATCAAATCCATTTGCCATATTATCAAGCACCCGCACTTTTGCTGCCCCGTTTCTTAAAAGGTATTCGCTTACGTGCCCGCCGATAAAGCCGGCTCCCCCTGTTACAAGGAAACTATTCCCGGATATATCTTTTAAATGAAATGAATTCATTAATATGAAATATTGAATTTATTTTAAAGGCTCCAATAGGTTCTGCTGCTTATCTTATTTCGGTATATACCTTTAAGATCGGCTATCAATGCTTTTTCTTTTGATATCGACCTAAAATAAGCATCATCTAACTTTTTATAATCATTGTGCGGCACTGTAACAATTACAGCATCATAATCAGTTGCTGTTTTTTCTGTCAGTCCAAAGCCATATTCATGATTTAGTTCATTGCTGTCCGCATGAGGATCTGCCACATCTACATTGAGTGAAAATGATTTCAATTCTTTCACTACATCGGCTACTTTACTATTGCGTATATCACTCACATTTTCTTTAAATGTAGCGCCCATTACCAAAACCCGGGCATCTTTTACATTTCCATTGTGCTGTATAATATGTTGCAATACTTTTTTGGCCACATATCCTGCCATGCCATCATTAATAGCACGCCCGGCTAAAATAACCTGACTGTCATAACCCAGTTCTTTTGATTTGTGGGTAAGATAATATGGATCTACACCAATACAATGCCCGCCTACCAGGCCAGGTTGAAATTTCAAAAAATTCCATTTAGTACCCGCGGCTTCCAATACTTCAAAAGTGTTGATGTTCATCCTATCGAAGATGATGGACAATTCATTCATCAATGCAATGTTCAGATCTCTTTGTGTATTTTCAATGATCTTGGCTGCTTCGGCCACTTTAATGGAAGAGGCTTTATGCACACCTGCTTTTACCACCAGTTCGTACACTTTTGCAATGGTTTCCAAACTTTCTTCGCAACAACCACTTACTACTTTAATAATCGAAGTGATGGTATGTTCTTTATCACCGGGGTTAATTCTTTCGGGAGAGTAACCTATTTTATAATCAGTTACCATTTTTAACCCGGACAATTTCTCAATTACCGGCACGCAGTCTTCTTCTGTACAACCAGGGTAAACCGTGCTTTCGTACACTACATAATCTCCTTTTTTGATAACTTTTCCAATCGTTTCACTTGCACGTAGTACCGGCACAAGGTCGGGCACATTGTGCTCATCAACTGGTGTTGGAACTGCTACAATAAAAAAATTAGCCTGCTTCAACACTTCCAGGTCATTAGTGAATTCAATATCGCAACCATCAAAAGCGCCGGATTCCAGTTCCTGGCTGGGATCAATTTTATTCTGCATTAATTTGATACGGTCTGCATTAATATCAAACCCTATCACTTTAATCTTTTTAGCAAACTCCAATGCTATGGGTAATCCCACATACCCCAAGCCTATAACCGCTAATGTCTTTTTTTTATCTACAAGATCCTGGTACATATCTTAGTTGTGTGATTTTTAATGCAAGTGAATCATATGTCATTTGTCAGTGAGTCATTACGGAAAATACAATATCTTTTTTAATACCAATTTACTTATTGACTATTGACTCATCTCTTACTGACTTATTTATAAAACTCTTTCGGTAGTTTTACTAATTCTTCCTGGGGAAGGCTTTTAAAATATTCATACGTAATTTTTAAGCCTTCTGCCCTGCTAACCGTTGGCTCCCATTTTAAAATTTCCCTTGCCCGGGTAATATCGGGTTGCCTTTGCCTGGGATCATCTACCGGTAAAGGTTTATAGGTGATTTTTTGCGTGGTACCTGTTAGTTTAATAATTTCTTCTGCAAAATCCTTTAAAGAAATTTCATCCGGGTTGCCGATATTAACCGGTGACACATAATCACTCATCAACAGGCGGTAAATCCCTTCTACAAGATCATCTACATAACAAAAACTTCTTGTCTGGCTGCCATCCCCAAATACAGTAAGATCTTCTCCACGCAATGCCTGGCCAATAAATGCAGGTAATGCACGGCCATCATTGAGCCTCATGCGTGGGCCATACGTGTTGAATATGCGAATGATCCTTGTCTGAACATTATGAAAAGTATGGTAGGCCATGGTAATAGCTTCCTGGAAACGTTTGGCTTCATCATACACACCTCTCGGGCCTATAGGATTTACATTACCCCAATAGTCTTCGTTTTGCGGGTGAACCAGCGGATCACCATATACCTCGCTGGTACTGGCTACCAGTATTCTTGCGTTTTTTGCTTTGGCAAGGCCCAAACAATTATGCGTACCCAGGGAACCTACTTTTAAAGTTTGAATGGGAATTTTCAAATAATCAATAGGGCTGGCGGGTGATGCAAAGTGAAGAATATAATCCAGTTCGCCGGTAACATGAATAAATTTTGACACGTCATGATGATAAAATTCAAAATTATCCAGCTTAAAAAGATGTTCTATATTTTTAAGATCACCGGTAATAAGGTTATCCATTCCAATAACGTAATAGCCTTCTTTTATAAAACGGTCGCAAAGATGCGAGCCTAAAAAGCCGGCTGCCCCGGTCACGAGAACCCGTTTTGAATTTCCTGTATTAGTATTATTAGCCAATTTTAAATTTTTATTATTGATTAATGATTATTGATTATTACCAGCTGATTAATAATTAGTAATTAATAATCCATAATTATTGTGTAACTACTTTTCTTCCCACACTTTCATAATGGAAGCCTAGTTGTTTTATTTGTTGCAGGTCAAATAAATTTCTGCCATCAAATATAACCTGGTTGTTTAAAGATGATTTTATTTTTTCAAATTCGGGTGTACGAAATTCGTTCCACTCGGTAGCTATGATCAAAGCGTCTGCATTTTCCAATACATCATATTGTCCTTCGCCATAAGTGATCTTATTGCCCAGCAATTGTTTTACATTGGGCATGCCCTCCGGATCAAAGGCACTTACCGTAGCTCCTGCGTTTACCAGTTCATCAATGATGTATAAAGCCGGTGCTTCGCGGATATCATCAGTATTAGGTTTAAAAGAAAGGCCCCACAAAGCAAAATGCTTTCCTTTAAGATCACCATTAAAATAATTGTTGATCTTGGGCATTAAATGGAGTTTCTGTTTTTCATTAACATCCATTACTGCATCCAGTATTTTGAATTCATATTCAACTTCTGAAGAAGATTTTGCCAGGGCCTGCACATCTTTAGGGAAACAGCTGCCGCCATAACCAATACCCGGGAACAAAAATCTTTTACCAATGCGTTCATCACTACCAATTCCTTTGCGCACCATATCCACATCGGCACCCATTCTTTCGCAGAGCTGCGCAATTTCATTCATGAAACTGATCTTTACAGCCAGGAAAGAATTGGCCGCATACTTGGTAAGTTCTGCAGATTTTTCATCCATGAAAATAATCGGATTACCCTGGCGAACAAACGGAACATACAAGTCGCTCATCAGTTTTTTTGCTTTTTCCGATTCGGTACCAATCACCACCCTGTCTGGTTTCATGAAATCATCTACGGCAACCCCCTCTCTTAAAAACTCGGGATTGCTCACTACGTCGAAGGAGTTGTTGATATCTTCTGTTGCGCTCGCCAATATCGCTGTTCTTACTTTTTCTGCAGTACCAACAGGTACCGTGCTTTTATCGATGATCACTTTGTAATCAGCTGGCTTGAGTAATTTGCCCAGGTCGGATGCAACGCCCAAAATATATTTCAGGTCAGCACTTCCATCCTCTCCTGGAGGCGTCGGCAGCGCCAAAAAAATGATCTGGGCCTCTTTTATGGCTTCTTCCAGTGATGTGGTAAAATGCAAACGGCCTTCTTTCTGGTTACGAAGAAATAATTTTTCCAGGCCGGGTTCGTAAATCGTTATCTGTCCCGAAGAAAGTTTATCTACTTTGTTTTTATCAATATCAACGCAGATCACCTGGTTACCGGTTTCCGAAAAACATGTACCTGTTACAAGGCCAACATATCCGGTTCCAACTACAGCTATTTTCATAAATTAAGATGGGTTGTTTTAGAATTGTATGTTTATAAATTCGAGTACTTTATTTGCAATTAGTTGTTGTTGTTCTTCATCCAGTTCTGTGTGAATAGGAAGTGATATCACTCGCTCTGTAAGCCAGTCTGTTGTTTCCAGTTTATACTCACTGCCGCCAAATGCATCAAACATTTTTTGCCTGTGGGCAGGAACCGGGTAATAGATCATAGATGGAATTCCATTGTCTGCAAGATACAGGTGCAGCGCATCCCTATCTACTCCATTTAGTGTTAGGGTGTATTGATGAAATACATGGTTATTATTGGTTGCACGAAAGGGAACGGATATCTTATCATTCGCGGCAAAAGCGGCATCATAAAAATCGGCTGCTTTGCGGCGTGCGGCTATGTATTCATCCAGGTAGGTTAATTTAATATCCAGGATGGCGGCCTGTATGGCATCCAGTCTGGAATTACAACCTACCACATCGTGATAATATCTTTTGCTCTGACCATGCGATGCGATCATTTTTAATTTATCTGCCAACGCATCATCATTGGTCATCATGGCACCACCATCTCCATATGCCCCCAGGTTTTTGGAAGGATAAAAAGAAGTGCAACCTATATCGCCAATTGAACCTAATTTCTTTTTTGTACCGTCTGCGAATGCATAAACGTTGCCTATAGCCTGCGCATTGTCTTCAATAACAAATAAATTATGTTTTTTAGCTATTTGCATTATGGGCTCCATGTTTGCAGCATGGCCATACAAGTGAACCGGCACAATGGCTTTGGTTTTAGGAGTGATGGCATTTTCTATTATGTCGGGATCTATGCAGAAGGTTTTTTTATCTACTTCTACAAAAATGGGTTTAATACCAAGTAAAGCTGCTACTTCCACGGTAGCTATATAGGTAAAAGAAGGCGTTATTACTTCATCTCCTGCCTTCAAACCCAATGCCATCATGGCAATTTGCAGGGCATCTGTTCCATTGGCGCAGGGTATTACATGCTTTACTCCATGGTATTGGGCCAGGTTTGCTGCAAAATCATTCACCACTTTCCCGCCTATAAACTGGGAACTTTCCAAAACGGCTATAACAGCGGCATCCACTGCTGTTTTAATCTTTAGGTACTGCGTTTTAGTGTCCACCATTTGTAATGGCCTCATATGCTATTTATTTATAGTGCGCAAAGATAGTATTTTGAGCATGAGAACGAACTCCGTTTACAGAATCAAATTTAAGGTCCACCACCTTATCAATAAAGCAAACTTTCGTTTACAGATTGATTTAACCATTTGAACAAGCTTCGGGTGGTCGACCTGGATATCCAGGTCGACCACCTTGATTTACCGTAGGAAGAAGCTATTTTTGATAGTAAATTATTAACCTTTGGGTCTACTTCTATACAATATATTTTTGTTGCTATATATTGCCGGTGCCAGGCTGGCTTCGCTTTGGAATAAAAAAGCAGCACAGTGGGTAAAAGGAAGAAAGGGTAATCTCCTACCTGCATCTTTTGGCTCCGGGCAGGATCAAACTGTTTGGATGCACTGTGCCAGCCTGGGAGAATTTGAACAAGGCCGGCCATTGCTGGAAGCCATCCGGTCAGCCTATCCTTCCTGTAAGATCATACTAACCTTTTTTTCGCCCAGCGGCTATGAAATAAGAAAAAATTATACGGGTGCCGATAAGATCCTTTACCTGCCCATGGACAACCCGGTTCAATCAAAAAAATTTATTGACGCCATCAATCCAACCCTGGTGCTTTGGGTAAAATATGAATACTGGTATTATTACCTGCAGGCACTCGCTAAAAAAAATATTCCCGTATTGCTGGTTTCCGGCATTTTCAGGGAGAGCCAGCCGTTTTTTAAATGGTATGGAGGATTCTGGAAAACAATATTGGGAAGTTTTGAACATTTATTTGTTCAAACAGCCTCCTCCAAAGCATTGCTGACTTCTATTAAAGTACACGAAAATATTACCGTTACCGGTGATACCCGTTTTGACAGGGTGGTAGCCATTGCCGAACAATGGGAATCGCCGGGCGAAATGTTGCAGCAATTTTGCAAAGACCATCCCGTAGTGGTGGCGGGCAGTACCTGGGAAGAAGATGAAGAAGAATTAATTCATTACGCCAAAACCTATCCACATATCCGTTTTATTTTTGCGCCTCATGAAATAAGCCGGGAAAGAATTGCCGACCTGCAGAAAGAATTCCCGGAAGGCATTTTATATTCTTCTTTAATGAACCGTCAATCCGGTACCGTTATCAACAGTAACATATTGATCATTGACAATATTGGCATGTTATCAAGATTGTATAAATGTGCTACCATTGCGTACGTGGGCGGTGGATTTAATCAAAGCGGTATTCACAATATTTTAGAAGCGGCCGTATATGGCAAGCCCGTGATTTTTGGACCGGTATATGAAAAATTTGCAGAAGCCAGGGAACTGGTAGAAAGGCAGGGAGCATTTTCCTTTACTACAGCGTTGGAGCTGGAAGCTTTGCTGAATAAGCTTTTAAGTAATTCCATTTTATTAAAGGAAACGGGCTTTATCGCTAAAGAATATGTGTATAGCAACCGTGGTGCTACCAATAAGATCATGGATCATATTCAGAGAAAGCGTCTCTTAACCAACTGATCAAATTGCTTTACAACATCATTTCGATCATCCCAGCCCAATTTTAATTTCAACTCTCTTTTTATCCAATATTCTGCTTCGGGATAAATAGAAAAACCATTGATCGTTTTTATGCTGCGTTCATACATAGTATCGTCGCCACGAAACAATTCATTTACAAATAAAAATTTATCGTTGATGCCGATGGCTTTTTTCAGATCCCTGATGGGCGCTTCTTTTAAGGAGTCGAACAATTCTGTTTTAGTTTCTTTTAACCGGTCATTGAGTGAATCCTTTGCTTCTCCTTTTACTGCATGATTCACTTCGGCTTTAGGCGTTTCTTCTGCTGCTGCCTGTTGATGTATTAAGGTGGGAATATCTTCAATGGGATCAAACAAAAGTGCCGGTTTGTTTTGTGCCCCGATGCTGCTTTTTTCTTTGGCAGTACGTTTTATTTCTTCCAGTTCCGCTTCTACCTCTGCTTCATCTACCTGTAATACTTCTACTGTTTTTTCTTCCGGCAATGCAGGTTTTTCATCCCGTATATCAGGCATGTCATTTTGATAAGGCGCTATATGAACGGCTACGGAAGCATTATCTTTTTTTGGCTGTATCAGCTTAAGGTGTTCCAATTCTGAGCGCAGCATTTCAACAGTAGTAAGCAACTGGTCCGGACTGGCGTTTTGTGCCAATTGCTCCTGTAATTTACCAGTAAGGGTTTTCACCCGTTCCATATATGAAATTTAGATATACAAATGCTTTTTCCTGCACGCAAAAATTGTTTTGCCCTATGAACCAAAACCTTAATCTTTGCACGAACAGTATAAAGTTACTAACGTTATTTTAAAAATATTACCTAAATGTTTATTGAACCTAATTTAAAGGGTGAGCGGCGTGGCTGGATAGAAGTGATATGCGGCAGTATGTTTAGCGGAAAAACAGAAGAACTCATTCGCAGGTTAAAGCGGGTAAAGATCGCCAATTTAAAAGTGGAAATTTTTAAACCGGCTTTGGATACCCGGTATGATGAAGTGAAAATTGTAAGTCATGATACCAACAGCATTCTTAGTACACCGGTAGAAAGTTCTCAAAGCATATTATTGCTCACAGAAGGCGTAGATGTGGTGGGTATTGATGAAGCACAATTTTTTGATGCAGAAATAGGCAATGTTTGTGAACAGCTCGCATCAAAAGGAATACGTGTTATTGTGGCCGGGCTTGATATGGATTATCTCGGCAATCCCTTTGGACAAATGCCCTGCCTGTTGGCAAAAGCAGATTATATTACCAAGCTGCACGCAATATGTGTTAAGTGCGGCAATATTGCCAATATCAGCTACCGCAAAACTGCACAGGCAGGCCAGGTATTGCTGGGTGAAAAAGATATTTATGAACCCAGGTGCAGGCATTGTGCGTTGGAGAAATAAATAAATATCAATTTACCTGTACTACAAAAGTAACCGGCTGTCGCAATAAAAAATTGATACTGGTGCCATTTATGGAAGCAGGTTTCCAAACAGGCTTCATTCTTATCACCCGTATCGCTTCTTCTTCCATACCGTAGCCATGATTTGTTTCTGCAACAATATCTGTAAGTTCGCCAGATCTGGTTACCTTAAATCTGATCATTATTTTATATTCTCCCTCAGGAGCTTTATTCTGTATGCCAACTTCACTGTTCAGCTTGTTCCTTACATGAGCAGTCCAGGCTTTTTGCCCTCCTGTTATAGAAGGCAAATAATCTTCTTGTTTGATGGGAGCAGTTTTAACTAATTTACCTAGATTATATTCATTATAAGTATGATTCTTTTCTTTTGAAACGATCTCAGCAATTTTTCTACCTGCCGTGTCATATTGGGTGATTGAAAATGAAGTATCCCTGTTGTCATGTGCCAAAGCAATGCTGATGTTACCGTTTGAATAATATTCCTTCATCCTGAAAGCAACAATGGCTGCTTTCTTGAACAGCATTGAATCAGTTAACCTGCCGGTTGAATCGCATGTTTGCCATACCCCCCATTCTATTCCATTGCTGTAAGTACCTTCTTTTTCTTTTTGTCCGTTACGGTAATAGGAAATAAAAGGCCCCTCAAATTCTGTTAGGCTTGAATCTTTAAAATGAGCAGACGTCATCATCCGGCCTGTTAGAATATTAAAACAATCAAGTCTTAATAAGCCATTTACCATTATTCCTTTTCCAACCATTACCGCCTTGTCTGCTGCAACGGAATTAAAATCTCCATCAAAATAATATTTATATTTATAATCCTGCGCTGCTGCAGTTAACCCAACCAGCAACAGCAAAGAAACCAGTATACTTTTCATAGAAAAATTTGTAATGACGAATATATAAATTCCTGTTGAATTACACTATATAAATAAGGTCAATCAAATCAAACACTACCTACAGAATCCTTCTTCCTGTAATTTGAATACTACCTATCATAATAATTTCCCGAATTTAACACCCGCTAGCCACTAGCCATTTACCACTAACCTCACATCAAAAAACTAAAAAGCCATTCGTAAAAACGAATGGCTTTTTAGCAAAACGAAATATAATTACTGTTTTACAAATTTTGAAGTAATAACCGAACTACCATTGCTGATCTTAACAACATAAGTTCCGGCGGCAAGTTTAGAAACATCCACTGATTGCGTATTGCGTTTCAATTGTTGTTCCATTACTATCTTACCCCTTGCATCCATTACCTGTATTACAGATTGCCTGTACACTTCAGCACCCAGCAAACTAATGTTTAAAATATTGCTGGTTGGATTGGGCGACATTTTTAAGATCGCTGCTTCCTTAACAGCATATTCATTTTTACTTGCGGTGCCCAACTGAACTTTTAATGTATAACAGCTGGTTGCATTGTTGGCATTGTTGTAACCCCACACCCTTGCATAGTAAGTACCGGCAGTGTAGGTTCTTGTAATGGTTTCGCTGTTGGTGCTGCCATTGGTAGAACTTGCCAGTTGCGTGGTACCATTACTGCTGTAAATCGCCAGCTCATAATCTGCGGGCAGCGTTGTAAGGGTAATTGTTGCGGTGCCAGCGTTGGTAATAACAAATTGATAATAATCATTGTCACCGCTCGGGCTTATCAATCCTTTAATATCCGTATTGAAAGGAATGGCAGCTGCGCCGGCTGAAGTTCCATTAGAACTCACATCGTAAGCGCTTTGGCAACCTTGTGCTACAGGCGTTACTGTTGCTGTAATAGTATAACAGGTGGCACTGTTGGCGCCATTGTATCCAAACACTCTTATATAATACGTACCTGCTGCCTGGTTATTCAATGACACTGTTTCGTTGGCAGTCCCCGATGTACCTGTTCCGATTGAGGTACCTGCACTGTTGTAAATGGTAAGATCATAATCAACACCGGCAGGACCCGCTAATGTAAATACATTGTTGCTTGAACCGGTTGTTACTATCCTGAAATAATCATTATCCGTAGCAGTAGTAATGGCTGCTGAATTGGCCACACCTGCATTGATTAATGCTGCAGCCGCAATGCTTTCATTTGGTTCAAATGCAGTACCGCAACCGCCGGCAGTTTGTGTAGTGAATTGTGCGGTTGTGTAAGTACTGCTTCCGCTGGCGCAATTGGTTCTTACTCTCCAGTCGTACAATGTTGATGCAGACAACCCACTTAAGTTTACAGAAAGTGATGTACTAGCTGTTGCCGCATTGGTCCAGGTGCCGGATGCATTGGTTTTATAATCTACATCATAAGAAGTGCCGCCGCTTACTGCTGTCCAGCTAATGGTTGCAGATGAAGTAGTGATGGCCGATGATGCCAAACCACCCGGTGCATTGCAGCTTGCCGGAGAAGTAGTGGTGAACTGGGCTGCGGTATAAGCGCTGCTTGCGCTGGTACAATTGGCTCTTACTCTCCAGTCATACAAAGTAGCAGCAATTAAGCCGCTAAGGTTTGCTGATAAAGCCGTGTTGCCAGTGGCAGCATTGATCCAGGTACCTGATGCATTGGTTTTATAATCCACATCATAACTGGTAGCACCGGTTACTGCAGCCCAGCTAACGGTTGCAGAAGAGGTAGTTACTGCTGAAGAAGATAATCCTGCAGGTGCTCCGCAGGCCACGGCTCCGCCAATGATAAAGTTGGTATTGGAAATATCAAAGAAGATATTACCAACAGATTCAATTTTTACTCTTGCAGCAGTGCCCGGTGTAGCAGGAATAGTTACTGCCTGGCTGCCATCATTGGGCGTACTTGCTATCAGCACTGTGGGGAAAGTTAGCCCGCCATCTGTTGACAAAGATATTTTTACATTGGCGCAACTAACCGGTGCAGCTGTTGTATTGGCAACAGACCAGTTAATGGTTTGTGTTGAATTACCGGCCCATGTAACATTGGTATTGGGGGATGTTACTGCAAACGGACCGGATGTGTTGCTTACTGTTACCACCATATCTGTAAATTGTGTTTGACCAACACTCACAGGTGCTGTCGCACTATAAGCAGCATTGTCTCTTACCGTTAACCTGAAGTTGAGCGTTCTTGATACCGAGCTTAATGCTTCCATGGTCATACCAGCATCACCACCGGGCAAGGGAGCTGTTGTTAATCCACCTGCAAGTATAGTTGCCAGTTGTGGAAAATACCTTACAGGAGAGGCTGTGGGAGCAAAAGATATAAAGTTGGGACCAACTGTTTTGGTTGGACTGGCCTTACTATTGGCGCCTTCGGTAGCAGTGGTACCGTTGTTGTCCTGCTCCCAGCTATAGGTTAATGCATCACCATCCGCATCCGAAGCGGAACCAGTTAATGCAAAGGGCGTGCTGATGGGAATGGTAAAGTTTCCAACTGCTGCCACTACAGGAGTAGCGCCGGTGATATTGGTTGTTACAGGACAGGTTTTTGAATTTAAATTTGACTGGATCTGTGCGATGGATGCCTGGTGAAAATAAGCAATAGAATGTGGCGCCACATCATTGGCTGTGATACCTGCATAGCCCATTATTGAAATACCGGAACCAACTTCCTTGTTTACGCCGGTTCCTTCTGTACCATTGGAAAAAGTATGATTGGCACCCAGCTGGTGGCCTACTTCATGCGCTACATAATCGATGTCAAAATTATCTCCCTGCGGTATGGCGTCGCCGGGGGAAGTAAAACCACTTCCCTTTTGTTTTTGACCGTTGGCTGTTGGATTTACACAGATACAACCAATACAACCTGCATTACCACCACCACCACTGCCGCCAAACAAATGTCCTATATCATATAAGGCATTGCTTGCGGAGAGGCTGCCGCCAAGCGTGGTATTTAAGGTATTCTGCAATTGAATATTCCAGCCATTGGCATTGTTTGCATTGGAAGAGGCTGTTCCTACAGATGCATTGGAATATGGATCGGTAGAAGCATTGTAGAATATTACATTCGTTGTTTGCGAAATAAGGTTGAGGTGTAGCGCGAGATCTTTTTCATAAACCCCGTTGCAACGGGTAAGCGTTGCGTTGAATGCTGCCAGCACCAGGGCTACCTGTGCCGATGAGGTAGCTCCAAAATAATTAGCGTATTCCCCCGTGCAGGATTGGGCAAGGCGCATGGTTTTGAGGTTGCCGCCCGACCTTTGTGTGATGCCGCTGTTCATTACCCGGGCATTAATACCATTAATGAGTTGCTCCTCCTGTACAGAACAACTCCAGTTTAAATTGCCGGCTTTTCTTTGAGCTTTGTACACTGCATAAACACTGTTATCTGCGGCATAGGCTTCCATAAATTCATTCAATTTTCCTGTACGGAAAACCATTGTTTGCATGCCCTGCGGCGAATAACTCAGTTTTAAAGTAGCATAAGGATCGGTGATCCCTTTTCCTGAAAATGCTCTTATGTCGGGAAACTGTGCCTGCAGCTGCGCATCAAAATTGGAAGCTTCAGTAATCTCATATTGTTCCAGCTTTCCATCTGCATTTGGCAGGGAGATAATGGTTGAATGTTTAGTGGCATTGCTGCCCGCAATAGAAAATAATTGCTGTTTAAAAGAAGCAGCATTGAAATTAAATAATTTGAATTCGGTAGGAAACGATTGCCTCGACACCGCTTTAGCGGTAACAATTCTGCCCGCTGCATTGTTGGAACTCCAGGCATCATTTTGTGCTGCTGCTATATACACGCTGGTAACGCATAGCACACTAAGTAATACTTTTTTCATAAATAATTGTTAGGTGAAAAATATGGCCCACTGAATATATATATAATTTTTTCACCACAGGCAAAACCCTACCAATTTAAACGACTAATTGCCCTACAAGTTTTCAACAGTATTTTTCCTTCGTTGAATTACTATGTGGACGCAAAGAAGAGAAAACCTATGGGTGTCCGCAGGACCCCGGAGCGTTTTCGGTATTTACGGTACACTTCTTTCCTTAATTTTGCCCCATGCTAAAACGCATTGCCACTTTATTAAAAAAGGATATCCTGCTGGAACTGCGCCAGCAACATACCTTTTATGGCATATTGCTCTATATAGCGGCTACTATTTTCGTATTGTACCTCAGTATGCCCGACAGCCCGGATGCACCTATATGGAACAGCCTGTTTTGGGTAATTCAACTATTTGTATGTGTAAATACGGTGGCTAAAAGTTTTTTACAGGAAAGCAGGGGGCGTATGTTGTACTTTTATTCCATTACCTCGCCTGTAGAATTCATTGTTGCCAAGCTCATTTTTAATACCATATTAATGATGCTGATGAGCGGAATCAGTTTGCTGTTGTTTTTTACCTTACTCGGCAATCCCTCCACAGATACGGTAAGATTTATTGGCATTGTTTTACTGGGCGGCAGCAGCATCAGCCTGGTATTTACCTTAATGAGCGCCATTGCAGCCAAGGCACAACAAAATGCTGCGCTCATTGCCATTCTCGGTTTCCCGGTAATACTCCCCATACTTTTATTATTGATGCGCTTAAGCAAGGCTGCTTTTGGAGAAGTATTTAAAGAAGGTGCCGTATGGCAGCTGGCTGGTTTAATTGCCGGGCTGGATGTGCTGGTGATTGCACTGGCGGTGATATTATTTCCTTTTTTGTGGAAAGAGTAGGTTTTACTTTAGTTGTATCCTCTTTGTACTTTACACAATAATCGTTTCCATCCTTTTGCGGCAGCAACTGTCATCTTTACAACCAATGATTATCAACAATGTGAAAAATACCCGGATTATAAAGGCTAAATGCGGTTTCATAATTTTTTTTCCAGCCTTAGATTTGTAATTGCTTTACAAATGTTCAGCCGATGCTCCAAAAGAAACAGAAAATAAAAATTCTTTCCAAAAAAGAAACTGCATCCTTTATATGCAACAAGTAAAAGACCCCATATTTTTAAAAAAGATCGGTTTACGCATTCGTGAACTTCGTAAACAGCGTCATCTTTCCCAACTGGACCTGGCAGTACTCATGGATAATCATGCAGAACAGGTAGGCAGAATTGAAAGAGGCGAACTGAATGTTACCATCGGCACTTTGCAAAAAATTGCGGAAGGGCTTAATATGAGTGTATCCCACCTGCTCGCAGAACCATAGTTCCATCGGGGTAAGACTTCTTCGTGTCTTAGTTGGAAAAACCCTGTCAAGCCTGAGTTTGCCGAAGGCGAGGTTCAAAATAGGTGTAGACCGGTTTCGACAGGCTTCCCGCACTTGCGGGACAGGCAATCCTGGCAACTATTTGTGATATTCATTTCAAAGGGAGACACTACTTAAAATTTTGTAATTTCAGGGCCTTGAAAAACTAAACAAGGGCTTATGCGAAAATTATTTTTACAGGTTGCCATTATTACATTACTTGTCCTGGCTGCTTTGGCCATTTTTGTATGGACCGGCTTTTGGTGGTTCTTAGGCATAACCGTATTGCTCACCATTTGGGGTATCTACGATATGTATCAAACCAAACATTCGCTTATCCGTAATTTTCCTTTATTCGGCCGTGCCCGCTGGGTTATGGAGGCACTCCGCCCCAAGCTTTACCAATATTTTGTAGAGAGTGATACAGATGGACGTCCCATCAACCGCATAGACCGTAGCACCGTTTACCAGCGTGCAAAATTAGAAACCGATACGATGCCTTTCGGCACACAATTAAATGTATATGCCGAAGGATACGAATGGATGACGCACAGCATTGCACCGGTTGGTCATGATGAAGTGCTTCACGACCCGAGGATTCTCATTGGCAATAAAGATTGCAAACAACCTTACAGCTGCAGCGTACTCAATGTGAGCGCCATGAGTTATGGCTCTTTGAGCAAAAATGCCATAGAAGCATTGAACGGCGGTGCAAAGATCGGCGGCTTTGCGCACAACACCGGCGAAGGTGGCTTAAGTCCTTACCATTTAAAACAGGAAGGCGATCTTATCTGGCAGATAGGAACAGGTTATTTTTCTGCAAGAAACGAATACGGTGTTTTTAGTCCCGAAGCTTTTGCAGCAAATGCAGCAAAGCCCCAGGTAAAAATGATCGAATTAAAATTATCGCAGGGTGCCAAACCGGGGCATGGTGGTATTTTACCCGCTCAAAAAGTTACGCCCGAAGTGGCGGCTATACGGCTGGTGCAGGTAGGAGTAACCGTTTTTTCTCCGCCTTATCATTCTGCTTTTAATAGTCCGAAAGGGTTGATACAATTTATACAGCAGTTGAGGGAGCTCAGCAATGGCAAACCCGTAGGTTTTAAATTATGCATTGGTCATAAAAGTGAGTTTATTGCCATTTGCAAAGCCATGACAGAACTGGATATTTACCCCGATTTTATAACGGTAGATGGTGGCGAAGGGGGTACCGGCGCCGCACCGCAGGAATTCAGTAATTATGTAGGCGCACCTTTATTGGATGGCCTTGCTTTTGTTCATAATGTATTGGTTGGTTTTGATATAAGAAAACACATCAAGATCATCGCCTCCGGCAAAGTATTGAGCGGCTTTCATATTGTTCGTGCCATTGCCCTGGGTGCAGATGCCACCAACAGTGCCCGCGCTATGATGATGGCACTGGGCTGCATACAGGCACTGGTTTGCAATAACAATACCTGCCCTACCGGCGTGGCTACACAAGATCCGCAACTGGTAGCGGGACTGGTAGTAGAAAATAAAAAAGTAAGGGTAGCCAATTACCATAGCCAGACCGTGAAATCATTTACCGAATTATTGGGTGCTGCAGGAATGAAAGAACCTTCCCAGTTAAAACGCTCTCATATTTATCGCCGGGTATTTATGAACCAGGTAACCACATTTGAAGATATTTTCCCAAAAGTACCGGTAGGTTCTTTTATCAATGGGCAAATTCCGGAACGCTATCAAAGGGATTTTGACAGGGCTACGGCAGAGAGCTGGGCGGCGATTTAATGGATTCTCTGTGCTTTAAAAACTTAACTGCGAGAATCCGGAGAGAAATACACACGGAGAACTCAGAGAAATCCGCCCTTTTTCGCTCCACCAGCATCATCCGTGTATCCATCTGACAGCCTAAGCGGTTAACCAAAAAATCACATAAAATCTACCCGTTTTATAATCCCGTTACCCCTAACTTTGCGCCTCTAATCAAACTGTTAGTGTTCAGTGCGTAAAAACTGGTGGAAAATATTATCGTTCATATTACTGGTATATACCATTGTGGGCGGTTTCCTGCTTGAAGTTCCCCGCCTGCCTATTCTCAACGAAACCATCCGCAATCTTTATTTCCATGTGTGTATGTGGATGGCCATGATGATCATGTTCATCGTGAGTTTTATTTACAGTATTAAATATTTGGGCAATACCAGTCACCGCAACGACATATACGCAAAAAGTTATGCTGTAATGGGCACTGTTTTCGGTGTGCTGGGATATGCAACAGGTGCAGTATGGGCCAATTATACCTGGGTTACCGACCAAAGTCAGAGCCTGGGTTCTATTTTAAAAGAACCCAAACTAATCGGGGCTGCTATTGCTATTCTTATATATGGTGCCTATTTTGTATTGCGTGGTTCTTTTACCGATATGGATAAAAGAGCCCGTGTAAGTGCCGTGTACAATATTTTCGCTTTTGCCATGTTGTTTCCCAGTATCTGGATCATTCCACGTATGGTAGGTAGCCTGCACCCGGGTGCTCCCGGCAGCGACAGCGGCAACCCGGCTTTGAGTTACAATGATATCGACAGTTCGCTTAGGCAGGTGTTTTACCCTGCTATTATCGGCTGGACTTTACTGGGTGTATGGATAGCAACGTTGAAAATAAGAATTGAATTGATGAGGGATAGGGAGTTGTTGAAATAGATGCTGGATACTGGATACCGGGAGCAGTTTTTAGAGAGGAAATAGCTAAAGGTTTTTGCTGCAGTGTGAATGAAAAATAGAAACAGGATGCTGATACTGGTTGTAGTTTTAAGCGTAACTGGATTATTAGTCTTTTGCAATAGCAGAAATCTGCCAGTGTCAAAAATCCGGTATCAAAAAGAACTTAATCAATGAATATGAATAACATAATCAAACGTATCAGTCTTTCATTTGCAGCCACGCTGTTATCCTTGTTGTCTTTTGCACAGGATACCGTACAAATGGCCGATACCATGCGCAGCAATGGAAAGATATATGTAGTAGTAACCGTTTGCCTGGTGATATTGATCGGCTTATTTATTTATGTGGGGAGGGTGGATAGAAAGGTCTCTAAACTCGAACAGGAATTAAAATAATTGAAGGATATTAGATGACAGATACCGGATGCCGGATACCGGGAGTTTTTGGGTCAGAGATAATATTGGATTTGTGAGCAGCACGAATTAAAAAAGATGCACGATGCCGGATACCGGGAACAGTTTTTAGAGTACCCATATTATCAGGCCTTTGCAACAGCACGAACCTGCCAGTATCAATAAAAAAAAAGATTGCCGGGTTCTAAAACCCCTTTTAATAAACAAAAAACAAAACCATATGTCACATCAACCGTACAGCTTTTTTCAAAGCGTGGAAAGAAGCTTTGATAAAGCGGCCAATTTTACCAAATGGGATAAAGGCATCCTTGAACAGATCAAGGCATGTAACAGCATTTACAGCATGCGTTTCCCGGTAAAATTAGACGACGGAAGCATTGAAGTAATAGAGGCCTATCGTGTACAGCATAGCCAGCACAAATCCCCTTGTAAAGGTGGTATCCGTTTCAGCGACGAGGTAAACCAGGATGAAGTAATGGCCCTCGCCTCTCTTATGACCTACAAATGCGCCATTGTAAACGTACCCTTTGGTGGCGGTAAAGGTGGTATCAAAATAAACCCGCGCAACTACAGCGTGTATGAACTGGAAAAAATTACCCGCCGCTACACCAGCGAACTGGTAAAGAAAAATTTCATAGGCCCCGGTATTGATGTTCCCGCTCCCGATTACGGAACGGGCGAAAGAGAAATGGCCTGGATCGTGGATACCTACACTTCCTTAAAACCAGGTGAGATAGATGCAGCCGGTTGCGTAACCGGTAAACCTATTACACAGGGCGGTGTGCGTGGCCGTAAAGAAGCAACCGGTTTGGGTGTTTTCTTCGGCATCCGTGAAGTTTGTAATATGACCGACATTATGGAAAGACAGGGATTAAAACCAGGCATCGAAGGCAAAACCATTGTTGTTCAGGGCTTAGGTAACGTAGGTTATCATACCGCAAAATTCTTTAGGGAAGCCGGCGCAAAAGTAGTTGCACTGGCAGAATACGAGGGCGCCATTTTTAATGCCGAGGGATTAAATGAAGAAGAAGTATTTCAGCACAGGAAAGCAACGGGTTCTATTTTAAATTTCCCTGGTGCAACCAACCTGGAAAAAAATACCGATGCCCTGGAACTGGATTGCGATATCTTGATTCCTGCTGCATTGGAAAACGTAATCAACAAAGACAATGCTCCAAGAGTAAAAGCAAAAATAATTGGCGAAGCTGCCAACGGGCCTTGTACACCCGAAGCCGATGAAGAATTTGCACGCCGCAATATTTTGTGTGTACCCGATATGTACCTCAATGCAGGTGGTGTAACCGTAAGTTATTTTGAGTGGTTAAAAAACTTAAGCCATGTGCGCTACGGCCGCATGGAAAAACGGTTTACCGAAAACATGAACTCGCATATCCTCGGCCAGATTGAAGAACTAAGTGGTAAAGAAGTAAGCGATAAAGAACGCAAGTTTATCATGCACGGACCAGAAGAACAGGACCTCGTACACAGCGGACTGGAAGAAACAATGATTACCGCTACAAGAGAGATCATGGAGATCTGGAAAGCAGATCCTTCTATTCCTGATATGCGTACAGCTGCATACATCAGCGCTATTAACAAGGTGGCTACGAGTTATGCGGAGTTGGGTATTTTCCCGTAAGATTTTTTAATGAGTTATATAGATCCCCGTAGTGTTTTACTGCGGGGATTTTTTATTAGCTGAAAACATATTAGTTAATTTGATTAATTTCATTGACGCTATTACACAATACAAAAATTTAATACCAATTTATTCTTTTACAGTGATTTATGATTTT
>JACMKX010000155.1 GCA_014379905.1 Ferruginibacter sp. | reverse complement strand
GCAGCCATCAGTAAAATAAACAAAGCAATACCCATAAACATGTAAGAGTAAACGGGACTACTCCCATTAATAATGCCCGCCTCGGCATTACCGGTTGTACGCATCAGCGGGTTAAAATGGATATCAGTCATGGGTTGTATACCATAGTTCATCCGGGGATCATAACCATAATTTTTAAAATTTTCTGCCAGTTGTTCTTTAGCATGAAAAGCAAATACTTTATTAAACTTTTGTTCTACCAAATGTATATCTGCATCAGGATGAAGCACCACGAAAGTGCCTAAATAAGCATTTAACCAATTGGTATCTTTCATAGAAAGCTCCATGAATTTGAATGTAAACAAAACATCAAATTGCAATGATGAATTTTTTGGAGGATCTTCCACCACGCCGGAAATAATCAATGGTTTGCCAAGGGTTTCAAAAGAAGGAACACCATCCATTTGCAACAGTTTACCTACTACATCAATGCTGTTAAAGAACTTTTTTGCAGTGCTTTCAGTAATTACCACAGAACGTATATCACTCAATGCTGTTTTAGGATTGCCACGTAACAGGCGAAAGGTAAAGACATCAAAAAAATTCTCGTCAACAAACAAAGAAAACAGATTCAGGGTTTTATTGCCTGCCGAAACATTAACGTTATAATCACCACCAAAAATGCGTACATAACTATTTACTTCAGGCACACCAGCTTTAAAAGCCGGACCCTGTACCTGGCCTGTGCCGCCTATCGTTTCAACATTGGCACCTTTATTCTCAATTAAAGTTGTAGTAATGCGGTACAGGTTAGGATTATTTTTATGAAAGCTGTCAAAACTGCGTTCATATTTCCAATACAGCACTGCAAGCAGCATACAGGTAATTCCTGTGGCCAAACCAACAATATTAATAGTAGAGTAAAGTCTGCTTTGCCACAGGTGACGGAATGATATTTTCAGAAATGTATTCATCTTAATTATTTATGAAAAGTAAAATGTTTTTTGTTATCTGCTTTGCTCATTGCCCGTCTTATATTGAATTTTCAATTTTCACTCAACTACGAACTCAACTAGCTACTCCGTTCTCTTGCTTCCTGCTTCCTGCTTCACTTTGTTCGCAGTCGCAGCGCAAGGACGAGCCTCACTCCGTTCGCAATGACTTTACCGGGTTTGCGATAGCAGCTTTTATAGCCTGGAAACTCACCGTAATCAAAGCAATCGATATCGCAACAGCACCGGCTATAGCAAATGCAGCCCACCCGATATGTATCCTGAATGCAAAATCCTGTAACCACTTATTTACACCCCAATAAGCCAACGGGGCGGCTATAGCAATAGCAATACAAACAAGAACGATAAAATCCTTGGAAAGCATGGAAACAATATTGGTTACAGAAGCACCAAGTACTTTCCTTATACCTATTTCTTTTACCCGTTGCTGTGCGGCAAACGTTATCAGCCCCCATAAACCCAGGCAGGAAATAAGCATGGCCAATACAGAGAATATTTTGAAAAGGCTATATAACCTTGCTTCGGTTTTATACAATGCATCTAATTGGTGGTCTAAAAAATTAAATTCAAATATTCCGTCGGGAAATACTTTTTTATAGCTTGTATTTACACTGCTGATCGTCGCCTGTATGTCTGCACCTGATCTGATCTTGATACCCACCTTTTCACAGAAAGGAAGGTATTGGGTAATTAACGTAGGTTTGATGACCTCGTGTAATGAACCGGTATTAAAATCTGCTACAACTCCTGTTATCTCTGCATGCCAGCCATTCATTCCTATCCAGAATCGCTTTCCTAATGCAGCCTGTGCTGATTCAAATCCCAGTTCCTGCACTAATTTTTCATTCACTACAGATTTAGGAAAACGTTGTTCTTCCGGTAATGATTCTG
>JACMKX010000154.1 GCA_014379905.1 Ferruginibacter sp. | reverse complement strand
TCACCGCTTAGTACCACCGGGAAAAAACTTCCTTTGATACAATCATACACAGCTTTACTTATTTTTTCCGTCATACTTATTACGCCATGTATCCGTTTTGCATAAGGCGAATGGATGGGCTCAAATAAAAGGTCGTTTGGCGCATGAATTTTTTCTGACGGAAAATGAACAAAGAAGTTGCTCATGAAATCCAGCGCAGCAATTTTAATAGCGTCCACACCCATGCTGGCGCCTCTTGTACCTGCACCAATTTCCGACGGGGCTTCAATGATTTTAATATTCTTCATATGGCAAATGTAGAATTTAAGTTTTTAATAGGTTTTGATAGTAGTTATGAATTGATCAGTAAAGCATTTATAATGCAGCAGTTCCCGATTATTGAATTCCTGGTTGCAAATTCCCGATACATATATCCAGACAATTGGCCAACTGGTCACTTATCAATTGCCTCCAACGGATCCACTCCCTTCAATGTTCCCCAATGCCCTGATAACCTGAACCGGGTAAACATATCTTCACTATACCAGCGTTCTTTCCTTGTTTTTTGTATCACTTCTTTATGTTCCTTCATGCCGTAGGCAAATGCCATCATGTCTTCCCTGCTTTGCCACACACTAAAGGTAGCTTGTTTTATCCACGGCAGTTCCCCAATACCTGCAGAAAAGAGGAACCCGCTTGCGGTATTCATTTTAGCAGCTACCGGCGCCACATTTTTCCAGAAATATTTTAATTTATTTATCCGGATGGTTGCCCTTGTCAACACAGCCAATGGGCCGGTATAAGATGATTTTGGTGGCAGGCTGCCGAATACTTTTTCTCCATCCCAGGTACCATGCCCTTCCATGGGTTCCAGTATCATGGTAAATACTTCGCATCCAAAAAAAAGATACCAGTTTCTTATAAAGGAACCATAAACAGGTTGTTTTGCTGTTATTTCCTGTCCGGCGTTACAAACACATAATAAAGACCATTGCTGCCAGTCTGGTGTTTTATCAAATGTGCCATTCTTACCTGTTCCCATCAGTTTATAAAAAGATATTTTTTTGTTGAACCACAAAGGGAAATGATGAATGGCCATTGCAAAAAGAGCGAAAGGAATAAATCTTTTGCGATACCGGATGATACTAAGTGAAACGATGGCCATGAGCCGCAATATAAAGCAAGGAAGGTTGTAACAAAAATATATACCGCAACATTCTACATATATTTAATTAAAAAAAATGTTGTGTTATAAAAACTGCGGGAATTAGCTCTTTTTCACCATACCATATAATCTATTCGCAACCTCGTGATGTCGCTCCACTCCCGCTGGGAAGCGTAACTGTTCCGGCGCTTCGCCCGCCTCTTTTGTTGAATATGCTGCGCATTCAACAAATCCCGGCTGAGCATTGAAAAACTTATGTTCAGTTTACAGCAGTGCAAAATATCCAAAGAGTTGCAACCGGCAAAGGGGCTGTTTTCACTGCCTGTCGGCAGACAGGGTTTGGCGGCGGCTTTTTTGCTTCCTTTTTGGGCAGGCAAAAAGAAGAAAAGCACGCTGCAGTCGTCACGCAGGTTGTCGACTATAAAATCTTTGGTTTAATATGACATACTTTGAGAAAAAAATTAATCACAAATCGCTAAATTTATTAATTAAAATGAATGAAATATCTCACAATGAAACATCTATTCCTGGTATTTTTTTTACTAACCTGCGTATCGGTTGGTTATACACAATATCTTGACCTGGGTAAACAGGGAGACAGCCTCTATAAAATGCAAGACTACCGCTCAGCCGCTGCCCGCTATTTAGCTGCGGCAAAACAAACGCCTGCTCATACCAATCCAAAATCTTTCTATTATAACGCAGCCTGTTGTTACGCATTGTTAAATGAGCACGACACAGCAAAAAAATACCTCGACAAGGCGCTGTACAAGCATCAATACAAAAACTTTGATGGCTTACTGGCCGACAAGGATTTTGAATCAATGCATAAATTGGAATACTGGAAAAATATTCAAACGTTCATAGCCAAAGAAAAACAGCGGTTAGGTGACCCTGCCAATACTAAACTGGTCACTACCGACATTCATAATTTCTGGACTGCTTATGATGCAGCTGAAAAAGATACTGCTAACCGCCAACAAATTTTTATTGACCAGTATTTTAATAAGGCCACACCGGGTCTGCAGGATTATTATCTTATGAAAATAGGTTCAGTAGCCGCTTTTGTAAAAAACCAGGATCAGAAAAAGGATTTTTATAAAGCGATCCGTGCAAATACGCTGAAGATAGATCTGATGAAAACGGAGATCATCGGTTACCTGCAACAATTAAAAACATTGTATGACGATGCTATTTTTCCTGATATCTATTTTGTGATAGGCAGATGGAATTCGGCTGGCACGGCCTCTGATAACGGTATGTTGATAGGGGTAGACCAGCAGGTAAAAACACCGGATATTCCTTTGCATGAATTGAGCCTTTGGGCAAAAAACAATTTTCAGCCTGCCGACAGGCTGCCTATCGTTGTAACGCATGAACTCATTCATTCCCAGCAAACCAAAATGAAAGAAGATACTACACTGTTGTTTTTTGCAGTGGTAGAAGGCATGGCAGATTTTATGTGCGAGTTAATTACAGGCAAAAATCCCAGCCAGCGCCAGCATGAATTTGCCAAAACCAGAAAGAAACAGGTCTGGGAAGATTTTAAAAAAGAAATGTACCTGCAACGCTATTACAACTGGATAGCCAATGGCAACCAGGAATCGGCGGAAAAACCCGCAGATCTTGGATACTATGTTGGTTACGAAATATGCAAAGCATATTACGATAGGGCACCCGATAAAAAACAGGCCATTAAAGACTTCTTTAACCTTAAAGATTACAAAGATTTCCTGGAGAAAAGCGGGTATGAAGAAAAAATGAAGTTATTGCCATAAAAAAAAGCCGCGTTGAGCGGCCTTTTGTAATTATGTAAGCATCCATTTTGTATATAGATTCTAATTAATCAATAATTATTAATTAATAATTATTAAAATTGCTCCAGCTTGCTGAAGAAAAATGCTCCTTCAACAGCTGCATTTTCATCGCTATCGCTGCCATGTACAGCATTTTCGCCAATGGAAGTAGCGTATTTTTTACGGATCGTACCTTCATCTGCCTGGGCAGGATTGGTGGCACCGATCAATTTACGGAAGTCTTCCACTGCATTGCTTTTTTCAAGAATAGCAGCTGTAATAGGGCCACGGCTCATGAATGCTACCAGTTCGCCATAAAAGGGACGTTCTTTATGCACAGCATAAAATTCGCCAGCTTTTTCAGCACTCAACTGGGTTGTTTTCATTGCTACAATGCGAAAACCTGCTTCGTTTATCATAGCTAAAATTCCACCGGTATGCCCATTTTGGGTAGCATCAGGCTTGATCATCGTAAAAGTTCTATTGCTCATTATTTCAATTTTGCCCGCAAAGATAGGGGGACGGAGTCAATAGTCGATGGTCCATAATCCATAAAGCAGTATTAAATAGGAGAGATTCCCCGGTTTTACGTAAGCCTTAACAAGTATTTTTTTAAACTCAAAATGTTCAGACTACAGGAAAATACAATGATTATTTCACATTGATTTCCCCAAAAACATCATTCTTTAACAATAATATAGACCGGTGCATGGACTATGGACCATGTACTATGGACTTTTCCCCCAAATTCCCTACATTTGCGCCCAATTATTATGCAAGCGATAGAAGGAATTTTCGGGGAACTTACCAATCCAAAAAAGGTAGTTATTACCACCCATCAAAAACCTGATGGCGATGCCATGGGTTCGTCGCTGGGTTTATTCCATATACTTACTCAGCTTGGTCACCAGGTATCAGTAATTTCTCCCACCAACTGGGCGTCTTTTTTAAACTGGATGCCGGGTTGTAAAACGGTGATTGACTACGAAAAAAATAAAGAAAGATCCGATGGTCTCATCAACGATGCCGACTGGATCTTCTGCCTTGATTTTAATACCCTGGGCCGTACCAAAAATATGGAGCAGCCCTTGTTGGCTGCGGGTGGTGAAAAAATACTGGTCGATCATCACCAGCAACCGCAAACGGAGGTGTTTGCCTATGGCATAAGTGATACAGGTAAAAGTTCCACTGCCGAAATGATCTATGATTTTATTATTGCTTCCGGCAACGGCGACCTTATAACAACCGATGCTGCTGAATGTATCTATGCAGGCGTAATGACAGACTCGGGTTCTTTCCGTTTCCCTTCTACCACTGCCAACGTTCACAAACTGGTGGCATTTTTAAAAGAAAAAGGTTTACAGCACAGTAAGGTGCATGAAGCCATTTATGACCATTTTTCTGAAAACAGGCTGCGTTTTATCGGTAATGTTTTACTAAACAGGCTGCAGCTTTTTTACGAATATAACACCGCCCTGATCGCTATACCGCAGGCAGATCTTATTAAATATGATATTAAAACCGGCGACACCGAAGGGCTGGTGAATTACCCTTTAAGTATAGAAGGGATAAAGCTTGCAACGATTATTATCGACAGGGGAGAAGAGCGCAAGTGTTCATTTCGCAGTAAAGGTGATTTTGATGTAAATACGTTCGGCCGAACTTATTTTAACGGGGGCGGACATTTTAATGCGGCAGGCGGACAAACGTATCAACCACTTGAAGAAGCCGTGGAGACGTTTATTGCAGCTATGAAAGAAAGTAAAGAACAATTAGCAACATATAAATTTTAAAAAATAAAATAAACACAAAAACAAATGAGAAAAATTTCTTTTGTAGCAGCCCTGGCCATCCTGGCATTAAGTGCCTGTAAAGAGTCATTTAAGAAAGGAGAAAAAGGGTCGGAATATAAGATCATCACTTCCGGATCAGGTGAAAAAATTAAAGTAGGCGATTTCATTTATGTTGAAATAGGCCAGTTCTATAACAATGGTAAAATAGATTCTTTATTGTCAGACTCCCGCACAAGTGCCCAGGGGCCAATGATTCAGCCTTTCGATACTACATCCATACCACCGGAATTCTCTGTTGTTTTAAAACAACTTAGAAAAGGTGATAGTGCTGTGGTAAGGATACTGGTTGATTCTGTATTTAAAGAAATGGCCCAGGCAAAACCACCAGCTTTTAAAAACGGTCATTACCTGCTCACAACTATTAAAATTGTAGATATCCTTAAAACCCCTGCAGCCGCAGACAGTGCAAGGACGAAAGCAATGGAAATTACGCAGCAAAGAATGAAAGCACAGGCTGACGAATTAATTAAAAAAGATGATAAAACCATCGCAGATTTTCTTGCAAAAAATAAAATCACCGCAGTAAAAGGTGCATTGGGAACTTATGTTCAGATACTACAACCGGGATCAGGTCCTAATGTTGATACTTCTTCTGTTGTAAGCATCAATTATACGGGTAAAACAATGGAAGGCAAAACTTTTGATTCCAATACTGATCCTGCATTTAACCATGTAAAACCATTGTTAGCCAATCTTACCAGCGACCCAAGCCTTGGAATGAGGGTAGTACCAGGTTGGAATGACGGGTTAAAATTATTAAATAAAGGAGCTAAAGCTAAATTTTACATCCCGTCTTCTTTGGGCTACGGTCCGCAAGGCAATGGCGGAGATATTGCCCCAAATGCTATCCTTGTTTTTGAAATTGAAGTACTTGATATTTTAGACAGAACCGCCGCGGCAGCCGCAGCAGCAGTTGAACAGAAAGAAATGCAGGAAATGCAAAAAAGATATATGGACAGCATTCAAAAAGCGCAGCCGCAAACAGCTCCTCAGCCGAGATAACTGACAAATAATTCAAAAGAAAAAGCTTCCTTTAAAAGGAAGCTTTTTTTATGCCTTTCTGTAAAACTCATATAGTTCGATCGCTTCTTTCGCTTCTTTTACATCATGCACGCGCAGGATATTTGCGCCGTTTTGTAAAGCTATCGTATGAAGCACAGTTGTACCATTAAGGGCCTGGCTGGCATCAATGCCCAGGGTTTTATAAATCATCCCTTTGCGGGAGAGCCCGGCCATTATGGGCCGGTTGATCATTTTAAAAACAGGGAGATTTTTAAGGAGGCGGAAATTATGTACAGGTTTTTTACCAAAACCAAAACCAGGATCAATGATCACATCATGAATACCGGCAAGCCTGCAGGCTTCTGTTTTTTGAATAAAAAAATCAAGTACTTCGGCTGTGACGTCATTGTATTGGGGGTTTACCTGCATGGTTTGAGGAGTGCTCTGCATGTGCATACAGATATATGGAACATTTAATTTGCCCAATAAGGGGATCATGGCTATATCCATATTTCCTCCGCTTATATCGTTTACCATGTGCGCACCGGCAGCCACAGCCGCTTTGGCCACCTCGCTGTAAAAGGTATCTATCGATATTAAAGCATCCGGAAAGTTCTGGTGAATCTTTTCTACCCAGGGTACAACCCTATCTGCTTCTTCCGCTGCAGAAACAAGGGCACTTCCGGGCCTCGTACTTTGTCCGCCCAGGTCGATAATGGCCGCCCCCTGTGCAATCATATTGGCGGCAACGGATAAAATTTCTTCGTCCTCATTTTGCCCGTAACTTTTGTAAAAGGAATCAGGCGTAATATTTAAGATGGCCATAATCACCGGTTTTTCCAGTGATAGTATTTTTCCTTTACAGTTAAGTGTATGCATTTGAAAGATGAATTGTATTTTTGAATGGCTACGCAAATTTGCGTAATATTCATGAGCATTAGAACTATGGCAACAAATACCAACGAACAGTTCGATAAAGCTATAAGCAGCTGTAAGAATACGTTTCTAAAAAAAACAGAGGATTATGGTACTTCGTGGAGGGTATACAGAACCATTTCCATTGCAGACCAGGTTTATATAAAGGCAAAACGCATCCGCACCATCCAGGAAAAAAAAATGCAAAAAATAGGGGATGATATTCGAAGTGAATTTGAAGGCATTCTTAATTACAATGTGATTGGGTTGATACAACTACAGATCAACAACGATGACCTGGAACAATTGCCTGCAGCTGAAGTACAGGTTTATTATGATGATATTATAAAAAATGCCAAACTACTCATGCAGGATAAGAATCATGATTATGGGGAGGCCTGGAGAGAAATGAGCCAGGAAAGTTTTACTGATCTTATTTTGGCAAAGATCTTACGCATAAAACAGATCATTGCCAACCAGGGCAAAACCATTGCCAGCGAAGGGATTGATGCCAATTTTTATGATATGCTCAACTACGCTGTCTTTGCATTAATAATGATTGAAGAAGGAAAACATTAAATAAAGAAATAATTTTATTACACGAATTTGAGCGAATTACACGAATAGTTTCATTTTAACAACCGCTTTTATTCGTACAATTCGCTCAAATTCGTGTAATAAATATATCAGTATTATTATGAAATTATTTGTAAACATAGCCCGCATAATTACCGGAGCTCTTTTTATCTTTTCTGGTTTAATAAAAGCCATCGATCCCCGGGGACTGGCCTATAAAATGCAGGAATTTTTTGAAGCCTGGGCCCATTCCGGGTTCATGCCGGGTATGATGGGGTCGCTGGGTCATTATGCTTTGAGTTTCTCCATCATCATGATCACTTTGGAAGTAGTGGTGGGACTAGCCTTATTACTGGGCTGGCGTACAAAACTCACTACCTGGATGTTATTATTATTGATCCTCTTTTTTACTTTCCTTACCAGCTACGTATTGTTCAGCGGTAAAATAAGGGCCTGTGGCTGTTTTGGAGATTGTATCCCCATCACGCCAGTTCAAACATTTACGAAAGATATCATACTGCTGTTAATTTCATTATTGTTACTGGTAAAGCGAAAATACATTCAACCCCTACTGAAACCATTGGCCGCCGGAATGGTTGTACTGGCCGCTACCATTGCCACTTTATTTTTGCAATGGTATGTATTAAGACATTTGCCTGTTAAAGATTGCCTGGCTTATAAAGTAGGAAACAACATCCTGGAATTGCGTAAAATGCCGGCCAATGCTGTTCCGGATAAATTTTCCATGAGTTTTATTTATGAAAAGAACGGGGAGAAAAAAGAATACAGCGCCGAAAGCCTGCCTGACAGCAGCTGGAATTTTGTGGACAGGAAACAAACATTGATGGAAGCAGGAAAAAACAATGTTCCTCTGATCAATGATTTTAATTTATATACTGCTTCCGGAACAGATACTACGGAAGCTTTGCTTGCACACCCTGGAATTTATTACCTGCTTTTTATTAAAGACCTGGATGGACTTCCCAATAATTTTAAAGCAGGCCAAGACCTGTTGGCAGCAGCACAAACAGCAGCCATCCCGTTGGTGATAGTAACATCTCAAAAAGAAAAAGTAGTACAGGCTTTTGGCAAGAGTATTACGGTGTTAACCTGCGATGCCACCGCACTCAAAACCGCTGCCAGGGCAGCTGCGGTGCTTTATAAAATGAACGGCCCCGTAATTGCAAACAAATGGGGGTGGGCAGATTTTCATAAAGTCAATTTATCAAAGTAGGCAAACCAAATCATACATCTACAATCATGATTCATAAATTAATCTTTTGCGTTACCTGCTAAAAAAAACATGTTATGCTTTCCTGGTGCTGCTGGGTGTAGCTATGCTGGTATTTGTAATGTTCCAGGGCTTTGGCGATCCTGCCAGGATGATAGTAGGGCAGACCGGTGATAAAAAAACGCTGGATAATATCCGCAAAGAACTGAACCTTGACCAGGCCAAAAGCAGGCAATTTTTGCTATATATGAATGATATTTCTCCCATTGCATTGCACAGGAAAACGGAAATAGAAAAAAAACAATTAAAAGGTTTTTTTATAGGAGGCGACAGTAACCAGCTTGCTTTTAAATTGCCTTACCTGGGCAAGAGCTATCAAACCAAGAAACCTACCTTAACTGTCTTATCAGAAGCATTGCCCGGTACCATTGTGCTGGCGCTAACAGCCATGTTGTTTGCGTGCATAGTTGGAATCGTTCTGGGTGTGTTAGCTGCAGTTAACAAAGACAGCTGGATTGACAATACATCGGTATTCAGCAGCATTGCAGGTATATCTGCCCCATCTTTTTTTATGGCTATATTGGTTGCTTATTTTTTTGGAATTGTTTTACATCCATACACCGGTTTAAATTTAACGGGAAGCCTTTTTGAAATTGATGAAGTAACCGGGGAAAAATACCTGGCTTTAAAAAATCTTATCCTGCCGGCATTTACGCTGGGCATAAGGCCACTGGCCATGATTACCCAACTTACCCGCAGTTCTATGCTCGATACGTTATCGCAGGATTATATCCGCACTGCATATGCAAAAGGATTGAGTAAAAGAAGGGTAGTATTTAAACATGCATTACGAAATGCCCTAAATCCTGTCATTACAGCTGTTACAGGATGGTTTGCAGAATTGCTTGCCGGCGCCTTTTTTATTGAATACATTTTTGGCTGGAAAGGTATTGGGAAAATAACGGTAGATGCCCTGGAGAAACTGGACTACCCGGTGGTGATGGGCGCAGTTTTATTCAGCGCTGTTATTTTCGTGTTGATAAATATGCTGTCAGACGTATTATACAGGATCGTGGATCCAAGGATCAGGTTGCAATAAAAAAAGAGATGACATCTTTTTAAAAGATGTCATCTCTTTTTTTAACTCTTTCTATTTATTAATCTATTTCACCGGTTACTACCAGCAATGCATAGATAACGCCCGGGATAAAGAATAGCAACGTCAGCAAAAGACTGATCCAGAATTTGCTGTTGATCTCTCCCTGGTGCAGGTATACAGCCAATGGTGGTAATAAAATAGCCAGGATGATCAGCAACACTTTATTATCGCTTCCTTCGCCGCTTCTTTTTTGTTTCTTAAATTCTTTCAGCTGTTTTTTAGCGTCTTTAACCCTTAATTTTCTTTCTTTTTTGGAAAGATTCCTGAATTCTGCCAGGGCAGCTCTTACAGAAGTTTTTGGCGCAGGGTCTGTAGTTGGGTGTGCTGCAGGAACGCTCGTGGCAGATGCCGGGGCAACAGCCGATGCTATTACAGATCCGGAAAGAATGCTGGCGCTTAATAAAAGCAGCAATGATTGTTTTAGAAGTTTTTTCATACGTTGAGTTTTTAATTTGACTGAAGGTAGAATTTTGTTAACCAGCATTAACATATAATTGTTCACGCCTGTGGAAATAAAGGAGCTAGTATTTCAATCTTTGGCACCATTTCATTTCGTTCCCCAATTTGCTGCCGCCACATAGCGTAATACAATCCTTTTTGCCCCAGCAAATGTTTATGTGTACCGGATTCTACAATTTTACCCTTTTCCAGCACATAAATCCTGTCCATATTCATGATGGTTGACAAACGATGTGCAATGGATATGATCATTTGTTTCTTGTCGCCGGCAATTCCATTGATTGTTTCCGTGATCTGTTCTTCGGTTAATGAATCAAGGGATGCGGTGGCTTCATCAAAAATGATCAGGCGTGGTTTGCGGAGTAGTGCCCTTGCTATAGACAGCCGCTGTTTTTCCCCGCCGGATAATTTAGTTCCACCTTCTCCCAATACCGTATCCAATCCTTTTGTGCTGTTGAGCAAAGTATGCGAGGCCGATTTACGCAATACATCCAGCATTTCTTCTTCTGTTGCTGCAGGTTTTATAAACAACAGATTCTGCCTTACCGTTCCTGCAAACAACTGGGTTTCCTGCGTTACAAAACCTATCTGCCGCCTTACCCTGTTGTACCGGATATCTTTTACAGAAACGTCATCAAAAAAGATATCACCGCTGAAAGGCGTATACAATCCTACCAGTAGTTTTACCAATGTTGATTTGCCGGAGCCGCTTGGTCCGACAAAAGCAATGGATTCACCTGTTTTAATTTTAAAGGAGATTCCGTCCATAGCATTGAACACCGCAGTCTTATGCCGGAATACAACATTCCTGAATTCAAGTGATGTTACTTCGCCCAGTTCAATTGGGTCTTCCGGCCTGGTTTCAACAGGCTTCTGCATCAGCAGGTCAAAATTAGTAACAGAAGCTTCGGCTTCCCGGTATGACAAAATGATATTACCCAGGTCCTGCAGCGGTATAAAAATATAATTCATAATGATCTGCATAGATATCAGCTGGCCGAGTTGCAGGTAATCCCGGAAAATAAGCCAGAGTAAAACAAAGAGGATCGATTGCTTGAGCAGGTTAAGCGTAACATCCTGCAGGAAAGAAAGTGTGCGCACCTTTTTTACTTTCTGCATCTCCAGTTCGAAGATCTTTGCGGTAAAAGTTTTTAGTCTTTTAATTTCAGGGAAGGTCAAACCCAGGCTTTTTACCAGTTCAATATTGCGCAGCGATTCGGTAATATTGCCACTCATCACCGCATTTTCCCTGAATATCTTTCGCTGAACATCTTTAATATTTTTACTCAGCAACCCTGTGAGCCCGCCCAAAACAACCACACCGATGAGAAATACAGGAATGAGTGCCCAGTGTTTGGTAACAGCATAATAAATTAAAAAACCAACGCCTACCAGCGTAGTGAACAAAATATTAATGAAGGAGCTTAAAAAACCTTCCACATCTCTTCTTGTTTTTTGCAGTATAGACAATGTTTCCCCGCTACGCTGTTCTTCAAATTCCTGGTAGTTTAAGCGGAGCGTTTGTTTAAGGCCATCGTCAAAAACTGCTTTGCCAAATTTTTGCACCACCAGCCTTAATACATAATCCTGGAAGGCTTTGGCCAGCTTTGAAGCGATGGCTACGCCTACAGCCAGTGCGAGTAATTTCAACACCCCGTTTACCCTTTCGTCCTCTGTAAGTTTTGCAGTGTTCGTTGCATATTCATCAATGATCTTCCCAAATATAACAGGATCAAAGAAGGCGAGTGCCTGTGCTACTGCCGCCAGCAGCATCGATAAAAGTGCCAGCCAGCGGTAAGGCCTGAGGTATTTCCATAATAATGTCATGTTATAAAGTTAAGCCAGGAGATGCTAAACGCAGAGAACAGGAGAAAAGGAGTTTCCGCTGAGATTTATTTCGCCCTCTGCGAATCTCCTTATCTCTTTTCTCTGCGTTGAAAACCTTAACTTTGCCCCGCAAAAAAGCCATATTTAAAATCAATTTATTATTATGAAGGAAGTATATATTCTGTCTGCCGTTCGTACGCCCATCGGCAGTTTTGGAGGATCTTTAAAAGGATTTACTGCTACACAATTGGGAGCCATTGCCATTAAAGGGGCGCTGGAAAAGGCCCATGTTAAACCGGAGCTGGTAAATGATGTGTTAATGGGTTGTGTAATACAGGCCAACCTTGGCCAGGCACCCGCAAGACAGGCTGCAAAATTTGCCGGCCTGCCCAATGAAGTTAACTCTACTACCATCAATAAAGTATGTGCCAGCGGTATGAAGGCAATTTCGCAGGCAGCACAAAGTATTATGCTAGGCGATGCAGATATAGTAATTGCAGGGGGAATGGAAAGTATGAGCAATGTTCCTTTTTATAGTGACAGCATCCGCTGGGGAAATAAATATGGCAATGTAACTTTTGCAGATGGCCTTGCAAAAGATGGTTTAACGGATGTATACGATGGCAAAGCAATGGGATTTGCGGCAGAGCATTGTGCTACTGAATGCAATGTGAGCAGGGAAGAGCAGGATGCATTTGCCATAGAAAGTTATAAACGCAGCCAGGCTGCCGTAAATGAAGGAAGGTTTGAAAATGAGATCGTTCCCGTAGCTATACCGCAACGCAAAGGCGAACCGGTAATGTTTGCAAAGGATGAAGAACCTTTTAATGTAAAGTTTGACAAGATACCGGAACTGAAAGGTGCTTTTTTAAAAGAAGGTACTGTAACCGCTGCCAATGCTTCAACCATGAATGATGGTGCTGCTGCGCTGGTATTGATCAGTAAAGAAAAAGCAGACTTATTAGGTCTTCAACCCATTGCTAAAATAATTTCGTATGCAGATGCTGAGCAGGCACCTGAATGGTTTACTACCACACCTGCACTGGCAGTACCAAAAGCAGTGGAAAAAGCCGGGTTGAAGATGGAAGACATCAGCTATTGGGAACTCAATGAAGCTTTTGCTGTTGTGGGAATAGAAAATACCAGGCGCATGCAACTGGATCCTGCCAAAGTAAATGTAAATGGGGGAGCAGTTTCCATCGGTCATCCTTTGGGTGCAAGTGGTGCAAGAATTATTGTAACGCTGATTAATGTATTGAAACAAAACAATGCCCAATACGGTGCTGCGGGCATTTGCAATGGCGGCGGCGGTGCCAGTGCAATGGTGATTGAAAATGTAAATTAAGTTAACCGCTAAGACGCAAAGGCGCTAAGATGAATAGGTAAGAAACTGGCAGATCAGTTATTTCCGCCTGATCAGTGTCTTCCGCGTTCCCCTTATAAAATTCGAAAGACTTAAAATAAAAAAGAGTTGCCGAAAGCAACTCTTTTTTATTGGGATGAATCGTTAATCTAATTTTTCAAAATGCGCATCCAGTTTTTTTGCCTTCCTGTAATAATCCAATACCAATACCTGTCCTTGTTTGGCAGGAAGGATAGTAGTACGGGTAGCATCTGATTTTGTATTGATCTTATCGGTGGTGAACTTGCCATCATTATATGTAATTGCATTGAAGGTTCCGCCTTTGTAATCTTTTCCTCTTACATAATCACTGTAATAAACACTAAAGGTTGATTTATCAGTTGATTGTTTAGTGTAATTATAATCAAACCCGCCGTATTCGTATTTGATCATTTTACCAATCAATGGGCCGCTAACAAATTCATACCCGCTTGGTAATTCAATATTGTTTGAATTCTTATCATAGATGTTGGCAGCTTTGATATTAAATTCTTTATCAAACTTTAAAATAACCATATCAGTAACCTTCATTTTAGCTGTACTGATACCCCTTCCTCCCCGTGACAACAATGTGGAAGCAATGCCAAGTGCACTGGCTACTTTTTTATAGCCTTCGCCAATAGCAAATATATTTCCATCATCAGTTTGCACAATATTATGTACATACATAAAACCAAAGTCTGCAATTTTACCCTTGGATTTTACATCCAGGTATTTAGACATGTCAGCTTCCCATGAATTGTATTTTTCAGAAATAGCGTTTCCTTTTTCATCCATTCCTATAAAACCAAAACCTTGTGATTTGTCTTTTAAAATATTAGCGGTTGAGCCAAAATATTCCCCAAACAGAACAGCCTTACCATTCTCCAGTGCAGATAAACTTGCGGGATAAAAACGCTTATCACTGAAGTCTGTTTTCTTTTCAAATAATTTTTTCCCGTTATCCAGGCTTAATCCAATGATCACAGATTCCGGCTTTTGATCCAGCATACCACCAAAAATCAACGTTTCTATGTATACCACATTATTGGCCACACCCAGTACATCCCCGATGAATTTTTTGCCGGCAAGATCCGGTATATAGGTCCACTGCTTTTTAGATTCGGAAGAAAAATAATCGATCTCAAAAGTGTAATCCTTGTCTTCCCGGCTGGGCATATTGGAAATAAATCCTTTGCCCTGCACAGGATAGAGACCTTTAAAATTATCCTCATCATCTTCCATTCCCAGGTAAGTATTTTCCAGGTAACGTTTTTCTTTTTTCGACAACTCTCTCAGGTAGCTGAACTTCTTTTTACCGTCAGCCCCATATACCTGGTGTTCAAACGTGCGCTCTTTTGAATTGTACATCAACATGATCAGGTCGGTACCATTGAAAGAGGATTCAAGAATGGTAAGTTCTTTAGAATCCTCAAACTTAATATCCTTTAACTTTTTAAGGTTATTGTCTGTAATCTGCAGCGTGTACTCATTAGTTTTTTTATCAATCTTGTCGCTCACATAAAAAAAGTAATAGCCTTTAACTTCCGAGCCTTCCTTTATCGCCTCTGAATTGCGCAGTGATACCTTTTGCACGTTTTCAATGGAAAGGGTTTGGGAAATACCGCTCCATGTTGCCAGCAGCATAATAGCAGTAGTAAATAGTAGTTTTCTCATTTTTGGTTTAAATTATTGATAATTGTTTTTTGCAATTTTAGCTTTCAGTAACTCTTTATCAAACCCCGGGTAATTGGTCATCAGGGATTCATATTGAATACAGAACTGGTAATTTATATTGGCGAGCTCTTCGAGGCGAACACGGGCCAGGAAACGAAGCAGGTCGTTGTAATGAGTGGAATATTGTTTATCTTCTGTGTCAATTTTATTCCCTAATTTCTTTGCCTGCTGCACATCATACAATGTGTTGAGGCAACGGGCCACAGAATAAATACCTAATGTTCTTTTATGTTCGTCCTGCAACAACTGCATGCTATAGTATAAGTTCCGGCTCAATGACTCCTGCTTGTAACATTCCTCTGTTATCTCGGCAAAAAAGTCTGCCTTTAATTGTTTGAAAATAGCCTCATTTACTATAAATTGTTTACCGGCTATTTGCTGGTTTATAGAATCTTTCAGCATCGTAATTCTCTTCAAACAATCAGGATGTGTTTTCAGTGAATCCTGCTCTTTTTTGCTAAGCCCGCTACTGCTTTCGTCCAGCTGGCTAAAAATGGAAGTCTCTTTGTTGATCCATTTCTTCTTAAATGGATAACTGGCAAAACTAAATGCCTGGGGCAGGGGAGTTGGCTGGTATAATAAGGAATCATCTATCTTATCCAACAACTGCAGGCAGGAAGTAATGGCATTAAAATCATAGCCCGTTTGTTTTAAAAATTTAAAGGCATAACGGTCTGCTTCGGACTCATTGTCCCTGCTATGTTTCCTGGACTTAAAAGCAGTTGTTTTAGCCAGGGCTTCCAGTTCTTTATTGGCGCCATATTGCTGCTTTGACAATCTTTTTAATTCTGCCTGGAAATCTTTGTTTGTAACTGTTTCAACATATTTCTTAATGGCCTTGTTGCTGTGCTGCAGGTAATAGTGCGCCATTTCGTGACACAATACAAATGCCAGTTCTGCCTCATTTTCCATGTAGATTATAAGTCCTGCATTAAAAACGATCGTCCCATCTGTCATGCAGGATGCGTTGGGCCACCAGTCGCGGGTGAAAACAATTTTAAAGTCCAGGGGTTTCAGTTCCGGGTTAACAGCTACTATCTTTTTTACAACATTATCCAGGTAGTTGTAAGTATTCGCTTCTGTTATCACCCGGCTGCTTTTCCACATGCTGCCGATCTCGTCAAAAATTTCGTTGTAAATTTCTTTATAGGCTTTGCTTTGTTCTTTACCCGCCTGTTCTATCAAAACTGATTTCTTTAATACGGTTTGGTCGTACAGTTTCTTCCTTAAAACGGTATCATCTTTCAAAAAAGAATAGGCAGGCGTCCCTTGCTGCGCAGCTGCGTTAAAACTGCATAAGATTAGCAGGAAGAAAATGCTCTTACGAAAAATAGCCATCATTGTTGCGGTAATTTGGTATGCGGTTGTTAGGGTAAAATGGTTAAGCGTTCTGGTAATGCCGTAAAAATATAGTTTTTTGACATTAATTGTGTGCTTTCGCTCAATATTCTCTTAAACGTCACCTGGCTACTAAATATTATCATGTATAAACATATACATTTCAATGTAGATGCTGTGAAATTGCAATTTGTTCATCTGCCTGTTAGAGCATAAATTTGCGCCCACAAACTATTCATCAATAAATCAATTAAACCAGGACTATGCGTCAGATAGCATTCAGAGAAGCACTTAGAGAAGCCATGCAGGAAGAAATGAGGAGAGATGACAGGGTCTTTTTAATGGGAGAGGAGGTTGCTGAATACAACGGTGCCTATAAAGTGAGCCAGGGAATGCTGGAAGAATTTGGCGAAAACAGGGTAATCGATACACCTATTGCAGAACTCGGGTTTAGTGCTATTGCTGTTGGTGCGGCGCAAAATGGGTTACGTCCGATCGTTGAATTTATGACCTGGAACTTTGCCGTATTGCCTTTGGATCAAATATTAAACACTGCCTCTAAAATGCTGGCTATGAGCGGCGGCCAGGTAGGTTGCCCAATAGTTTTTCGTGGTGCCAATGGTAGTGCGGGCCAGTTAGGAGCACAACATTCTACTGCTTTTGAAAGCATGTATGCAAATATTCCGGGATTAAAGGTGGTATCTGTAAGCAATCCTTACGATGCAAAGGGTTTATTAAAAGCCGCTATCCGTGATGATGATCCGGTAATATTTATGGAAAGTGAAGTGATGTATGGCGAAAAAGGAGAAGTGCCCGAAGAAGAATATATTTTGCCGATCGGTAAGTGTTTCATTAAAAGAGAAGGAAAAGATGTAACCATTGTTTCTTTCAATAAAATGATGAAAGTGGCGCTGGGTGCCGCAGAAGAATTATCCAAAGAAGGAATTGAAGCCGAAGTAATAGATGTGGCCACCATCCGGCCGCTGGATTGGTTTACGATACTGGAAAGTGTTAAGAAAACAAATCGCCTGGTAATTGTTGAAGAGCAATGGCCATTTGCATCTGTAAGTTCCGAAATCGCTTACCGCATTCAGAAGGAAGGATTTGATTACCTCGATGCACCGGTTCGCCGTATTACTTCAGTAGATGCGCCTATGCATTATGCTCCCAACCTTGTGGCGCTTTACCTGCCTAATATTGAGCGGACGGTTAAGCTGGTGAAGGAGGTGATGTACCTGAAGAAGTAAATTCAATGTGATAATTTGATAATTAGCCAATGTGATAATTGTTCACTTTAGCTATATTTAAATAATTTCAAAAATGCTCAATAAAAAATCCGCTGTACTGCGGATTTTTTATTGGAATTAAGTTAGAATGCTTCTTGAACAAATTTGAACATTCCACCATTATCACATTATCAAATTGGCTAATTATCACATTTACTTAGCTACCGCAATTTTTACCTTCTTCCCCTTTATCTTTTCATTCTTCACCAATTCGACCACGTTCCCGATCTTGGATTTACGGACAGCAACAAATGCCGTAAAGTCTTTCACTTCTATCAATCCTATCTCATCCTGTTTTAATTGCCCTTTTTGAGAAAGGAAACCAACGATATCTACCTTATTTACTTTATCTTTTTTACCTGCATCTATAAACAGGGTGCTCCACTTGGGTTTTTCAGGGAGAGATAAACGCTCCGGCATTTCAAATACCACGGCATTTTGGGTAAGGTATTGCGGCATTTTTTCATCGCTGCTGTGCACTACGTATACATTACCCGTAGTATTCATCCTGGCGGTACGGCCGTTTCGGTGGGTAAATGCGGCTTCATCATTTGGTAAATGGTAGTGAACGATGTTGCGGATATTGGCGATATCTAAGCCACGGCTCGCCAAATCTGTTGTTACCAGCACATCGGAACTGGTATTGCGGAATTTGCATAGCGCTACTTCCCGGTCGTGCTGCTCCATGCCGCCATGGTAAAATACATTTACGATGCCCTGCTCTCCCAGGAAATTGCTCACCCTTTCCACCGCATCCCTGTGATTGCAAAAGATGATGGTGGAGGTATTGCCGGTATAGCAAACCAGTTGCATCAATGTATCTAATTTATCTTTATCAGGCGACAACACCGTGTTGATCCTCAATATGTCAGGCGCTGTTCCGTTTTCTGGTAAGAAGTTAAGGGTAACCGGGTCTTTCATCTGAACAAACTCAGGGATCTGTTCGGTAAAAGTGGCCGATGTAAGCATTCTTTTCTTAACCGCAGGAAGCGATTTAATAATGTATTCCATTTCTTCCAAAAAGCCCAGTTCAAGACTTTTATCAAACTCATCCAATACTAAAAACTGTACTTTGCTAAGGTCTATATTATTCCTGCGGATATGATCGGCCATACGCCCGGCCGTGCCGATAATGATGGCAGGTGGTTGCACGAGGTTGTTTTCTTCTATCTCTCTTTTATGCCCGCCGTAGCAGCAGGTAACCTTGAAGCCGGTTTGCATTTGTTTTAAAACGCCGTCTATCTGCAGGGCCAGTTCCCGGCTGGGTACCAGTATCATAGCCTGGCAAAGTTTTTCTTCCGGGTCTAAAGATTCCATTAAGGGTAAGAGAAAGGCGAGGGTTTTGCCCGAGCCGGTAGCTGACAACAATATTAAATGATCATTTTCCCGAATGGATACTGCAGTCTTGTCCTGCATTTCGTTTAATGTTTTAATATTGAGCCTGGCTATAAAAAATGCTTGATTCATGGGGCAAAGCTACGTTTTAAAATTTTGGGTGGAAAAAGGATACACGGATAAAACAGGTTAAACGGATTTTCACAGATGAATCCTGATCGACGCTGCCTGTTTTTTCTCTGAGCATCTTTGGGCCTTAGTGCCTTAGTGGCAAAAAAAATTATAAATTCACCCCAAATTAACCCGCTTATCATGTCAACCCATATTTGCCCAAACTGCAGTAATCAATTTACCGGACAATTTTGTAACAGGTGCGGGCAGAGACAAACCCATAAAATCACACTTGCATATATCTGGCATGACCTTGCCCATGCATTTACGCATACAGACAGGGGATTTTTTCATATGATGGGGCAAATGTTTGTCCGCCCGGGTAAAGTAGCCTATGAATACATTGTTGAGGCGAAAAGGAAGCGCTATTTTCCTCCCTTTCAATACCTGGTGCTCCTGGGAGCAATTGCTACCATTGTGGTAGTAAACTCTCACTACATAGAAAATACGGTTAAATCTATGCAGGAGATTACCGGAACATCACAATACTCTACAAAACAGGCAGCCTTCATGCAAAAGTTGTCTTCTTTGCAAAGCAAGTATTATAATTTCGTAATAATGTTGCAGCTTCCGTTTTTTGCTTTATCTGCGCTTATACTTTACAAAAGAAAACATAAATACAACTACGCAGAATTCCTTACCCTCCAAACATTTGTAACCGGTCAGTTCACACTCATATCTATGACTTTGATGTTGACGGTCTTTATCACAAGATCCGGTTTGTCCTACCTCAATGCGATCATGATGCTTGCATCCGCATTTTATCATATCTGGGTGTATATGGGATTTTTTAAAGAAAGAAATTTTAATGGTTTTTTAAAAGCATTGGGCTCTCATATACTTGGTCTTATATTTTTTACGCTATTCTCAATGATCATCGGGATTATCGTAGGGATAGTTATACTGCTCACCAATTAAACCTGATTATTTTTGTCTTTGCTTATTTTTTGATCCCTTGTATTTTTCTGCACCGCAATGGCTGCAAAAATGCTAAGGATAAAAGAGAGTGCATAAAATCCCTTTTCACTTCTTTCCATTTCTGCATTCCACAAACCCACCACCAGCAATACAATACAAAGTATGGTGCTGAACCAGGCAATGCTGTAATAAATATTAGTGACCGGAATTCCTTCCAGCTGGTCTCTCACCGCTTTCTGTAAAGAGATAGCCGCAAACAATCCAAACATCAATACGGTAAAATAATAGCCCTTTTCATTTAGTTGCATATCTGCATTCCATAAACCAATGATAAAGGAAAGAATGCCTACCCCTAATGCCAGCCAGGCCGCCCCGATAAATGCTGCTGAAGGGGCTGCCGGTATAGCAGGCTGATTGTTCTGTTGTTGTTCCATTTTAATTTTATTTGGTTGCAACAAAACTATCGGGAACGTAGGGGAAGATGGTTGACAAAAGTCAAAAAGTAGTTGTTAATCTTTATTACACGAATGAAGACTAATTACACGAATTACACGAATTTTTAAAGCAACCAGCGTATAGGATTTAGCTGTTAGCTGGAGCGATGAAATTTTTTAAAATTAGTAAATAGTATTTTTATCATTGAGTAAAATGTAACTTCCTTATTTCTTATTAATTATTTCTTATTCTGCCCTCTTATTCTACTCAACGTTTCAGCACTGATACCCAAATAACTCGCCACGTAACCCAGCGGCATACGCTGAATAATATGCGGTGAATTTTTTAAAAGGTCTTCATATCGTTCTGTGGCTGTTTTAAAATGAGCGTTGCTGTAACGTTCTTCCAGCCGGATATAATACTGCTCGTAAATAAGACGAACCGTTTTTTCCAGCTCAGGATACTTCGACAGCAGTTCATCCAGCTGGTCACGGGAAATGCACCAGAGCGTTGAGTCTTCCACGACCTGTATATATTCCTTTGCTGCATGGCGGGTGATAAAACTGCTGAAGGAAGTGGCAAAATCATTTTCAAAACCAAACCACTGGCTGATATCTTTTCCATCAATATTGTAAAAACCGCGGATGCAGCCCTGCTCCAGGAAATACATATGACGGCAAACCTGCCCGTCTTCGATAAGTAGTTCATTTTTATTGAATTGCTTTTGAACAAACATATGTTCCAGCGCTTCCCGTGCAGTGGCTGGAATTTTAAAATTGGGAGAAATGTTGCTGAGCAGGTTATGCATACGATTTGTAAATTACAGGAATATTCTTTTACTTATGAACTCAACTATTCCATTAATTGATTTTAGTCATTTTGAAAATAACAAGGCCGGTATTGCTGAAGCGGTGAAAAATGCCTGCGTACAGCACGGATTTTTTTATGTGGCCGGGCATGGAGTGCCCGTTGAATTGCAGCAACGGCTGCACCTGCTAAGCGAACTATTTTTTGCATTGCCTGCAGACGAAAAAATGGCCATCGCTATGCATCATGCCGGCAAAGCCTGGCGGGGATACTTTCCATTAAATGGCGAACTGACTTCGGGTAAACCTGATTTGAAAGAAGGGATTTATTTTGGAACAGAACTGAATGCAGAAGATGCAAGGGTGATAGCCGGATTGCCTTTACACGGAGCCAATCTTTTTCCTGCAGGCATACCGGGTTTTGCGGAAACAGTACTGGAATACATGGCCATAGTAACCAGGCTTGGTCACCTGGTAATGAAAGCCATTTCGCTCAGCCTGCAGTTGCCGGAAGATTATTTTTATGAAAAGTACAACCAGGATCCGCTGATACTATTTCGCATATTCCATTACCCGCCCAAAGCATCTTCTAATCAACAATGGGGAGTAGGGGAGCATACGGATTACGGACTGCTCACTATTTTAAAACAGGATACAGTTGGCGGATTGCAGGTAAAGAGCGGCAATGACTGGATTGATGCACCACCCATCGACAACAGCTTTGTATGCAATATTGGCGACATGCTCGACCGCATGACCGGTGGGCTCTACCGCTCCACGCCACACCGGGTTATAAATGAATCCGGACGGGATCGTTATTCATTTCCTTTATTTTTTGACCCGGGATTTGATACGCAGATTGAAAGGATAACACAGGTAAACAGCATCTATGAAACTAAAGCAGAGCGTTGGGATAAAGCCAGCGTTCATGAATTTTCCGGCACCTATGGAGAATATTTATTGAATAAGATTGGGAAGGTTTTTCCGGGGTTGAGAATTGAGTGAGTCACCGCAAGACGGTGGCTCACTCAATTCTCCCTGTCCCGAGTGATTCACCGCAAAGCGGTGGCTCACTCAGGACGGGGCTGCGGTAATCTGCGGGGAATAACACTCTATTTATTCCCTAATTTTAACCTTGTTATGATAAAGAAAATAAACAGTACAGTTGCTGTAAAGCTACTTGCCATCACAGCGATTATCTTTGCTTCCTGCAGCATAAATAAAAAATTGGCTGAAAGCAGCCATAAAAAACCAGCAATACAATCCGCTCCCCGCGAATTTCGTGCAGCCTGGGTGGCTACCGTAGACAATATCAACTGGCCTTCCAAACCAGGTTTAACTACAGCGCAACAACAACAGGAAGCCATTGCCTTACTCGACTTTTTAAAGGATTATAATTTTAATGCCGTTGTTTTCCAGGTGCGCCCTCAGGCGGATGCCTTATACAAAAGTTCGCTGGAACCCTGGTC
>JACMKX010000153.1 GCA_014379905.1 Ferruginibacter sp. | reverse complement strand
GAATGCATCCGGCAAATATATAGATAAACTCAGATTACTAAATTTTCAAGATAGAGTACAAAATTAATTTTGTTAGATGAATCTAAGTTTATATTTTTACCATTCAAACTTAAGATGTTCAGTTTATGTTTTTGTTTCGTTTAAAATTGATATTGGTTAATGGTTTTGTAGTCATTGGGTTGCTGGCAAACGGGCAGTCTGCATCTATATCCGGTTATATTACAACGGGTGCCAAACCCTTAGAGGCAGCGAGTGTGAAGGTAAAAAATGGTGTAGGCGTAATTTCAGATAGTGTTGGCTTCTTTTCTTTAAATAGCTTAAAGGCTGGTTCCTATTCACTCTCTTTTTCCCGGGTAGGCTTTACAGACCAAACCAGCACTATCAGTGTAAAAGACGGTGAGCAAAAGCAAATTAATATTAACCTTGCAGAGGCCGATGGCAATATGAATGAAGTTGTGGTAACCGGTACCTTAAAAGAGGTAAAAAGAATGGAGAGCCCGGTACCGGTGGAGGTATACTCTCCTGCATTCTTTAGGAAGAATCCTACCCCGAATATTTTTGATGCGTTGCAAAATGTAAATGGCGTGCGCCCACAGTTAAATTGTAATGTTTGCAACACCGGCGACATTCATATCAACGGTTTGGAAGGTCCTTACACCATGGTTTTGATAGATGGGATGCCCATCGTGAGCAGCCTTTCCACAGTGTATGGCTTATCCGGCATACCCAATAGCCTGGTAGAAAGAATTGAAATTGTAAAAGGCCCCGCCTCTTCTTTGTATGGGAGTGAGGCAGTGGGTGGTTTGATAAATATCATTACCAAAAAACCAGTGAATGCTCCCGCTTTATCCGTGGATGTTTTTAGTACAACCTGGCAGGAGTTTAATATTGATATGGGTTTTAAATTTAAGGCCGGTGCAAAAGCCACTGCTTTAACAGGAATCAATTATTTTAAGTATGGAAACATCATCGATCATAACAAAGATAATTTTACAGATGTAACCCTGCAGGATCGTATTTCTGTTTTTCAAAAGTGGAGTTTTGATCGGAAAAACAGCCGGCTGTTTACCATAGCCGCCAGGTATTTCAAAGAAGACAGGTGGGGCGGAGATGTACGCTGGAACAAGTCTTTCCGGGGGGGTGATAGTGTTTATGGTGAAAGTATTTATACAAAACGCTTAGAATTTTTAAGCAATTACCAATTGCCCACGAAAGAGAAAATGCTTTTATCATTTTCTTACAACAACCATGACCAGGATAGCCGCTATGGCATCGTTTCCTATGTTGCCCGGCAGCGTATTGCATTTAGCCAACTCACCTGGGATAAAACTCTTAAAAATCATGATTTGCTGGCAGGAACTGCTTTGCGTTATACTTTTTATGATGACAACAGTCCGGTTATAGGCACCAGTTCTGGTAAGAACAACCTACAAAAAGTTTGGTTGCCCGGCATTTTTTTACAGGATGAAATTACGCTTTCGCAGAAGCACAAAATATTACTGGGTGCCCGCTATGATTACAACACAGATCATGGCAATATTTTTACACCAAGATTTGCTTATAAAATCAGCATCAACAAAAACAACATTATCCGTTTAAATGCAGGTACTGGTTTTAGGGTGGTAAATTTGTTTACAGAAGATCATGCCGCCTTAACCGGCGCAAGAACGGTGGAAATAGAAAATGAGCTCAGGCCGGAAAAAACCTACAATGTAAACCTCAATTATCTCAAAAAAATATTTACCGGCAGTGGTACATTTATAGGCCTTGATCTCACAGGCTGGTACACTTATTTTAACAACAGAATTATTGGCGATTACGACACAGACCCGGATAAAATTATTTATGATAATTTAAGTGGTTATGCCCAGAGCAAAGGTGTAAGTGCCAATGTAGATATTGCATTTAGCAATGGGCTAAAAGTTTTAAGCGGGGTTACCTTCCAGGACGTTTCTACTGTTAATGATGGTTTAAAACAACAACAAATTCTTACAGAAAAATTCACCGGAACCTGGGCTGTGTCTTATAAGATAAAGACGCTAGATGTTGCAATAGATTATACGGGTAATATTTATGGCCCCATGCGTTTGCCTTTACTGGGGCCAACCGATCCCCGCAAACCCAATAGCCCAACCTGGAGCCTGCAAAATATTCAATTGGTTTATACCCGCTTTAAAAAAGTAGAATTTTATGGTGGAATAAAAAATATACTGGGCTTTACCCCTAACAAAGGCAACCCGTT
>JACMKX010000022.1 GCA_014379905.1 Ferruginibacter sp. | reverse complement strand
GATTAAACATCAGCCTTGCCAACGCCAATAAAGAACAGGCGGCTACCATCGGTTTACCAGCCTATATACCCAATGCTTCCGGCGCAAACCTTAAAAATAATGTGCTGCAGATTTTTGCAGGGTGGAAATTTTAATTTCTTAAAAATAATTGACCACAGTGAAATCATTCCTTTCAACTTTTTTATTTATGGCTGTTACCTTTATAGTGAGGGCACAACAAACCAGCAAGTTGAATAATAATGCTTCAATCCTTACCTGTGGTAACTTAATGTTCACGGTTCCTGCAGGATGGAGCCTGGAGGCAAATGGAGAAAATTATGCTTTGATGTTGCCACCAAGGTACAACAACCCACAACGATGGGTAAACATTGCCATTTTTAAAGGCGGCATCTCCAGCGGTAATATTGAAACTGATTTTAATAATTCCTGGGAAAGGTTTTTAGGAAAATATACAAAGTACCAGGAGCCTTTTTTAATCAAAGAAAAATCTATAAAAGGATATGATATTGTAAGAGGTGGAACTAATGTCAGAAAAGGGAATGATATGCCGCTTTATGCTCATTTGTGGGTGGCGAAAGTTAAAGACAAGTTGGAAACCATTATAGTATTTGCCAATAATATTAATGATTTTGATATAACAGTGAATACCGAAATAAAACTATTCTGGGCTAAACTGCAATTTAAAAACCTGCCTGAAGCCGCAACCCAAAATTATACACTTAACGGCAATGGCATACAGGGTCTTTATACTGGTTTGCAATCGGGTATAACTTTAAACGGGGAAGTTGCAAAAAATATTTCCTTCCTCATAATTTACAGCGATGGCAAATTAAAGAGTGCAAATAAATTACCCGATAACGGCTTTAATAATTTTGACCGGGAAGTAGACAGAGAAGTGAATGCCGGTTATTGGGGAGAGTACGATGTAGAAAAAAGAATAGTTGTTTTTGATAAAAATAACCAACGACGTACAGTGGGCTTTAACTATCAGCCATCCAAAGTTATTTACAACGAATATGCCTGTACAAAAATCCCTTCGGTAGATGGTCTTAATTTATCAGGCATATATACTGCCGACAACACAAAAACGGCTGTTGATGCTTTTGGACATGAACCTACCATTACTTTTTCTAAAGATGGCCGCTTTGAAGATAACACAGCCTTGTATTATGTAAAAAATTATGATGCCATGTTTAAGAATCCGGGCAGCGGAAAATATACCATTAATAATTTCACTATTGATCTGCTGTATGATGATGGAAGAGGTAGTGCTTCTTTCCCATTAATAACGTGGGATGTAACTACTAACAGTTCTATACTAATTGGCGAACAAATTTTATTAAAAAAATAGCATGATAAGAGTAATTACATTACTGATAATACTTGCGCGATCTGTATCGGTTGCCCAAACAGATACTTCAGACTTGATTGTAACACCCCATATTGCCACACCCATCGGCAAGCCCAATGGCGAATCGGTATCTGTAAAAATGACTAAAGATAGAGGCTCAATCAAATCCAGAGATGGCAGGGTAGAATTGATTTTTGCCCAAGGCGCATTATCTTCTAAAGCAACCAGCAGCAAAGAGCCTATTACAAACAATTCGTCGTGAGGAGTTGGCAATGCATATGAATTTGAGCCGTCGGGTTCTACATTTAATAAACCAGTGCAACTTATTTTTCCCAATACTAAAGCAGAATTAAATGGAATGTTGGCAGAATTCGAAAGTATTCCTACACAAAACAGTAGTGATATCTGGTATAAGCTCAAAAATATTGGGTGGATACTAATGCCCAAACATTAACAGCAAGTATTGAGCACTTCTCCAGCCATGCAACTTTTGACAGGGTTAAATTAAGACCTGAAAAGGCAAACTTAAAAGTGGGAAAATCTGTATCGAGTGCCTGCAGACCCACCAAGGCAACCCAGGCGTGGCATCACCATAATGTTTTAAATATCGGCTTTCCACAAGCTATTTCATTTATGGAAAATGAATTAAAAGATTAGCGGGCAACAAAAACAGGTATCAACGAACACCAGGTAATTATAAGACCATTGGACGAAAATAAATTAAAACAACTACATCAATATTAAAACGTAAGCAATGAAAGAATTAATGCTATTGATTTGTATATTTTTTTCTGGAGCCATAAAAGCGCAGGATGTTGCCAGCTTTGGTAAAGCCCCATCTAGTGTAGTAAAATTATATCACCCAAAAAACGAGCAGCAAACTGATTTGGAAAACACCACTGCATTAAAAAAACAAAAAAAGAAACTGGGCGGCTTTGGAGGAGTTGGTTTTTGGTATGAATTGGAAGGAGAAAAAGCGACAGTAAGATTAAATGCGGACAGTGCCATTTTTGTATTGCAGCAGGGAACCGGTATGCTGGCAATGGACAACAGTATGACGTTGCGGCTATTTAAACTGGAAGTAAAAAATGGTAAACGCAATGCTGTAGAGGGAGATTATAAGCCATCGATATTAGGTACGGGTAAAACCACTGACACAAAAATTACCACCAGCACTAAGCAACTGAAAGAAGGCCTCACAAAAATTGTACCCACAAAAAAATTGGAGAAAGGGGAATATGCTTTTGTAAGCGGTATGATGGAAGGAAATAATTATGATGGTAAGAATACAAAATATATTGTTTACGCTTTCGCCATTGATTAGCAAGGTTACTTTTTCATATAATGGCTTAAAAAATAAAGAATGAAAAATAATATCATCATCTGTATTATTCTTTTTGGTAGCCTTTCTGCCATTTGCCAAACGGAAAAACAAAAGCTGGCGCAACTGAAAGCCCAGATGCAGATGATACAGAAGACATCTGATTGTATAATGAAATCTAAGAAGAAAAGATCTATAAAACAACCAACAGGTACGAAACAAGTACGGCTGATGCAGATCAATTTAAACCACGCTTAAATTCATTTGAAACCCTTACACTGCGGTTACCAGATTCTGCTAAAATGATGTTGCTACCAAATGATGCTGGAGATAAAATAT
>JACMKX010000021.1 GCA_014379905.1 Ferruginibacter sp. | reverse complement strand
TTCGCCACATCTTATCCGGCGAGAAAGCCGAAGAATAAAATGATCGACCTTCAAATTGGCCAGGTAAAGTTTAGTTTGCAGGTGAAAGAAAGATTTCATTTTATAGATATCTATAAAACCAGCCCGGATTCTTTACAGGTTTATTTTTCAAATAATCTTGTGATCTTATCGTAATTAAGTACCTATTGAACGTAAAATCCGTGTTTGCCACTAAGGCACAAAGGCAAAAAGAAGCACAAAGTTTCTGCATAGATGTTTCCTTTGTGTCGCTTAGTGTCTTAGCGTCTTATTGGCAGAAAACCAGTCCTTGGTATAACCCAAAAATAATTTGCTACCCGTTTATCCATCCAATATCAAATGCGCTGTATATTTATTTCTATACAATCATACATTATTTTGCAACAAAACCAGCCTTTCAAATTCCACGGCCTCGACCATCTCCGTGCACTCGCCATTATCCTCGTCTTCCTCTCTCATTATAATTTACTAAGCCACCATAAACCCACCTGGCTGGAAGATGTAGCCAAATTTGGCTGGACCGGTGTTGACCTGTTTTTTGTGTTGAGCGGCTTCCTTATCTCTTCGCAGTTGTTTGCACAAATAAAACAGGGGCAGGCCATCTCCCTCAAAACCTTCTTTTTAAAACGGTTTTTCCGAATCATACCTGCATACCTCGTAGTGGTGGCCATCTATTTTACCATTCCGTTTTTTCGGGAAAAAAAAGGACTTGCAGAATTGTGGAGGTTTCTCACGTTCACGCAAAACTTTGGGCTAGACCTCAGCAAGACCAAGGCTTTCACTCATAGCTGGTCGCTTTGCGTGGAAGAACATTTTTACCTGGTGCTGCCCATCCTATTAATCCTTTTACAAAAATTACAGGGGTTTAAAAAAGCATATTGGCTATTGATCATTTTATTCCTGCTGGGTTTTGCAACAAGAATTTACAGCTACGAATATTTTTACGAACCCGTAAGCCAACAGCAATACACCTGGCCGGTTTGGTATCAATACATTTACTATCCAACCTACAACCGGTTGGATGGATTAATAACAGGCGTAACCATTGCAGCCATTTACCAGTTTTTGCCAGACTTTTGGAGCCGGCTTTCAAAATACAGCAACAGCTTCCTTAGCACAGGATTGCTCCTGCTCACCGCTGCCTGGTTTTTATGTGAAGACCAGATGACCTTCTACGCTTCCGCTTTCGGCTTTCCCCTCGTTTCATTGGGTTATGGATGTTTGGTAATAGGAGCAATAAGTAGCGGTAACTTTTTATACAAATGGAATTCACGTGTCACCAGCTTTATAGCTACGCTCTCCTACGCTATCTATTTAACCCATAAAGGCGTTATCCATATGACAGAAGAATGGTTGGGGAAAAATGAAATCGACCCTCACTTTATGATGCTGATCACTATGGTGAGTTGTACGGGTTTTGCAATGCTGTTGCATTGGATGATAGAAAAACCGTTTATGAAATGGAGAATCAGGATAGTGAACCGGAAAAGTTCCCTCCAGGGAGTAGAAAATTGAATGGTTCAAAAATACTCAGGATTCAGGATTCAATGTTCAATGCCCAATTTTTAAATCCACGCCACCCGGTTACGCTGTCGCACCGGCCGTTTACTACTTGAGTAAAAAATGCTGTATTAAATTTTGTTGTTTTGTATTGACAAGCACAATATAATAATGAGACCATTCTTATTCTTACTCTATTCCTTTTTAATGACCTCAACAATGCAGGCACAAACAAAAACTCCATCAGCCGCAGGCGAATATTATTTGGAGGGCGTAATGGAAACCGCTTCGGGCTTTAAACTTAACCCAGACAGTAGTTTTGAATTCTTTTTTTCGTATGGAGCGCCCGACAGGGAGGGATCGGGCCTGTGGAAACAGGAAAACGGCCAGGTGATCTTTAACAGTTTTCAAAAGCCGGGGCAGGACTATAGCCTGGTACAATCCGAAAAACAGGCCGGTGAAGGTTTTACCGTAAAAATCAGCGACGCTAATGAACATTTACGAAAGATGGTAAAGGCAATAATAACAAAAGGTACAACACAGGAGCAGGCTGCGGCCGACGCAGCAGGCATACTTAATTTTAATACAGCGCTTGCTGATACCATTACCCTTTTATTTGAGTACTGTCCTGAAAAAAAATTTGTTTTTGTTGTGCCTGATACGACACATAATTATTTTGAGTTTAAATTGGAGCCATCAGTTATGGATGTAATGTTTGATGATTTTCAACTTCAATTAACCTCAACGGGCTTTTCCGGTGCCCATCCGCTTGATCTTACAAAAGAGTTTACTTATAAAAAAGCTACACCAGAAACAAAATAACAAATGCCGTTTTAAAAAGCCATAGAAACAAAGAGGGAAAAGAGTACGGGGGGGTCAACTTATTAAAATGCTTACATGGCGAAAGAAGCACAAATTTTAAACTTCTTGCTCTCCTTTCTCCTGGTTCTTTTTGCAAATATTATAAGTTATACCGGGCAAACCGGGCTTCATTTTCCAGGGGTAACATATTTCTGAAGCAACGCCACCACTCTTTGTAATTCTACCAGCTGTGCTTTCAACTCTCCAATTTCCTGCGTTCTTACTTCCAGCGCTTTGATGGCACTGAATGCAATGCCCTGCATATCTACCGGATTCACCAGTGTATCGCATCCAATCGTTCCAAAACTGTCTTTGCCAAATGCTGCGTAAAAATCCTGCGCCATAATTCCGTAATGGCGGAATGTTTTGGCATCCTGTCCTTTATAATTCCAGGATGAATAAGTAATAGCAGATAATTTTTTTAAAATATCTTCATCGTTTAAGGATTCAAAATTCTCTTTGCGGTTTTTATCGCTGATGGAAAGCCAGGCATTGCCGCCTGCGCCTATTTGTACACCCGTGCGCAAATTATCTCCGCTGGTAATTAAATAGTACCCGTTTGCAAATCTTGCCACAAACTGGTTGGCAATGCCGCATAAAGTGGCACCATTCGCGTAAGGATCCGCATCGCCAATTATGAAACAACCACCATATTCATTTGTACTCACATGGTTTCCCATAGCGGTAGAGAAAGGCCCACTTGCAGTTAAATTGGAACCTATGCTTATAGATTGTGTGCCGCTGCTGCTGTTTCCCGAACCAATAGCTACGGCATTAAGCCGGCTGCTGGTATTTTGATATCCAATGGCAGCAGATAAATATCCACTTGCAATATTGGCAGATCCCAAAGCATGTGCTAAATGACCGCTTGCAATGTTGCCGCTGCCCGAGGAAAAAGATGCTATTCCTGAAGCGCCATTTCCCAGGCCGAAGGCGGCTGAATATTCTCCTACATCATAATAGCTTCCTACAAAACCAGATCTGAGCGCTCCTTTTACGCCGTAATAAATAAACTTGTAATCTTCCGTTGTGCTATCGTTTCCAAAAAGGACAGTTTTATCGGCCGCTATATGAAAGGCGGCCTTGGGAGTACTGGTGCCGATGCCGATATTTTGTGCGTGTGTGTTTGATGAAAGTACAAATAGCAGGAATAAAAGGCAAAAGATTTTCATGTCTATAATATTATTGCAGGCTGAATTGATATAGATATTTTAGTTGTGCTTGCCGGGTTTATTTTGCAGCACAACAACCGCTTCCCTGAGTGATGCCAATAATTTTTCCATTTCATTGAACTTCGTTTGCAGATCGTTTAGCTGGTTCGTTCTTAATTCCAGCGCTTTGATCGCACTAAAGGCAATGCCCTGCATATCTACCGGATTCACCAGTGTATCGCAGCCAATCGTTCCAAAACTGTCTTTGCCAAATGCTGCGTAAAAATCCTGTGCCATAACACCGTAAAGGCGAAAAGTTGTTGGGTCTTGTCCTTTATAATTCCAGGAAGAATAAGTAATAGCCGATAATTTTTTAAGGATGTTTTCATCATTCAGTGTTTCAAAATTTTCTTTCCTGTTTTTATCGCTAATGGAAAGCCAGGCATTGCCGCCGGCATTCATGAATACGCCTGTACGAAGATTATTTCCACTGGTCATAAAATAATAACCATTGGCAAATCTTGCTACCATTTGATTGGATATTCCTGCAGATGTTGCTCCCTGGCTTAATGGATCGCTGTCGCCGAGCATAACAGCACCCGTGTAAGGGCCGGTGTTGAGGTGCGATCCCAATAATAAACAACGATAACCGTTTGAAATAAGATCGTTGCCAATTACAAAGGACTCAGTGCCGTCGTTTAAATTGTCTTTGCCTATGGCAACTGAATTTTGATTGCCGAGCTGATTCCTGGTGCCAATGGCATAAGAGTGACTTCCTGAAACCCTGTTGCCGAAGCCGCAGGCCAAAGAAAAATTGCCACTGGCAACACTATTGTTGCCCCATGCAAAAGCGCCGTCCCCGGTTGCGATAGACAACGCACCAAAGGAAGCAGAGTAATATCCGGCAACAGGTTGGCCGATGGGATCTAAAAAACCACTCCTGAGTGCGCCATTAGTTCCATTAAAAATAAATTTCATCCACTGGCTCGTGGTGTCTGCGCCAAACAATACCGTCTTGTCTGCGCCCACATGAAAGGCAGCTTTGGGCGATGCGGTGCCGATACCTACATTTTGAGCATTTATATTTACAGCAAAAAACACGGGTAAAAAAAGAAGGAGGGGTATCTTCATGATGTTGATTATTTTCCAGCTCAAATCTAAATCACTATTGTTGTGGCCCGCTAACATACTTGCTGAACGACTTAATAAATAGCCAAACAACATTACTACCTGCACCTCCAACAGTATACCGTAAAAAATCCTCCATCCAAACGCCATTTCCCCTAAATTTACAACTCACTAAACTATCCGCTTACTACGGCTTTCGATGATTGGGAAAAGAATATTTGCTTTGTGTATGTTTTTACTTTGCCTTAATACCATTGAGGCGCAGGGCGGGCGGGAAACCCTGTTACAGGAACTGGATAAAACCATCAGCGAGTCTGGTGTGTACGATGCATTGAAACACGAGAATATTCAAAAAATTAAAAATTTCTACGCACCTGTTATTAATGGCCCGGCCGGCAACAACAAATTAGCAGTTCAATACGATTATTACCAGGCTTTGTACGAAGAGTATAAGATCTTCCGTTTTGATACCGCTTATCTCTATGCCAAGCAACTGGAAGATATTGGCACACAATTGAAAGACGCGGATAAAATAATGCCCGCTAAGATCAAACTCATGTTTGTGTTGGTGTCTGCAGGCATGTTCAATGAAGCATCGGAAGTATTAAAGGAAATTGATATCAGCCGCCAGCCAGATAGCGTTAAAGCAAATTATTATTCCCTTAAAGCCAGGTATTATTATGACCTGGCCGATTTTGTGAACGACCAGTTTCATACACCGGATTATTATAAATGGGGGAGTATTAACCTTGATTCTGCATTGATTTTTTACCCGCCCGGTTCTTTTGAAAGTGTTTACCAGCACGGTCTTAAGAGTTTAAAAATGGATAGCCTGGAAACAGCCTACGCCGATTTTCACAGCCTCATGAAACGAAAAGAACTAAGCCAGCACGACCAGGCCCTCGTTACTTCCACGCTTAGTTATATTTATCTGAGACGGGGCGACCGCAACAGTGCCATCAATTACCAGGTAATGGCAGCCATTGCAGATATTAAATCGAGCACCAAGGAAACCTTTGCCATTTACAGCCTGAGCCAGCTGTTGTTCCAGGAAGGAGACTTTAAAGATGCTTCGCAATATATTGAAAAGGCCATTGATGATGCTACTTTTTATGGCGCAAGGCAACGGAAAGTACAGGTGAGTTCTATTATGCCCATCATCCAGAGCAGCCAGCTGAATTATGTGCAGCGGGAAAAAAAGCAATGGATCATTTATGCAGGCGTAGTATCACTTATTTTATTATTACTGGCTTTTCTCATCATTGTTATTTACAGGCAGAATAAAAAACTAAAACTGGCGCAAAAGATCATTGGTGAGGCGCATGAAAAATTGCATGAAGTAAACACCCGTCTGCAACACCTGAATGATGAATTGCATATTGTAAATAATAACCTGGTAGACGTAAATGGCAAACTGGAAGAAGCCAATAAAATCAAGGATGAATACGTGGGTTACTTTTTTACCAGCAATGCCGCTTTGTTTCAACGGATAGAAAAATTTAAGACTACCATCGAAGAGAAGATCCACTATTCAAAATTCAGCGAAATAAAATACGTGGTAAATAATCTCAATATAAAAAATGAGAAAGAGGAATTGCTGAAGAATTTCGATAAAGCCTTCCTTAAACTATTTCCTCACTTTGTAGAAGATTTTAATGCATTGTTTACCGAAGAAAATAAAATTCACCTCCATGAAGGGGAGTTGCTCAATACCGATCTCCGCATTTACGCCCTCCAGCGGCTGGGCATTAAAGACAATGAAAAAATAGCCGAGATCCTCGAATATTCCGTTAAATCTATCTATGCCTACAAAACAAAGATCCGCAACAGGGCCACCGTTTCCCGCGAGGATTTTGATAAAAAAGTAATGGATATCAAGTCCATTTAACCTGTTCTCTAAAAAAAAGTTACCTCTTTTTAACCTGTTTCTTAAATATTTTCTTCTCAAACATATATATACTAATTATAAATATATATTTATAAATGACTAATAATCAATATTCTAATAATCCCCTCATCCTCTAATCCCGATCCTTTTTCGATATTCTCACACTATTAATTTGTTTCCCCTCTAAATAATAATTCATTTGTTGTGCCAATAATATTTCAAGTCTTTTCGATTGACCAACCGATTGCAGGGACATCACTTTAACGATTGCTATATGATTATTCCACTTGCCATGAACGGGACTTCCCGGTTAGGCATTATACCAAAACAGCCCGACAAAATTATCTCCCTCATTCATTTTACTCATTCTACATTCTGATTAAAACCAAACTTCATTTGCTATGAGATCAATCAATAATTTCCTGGCCCTCCTGCTTTGCTTTTTGCTTTGCTCCGTTCAGGTGGCAGTGGCCCAAACCAGACAAATTTCCGGAACAGTGCAGGATGACAAAGGAACGCCGCTTGCAGGCGCATCTGTAACTGCCGGTTCCGCCAGTACATCTACCGACCGCTCCGGGCAGTTTAGTTTAACCGTGCCGGATGCTGCACAAAGTATCATCATCACCAATGTAGGTTTTGCTACGCAGCAGCTTAGTATTACTGGTGTAAGTACTGTATCTGTTAAACTGGTAAGCAATGCGCAGGTATTAACGGATGTAGTAATAATTGGTTACGGCTCTGTCCGCAAAAAAGAACTCACAGGTTCTGTTGCCATCGTTGGCAGCAAAGATTTTCAAAAAGGAACCATCACAACGCCTGAGCAACTTATTGCCGGTAAGGTAGCCGGCGTATCGGTTGTAAGCAACAGCGGCAGCCCGGGAGCAGGAAGTACAATTCGCATAAGAGGCGGCGCTTCCCTGAATGCAGCCAACGATCCTTTGATAGTTATTGATGGTGTTCCCATAACCACTACCAATATTTACGGTGCTTCTAACCCGCTAAGTATGGTAAACCCCAATGACATTGAAACATTCACTGTTTTGAAAGATGCAGCTTCCACAGCCATCTATGGTTCAAGAGCGTCGAACGGTGTTATCCTTATTACCACAAAAAAAGGAACATCTGGTAAACCCGTATTCAATTTTTCTACCACGGCATCGGTTTCCAATATTGCAAAAAGGGCCGACGTGATGAATGCAGACCAGTTTAGGAGTTACGTAGATTCGATGGGCACACAACCCTTTAAAGACCTGCTGGGTGATGCCAACACCGACTGGCAGAAAGAAATTTATACGTCTGCATTAACAACAGATAATAACCTGAGTGTAAGCGGTAGTTTAAAAAATCTACCTTATCGTGTATCTGTTGGCTATTTAAACCAGGATGGTATATTAAGAACAGATAACCTGCAACGTTTTTCAGGCGGCCTTTCTTTAAGTCCGACATTGCTCAACAAAAGTTTAAAAGTTGATATTAACATCAAAGGAGCTATGAACAAAAGCCGCTTTGCCAATGGTGGAGCGGTTAGTAATGCTATTTATTTTGATCCTACACAACCAATACATGACACCAATGCATTTGGTAATTACTGGGAGTGGTTTTCAACCGATCCGGTATCAGGTGCTATTACTATCAACAAACTTGCTCCAAAAAATCCGGTAGCCATGCTGGACCTTTACAGGAACCAGAGTGAAGTGTACAGGAGTTATGGTAATATACAAATGGACTACAGGTTTCCTTTTATTCCAGACCTGCATGCCAATGTCAATCTTGGGTATGATGTTGCCAAAGGAGATGGCACTATTGATGTACCTGCCTATGCTGCACAAAATTACCTGGACTCTGGTCAAAAGAACAAATACTCCAATAAAGTAGACAACAAGGTGGGCGAACTCTATTTTAATTATAATAAAACATTCAAGAATATTAGGAGCAATATCAATGCTACGGCGGGTTACGGCTATTATAATAACCTGGCCACCAATTACAATTTTGCCCAGTTCAGGGCCAATGGAAATATGATTCCGGGTTCGGGACAAAAAAATGCATTTGATAAACCGCGTAATGTGTTGATCTCTTACTACGGCAGGATGATATATACCTACGATACTAAGTATATTTTTGCGGCCTCCATAAGAACAGATGGCTCTTCAAGATTTGCTCCTGAAAACAGGTGGGGTACGTTTTACTCCGGTGCCTTTACCTGGAGAATAAACCAGGAAAAATTCCTGGCGCAAAGCAAAACGCTTTCCGATCTTAAACTGCGTCTAAGCTATGGCGTTACAGGTAACCAGGATGGTATCTATAATTATCCTTACCAATCAGTTTATTCATTAAGTGACAGTTCTTCTTTTGTTCAGTTCGGCAATACCTGGATTCCTATGGGTACGCCGGCTGCATTTGATGAAAGTATTAAATGGGAGCAAACATCTAATTTAAATGTGGGTATTGATTTCGGGTTTTTTAACAACCGCCTGAGTGGTAGCATAGATGTTTATGCTAAAAAAACCAAAGACCTCCTGAACGAAATAACGGTTCCTGCCGGGTCAAATTTCAACACCAGGCTCTTAACCAATGTTGGAAATATTAAAAATAAGGGAATTGAACTGACCCTGAACGCAACACCGGTACAGGGTAAACACTTCAGGTGGGATGTAAGCTTTAATGCTGCCTTTAACGACAACGAGATTACCAACCTTACGGCAACCAAAGACACCGCCTCGCCGGGAACGCAGGTTAACAACAATGTGCAGATACACAGTGTAGGGTACAGCCCGTTTTCTTATTTTGTTTACAAACAGCAGTATGACCAGGCTGGTAAACCAATTGAAGGGGTTTATGTAGACCAGAACAGCGATGGTATCATTAACACCGATGATCTTTACCACTACAAATCTCCGGTTCCTGATTATATTTTAGGTTTCAGTACCCAGTTTACCTACGACAGATGGTCGCTTTCCACTGTGCTGAGAGCAGCCATCGGAAATTATAATTATAACGGGCTTGCAACAGGTGCGCTTCAATCCAATGTATTTAATTCATTGGGTTATTTAGCCAATACCCTGGATGAAGTAAATAAAAGCGGCTTTTATTACGGGCAGCAATTGTCGGATTACTTCGTGCAAAATGCTTCTTTCCTGAAAATGGATAACCTGGCTTTGAGTTATGATTTTGGTAAGCTGATGAACCAAAAACTTGCCTTGCGATTAACTGCTTCCTGCCAGAATGTATTTACGGTAACAAAATATACCGGTATTGATCCGGAAATAAATGGAGGGATGGATTTTGCCATCTACCCACGTCCACGCATTTTCAGTCTGAACGCAAACATCCAATTCTAATACTTTAAAAACGATTATATGAAACAGCTAATTAACCGGGTGATGTCTTTTTTGCTGCTGGCTGCATTTGCATCCTGCACCAAGGACCTCGATCAGCAACCATCCAATTCAAATAATGCCGATGTTCAGTACAGTACACCGGAGGGCTATAAACAGGGGCTTGCAAAAGCGTATGGCAGTTACTCCGTTGTAAGCAGCAGGGGTGTAGGTATAAGTGATGTAAATGTACCGGGCGTTTCCGATGCAGGTACAACAGATTTCGTGCGCTCCTGGTTTAACCTCCAGGAATTAACAACAGATGAAGGTATCTGTGCCTGGGATGACGGCAACCTGCAGGCCTTCCATAACTTTAACTGGACCGCTAATAATATTTTCGTTAATACTTCCTATGCACGTGGCCTGTTCCAGATCACTGTTTGCAATGAATTCATCCGCCAGTCAACAAATGAAAAGGTCGCCTCAAGAGGAATAAGCGGGCATGAGGCAGATGAAATTCGCTTCTACAGGGCAGAAGCAAGATTTCTCCGGGCATTTCAATATTGGGTATTAATGGATCTCTTTGGCAATCCTCCGTTTGTAACAGATGAGCACCCGGTTGGAAAATATTTTCCTGAACAGATATCCCGGACTGAACTGTTTGACTATATAGAATCGGAGTTAATAGCCATTGAACCTTTGCTGAAAGATGCACGCACCAATGAATATGGAAGAGCTGATAAAGGCGCTGCCTGGGCATTGCTGGCAAGATTGTACCTCAATGCTGAAGTATATACTGGTATCGCTCGTTATACAGATGCCATTACCTATGCATCTAAAGTGATCAACGGTGGTTATACATTAATGCCCAATTACAGCCATTTATTTATGTCGGATAATAATGTAAATAACACAGAAACTATTTTAGCAATTGGCTACGATGCAGTAAACTCACCTAACTATGGCGGTACTACTTTTTTAATTTGTTCTGCACATGGAACCAATCCTGCAGACAATGCAGCTTCCGGTATACCCGGCGGCGGATGGAGAGGAAACAGGGCAACTAAAAATCTACCGGAAGTATTTGGCGATTATAGTGGTAACTCAGATAAACGGGCAAAGTTTGGACAGGGATCTTTGCTTGTAAACAATGTACTCACTTTTGAAGAAGGTACGGGTGTAACTAAATTCAGTAATGTAAAAGCAGCCGATGGAACCATTCCATATTCACCCAACGGTGTGTTGGTAAATACGGATTTTCCTTTATTCAGGCTGGCAGAAATGCACCTGGTCTATATTGAATCAGTTAAACGTGGCGGCAGTGGCGGTACAGACGGAACAGCGCTGCAATATTTCAATACATTAAGACAAAGGGCTTATGGAAATACCAATGGGAATGTTGCCGCGTATACACTGGAAGATGTATTGAATGAAAGGCAGCGTGAATTGTATTGGGAATGCCATCGCCGTACAGACCTCATTCGTTTTAATTATTTTACCAGCAGCACTTACCTGTGGCCATGGAAAGGCGGGGTAGCAGCAGGTACAGGGGCTGACAACAAGTACAAAGTTTTTCCTATCCCTGCTACAGAAATAATTGCCAACAGCAAATTAACTCAAAACACAGGTTATTAATAATCATTTATAAAACATTTTTATGAATAACATATTTAAAAACATAGCAGCTTTTGGAATAGTTTTTTTATGCCTGCTTTCCTGCAAAAAAGACGGTAACCAATATTTTATTGAAGACGGCGAAATAGCCGGCAACGGCCTTGCAGCTTCCTTCAGTAATATAGTGCTGCTGCCGGCAAATGAAAATACAACAGCAGTGGGCTTTGTGTGGACGCCAGCCAGTTTTGGAGAAAACCCGGCTATAAAATATACGATCCAGCTGTCAAAAATTGCAGACACTTCAGGCCCTAATGCCTGGGCCAACGCAAAAAATTTTGTGGCAGGCAACAATGTTACCAGCTATGATTTCCTGGTGAAGGAAATTAACATTGCCCTCAATGCAATGGGTTACCCTGCAGGTGTTGCCACGGATCTTGCTGTAAGAGTAAAAGCAGAAGTACCTCAATACAATGGCGCTACATCTGCTGTGCCCCCGGTATATACCAATGCAATCGTGATAAAGGCCACGGCTTACAGTTTAAACCTATGGATTCCGGGGGAACACCAGGGCTGGAACCCTGCAACTGCGCCCTTACTAAACCCGGTAGATGGAAAACCGGGCATGTATGAAGGATATATCTATATGCCGGTTGACCCCGGAAATCCAACCGCCGGACCAAAATATTTCAAATACACGAGCCACCCAGACTGGAATCATATCAATTACGGCGATGGCGGTAATGGAACATTTAGTACCGATGGTGCAGCCGGGGGGTTAAACATGCCTACAGGAGGTTATTATGAAGTAACGGCTGACTTTAATACCAACAGGTGGACAGCAACAAAAACCACCTGGGGCATCGTTGGAGATGCAACGCCGGGAGGATGGAATTCCGACACACAAATGAGTTACGACCCGGCCACACAGGTATGGACGGTAACCTGCGATATGGTATCGAATGGTTCTTTCAAATTCAGGGCCAACGGCGAATGGTTCATAAATTTTGGTATTGACGCCGCAGGTAAACTGGCATATGCCGACAATCCTTTTTTTGGAAGTGTACTGGGCTTAAACAACCTTACCGTACCAACATCCGGTAACTATACCATCACACTTGACCTGCACGATTCACAACATTACACTTATATTCTTCATAAGAATTAGTGGATAGTTTATGGTTCATAGATCATAACAGTATCTCCTGCCATGATCCATGATGCATAATCTATGAACCTTCCTTCAAAAACCATTTAATAAAATAATGAAAATTGCAATGAACATAATTTCAATATTGTTAACCTGGTTTTTCCTGGGTTGCAGTAAAAGCAATGATAACGGAACTGTTGTGCCACCGCCGCCGCCGCCTGTTCCCGGTGATTCCATCAGCAATGTGCTGCAGTATGGTACCCCATTTTCGGGCGTGCCCGACCGTCAGGATGTAGTGATATACCAGGTAAACATGCGCACCTTTAGCGATGCAGGAAACTTTGCAGGTGTTACCGCAAGGCTGGATTCTATAAAAGCACTGGGCGCTAATGTCATCTACCTGATGCCCATTTATCCGGTAGGCGTTTTGAATGCGCTTAACTCTCCTTACAGTGTAAAGAACAACACAGCTGTTAATGCTGAATTTGGAAATATTGACGACCTGCGCACACTGGTAGACGGTGCACATAGCAAAGGAATGAGCGTTATCATAGATTGGGTGGCCAACCATACGTCCTGGGACAATCCCTGGATCACCGCACACAGGGACTGGTACCTGCAGAATAGTGCGGGTACTATTCAAAGTCCGCCCGGCACGGGTTGGAATGATGTGGCCCAGCTTAATTTTAATAATGCTGCCATGCGGCTGGAGCAGATCAAAGCGATGAAGTACTGGGTGCTGAAAGCCAATATTGATGGCTTTCGCTGCGACTATGCCGATGGTCCGCCCGTTGATTTCTGGAAGCAGGCAATTGATACACTCCGCAATATTTCTACCCATAAATTACTGTTGCTCGCAGAAGGCAGCAGGGCAAGCAATTACAGCGTTGGCTTCGATTATAATTTCGGGTTTGGCTTTTTCGATAATTTAAAATCTGTATTTGGGGCTGGCCAGGTATCTGCACAAACCATCGATAATTTTAATACAAACGATTATGCCAATGCATCCAATGGCCAGCAGATCATACGATACACCAGTAATCATGATGTGAATGGCGCTGAAGGCACGCCCCTTGAATTGTTTGGAGGCAAACAGGGATCTATGGCTGCTTTTGTGGTAGTGTCTTACATGAAAAGTGTACCAATGATCTATTGCGGGCAGGAGGTAGGAACACCGGTAAGAATGTTGTTTCCTTTTACTACAGCAAACATAGACTGGAGTTTAAACCCTGATGTAACCGCGGAGTATAAAAAAGTAATCGCTTTCAGGAACAACAATGTTGCTATCAGGAGAGGGAATCTTGTTTCTTACAGCAATGCCGATGTTGTTGCCTTTACCAAAGAACTAAATACAGAAAAAGTATTGGTATTATCAAATTTGAGGAACAGTACCATCAGCTACAACATTCCACCTGTACTGGTAGGTACTACCTGGACAGATGCGATGAATGGTGGCAATATTACGCTAACGACGACTATGAGCTTATCCCCCTACAAATATGTAGTCTTAAAAAAATAACAAAAGAATCTCTATAGGCAATTTAAAAATCTAAAGCAATCTAAAATTGGAGTCGTATTTACCTTTCCAGGCAGAATACCCTCCATTTTTTCGTTTGTATAAAACCTATGGGCGTCCAGAGGACCCCAGGGTGTTTTATACAAAGCAATGATTATACTCTCCTGACCATTAATAAAATACCACCCATATTTATCTGAACCACAAAAAAAATATCGTTTTGTGAAATATTTTTTTGTAATATATGGATCAAACCCTCTGGGGTCCTGCGGACGCCCATAGGTTCTCCTTTGCGCTAAAAAAACTAATTTTGCTTTTCAAAAGAAACCAAAAAAAATTATGTCAGAGACAAAATTGACCACAGGAAAGATCCATACCAATAAAGGTGTGTTGAGTTTTGAATTGTACGATGATGCAACACCTATTGCCGCGGGCAACTTTAAAAAATTAGCAGAGCAGGGATTTTATGACGGCATTTCCTTTCACCGGGTGATCCCGGATTTTATGATACAGGGTGGTTGCCCCGATGGAACCGGCGCCGGCGGTCCTGGTTATACCATTCCCTGCGAAACAAAAGCAGAAAAACAATTTCACGACCGTGGTGTAATGAGCATGGCACACCGGGGACCTAACACAGGAGGATCTCAATTCTTTATTTGCTACAACCGTGCAGGCACACAGCACCTGGATAGAAATCATACCTGCTTTGGAAGGATAACCGAAGGGCTTGATTTGATTGATGATATAAAAGCAGGGGATAAAATGGAGAAGGTAGAAATAGATGCGTAATATTCTTTCCCGCAGATCTTCCCCGGGTGAACCACCACGTTTTAAAAAGGATGACTCACCCGGGGAAGATCTGCGGGAACATTTCTCTTACAATACAACCACAAATTTCTGCTGAATGGTTCCCATAATAAACCGGTAAACGCCGGTTTGAATGCCCACCATACTTAATGTAAATTCCGTAACCCGGTCGTTAACGGATCCCTTTCGCACCACGCGGCCATCTTCATCGGTAATACAATAATCTTTTTCGGGGAAATGGGTTTCAGCAGTCTTAATATGCAGCGAAGTGTTCTTCATCACTTCTGCAGGTGATACAAATACCCTGGCGGTTTGATTGTTCATGTAGGAAGAGGTTTTTCTTGTTGTTTAAAGGATTGCAGACAGGATTGGATGGCCTGTCTGCAGGTTTTTCACAGTCATTTATACAAACTTTTTTCCCTGGGCAAAATGTAGAAAATAGTTTAACTATAAATATAATGTTGTAGAGGTATTTCTATGTTAAAGCCTGTTTTGAGTGATTTTCAGAAAAATCCGCTTGATTTTCTTTATTGCAACAAGGAATATACCATTCATTGAAATTGTGAATAAATAGCTGGAGGAAACAAGGAATAATGAATAAGAAATTAGGAAGTGAAGCAATTCGCCTGGCAATCAAACGTCAGCCCCTAAATACAAGAAATAGCAATGCTGCTGCTAATGGCCAAATGCTTACAGCTAGTGGCTTTTCCTAATTCGTGAAATCGGGCTGGTTTTCAATTCGTGAAATTCGTGCCTGGAATTCGTGTTATAAAAAAACAGAAGATATTCATGTGTTAGGTATTAACCCGTTCTTACCTGTTCCATCAGCGTATCTATCTTAAACCCGCCTGTAAATATTTAATGATCGCCGACCTGATATCAAATCTCGGGTCATTCATATCTGTAATAACAGGATATACTTTTATAATAGCTGAATTCGTTTTGGTAAGAAAATTAAGGTTCGACTCACCACCTGTTAATAAAAAATCTGATAGGGCTACTCTAAAGATCCTGTCATCTGCAATGGCCTCATTTTTAAATTGCCATGTGCCGGCATCATAGCTCAGCGTTTCTGAATATTGCAGGAAGCCACCAATGCCCACATTTTTCCTGCCTGCTTCCAGTATTTGTTTTAATAAACTTCCTTTCATATCTGCTTCCACAATACCGCCGCCAAAAGGCATGCTGCGTATGATATCATATTGGGTTACAGGAGGCTGCAACACATCATCCAGCCGGATGGAGCCGGAGTTAACTATGGCTACCTGGGCTTCCGGTGTAGCTTTTTCCATGGCAGCCACTACCAGCCTGGTAAAATTTGTTTTTCCCGCCCTAACGCTGGCTTCCCTTGCATCCAGTGACTCGCCAGATTGCAGCACCGCAGCCTTTGCATCAAAACCTATGGACGCATAATTTTTTTCTGCTATGCCCATCCATTTTTGCACTACAACATTTGTTGCAGAATCAATGGCTACTGACTGGTCAATCATCTGCAGCCTGGAAGACACTTTATTTTTCCCCGTTTTTTTATTGATTTGTAAAGTAAGAATGTAGGCAGACCTTGCATTGGCGTGTGCTTTTGAAATCATCACTTCACCCACTTTGTCGTAGCGCATATCATGTTCATGACCGCCGATGATCAATGCCAGGCCCGGTAGTTTTTGCGCCAGTATAATATCATCCTGCTCCAGCTGGTGGGTGATGGCCACCACGGCATCGCAGGAATCTTTTATTGTATTGTATATCTTTTCTGCCGATTCCAAAGGGTCGGTATAAACAACATAAGCCGCTCTATTAAAAGGAATGTTGATGCCCATAAAACCAACTTTTACGGTAGTACCGTCTGCATCTGTAAAAGTTTTGATGATGTAGGTAGGTAAGCGGTTGGTCTTGCTGCCGGTTGTTTTTACAAACGGAACTATTTCATCTTTTGTTTTATGGTAACTGTTGGAAGAGATCCAATCAAAAGCAGATTCATTCAGGCGGCTTTGCAATTCTGTTTCGCTGATGTCAAATTCATGGTTGCCAAAGCCTGCAATATCCAGCCCGGCTGCATTCAATGATTCCACCATCTGCCTTCCCCTGATCCTTTTGCCCTCGTACATCAAACTGTTGTATACACTCGGACTTAAAAAATCGCCTGCCATTAATAAATAGGTATTAGGATTTTTTGCCTTCAGTTCTTTTTTAATACTAGCCACCCTTGCCACACCGCCTACTTTGCCTGCTTCTATGGGAGCTATTTCGTATACGTCATTTATTTGCACGAACTGGATATCGATGGAGCCGTCGTCTGTTCCCCTGGTAACTGTTTTAGTAGATGAACAGCCGGAGATTGCCAGGACAGTGAGGCCTATGTAAAAGTATTTAGCGTATTGCATGTGAGCGGGTTAAGGATGCAATTTAGTTAAGATGGGGGAGTATTTAAGTTTAACCACGGAGAAAACAGGAGTGGTTCAGGGAGTGGCACGGAGTAGATGCGAGGCACTCTGTGTTCTCTGTGTGGCTTTCTCTTATTTCTCTGTGGTTTCGAACTCAAAGAATAGGTTTATTGCCTGCAATTACTTTCGCGGTTATTTTAGGGAGATTATCGGTAAACCATAATGGTAAAAGAGTAGAAGATACAGAAGAAAAAGATTGTCCATTTTGAAGCATAGCTAAACCAGTATGCTCAATTTCTGAAGTATCAATTATTGTAACTGTATCAAAAATTACAAAATACTGATCCATCTTTTCTAAGTTGCCGTAAAAATTATCTGAAATGGTCATCGGGTCTACATAATGACCGCCTTCCTGCGAACGTGCTACTACACGGGTTTCTGATAACGCAGTATCTGTTAGCCCGAAGAAAAGCAAATGTATTTTATAGCTGGCCTCTTTAAATTTTTTAGGAATATCCCAGGTAGCATCATTAGTAAAATGACCTTCATATGCCCAATCGACTTGCTGTTGCAATGCACTTTCAACCAAAGCATCAAAAGTATTTTCAACGTCAGCAAACGCCAGCTTTCTACATTCCTTGTACGATCTTATACCACTGTTCCAATAATCACTTTTTTTTTGCATAAAAAGTTTATCGCCGTCAAATATTGTTGATCGTAATGCTTCAGGTATGTAATCGGGACCTACAGAAGACTTGCCCGCTCCATTAGAACCGGTGATGATATAGAGCTCGGGCATAAGATAGTTTTAGAGCAGGGAAAAGTGAAACCTTGTTCGGATACTGTCGGCTTCAACATTAGTAAGTACTTTTAAAACGTCTAATTTTCTTGAAGTATGTACTACTTTAATCAATTTAATGCCTCCTCCGGGATATTCAAGATAACATTCATCGGTAGCTAATTCTTTAGCATTGATCATAAACGGTAGCCCGCTTTTTAACTTGCGCTCCCGCAACTTTTTTACGGCATTGGTACCTTGTAGGCTGGTATATGTAAGGTTTGAGTTAACCATACTTAAAGATACGGAAAATTATTGTTTTTTGGCTTAAATCAAGAGTTTAAAATCACATTTACTTGCGAAGGTCTTACGCCCTTAGCGGATGACTTGATGCCGGGTAGTTTTGCCGGACTGTGTCCGGATTTTGAAGAATATTATTTGAAGGAGAAGCTATCCTGCGTAAAATTTAAAAATCCTTTTGCCGCCGGTGGTCTTCTTAAATTACTATAACCCCCACACCCAACCATCACATGCCGAAGCAGGTGTTGTCACCTGCTTCACAACTATTGTAAACTAACAAATATGTTTGAAAACTAAAATGATTTTAATTGATCATCTCAGCAGCAGCAATTACGAGGAGTTTTATTAACGTTGATGCCGGTGGTGACAACAGCACCGGCGGCGTGTAGGGATATTATGGGTCGTAATGACAAGAACCATGGTGAAAGTTAAGAGATAAAGTAATGTGAAAGAAGAACATATAAGTAGGTGTGGAGCCTTGCCTAAGTTTCAAACTTTTGGCAAAGTTTGTAATAGATTTAGAGATCATTTTTTGAGGGGCCGGCAGGCTCTGAACGAAAAGGCGGAGAGAATGACTGAAATATATCCTGAGTATTGCATGCGGGTTGGTTAAAGATGCAATTTGCCATAAATGGTATTAAACGTACGGCTGGGTTCTAAACCAGTACGGGCATTTAATAGCAACCTGCATACAACCTTTTTTTTTACGTTTTTACAGGCGTACACAAAAGGTTGGAAAATTTTTGCTGTAAACAAATTTGGAAACAGTTTAATGTATTGATATATAAGGATAAGCATTCAAAAAAAGTTGTAAACATTTGATGATTTTGAAGCAATTATCCGTAAATTTTTGATTTGGGAAACCTCGTTGTTTCCAATGGAACAACGGGCCTTTTGCTTGATGGCTGAGCTATAAATCTTCCCGGGCAACGACTGTGTGCAGAACAAAATACCGGAAATACCGATAAAAAAAGCCCGCTACCATTATGGAGCGGGCTTTTTTGAGCTCTATAAACTAGATACAAACGCAACCCGGCATTATCGGGCAGGTTATAGTTTTTTTACAATCCTTAGTGGGCATGCAGATTTTGGTGCACGCCGTTTTGGCTTTCGCTTTCTTTGCCTTTTTCTTGCCACCCCCCGCAAATGCAGAAGTTGAGAATAGGGACAAAGCAATAGCTGCTATAACTACTTTTTTCATTGTATTATATTTTAGATTATTTAATTGTTTAAAAACCGGTATTTAAACAATCGCATTGGGAGGGTGCCAGCATTCTGATAAATACCGCATGAGCCGGTTATCATTCTGTGTGATGATCTTTTTCCTGCCCGGTATAATTGGGTGCAGGTCGGAGGCAGGTTTGGCCATTAAGAAAAGGTTGCAGAGAGAACATCCCATAAAGGGGTTACAATCTTTGCTCTCTTCCCCGGGAGAAGGTTTATTAGAAGTATTCTTTTTACAGGGCTTAACTGGAGTAGTTTTTTTGCAGGATCTTTTTACGCTGCAGGTTGGTTTGACAGTTTGCATAGCCGCTACGAGTGGTTCCATTACCAGGAAACAAACAATGCCCAGGAATATAAATGCAGCTACTTTCATCTATCCAAATATAAACAGATTCTTTGGTTCGTTTTTAGCCCCTTAAGTAGAAAATGATGAGTGGTAGCAGGTCCTGGCTGGTAATAATTTGCCAAAGTTTGATGCTTTGGCAAGCCTATATTTTTTTCATCGACGAATTCCCCACTATCAACTCCGGCGTCAACACCCTGTTCTCAAACTGTGTAACCGGCCGTTTGCTTTCTATTAATTGCAGCAGTAATTCTGTTGTGTAATATTATTTTTTACGAAGAACTTATAAAACTATTGGAGCTGCATTAGCAGCTCTTTTTTTAGCTTTACAACAAATAGCTATTTATGCAAAAAATCAATGTTGCCCTTTGCTCTTTCGGAATGAGTGGCTGGGTTTTTCATGCCCCCTTTGTAGATGCGTATCCGGGTTTCAACTTATACGGCGTTTGGGAAAGATCTGAAAAAAAAGCAGCAGCGGCCTATCGCGGTATTCAATCATTTAACAGCCTTGACGAAATGCTGGCAGATGATGCAGTTGAACTGGTGATCGTAAATACTCCCACTTACACCCATTTTGAATTTGCAAAAAAAGCATTGCAGCACCACAAACATGTATTGGTAGAAAAGGCTTTTACAACAACCGTTGCAGAAGCAGAAGAACTGGTTGAACTGGCAAAAGAAAACAATTGCATCCTCGGCGTTTTTCAAAACCGCCGCTATGATAGTGATCTTAAAACAGTGAAAAAGGTATTGGATGAAGGATTGCTGGGAGAAATAAAAGAAGTAGAATTTCATTATGATCGTTTTGCTATTGAACTAAGTCCTAAAACACACAAGGAAACCAGCAATGCCGGCGCAGGTTTGCTGCACGACCTGGGGCCGCATTTAATTGACCAGGCCTTGTATTTATTCGGCATGCCACATTCAGTGTTCGGATTTATTGCTAACACCCGGCCACAATCAATTGTAAATGATTACATCGATATGCTGTTGTTTTATAATGGGTTTAATGTACGCTTAAAAGCCGGCCTTATTGTAAAAGAGCCACAACCTTCCTTTATTGTACATGGTACCAATGGTTCTTTACTAAAGCCAAGGGCAGATGTACAGGAAGATGAATTGAAAAAAGGAAGTAAACCAGGCAATGCAGGTTGGGGTAAAGAAGATGATAAGGGCAAAGGGCTGCTGAATATTTTAAAAGACGGGGAAACAATTAGAACAGCTATGATATCTGAACAAGGCGACTATATGGAACTCTATAATAAATGGTACGATGCGATCATAAACAATGAACCAGCGCCAGTTACCGGGCAGGATGGTGTTAACGTCATGCGTATTATCCAAGCGGTTCAGGAAAGCCATAACAATAAAAAAGTGATTGCACTTTGATAACTGGGAACGCCTGCGTAAATATTGATGATGCGCATGGCTTCCTGCTGAAATTTTTAGATTAAATTGTAATGAGATTTGTTTGCTGTTAAAGAGCTCAAGCAATCGTTTTGAATGTTTTTGTTTTAAAGCTGCTTTCCGGCAGCTTTTTTTAAAGAGCCCACCTTTTATGAAATACAGACTTGCCATTTTTACTGCTGTTGCAGCCTGCTACTTCAATGCATGAGTATCGCAATCAAAAATATCATCACGACCTGCTACCTGTAATGAAATTGCCATCGCTTTTCCGGGTGCGGAAGGCTTTAGCCGGCAGGTGGCGTAAGTACCGGCTGGCAAATCGTACTGCGTTCTAAAAATATTTACGGTCCTTATGAAAGAAAACCGGTGATTGACCAGTGATCAACTGTTATTAATGGCCCCCACCAGGGTGCCTGGGTTAATACGGTTTCAGGGCAGGATTGGTTCCTGCACTGCCAGGATAAAGATGCTTACGGTCGTGTTATACACCTGCCACCTTTGGTTTGGAAAAATGACTGGCCGGTTATTGGAAAAGATCTCAATGGAGATGGTAAGGGCGAACCGGTGATCACATACCGAAAACCTTTCACCACGAAAAAAATACAAAGAGCAGTTCCACCAACATCGGATGAATTTAATGAAAATAAATGGGGGCTGTAATGACAGTGGCAGGCTAATGAGCAGGAAGGATGGGCATTTCCTGCAAACCCGGGCAAACTCCGCATGTATAGTGTCTACGATCCGGATTCTATGATGTCTTTATGGAACATCCCCGATATTGTTACACAAAAATTACCAGGCGAAACATTTACCGCAACGGCAAAAATTTCATTTCACCCCAAACACCCGGGAGAACGTTTTGGCCTCGTACTGTTTGGTACTGACTATGCCAGTATCAACATCATAAAAAAGGGTGATCAGCTGTATACCATTGCTTTTGAAAACATCAATGCGGCTAAAAGCCGGCAAATGGGTAGGCGCAAAAATTGGAATGTATTGCCTGCGGAATAATATTACCAACGACGCAGGTTATGCTAACCTAGATTGGTTTAGATTTACAAAATAAATTTTTGTTATGATAAAAGCTATTTTGCTATTCCTGCTCTCTTTTGCAGGTCTCGCATCCCAGGCACAAAAGAGGGAATTGAACGATATGAAATTTTCATTGGAAGTATTGCGGCTCGCCATGCTTAGTGGTGATAAAGCACAATTACTACAGGTTACTACCCCTGAGTTGAGCTATGGGCATTCGTCAGGCCTGGTGGAAACACAGGAGCAGTTTATTGAAAAACTATCTTCAGGTAAATCAGATTTTGTAAGCATCAATATTAGCAGTCAAACAATTGCTTTGTATAAGAATGCCGCTGTAGTTCGCCATGAACTCAATGCCGAAACCAATGACAATGGGAAAGCAGGTACCGTAAAATTGCAGGTTGTACAGTTTTGGGTAGAAACAAAAATGGGCTGGCAACTGGCCTCCAGGCAGGCAATAAAAATACAATAGCTTGCAAATTCCTGTATGGGCAAGTTACCGATAACGACTGCGTAAATAAATCGCTTATTATAAAGAATAGAATTATGCCAGGACAATTCAGTAAGGAAGAACAGTTGCAAAATGAACAAGAGCTTGGTTTTGAAGATGAACTGATGATCATGAGTGAATCTTATGCATTGTGGGTGATTCAAACTGCCAGTGAAAAAGTGAGATCCGTTCTTCATTTGCAGAAGGAAACGATGATATTATATTAACACCGGACATTGCTAAGTTCAGGGAATTAAAGATCCGCTTGCTCAGTGGCTCGGATACCTTTACCTCTGGCCTTGCTTTGCTGGCTGGTTTTAAAACGGCAAAGGAAGCAATGGCGGATAATGATTTTTCGGCTTTTACAAGCCTGTTGATGGAAGATGAAATTGTAAATACAATTAAAAGTCAGTCCATATTAGTCGAAGAAGCGAAAAGTTTTGCCCGTAAAGTGCTTGACAGGTACCGGAATCCTTTTATTGAACACCAATGGTTAAGCATTTGATGCAGTATTCTTCCAAGATGAACAGGCGTAACTTATCATTAATGCTGGCTTAATTTTTAAATAAACTAGACAAGGAAAATAAATTAACGAAAACGATATTGTACAATTTAAACCCGGCAGATAATGAAATAATGGCCACCATGATCGGCAATTTTAATGATGGTTCAAAAGCCGGTAAGATCCAATGGGGGTCGGCCTGGTGGTTCCTGGATCAAAAGGATGGAATGACCAAACAGATCAATGCATTGAGCAATATGGGCCTGCTGAGTAAGTTCGTTGGAATGCTCACAGATTCACGTAGTTTCCTTTCTTATCCACGCCACGAATATTTTAGAAGACTGCTTTGCAATATCTTTGGCGAAGAGATAGAGAATGGCGAACTGCCGGACAATATTGAATGGACCGGCAAAGTAATCCAGGATATCTGCTACAATAACGCCAAAAAATATTTTAACTGGTAATGAGTACTAAAAACCCTTTTGATCTTTCAGGAAAAACCGCATTGGTAACAGGTTGCAACAAAGGCATTGGTAAAGCAATGGCCATTGGTTTGGCAGAAGCCGGTGCAGATATTATTGGTGTGTCCAATTCACTTGCCCTGGCGGATAGTGATATTGAAAAAGAAGTATTGCTTGCCGGCAAAAAATTTAAAGCTTACCAGGCCGATTTAAGCGACAGGACTTCTTTGTATGCTTTTATTGAAAAGGTTTTTGCAGAAAATAAATCCATCGATATTCTTGTGAACAATGCAGGTACTATCATGAGAGCACCTGCAGCTGAACATAGCGACGAGTACTGGGACAGGGTAATCAATATAAACCTGGATGCCCAATTTATATTGGCCAGAGAAACAGGCAAACGCATGTTGGAGCAGGGAAGTGGTAAAATTATTTTCACCTGTTCCCTGTTAAGTTTCCAGGGAGGGGTAAATGTTCCGGGTTATGCTGCCAGTAAAGGCGCTATTGCCAGCCTGGTAAAAGCTTTGGCAAATGAGTGGGCCGGAAAAGGGATCAATGTAAACGGTATTGCACCAGGTTATATTGCTACCGATAATACTGAAGCATTGAGAAATGATGCGGAAAGAAGTAAATCCATACTGGATAGAATACCTGCAGGCAGGTGGGGTGAAACCGATGACTTTAAAGGGCCTGTTACTTTCCTGGCATCTGCTGCTTCGAATTATGTACACGGCACCATTCTCACCGTTGATGGCGGATGGATGGGCCGTTAAAACCTATAGGCGTTTGCAGCGTTGCCCTGTGCCCGGCAAAACCCTGGCTGAATCGGAAATCTAACAATCTTAAATCATAAATGCTTCAATGCCCGGTAAAAAAATTATCTGCTGCTTCGGTGAACTACTCCTGCGTTTCTCTCCCGCAATGGATGGAAAATTTATAACGGATCATTCTATGCCGGTTTTTATTGGCGGAGCAGAATTAAATGCCGCCACTGCACTTTCGCTTTGGAACCAGTTAACAAGGTATGTTACAGCATTGCCATCTAATTACCTTGCCGAAGAAATTGCTGACTTCATTCAGCAAAAAAATATTGATACTACTTTTATAAAATATGGCGGAGAACGCATCGGAACTTATTACCTGCCGCAGGGAAAAGATCTTAAAAACAGTGCGGTTATTTACGACAGGAATTATTCTTCCTTTTCTGCCTTAAAACCCGGGGAGCTCGATTGGGACGCTATTTTAGACGGTGTGGGCTGGTTTCACTTCAGTGCTATCAGTCCTGCATTAAATGAAAATGTAGCCAATGTTTGCCTGGAAGCAGTGAAAGCTGCCAGGAAAAAAAACATTACGGTTTCTATAGATCTTAATTACAGGGCCAGGCTTTGGCAATATGGAAAGAACCCGGTGGATATTATGCCAGCGTTATTGGAATATTGCGATGTGGTAATGGGAAATATATGGGCAGCCAACAGCCTGCTCGGTATAGAAGCGACATTGAGTGAAAGCAAGGGCAAATCCAATGACCAGCTGGAAGTAGCTGCACAACAAAGTATGCAGCTTTTAAAAGCAAGATTTCCATCAGTAAAAACAATGGCTTACACATTTCGGCTGGATGATAATTATTTCGCCTGCCTGGAAAATGAGACAGGATTTTTTGTATCCGATGAATTCCCCATCAGGAACGTGGTAGACAAAGTGGGTAGTGGGGATTGTTTTATGGGCGGACTTATTTATGGATTGACAAATAAATTGAATGGTGAGGATGTGATTAATTTTGCAGCAGCAGCAGCCATTTTAAAATTAACCCAAACCGGTGATGCTACCACTAGCAGCGTCAGCGATATAAAAAATATGATCGAACAAAATGAATAAAACTACTTCCATATTAAATACTTTAAAAGAACAGGGATTGATGCCTTTGTTCTTTGAAAAAGACCCGCAGGTATGCGTGGCATTGATGCAGACTTTATACAATTCCGGTTTGCGCCTGCTCGAATTCACCAACCGGGGAGAAGAAGCCCTTGACAATTTTAAAATATTAAAAAAAGAAGCGGAGCAATTACCAGGTTTTTTTCTTGGTATTGGAACGATAAAAAATTCCAGCCAGGCAGACCAGTTCATTGATGCGGGTGCCGATTTTTTGATCAGCCCGGCTTTGGCAGAAGATGTATATGATGTAGCCTACAGCAACAAAACCTTGTGGATCCCAGGTTGTATGACGGTAACAGAAATTCTAAAGGCAGAAAACATGGGTGTACCGCTGGTTAAATTATTCCCTGGCAATATTTTGGGCCCCTCCTTTATGCAGGCCATAAGAGAATTGTTTCCCAAAATGTTATTTATGCCAACAGGCGGTGTTGAAACTACCAGGGAAAATTTACAGGAGTGGTTTTCATCAGGTGTGGTTGCAGTGGGCATGGGAAGTAAACTCATCACAAAAAAAATAACAGCAGATAAAAATTACAGCGTTCTGCAGCAAACAACTGCCGAAGTGTTAGGTATTATTCAGTCATTAAAAAAATAAGCAATGCCAGCCCAAGCCAATGTAAAAGCAACAAAGTTCAGGTGGACCATTACGGCCATGCTGTTCTTTGCAACTACAATTAATTATCTAGACAGGCAGGTTTTGTCATTAACATGGACGGATCATATTCAGCCGGAGTTTCACTGGACCAATTCTGATTACGGAAACATCACCGCAACTTTTTCTTTGGTGTATGCAATAGCAATGTTATTCGCTGGTAGAATTATAGATTGGATGGATACAAAAAAAGGATTCTTGTGGTTTATTTTTATTTGGTCTATTGGTGCTTGTTTACATGCATTTGCCGGTATAGGTACAGCAGGATCTTTGACCGGGAAATGGTGGGTTGGTTTTGAAGAAGCCAAAAATATTATAGCCGGTATTGCCGACACAGGGAAAATAATTTCAACAAGCGTATCGCTTTTTATATTTGCCAGGGTGGTGTTGGCAATCGGTGAGGCCGGAAACTTCCCTGCTGCCATAAAAGGCACAGCGGAATATTTTCCCAAGAAGGACAGGGCATTTTCTACCAGCATTTTTAATGCCGGCGCTACAGTAGGGGCTTTGCTTGCGCCACTTACCATTCCGGTTATTGCAGAAAAATATGGCTGGGAGTTATCTTTCATCATCATTGGTGCACTGGGTTTTATATGGATGGGCTTTTGGGTATTTATCTATAAAAAGCCACACGCTAATCCAAAAGTGAACGAAGCAGAGCTTGCTTATATTCAACAGGATTATACAGCGGAAGAAAATATCGCCAACAATTCAAAACAAGCTGTCTCTTTTTTCAAAACACTTCAATACAAACAAACCTGGGCCTTCGTTGTTGGAAAATTTATGACAGATGGTGTATGGTGGTTCTTCCTTTTTTGGACGCCCGCATACCTTAATTCTGTATATGGGTTAGATTCAATGGCCAGTCGTCCGCATGTATTCGTTTTATATGCCATTACATTATTGTCTATTATTGGTGGTTGGTTGCCCACTTACTTTGTTGAGAAAAAGGGTATGAACTCTTACGCCGGCCGAATGAAAGCCATGCTCATTTTTGCATTTTTTCCTTTGTTGGCCTTATTTGCACAGCCGCTGGGTTCCACTTCCGTTTGGCTGCCTGTAATACTTATTGGGATTGCGCTCGCTGCTCATCAATCCTGGTCAGCAAATATTTTCTCCACTGTTGGAGATATGTTTCCTAAAAAAGCCATTGCAACTGTTACCGGCATCGGTGGCATGGCAGGTGGTTTAGGTTCTTTTCTCATCAATAAATCTTCCGGTATTTTGTTTGACCATGCAAAAAATACCAACATGGAATTCCTGGGATTTCAAGGCATTGAGTCAGGATATTTTATCATTTTTATAATATGTTCTGTAGCCTATCTTATCGGCTGGATCATAATGAAGTCACTGGTTCCTAAATATGCACCCATCACCGATCTCTAGGGTTGGGACCGAAGGTCAGACCCGAATAAAAAAATTTTACCAATGGTTTTCCTAATAGAAGCCTCTGCTATTGCAGGGGCTTTTTCTTTTACCCACAGAAAAATCGGGGTATTTTACAGCGTACACAGAAATATACCTCTGTGCACTGCGTTTTGCTACCTCCGGTTTCTCCCAGGTTCACGAAAAAAAATTAACAGCAGGCAACCTTTCCACCTCCACCTGCATTTATATCTTTGGAAGGAATTACCCAACACATGCAAATTGCGGAACTGATACTGGAGGCTAAACAAAAAAGCAAAGCTGCTGAAAAATACCTGTACGACATTTATGCCGGCAGGATGATGACGCTATGCAGGCGCTACGTGAAAAATCCGGAAGATGCAGAAGAACGAATGTTGAATGGTTTTGTTAAGTTCTTTTATGCACTCAACAACTTTAAGTACGAAAATGACGCGGCTGTTTATAACTGGATAAAACGCATCATGATCAACGAATGCCTTATGTTCCTGAGAAAACAGCAGGCATTTAAAATGGTGTCGGAGTCTCAAGCAGAAAATGTAGCGCTGGATGAGGATCTGCTTGAGAGGCTCTCCACCAAAGAAATTTTTGAACAGATCGTACAGTTGCCGGTAGGTTATAGAACAGTATTCAACCTTTTTGTAATAGAAGGAATGACGCACGTGGAAATATCCAAAGAACTCGGCATCAGTACAGGAACATCTAAATCGCAGTTAAACAAGGCAAGACAATTACTACAAAAAAATATTGACAATAAAGCAAATTATTATGCCAAACAACAGCAACAATAGCGATTACGGCTGGCGGCAAAAGCTCGGTGAGTTTGAAGATGTTCCCGGCAATAACCTGGATAAAGAAGCTGCCTGGAATAAATTGCAACAAAAAAAACCTGTACAAAAAACTTATAAAAAAACATGGTATTGGCTGGCTGCGGCTTGCCTGGCAGGTACAGGAATGTTTTTAGCTAACAACGGGAACTATAAAAAAGTTGAAAATAACCCGCCGTCAATAGTAAAAACTATTGCCCCGGTTATACCGGAAGAAACTGTAGGGACTATTATACAAAACAGCCCGGCTGTTACCAATTATACAAAAGAGAAAGCAAGTCAAAAAAAGTATATTCCCCTGGCAGCAAGCCTTGATAAAAAAAATGACATTGCTGAAGAACTGCTGGTTGTAACTGAACAACAGGAGCCAGTTCAACAAAATATACCCGGCATTGACAGTGTCGCAAAGCGTGCGATCCCCGTTATTGCAGCTACAAAAAAACTAAAAGTGCTACATATTAATGAGCTCAATCAATCTCAAAATAATAGTGACATTGCACAACAGGAGGGAAGGCCTTATTTTCCGATAAACTATAGAACCAGGCAGGTATACACGAACAACACCGGAAATACCAAAGGAGGTAAAGACAACCTTATCAGGATCCGGCTTAACTAAATTTTCTTTTTACCATTAAAGTATAGCAAACAATGAAACAAATTTTTATTGGATTGATGTTGCTTGGCAGCATCAGCCGGGCAGGTTTTGCCCAGTCAACAAATGATTATCCTTTCAACATTCCGCCCAACAGTACCAATCGTTATTTTTCCATTGATCTTGGAAAAGGCAATAAGGTAGAATTCTATGCCAATAATGTAGCGGACCTCGATAAGTTTAAAAATATGGATTCCATTATTTATGGTTTTCTGAAAGACATCAACAATTTTAAAGATTCGCTCTCAGATGAAAGAACAATCAAACGAATTGATTACAACCTGGATGACGGCGAGAACCGAAAATTAAGAATAACACAGTACAGGCAGGCCGGGCAAAGTTTTCTTATAAAGGACGATGAGATTGCCAGCCTAAAAATAGCCCAGGATACTGTAAACTTTGTAGGCAAAGTAAATTTTGTGGCAGACTACGCTTTCAGAAAAAAATACAATGAAACCCGCTATTACAAAGCTGTTTTCCTGGTGAATAATGTGGCAGATCTTTCTGAATACATGAACAATATTATCAATGGAAAAATATCTTCTATACAAAAGAACATTAATAAAAAGTGGGAAAATAATGATGACAGAACCTTTAGCCCTGTAGCAGACCCTTCCATTAAATCAAATGCTATCCGGGGCTATAATTCCGGCGGAGACTACCTTTCAATTGGTGCCAGTGTTGAAGTTCAAAATTATAAAGCAAATTTTGTTCCTTCGGTTTCTTTCGGTGCCGCCGTTATCCTGGGCAGCAAAAATATTCGGAGGGTCATTAATTTTAACCTGGAGCAGCATTTTTCATTTGGAAAGGATGTCGCAGGAAGCAACCGTACTTATATCAACCAGTTTCTCACACTCGGTTATTCAAGGGGTTATATAAGAGATAATGATATTAAAAAAAATAATTACAACTTATTAAACGTAAGTGTAGCATATCTTATCAGGCAAAGAGGACCTCTTTATGAAAAAGGAACTACCAGGCTTGGTGTGGGCGCACTTTCTATCTTTGAAGACAAAACAAAAATTCAGCCTGTGCTTTATTTCACAGACTTTTTTAAAGGAGTTACACCAGGGATACGCTGGGTGCAAAGTTTTTAAGTATAGCCATGAAGTAAAGAGTAAGTCACTGTGACCCGGGTCAGTCACCGCAAGACGGTGATCCACCGTGGTCACAGGCTACTCACCGCCCTTGTTACCGCTGGTACGGGTTTATTTTATTTGATATACCCGATTGATTAATTTTGCTTCTTATGAAGCAGCTTTCGAGCCTCAATAAATATTTGTGGAAGTATCGTAAACTTTTTTTACTGGGAATTGGCTTCGTGGTATTAACCAATTATTTCAGGATACTGGCACCGCAAATTACAGGTTATGTGGTCAACACCGTGGTACATACCATTCAAAAACCAGTTGGAGTTGCCGCAGATGGTACAACAAAAAACTATGATATCATAGTTAAAGCGGTGCTCACACAATTTGATTCGCAGCCTTTTAAAAGCAAAATTTTATTTGCAGGCCTGATATTACTGATACTGGCTATAATTAGCGGCTTATTTATGTTCCTTATGAGGCAAACCATTATTGTAATGAGCCGCCACGTGGAGTTTGATCAAAAAAACGAAGTATTTCAACATTACCAGCAATTAGATACACAGTTTTATAAAACGCATAGCACCGGTGACCTGATGAACCGCATTTCGGAAGATGTAAGCAGGGTACGCATGTACACCGGGCCTGCAATTATGTATTTCATCAACCTGGCAGCAGTGATTGGGTTCAGCATTTTTTTTATGATGCGTTCCGATGTAAAACTTACCATTGTTGCCCTGTGCCCTTTACCCATACTGGCACTCACTATCTATTTTGTTAATACCATCATCAACCGTAAGAGTGAACGCATACAAGCTATGCTGAGCAATCTTACCAGCAATGCCCAGGAATCTTATTCCGGCATCAGGGTTATAAAATCTTTCGTGCAGGAAAGATCTATGCAACGTTTTTTTGCGCAGAATAGCGAGGAATATAAAAACAATGCATTGAGTCTTGCCAAAACTGAAGCCATTTATTTTCCCAGCATGGCTTTGCTTATTGGTTTAAGTACGCTTGTTACCATTATGGTAGGTGGACTGGATGTGGTCAACCATGTGGAAGGGGCTTCCGTAGGAAAAATTGCAGAGTTTGTGATGTATATTCAAATGCTCACTTTTCCCGTGAGCGCTATTGGCTGGACGGCAAGTATGACACAGCGGGCAGTAGCTTCACAACGCCGCATCAATGAATTTTTACAAACTGTACCCGTAATAAAAGATGTTCCCGAAGCTGAACCACATTTATTACAGGGTAATATAAGTTTCGATAAAGTAAACTTTACTTATCCCCATACCGGTATACATGCCATCAAAGATTTTTCGCTTCATATTAAAAAAGGAGAAAAGATCGCCATTGTTGGTAAAACCGGTTCCGGGAAATCGACCATTGCACAATTGTTGCTCCGCATGTATGATCCAAATACCGGAACGTTGCACTATGATGATAAACCAATTGAGTCATTGCAATTAGAAAAGTTAAGAGACCAGTTAAGCTATGTACCACAGGATGTATTCCTCTTTAGTGATACTATAAAAAACAATATCCGTTTTGGCAAAGCAGGCGCAACTGATGAAGAAGTGGACGAAGCTGCAAGGCAGGCAAGCATTTATAACGAGATCAGCTATTTTGCCGATGGTATGGAAACAATGGTAGGAGAGCGGGGCGTTACATTGAGCGGCGGACAAAAGCAACGCATCTCCATTGCCCGCGCCCTTATTAAAGACCCCAACATCGTTATTTTTGATGATTGCCTGAGTGCCGTGGATGCCCGGACAGAGAAAACGATCATTACTAACCTCTACGCTTACCTGCAAAATAAAACAGCCATTATAATCACGCACCGCATATTTGCCCTGTTCCAGTTTGATAAGATTGTGGTAATGCAGGATGGCCGTATTGAAGAAACCGGAACCCATTCCCAGCTATTAGAGCAAAATGGTATATATGCTGCGATGTACCGAAAGCAGCAACAGGGGGAAACTGCCCAGCCAGACAGCATTTGAGCTATTTTTTAAAACTTTTGGATAAATTTTGTCAATTCAAAAACAATTTTATCTTTGCCCCGTTCAAAAAGAATCATTTAACAAAACAAAAAAACAACAGTGGCGTACGAAAACAACGACAAAAAAATGGATAGCGTTTACAGCAAACGCATTAAAGCAGGCAAACGCAGAACTTACTTTTTTGATGTAAGAGAGACCCGTGGCAATGATTTTTACCTCACCATTACGGAAAGCCGCAAACGCTTTGATTCTGATGGGTACGACCGTCACAAGATCTTTTTGTACAAAGAAGACTTCAACAAATTTGTAAAAGGATTAAGTGAAGCGGTTGATTATGTAAAAACAGAATTGATGCCTGATTTTGATTTTGATGCCTTCAACCACGATACACCATACGAAGGCGAAGAAGGAACAACGCCGGCTTTTACAAACGAAGAAGCAGTGGCGGCCGAGGTAAAACATGAAGAAGTAACTTATACTGCTACCCCGGAAGTAAAAGAAGAAGCAGAAATAGCTGCACCAGTTGCATCAGATAATACTACCCCTGCTGCTGCTGCCGACAATGGCAGTACAGAAGAAGTAGACAAATGGTAATACCATAACAAACCAATTGCATATAAAAAGACCTCCCTAAAAAGGAGGTCCTTTGTTTTATAACAGAGAGTTGTATTAATTATCTTCTTCCTTGCTATTGCCTTCCGTCATCAGCCATAATTTTATTAAGGGAATAGCGGGTACAGCAGTGGACGGTTTAGCCGGGACTGAACTACTACTATTGGTACCAGTTTTTGAAGTGGCATTTAACTGCAGGTTGCTTGGCTTTTTTGTATGGTTCAACGGCCAGGTGGGCACATTGTTACATTGCAAACCCTTTGGCATTGGAACAGAGAAACTCTGGGAGTAACCTGCCAGGCAAACAACCCAAAGAGCGAGTGTACAAAGAAATGCTTTCATAACTCTAAATTTGAATGCTGAAAGTACAAATTATCAGCGAATTTTTTTAAAAATATTTATTAGTCCATTAGTAGACGAATCATGGCTGTTAATAGTTACATCTTCGGCAAGTTCCGGCAAAATTTTGTTGGCCAATACTTTTCCCAATTCAACTCCCCATTGATCAAAGCTGTAAATATTCCAGATTACGCCCTGTACAAAGATTTTGTGCTCATAAAGTGCTATTAGCTGACCCAATGTAAAAGGAGTGATCTTTTTTATCAAAAACGAATTGGTTGGTCGGCTGCCTTCAAAAACCCGGAAGGGATTTTCATGAGCCGTTCCTTTCATTAAGGCTTCCGTTTGCGCAAAAAAGTTGCTCAGTAGTTTAATGTGATGATCACCAACAGCGTTGTGCGATTGTGCGGGTGCAATAAAATCGCAGGGGATCATAGGCGTCCCCTGGTGAATGAGCTGGTAAAAAGCATGCTGGCCATTGGTTCCCGGTTCTCCCCAGATAACAGGCCCTGTCTCATAATTTACTTTTTCACCATTCCGGTCAATGTATTTACCGTTACTTTCCATATTTCCCTGCTGAAAATAAGCTGCAAAACGATGCAGGTACTGATCGTAGGGGAGGATGGCTTCTGTTTCAACCTTGTAAAAATTGCGGTACCAAATGCCGATGAGCGCCATTAATACCGGGATATTTTTATCGAATGAAGTATCGCGGAAATGCTGGTCTGAATTTTCAGCTCCTTTTAATAATTGCTCAAAATTATCATACCCGATACTGGCCGCTATGGAAAGGCCGATGGCGCTCCATAAACTGTAGCGGCCACCTACCCAATCCCAAAATACAAACATATTAGCGGCATCTATCCCAAATTTTTCTACTTCGGCTTTATTGGTGCTCAGTGCCACAAAATGTTTAGCCACTGTTTCTCCCGTACCCCCATTTTGCAAAAACCACTCACGGGCACTCAAGGCATTGGTCATGGTTTCCTGCGTAGTAAAGGTTTTGCTGGCAATTAAAAAGATGGTTTCTTCAGCACTTACTTTTTTTAATGTTTCTGCTATATGTGTTCCATCTACATTACTTACAAAATAGGGCTGAATATTTTTTACCCAATAAGGTTTTAGTGCTTCAGTAACCATCACAGGACCAAGATCACTGCCACCGATACCAATATTTACAATGTATTTTATTTTTTTGCCCGAATAACCTGTCCATTCGCCGCTGTGAAGGCGATCGCAAAAATGTTTCATTTGCGCCTGCACTTTTTGAATGCCGGGCATAATGTCGTCTCCATCAATGGTAAGTGGCTTGCCGGAAAAATTGCGCAATGCTGTATGCAGTACAGACCTTTTTTCGGTGGCATTAATTTTTTCTCCTGTAAACATGGCGTCAACCGCATCCTTTAAACCGCATTCATGGGCAAGTTGCAACAACAGTTTTACAGTATCTTCTGTGACGATATTTTTGGAATAATCAAAATAGATCTCACCCAATTGCAAAGAAAACTTTTCAAATCTTTGTTCATCATCAGAAAAAAGATCTTTCATTTTCACCTTTTGAAATTGGGTATAATGAGCCTGTAACTCTTTCCAGGCTTTGGTTGTGGTGGGGTTGATGGTTGGAAACATGATCGGTATAAAAATTAATTGCCGCTAAGTTACGCAATGAATCGTGAAAAGATAATCAGTACATGCCGGATAATGTAGAAGAAATAAGTGCAATTTTCCGCAGCGTGCGCAAAGTTGCAGCGACGCAAAAAGGTAGCCTGAGAAACGCATGTGCGAACAAATTATGATTTCGCCGCGGCGCTTAAACGCTGCGGGAAATAAAAACGCAATTTTTTATAACACGAGAGGATGTTACCGGGCGGCCAGTATCCAGCAACCAGCATCCGCCATCAGCTTATTGCTTCACCGGTATCATCCCTCTTATGCCCATATCCACTACCTGGTCGCCATCCTGCGGATCATAAGTGCTATTTCCATCAGCATCTATCCATTCAAAACTTTTATTGGTAGAGAGAGAAACAATAATATTGATGTCGCTGGTTTCAGTCCCCGTTACAATCAGGGGGCTGGCAAACATTCCCGTAACAAGGCAGGAGCCGGCGGGAACAGGGGATGTTGCAAAGATAGGATTGGGTACTGTAGTAGCGTCGGGAGGTGCCTGCCCTTTGGTAACAAAACCACCCACGCCTGCCAAAGACGTTTCAAAAGCCCAGTAACCCTGCAACTTATTGGCGTTCTCAATTACGGTTGAATCTTTTATTTTATAATTGTTGATATAGGTATTAAAGCCGATAAAAGAAGCTACAGTAGCATCCAGCAGAAATGTTTGTGCAGCTGCTGTGATGCGCATCTTCACATCATAATTTTGATAGGCAAGCGAGACTCTTAAATAATTGTAGGTTCCCGCAGCGAGGTCATTTAAAGGAACGCTTAAAAATACCTGGTTGTTGCCTGCAAATTTTGCACGGCTGAAATCAATGGCATTGGAACCGCCGGTTGTTACTTCAGGTGCTTTGTATAAAACCTGCCCGGCGCCTGGCAGCGTTAATGCATTGCCGGTTAATTCAAGATAATGCGCACTCATTGTATTGAACCGCGGAGATTGCCCTTTATGCCCTGCAGCAACTGCCGCCGGGTTACCCTGTCCGTTCAGCCTTACCTGCGTGGAATCAAATTTAAAAATGAAATTGACTTTGGGGCCGTCAGACGAGCTTTCATTTTTTTTACAGGAAATAAAACAGGAGGCTGAGGCCAGGCAAAGAAGAAAGAATTTCATTGTTAAGGAGTTTAACTGGTCTAACGTTAGAATAATTATTCTATTTTGCTTTACAGGGATTCCAGCAACGAAACCAGTTTTTTTACCATTTCCTTATCAATATCCAGGTGAGTTACCATGCGAACCTGGTTAGCAGAAATAGGCAGGCAAAGAATATTCTCTTCTGCTAACCTGTCGCAAAATGATTTAGCAGTAAACCGGTCGCCAACTATTTCAAATATTACAATGTTCGTTTCTACCGGGAGTATCTTTCCAGCAAAATCTTTACTCATAAGTGTTTCGGCAACCTGGTGGGCGTGTTGGTGGTCTGTTTCCAGGCGGTCAATATTATTTTCCATGGCATACAATCCCGCTGCCGCCAGGTAACCTGCTTGTCGCATACCCCCTCCAAATACTTTTCTTACCCTGCGGGCTTTTTTAATAAAATCCTTATTACCAATCAATACACTGCCTACGGGTGCGCCCAGTCCCTTACTCAGGCAAATAGAAATACTATCGAATATTTCGCCGTACTGGCCGGTCTTTTCTTCTTTGGCAATAAGCGCATTGAACAGGCGGGCTCCATCGAGGTGTAACATCAAATTGTTTTGAAGGCAAACTTCCTTTATGCGTTGAATTTCAACCAGATCGTAGCAGCTGCCACCGCCACGGTTTGCGGTGTTTTCGAGTGTAACCAGGGAGCTGTTGGCCTTATGCACATCGTCAGGATTGATGGCATCCTTTACCTGCTCAGCGCTTATCATTCCTCTTTCTCCATCCAGCGGTTTTACCTGGCTGCCACTATTGAAAGCGATGCCGCCACCTTCATAAATATAAACATGGCTGGTTTTATCGCATATTACTTCATCACCCGGTTGGGTATGACATTTGATAGCTATCTGGTTCGTCATGGTTCCGCTGGGGCAGAAAAGGCCAGCTTCCATCCCGAATATTTGGGCAGTAAAAGCTTCGAGCGCATTAACGGTGGGGTCTTCGCCAAATACATCGTCGCCTACATGCGCCCTCATCATGGCTTCCAGCATGGCAGGGGTGGGTTTGGTGAAAGTATCAGAGCGTAAATCAGTGATCATAAATTGATTTTGAGTTTGAATGAGTTAGCCAAAAGTAAAAATTAAAACCGGGAACCAATGGTGTTTAATGCAGGCTTTTGCGGCTTTTTTGCGGAAAATGCTGTTTAACTCCATAATTTAATACCCATTTTATGCACTTCCTTACCGTTTTTTATCGTAGGTCTATGAAATGAGGATAACCTTTTGTACCTTTGCGTTCAAATTTTTTTGGATTTTACATATATTATGTCAATGTTATGACGTTATTCCAACAAAAATTTCTTTCATCCGTTATATATTTAGTAACTAATACCATACAATGAGGCAACTTAAAATAGCAACGCAGATAACCAACAGGGATTCACAGGCGGTTGAGAAGTATCTGCAGGAAATTTCCAAGATCTCAATGATCACTCCTGAAGAGGAAACCATCCTGGCACAAAAAATCAAGATGGGCGATCAGCGGGCATTGGATAAGTTGGTGCAGGCCAACTTACGCTTCGTAGTTTCTGTTGCCAAGCAATACCAGCACCAGGGTTTATCTTTAAGTGACCTGATCAATGAAGGTAACCTGGGTTTGATAAAAGCAGCACAACGTTTTGATGAAACAAAAGGTTTCAAATTTATTTCTTACGCAGTTTGGTGGATCCGTCAATCTATTTTGCAGGCTTTGGCCGAGCAGGGAAGACTGGTGCGTTTACCTCAAAATAAAATTGGTACTTACAACAAAGCCAATAAGGCTTATATGGCTTTTGAACAGGAGCATGAAAGGGAACCATCAACAGAAGAACTGGCAGAATTGCTGGAAATGAGCGAAACAGAGATCAACAATATTTTCCAGAGCAATACCAGGCACACTTCTCTCGATGCACCCGTGCATGAAGCCGAAGATGTGGCCATGGGCGACCTGTTAAAGGGTGGAGACGAAACAGATGAAGATGTAATGCACGATTCATTGAAAAATGAAATTCGTCGTGTGTTAAAATCATTGAGCCCAAGGGAAGCAGAAATAGTAAACGCTTATTTTGGACTGGATGGCGAAAACGGGGTTACTATTGAGCAGATCGGTCAAAAATATGATCTTACCAAAGAACGTATCCGCCAGATCAAGGAAAGAGCTATTAAACGCTTGCAAAAAGCCCGCTACAGCGGCGCATTGAAAGCATATTTAGGATAATTTTTCGCACAATATTTTAAAGCCCCTTTACGGGGCTTTTTTTATGGATACACGGAAGATAATGTTATGGCGGATGATGCGGATTTTGCTTATTAGAAAACAAAGTAATCCGTAATATCTGCGATCATTCGTATGGTCCCTGAATCTATAACCTACATTAACTTTTTGTTCCGTTTTAATAGGTAAATTTGCATCATGAAATTTGTCATAAGATGCCTGCTGACCTTATTGATCTTCACGGGCTGTGAAAAAAACATCAATTTTGATCTTGATGATGTCGAAAGGGTGCTAGCCGTTGATGCTCAAATTGAGAACGGGCAGGCGCCCATGGTCATCCTTACTAAAAGTTTTTCTTATTTCGATAAACTAACACCGCAGTTACTTTCCGATGCATTTGTAAGAAATGCGGAAGTATACATGAGCAATGGAACACTCATACACCGTTTGAAAGAATACAATTACGAACTACTGCCGGGTATAAATGCGTATTATTATTCTACGGACAGTTCCAACCTGGCAACTGCTTTTGAAGGGGCTTTCGGTGGCGCATATACGCTGCGGATCATATCAGAAGGAAAAGAATACATCGCATCAACCGATATCCCGGCAGCCAGCCAGTTCCCTGATTCCGTTTGGTTTATGCCTGCACCGCAAAACCCCGATACCACGAAAAGGATCATGTATGTACGTGCAACAGACCCTCCCGGCCGGGGTAACTACTATCGCTATTTTACTAAAGTAAGCAGCTTTGGTGCATTTTTGGCTTCCGAAAATGTTTTCGACGACCAGGTAATCAACGGGACTACTTATAACATACAATTTCCTCCCGGGCAAGATAGAAACGACCCCATTGACAGGGAAGATAATTTTTTTAGAACTGAAGATACAGTAACGTTAAAATTTGCCAGTATCAATCAAGTTTCCTATAAGTTCTGGAACACCTGGGAGTTTGCTTATCAAAGCATTGGCAACCCCTTTGCCCAGCCAAATAAAGTGTTGGGAAATATCAGTAATGGGGCGCTGGGGGCATTTTGTGGATATGCTGCTGACTACAGAACACTTGTAGTTCCTTAGGTAATATTAAAATCAATAATTTCGCAACACCAATATAAAGAGTCAACATACAAAATGGAAAAGAACATTAGTGAAAAAGTAAATTGTCTAATAATAGGATCGGGGCCTGCGGGTTACACTGCCGCCATTTATGCCTCAAGAGCTAATTTAAAACCAGTTTTATACCAGGGAATACAACCAGGTGGCCAGTTAACCATTACAACAGAAGTGGAAAATTATCCCGGCTATCCTGAAGGAATACAAGGACCGGAAATGATGGTTGATTTTGAAAAACAGGCAGTAAGAATGGGAACAGACGTACGTTTTGGCTTAGCAACAAAAGTTGATTTTAGCAGCCATCCTTTACAGGTGCAAATAGATGATGAAAAATGGATAGAAGCCAATTCGGTTATTATCAGCACCGGTGCATCTGCCAAATGGCTGGGTTTACCGAGTGAAGAAAAACTGAACGGTTATGGAGTGAGTGCGTGTGCCGTATGCGATGGGTTTTTCTTTAAAGGAAAAGAAGTAGCCATAGTTGGTGCAGGCGATACTGCAGCGGAAGAAGCATTGTACTTGTCTAAATTATGTACTACGGTACATATGATCGTTCGCAAACACGAAATGCGTGCCAGCAAAGTAATGCAGGACAGGGTATTAAAAACTTCTAATATTATTATTTACTGGAATAGTGAAACAGATGAAATATTGGGAGATAAAAAGGTAGAAGCCGTTCGCATACACAATAACAAAACGAACGAAAAAACAGATATACCGGTGAGTGCCTTTTTTGTAGCCATTGGTCATGAACCCAACAGCGGCATTTTTAAAGATTACCTTGATATGGATGAGACTGGTTATATAAAAACCATACCAGGCACCAGTAAAACCAATGTAGAAGGGGTTTTTGCTTCCGGCGATGTACAGGATAAGATTTACAGGCAGGCAGTAACAGCCGCAGGAAGTGGTTGTATGGCAGCATTGGATGCGGAGAGGTATTTGGGGGAGAAGGGGCATCATTAGGAGTGAAGAAAGATTAGAGATCAGAGATTAGTGGTGAGCGATCAGCCCTTTTTGGCTGTTCCTAAATTCTTTGAGATTGCAAGCAGCATTCTCTACTCATTTTTAATCACTAGTTAACTAATCTCTAATAATAATATCACCAAATAATTAATCCTCCACCACCATGTACAGCATCCACCTCAATAACTGCCGCTTCTATGCTTTTCATGGTATGCATGAGGAAGAAACAACAGTGGGGGCCCCTTTTGAAGTAAGCCTGAGTGCCGATTTTGAAACAGATGGACCGGTTAAAAATCTAAAACAAACAATCAATTATGTAAATGTATTTGATTGTGTAAGATCTCATTTCGGGCAGGCTGTACCGTTATTGGAAACCCTGGCGCAGGAAATTGTAGATGATGTTTACCTGTTGGATAAAAGAATAAAAAAAATTAACATTAATATTATAAAACTAAATCCGCCGATCGCCGGCTTTACAGGAACCATCGGCGTATCGTATTCAAAAACTTTTTGAAATTGAACCTATGAAATTGTTACTACTTTTATTATTGCCAATATTATCTGCGCTGCCAATTACAGCGCAGGACGCTGGTGCATTGATAAAAGAAGCAGACCGGCTGGAAGCCATTCCCAGTGAAACAGCTGCCTTAAATAAATTTAAAGAAGTTATAAAAACCGATCCCGCAAATATTTATGCCTTGTCAAAATGCAGCGAATTGTGCAGCAGGATCGGCAGCCGCGAAATAGCCAATCCTTCAAAAAGAGATGAATGGTTTAAGCTCGCAATGGGCTATGCTACATTGGCTATAAAAGCAAATCCTGTAAGCGACCAGGCTAATGTGTCCATGGCAATGATACTGGGTAAGTCAACCCTCACCAAAAGCGGCAAAGAAAAACTAAAAAATGCCCGCGCCATTAAGCGGCACCTGGATGTGGCCTTAAAAACAAATCCCAATAACTACCTGGCCTGGCATATCCTGGGCCGCTGGAACTACGAACTCAGCAACGTGAGTGGCCTGGAAAAAGCCGGTGCAAAAGTATTTTATGGTGGTGTACCCGAAGGCACTGTAAAGAATGCTATCCTGTATTTTGAAAAATCAAGAAGTTTTCAGCCCTATTTTATATTAAATTATTTGTCTCTTGCCAATGCCTATCATAAAGACGGGCAGAAAGCTAAAGCCATTGGCTTATTAAAAGCCATCCAGGCTTTTCCCAATAAAACAGAAGATGATGCAAAGCACAAACAGGATGCTTTAAAGCTGATAAAGGGCTGGGAGTAATCAGGGTTTCTATAATGGATCTTCGGCTATAAAAACTCTCTATGATGAATTGGCCATAAAGGCACTAAGACAGTAAGGAACACAAAGTACTTCGTGCATCTTTGTGTCTCTGCTTCTTCGTGGTTTAAAAATTATTTGCTTTTGTTTTCCACTTCCCGCTGTAAATAAAAATGGATGACAAGATAAAGATCGATCCCCAATACACCAGTTCATTACTCCAGGCTACTGCCAGTGAAATATAATTAAGTTTCATAAAATACCAGGTATGCCCCAGGTAAATAGTAATGGCCACAATTTCTATCGCCAGGTTTACCTTTGTTTTGCCCGTTCCCGTTACGGAATTAAGCCAGATATTGGCGATGCTCATGAACATTATTGCAGCAGACACCATTCTGATTACCGGTATCCCTGCTGCTGCAAATGACTCAGGCTGGTCGAACAGGCGGAAGAATACATGCGGAAAAATATTCAGGATGCTCACCATTATAGCACAGAAGCAAATGCTCCAGATACTTATACGCTTTACCAGCGGTATCACCAGGTCTTCTCTTTGCTGTCCCATTAAATTACTTACCATGGAACTGGTGGTGCTGGCAAAGGCCCACACAAATACCCCGGCAAGACCAAATACATTTCGCATAACGTTGCTAACCTGCTTGGCCTGGTCACCTCTTGATTCTATTAAAATAAAAAATACCAGCCAGGTTGTAACACTAATGATGTATTGCGATACCAATGGCACCGATACCCGCAGAATCTCTTTATTAAAAGTTTTATTGAAGGAAAAACTACTGAGCAACCCGTATTTCTTTTTTAACCCTGTGTAAAGGATCACGGCAAACACCACCAGCATACCCGTAGCTTCTGCCAATACGGATGCCATAGCCGCTCCCTTAAAACCCATTTCGGGGAAACCAAAATGCCCCCATATTAACAGGTAGTCGAAAATTATATTTACAAGCGCTTCAAAAATAAACCCGATCATTAAATAGCGGCTGTTGAGCGAAGCTACCAAAAAGGCATTGCCCATCTGAAACAGGTATAAAAACGGAAGACCCAGTATCCTTATCTTTAAAAAACTCATTTCAAGCGGGTAAGCCTTTGGTTCTGCCACTTCTTTCATAATAAAAGGCGCAATGAACCAGGTAAATGCGATGCATACAGCCGCAAACTGGAGACTGATGCGGATACCCTGCGTGAGTATGATCTTGAAATTTTGGCTGTTGCCGCTTCCTGCATTACGGGAGAAAACGGTTTGCAATGCATTGTTCAACCCGTTGCCCGCCACAGCGAATATTAAATAAAATACGCCCGTTATCCCTGCATTGCCCAGCGCTTCGGGATTAAAGTGCCCAAGGAAAATACTATTGGTGAGCATATTGATCTGCGGGATCAATATGGCCAAAGTAATAGGCATAGCGATAGATAATATCTGCCTGTTGTTTACCTGTACCTTTAAATTATTTAACGATGCTGTTGATTCCATAAAGCGGTAAAATTATCTTATTTTGCCGCCCTAAATAAATTATTTGAAGACTGCATTTAAAATATTGCCTGAATTTTCTGCTGAAAAAGCTTATCACCTGCTGGCAGAAGCAGGCAGGGATGGCATTTCCCTGGTTTGGTATTCAAAAGAGCCATTAAAAATTGAAGGATTGTTTATTTATCAATCCTTGAAGAATACTACTGACTTAACATTGGCAGAAGACCTCCAGAAAATACTGGCGGGCGAAAATTTACCCCATTATCATTCCTGTCGTATCTGTTATAATTTTAAAGAAAGCTTGTTAGTTCCGGCTGAATTTTACAAAGAGCAGAACAGTTCCGGCTTACTTGATTGCATGTATGGCACCATGCCGGGAAGCAGGTATTTTTCTGAAACAATTAATGAGATAGATGCCACTAATATTTACCGGGTACCTGGTGAAGTACATGAGGCATTGACAAATCGTTTTTTTGCCGCACAGATTATACACAGCAATAGTTGCCTGGTACCCTATACAAGGCAAAAAGACCTTTACTGCATCGTGTACAACAGCTATGTAAAAGCAATATTATACATTGAAGAAACACCACGGTTGGTGCAGTTGTATGATTATAATACACCATCAGACGTGGCGTATCATTTATTGAACATATGCGCACAACATGGGCTTTCAGCCTCCGCCATAACGTTAACGCTTAGCGGCTTTATTGATGAGCAATCTAATCTGTACGCAGAGCTCTATCGCTATTTTCTAAATATAAGTATGGATGAAATACCGGAAGGTATGGAGGTGTCGGACGAAATACGATCTCATCCCGATCATTTTTTCAGCTTTTTAATTGCACTGGCAAAATGCGCATCATAAGTGGCATACATGGAGGCAGGCGGATAAGCCCGCCGGCTAATATGCCCCATACAAGGCCTACAACAGATATAGCCAAAGAAGGGCTCTTCAATATTATTCAGAATAACCTGGAGATAGAAGAACTTAAAACACTGGATCTCTTTGGGGGTACCGGCTGCATTAGTTATGAACTGGCCAGCCGTGGCTGTACCGATCTTACCATTGTAGAAAAGGATCCGGCCATGTACGAATTCATAAAAAAAACGGCTGCCGCACTCAATTTTGAAAACTTTAAACTCGTAAAGTCCGACGTTTTTAAATTCATTGAAACTGCCGGTCAGCAATACGATTTCATCTTTGCCGGCCCGCCTTATGCCCTGGCAATTATTGACGAGCTGCCACGTAATATCTTCGAAAAAAAGCTACTTAAACCCGGTGGCTGGTTCGTACTGGAGCATACTCCCCGTAATGATTATAAAAAATTTGCACATTACCGCAATGAAAGGAACTATGGCACCACCATATTTTCTATCTTTATACAGGAGTAAACCTAACTGCTGCAACAGGTATGACCAAAGATCAACTCAGAAAAGTTTATAAAGAGAGGAGATCCGCTTTGTCACCCGGACAACGACAAAAGATGGAAGATCTTATATTGATCCAGTTTCAACAACTGGATATTGAGATACCATGCTCTATTATGACGTATGCCCCGTTTGAGAAAATGAATGAGTTTGATCCGCAACTGATCACCGATTATTGTTATTTTAAAAATCCCCGGCAGCAATTGTTTTACCCGGTGTGTAGTAAGGAAGATAACAGGATGCATTGTTTGCAGGTGAATGATGAAACACTATTTGAACACAACCGCTTTGGAATACCCGAACCTGTTGAGGGAATGGAAACTGTGCCCGACGCATTGGACATGATCATTATTCCTTTGCTTGCTTACGACGTAAAAGGGCATAGGGTAGGTTATGGCAAAGGATTTTACGATAAGTTTTTACGACAATGTAGGGATGACGTAGTGAAGATCGGGTTAAGCTTTTTTGATCCTGAACCTTTTATTCCCGAAATAGGCAGGCATGATGTAAAACTAGACTATTGCATCTGCCCCGACAGGATCTATAGTTTTTAAGAATTATTATTAAAATTTTCAATTTGCGCTTTTGATCGTCTCTACTTTCAGATCAGAAGCTGTCGGCCTGAGCTTGTCGAAGGCGGTTTATAAAATATTAGGCGTGCTAAAAAGTTTCAGATATTTATTATTACCCCTCTCCTTTTTATACGGCGCTATCATTAAACTGCGCAACTGGTTGTATGATAAAAATATTCTTAAATCAGCTTCCTTTAATTTTCCCATTATATGTGTAGGCAACCTGGCCGTAGGTGGTACCGGTAAAACACCTATGACAGAATTATTGGTTTCCTTTTTATCGCAACAGTACAAAACTGCCACACTCAGCAGGGGGTATAAACGCAAGACAAAAGGGTTTGCCATTGCCAATGAAAACACTACGGCTATCGATATTGGTGATGAACCCATGCAGTTTCATCAAAAATTTCCGCAGCTCACTGTGTCCGTTGGCGAGGAGCGCATGGTAGCTATCCCACAATTATTACACCAGCGCCCGGATACAGGGGTTATTATACTCGATGATGCTTTCCAGCACCGGCCCGTAAAAGCAGGCTATAATATTGTATTAACTGATTATAAAAACCTGTACACCAGAGATTTTATGTTGCCCGCCGGCGACCTGAGAGATGTACGTTCCAGTATTAAAAGGGCGGATTGTATTGTGGTTACCAAATGCAAATCAGACCTTAACCAGGCAGAGAGAGCAGCCATTATAAAAGAAATAAGGCCAACCGAAAAACAAACCATTTATTTTACAGAAATCATTTACGACAGGCCCTATCATTTGTTTACAAAAGAAAAAATTAACCTGGGGGCCGATGCCGATGTATTGCTGGTATGTGGTATAGCTAATCCAAAACCACTCAAGGAATTTTTGACCAGTCACGTGCATTCCTATGATATGATACGGTATGCAGATCATCATATTTTCAGTAGTGAAGATCTGAAGGACATAAAAAAGCAGTTTGAAAAATTATCATCTCAAAAAAAGATCATTCTTACTACAGAAAAAGATGGAGTAAGACTTGAAAAATTCGCCGCGCAGTTGTCTCACTTCCCGGTATATGCATTGCCCATTAAACATCATATACTTTTTGGCGGCGAAGCAGCCTTCAAAAAAGATATAGTTGCATTTATTGATTCGTTTGGGAGGAGAGTTAGTTAATCACTATGGTCAATAGACCAGGCTGGTGAGTCGAAAAATTATCCTACAACTGTTTCATAGAAAACTAACCAATTGCATGGTCGTTCATGAACAATGAACCAGGAAATATACACCACTTCCACCCCTTCACACTTATTTAACAACCATTTGTCCAAAATCTATGAACGTTTTCGTAGATATTTTGCATATTGCAGCCACTTATTCAGTAAAACATACGCTAACAACCAACAAATGAAATATTTACTACTGCTGCTTTCTTTTCTTTTCATTTCTGTTGCAGGCTTTTCCCAGCTAAAAGTAAGGGGAACTGTAAAGAATGATGACGGTAAAAATCTGGCGGGTGCTTCGTTGGTTTTATACTATCCGGGTACAAAAGATTCCCTAAAAACAGTGACGAATGAAAAAGGATCTTTTACATTCAACGATGTTAAAAAGGCCAGGGTAGAAGTGATCACTTCCTATGTTGGGTTTAAAAAATTCCTTAGCTACTACGATTATACCGAACAAACCGGTGAACAAAATATCTGGGACATTGTGCTCACCCCCGGTGATGTTACCCTGGAAACAGTTACAGTGGAAGCTGCCAAGATCCAGATAAAAGAAGATACCGTTTCTTATCGCATAGATAGTACCATGTATCGTAAGAATGATAACGTAGAGGAAGTATTGAAAAAATTACCAGGTATTGAAGTAGATAATAAAACGGGTAAGGTAACTGCCCAGGGCAAGGAAGTAACAAAAGTAAGAGTGAATGGGAAAGACTTTTTTGGTGGCGATGTAACCACTGCTACCAGGGAATTAAATGCAGACATGGTTGACAAGATCCAGGTGATTGATGATTATGGCGACCAGGCAGCATTTACCGGGGTACGGGATGGTGAAGCCAGTAAAACGTTGAACATCCAGTTAAAAAAAGATAAGAATAAAGGATATTTTGGAAATCTGAGTGCAGGTATAGGAACCGAAGACCGTTACCAGGCGGGCGTTTCCCTGAATATTTTTAACAACGAGCGGCAGATATCCATCATAGGAAATATGAATAACACCAATGCCAGCACTTTTAATTTTGGTTCCGCTGGCGGAGCAATGGGTGGTATGATGGCGGGTATGGCCAGCAGTATGGGCATTGGAAGAGGTGGTGCAGGAGCGGGAGCTGCTTTTGGAAATTTTGGAACCAGCAATGGTTTGAATGACACCAAATCTATCGGTTTGAATTTCAGGGATCAGTGGGGACCAAAAGTTTCGGCGTATGGTAGTTATAGTTTCAGCAACAGGCAGAGCACTACTATTCAAAATGAATCAAGACAAAATAATATTACCAATCCAAATATCAATCTTACTAATACGAACGACTATGCAGTGAACAACAACCATCGTTTCTCTTTTAATGTTGAATACAAGATAGATTCATTCAACTATTTAAAATTTTCTCCAAATGTTAGTGTCACAAATACCAATGGAGAAAATTTCTCAGACTTTAGCTTCGCCACTCTGAACGGCGATAAGAACAGGGAAGGGATCATTAACAGTTTCACTGATTCCAAATCTCCATCCATCAACGGCTCACTGCTTTTCAATCACCGGTTTAAGAAGAGAGGCAGAACATTATCCCTCAATCTGTCGGGCAACAGCGGGTATACAGAATCGATGAATGATTATGATAATTACACCGACTATTATTTCCCGGTATACAGGAGCGATACCATCCTACAGTATGTTACCCAGGATAATGATAACCGCAGCGTATCGGCAAGAGCTTCCTATATAGAACCTTTGAGTAAAACAAAAAGCCTGGAATTTAATTATTCTTATACCCGGCAGATAACGGGTAATGACAGGGAAAGCTACAAGGTAGATCCGGCAACAAATGAAAAGACTTACCAAGATAGCCTGAGTAATATTTTTGATAATGTGTATGTGACCAACAGGATAGGGGCCAATTTTAGAAACAATCAAAAGAAGGTTAATTACTCAGTAGGTTTTGCGGTGCAGCCTGCCAGTATCGAAAGCAATTCCTTTACAGGAAAATACAGTTATAAACGAGCGATATTTAATTACTTCCCTGTTTTCCGTTATCAGTATAATTTTTCCAAAAGCCGGTCATTTAGTGTGAATTATAGCGGAAGTACCAGGCAGCCATCATACAGCCAGTTGCAACCCGTATATGATTCTACCAATCTGCAATACGTTACCCTTGGTAATCCTGACCTCAAACCGGAATTCAGCAATAGCTTAAGCCTGCGTTATAATAATTTTGATTTTATAACAGGCAATGTTTTTTTCGGAACCATCAATGCTTCCTTTACCAATGATAAGATCGTAAACAATGCCTTTGACAGGGGAATCGCACAGGAGATCCGGTATTTAAATGCAGATGGGTATTATAGCTTATCTGCTTTCTATAACTTTTCAAGGCCGATTCAAAACAGGAAATATGTTTTCAATTTTGGAGGAAATGCCTCTTTTAATAATAACATCGCTTACCTGGAAAACCAGAGAACTACAGGCAAAAACTTTGTTCTGGGCCAGCGTTTTTCAATGGATTATAAATTGAAAAAATGGCTCGAAAGTAATCTGGCTTTAAATTTTGTTTTTAATGATGCTCAGAACGCCGCAAATAAATCTGCCAGTTCAACCACACGTGCCTGGACGATTTCACATAATTCCCGCCTCTTTCTTCCTAAAGGGATTGTATTTACCTACGATATGGACAAAACCATCAACAGTGGATATGGTGAAGGGGTAAATACCAATCCTTTCATTATCAATGCGGCATTGGAGAAACAATTCTTTAAGTCAAAAAAACTATCGCTTAAATTGAATGCCTTTGATATGTTGAATGAAAATACCAGCATCACCCGTACTGTTAATTCCTACTATATCACCGACACCAGAACCAACAGGCTCGGCAGGTATTTTATGTTGAGTGCAATTTTTAGGTTGAATAAATTTAGTGGCAAAGCACCTCAGCAAAACAGGATGATGATGGGTGGGCCAGGTGGTGGCCCGGGCGGCATGCATATCATTAGGAATTAGCAATAAAGATGGTTTGAATTATAATTTTAGTACGCCACCTGTTTAAATACAGGTTGCTTTTTATTATGCTCCTTTACAACCTTGCTGTTCTATCTTTGTTATATAAAATAAATAGATGGCCTATCGTTCCATGGAAGAATGCCTGCTCGACCTCGAAAAGAACGGGCAGCTTATCAGGATAAAAGAAGAAACCGATCCGCACATTGAAATGGCGGCCATTCATTTACGGGTGCATGAGGCAGGCGGACCGGCTTTATTATTTGAAAATGTAAAGGGCAGCAAATACAGGGCTGCATCCAATATTTTTGGAACCCTTGAAAGGAGCAAATTTATTTTCCGCGATACTTTAAAGCAGGTGCAGCAATTGGTGGAACTAAAAGGGGATCCCATTAAGGCACTTAAACAGCCATTTAAAAATATGAATGCGGGGATGGCGGCCCTGAAAGCATTTCCACTAAAAGATCCGTTTACAAAACCTGCTTTGCAGGATACGATCCAAATCAGCGATCTCCCGCTAATACAACACTGGCCCATGGATGGCGGCGCATTTGTAACCCTTCCCCAGGTTTATACAGAAGATATAGACAAGCCCGGTATCATGAATGCCAACCTCGGTATGTACCGGATACAATTGAACGGCAATGAATACACGCTGAATAAAGAAATTGGTCTGCACTACCAACTCCACCGGGGTATTGGCGTACACCAGTCAAAGGCCAATGCAAAAGGGCAGCCTTTAAACGTAAGCATATTTGTAGGAGGTCCGCCATCGCATAGTGTAAGTGCTGTAATGCCGCTGCCGGAAGGCATCAGTGAAATGACTTTTGCAGGTGTACTGGGTGGAAGAAGATTCAGGTATTGTTATGTGGATGGTTATTGCATTAGCACCGATGCCGATTTTGTAATTACAGGCGAAGTATATCCAAATGAAAACAAGCCGGAAGGGCCGTTTGGTGATCACCTGGGGTATTATAGTTTAACGCATCATTTTCCTGTAATGCGGGTACATAAAGTATATGCCCGCAAAAATGCCATCTGGCCATTTACAGTGGTGGGCCGGCCCCCGCAGGAAGATACCAGCTTTGGACAACTCATCCATGAAATAACTGGTGCTGCCATCCCGCAGGAAATACCCGGGTTAAAGGAAGTGCATGCCGTTGATGCCGCCGGCGTACACCCGTTACTGCTAGCCGTTGGCAGCGAGCGATATACCCCTTATGCGCCAGCCAAACAGCCGGCCGAATTGTTGACGATCGCCAATCATATTTTAGGAACCGGTCAACTCAGCCTGGCCAAGTTCTTATTTATCACGGCCGATGACAGCAATAAACTTACTACGCATAATATTGATACTTACCTCCAATTCCTGTTAGAGCGAATTGACCTGAAAAGAGATCTTCATTTTTATACCAATAGTACCATTGATACTTTGGATTATTCCGGAACAGGACTCAATAGTGGCAGTAAACTGGTGCTGGCGGCATACGGGGAACCATTGCGCAGGCTTGCAACAGAAGTGCCTGCTGCGTTAAAAGGATTGTCACAGTTTGAAAATGCACAACTGGTGATGCCGGGAGTTATCGCTTTGCAAACAGCAGCATTCATCAGTTATAATGCTGCTCATGCCGAAATGAATATACTCAACGAACAGCTGAAACCTGATCTGGATGCTTTAAAAAGTATCGCTATAATAGTAGTGGCAGATGATGCCAGTTTTATCGCAGAAAAATTGAATAATTTTTTATGGGCTGCTTTTACAAGATGCAATCCTTCGCATGATATATATGGTGTAGATTCTTTTACTACAAATAAACACTGGGGCTGCAACGGACCCATGGTAATGGATGCAAGGATAAAACCGCATCATGCACCGGCGCTGGTTAAGGATGCGGCGGTGGAAAAAAGTATTGACCGGTTGTTTGAAAAGGGAGGAAGTTTGTATGATGTCGTAAAATAACATACAGGGCTGTACACTTAAAGAGGCGAATCGTTCAATGGTTAGAAAATATTTTTAACAGATGCTAAATCTATTGATATAACACAGAATCCTTTAAAAATCTTACATTAGCCCATAAATCGTTCATATGAAAACTTTTATGGTACTGGCTTTGTGTTTTATGCTTCAATCCTGCCAGTCGCAACCCGCCCCCCAACTCAATTCCGGTAAGACAGATAATACACTTCTTTGGGAAATAACCGGCAATGGTCTTAAAAAACCAAGTTACCTGTTTGGTACATTTCATATGATGTGCAAAGATGATATTAATTTTAGTGACAACCTCCAGGCGGCACTTACTTATGCACAGGAAGTATATTTTGAAATGGACCTCGATGATCCTTCCAATACTTTAGGCGCACTGATGTTCATGAACATGAAAGATGGTAAAACATTAAAAGACCTTTACACAGAAGAAGAATTCAGCAGGCTGGAGAAATTTTTCAGCGATTCACTGCGCACCTCATTAAAAACTTTTCAAAAAATGAAACCGTCCATGCTGGAGGCTTTCTTATATCCTAAAATGATGCCCTGCAAAAACCTGAGTGGCGTAGAGCAGGAGTTATTAAAATCAGCTGCAAAAGATAAAAAGGAAATCAAAGGATTTGAAACTATTGCTTTCCAGGCTTCTGTATTCGACAGTATTCCTTATGCAACCCAGGCTAAGAGCTTATTGAATTCTATCGACAGCATCAATCACTACAGACTGTATTTTGATACCATGGTGAATATTTATAAATCTCAACAGATAGATAAGATAGAAGCCATGTTCAACAAGCCCGAATTCGGTTTGCAGGAAGGCATGGAATTTCTATTGGATAAAAGGAATATCGACTGGGTAAGCCAGTTAAAGAAAATATTGCCGGAGCAAAATATTTTTATGGCAGTTGGAGCCGGGCACCTGGTAGGTAAAAAAGGCCTGATAGAATTATTAAAGAAGGAAGGATATAAGCTGAGACCGATTGAAAATGGTCAATAGTCGATGGTGACTGGTAAATGTTCAATAGTCAATGAGCCTAACATACTTAATGACACAATGCCTTCATGACTTTACTTAATCACCACCTCCTTTATGAGTTTTTCGCCCAGCGCTTCATTCACCCTTTGAAGTATTACATCCCGTTGATAAAGCAATTCATTTTTTAGCGGCGCCACATTAGTAGTTATATAAAGCGTTGTTCCGATGATCTGGATCTTATCGGTATATTTTGCAACTGTTTTACCCATGATCTGCTCCCATACTTCTTCAATCTGCATGGCCTGCATATAAGTTTTAAATTTACTGTTCTTCAAAAACTGTTGCATCGCTTCCTGTATACTCATTTCTCCCATTAAGCAAAAGTAGGTAACAATTTGGAGAAGCTGGCAGCTACAAGGCAATGGTGTAGGAAGGAAATCGCTACCTTTTTATTGATTATTTTACACTATGCATCCCAGGCCCGAAGCTGCCTGCCCGGCAGGCAGGTTTCACGAATTAAAAAGCAGCTACGCATTACTTAGTTATTAATTGTACTTCCTTTAGTGTTAATAGGCTGATGCCAAACTTTCTTATTCCTTATTTTGTGTTTCTTGTTCCTTATTTCATAACTCAATAATCTGCCCATCCACTCCCAACTGCTCAAAAGCTTTCTCCAGCCGGTCCCTGTGGGTATCCGTTATAAACACCTGTCCTTCATTTTGATTGCATACCCAGTTGAGCAGGTTCTTCATGCGGTTATCATCCAGCTTTTCAAACACATCATCCAGTAATAAAAGCGGAGCGAAACCTTTACCCATGCGCATCACTTCATACTCAGCCAGTTTTATGGCAAACAACAAACTTTTGCGTTGCCCCTGAGATGCAATAGATTTAAAAGACTGGCCATTCAGTTCAAACAATACATCATCTTTATGTATCCCGGAATTGGTCCTTTGCAGGTAGCGATCCCGCTCCCGGTTTTGTAACAACAAATTTTCGAATGATTGTTGCGCCAGTTTGCTTTCATAACTAATGCGCACCAGCTCATCATTCTCCGCTATTTGCTTGTAAAAATTTTGTACCAGTGGTATCAGCTGGTGGGTAAAGGCCGTTCTTTTTTCAAAAACATACTTGCCCGGTATAATTAATTGCTGATCCAATATTTGAAGCAGGGCCTCATCATTGCTGCCTTTTTCTGCAAATTGCTTTAGCAAACTGTTACGTTGCTGGAGAACTTTATTGTAGCTCATGAGCTGCTGAAGATATTCGGCGTCCAGCTGGCAAATGATAGTATCTATTAGTTTTCTTCTTTCTTCGCTGCCACCGGTTATGATCTCAATATCATCCGGTGCTATCATTACGGTGGGTAGCAGCCCGATATGTTTTGATAATTTTTCGTAGGGCACATCATTGAGAAAAAATTCTTTTTTTGCTGTACCGCGGTTAATGCAAACTACTTTAAGCTGATTTTCACTGTTAGAAAAAATTCCTTCCAACCGGAAACCTTCTTTACCAAAACCAACCGCAAGCTGATCACTGCCGGTAAAATAACTTTTGGTAAAACAGCAATAATAAATGGCATCAAGCAGGTTTGTTTTACCCATGCCATTAAGTCCGCAAATGCCGGTTACCCTTTGAGTAAAGTCAAATGAAACAAATTCGTAATTTTTGAAATGTGTGAGCGCAATTTTGGAAAGCCGGAGCATAGTGCAAGTTACTCGTTTGACCGGGATGACAACAGCGAAATGGCAACTGCTTTATCGTTTGTTTATCAACAAGTTGATTACAGCCGTGGAAAACCTCTGAAACCTTAGGAACATTTTAAACATTTACCCCTCATTTCCCTATATTTGCAGCCTAAAATTTTAGGCATTGGCTACAAAGTTTTCTAAAGAAACCTACCTGTATTGGTACGAACTCATGCTTTTATTGCGCCGTTTTGAGGAAAAAACCGGGCAACTGTACGGAATGCAAAAGATCCGTGGATTCTGTCACCTCTATATTGGCCAGGAGGCAGTAGCTGCAGGCTGTATGACGGCTACCAATCCTGATGACAAATTTATTACTGCTTACCGGGATCACGCCCTTGCAATTGCAAAAGGCGTTTCTGCAAAATCATGTATGGCAGAAATGTATGGCAAGGCTACAGGTTGCAGCAAAGGAAAGGGCGGAAGTATGCACTTTTTCGGCATCAAGGAAAACTTCTTTGGCGGTCATGGTATTGTGGGTGCGCAAATTGGCACCGGCGGTGGTTTGGCATTTGCTGAAAGATACAAAGGCACACAAAACGTTGTGCTGTGTTTCTTTGGAGATGGTGCTGCAAGGCAGGGAATGTTGCATGAAACATTTAACATGGCTATGCTGTGGGATCTGCCGGTAATTTTTATTTGCGAAAACAATGGTTACGCAATGGGAACATCGGTAGCACGTACCAGCAAAACATTAGACATTTATAAACTGGCAGATGCATACGAGATGCCTGCGGATAGTGTAGATGGTATGAGCCCCGAAGATGTTCACAATGCCGTATTGAGAGCGGTAAACAGGGCCAGGGAAAAGGGCGGCCCAACGTTACTTGAAATTAAAACCTACCGGTACAAAGGGCATAGCATGAGTGATCCCCAAAAATACCGTACCAAAGAAGAGTTGGAAGAATATAAAACCAAGGATCCTATTGAACATGTATTAAAAGTATTGCAAACAGAATACAAAGTAAGTGATACAGATATTGAAGCCATTAACGAAAGAGTTAAAGCAGCGGTAGAAGAATCAGTAAAATTTGCAGAGGAAAGCCCATGGCCATCAGATGATGAATTGCTGAAAGACGTTTACATCCAGGCCGATTATCCTTTTATAATGGACTAATTACAATTTAAAAAACTACAAAATCTAACTAAACAGTAATAATTAAAAAAATGGCAGAGATTAAAGTAACCGAAACCACAGTAGAAACTAACGATACCGTGCAAACTGCAAAAGGTTTTTGGGACAGGTTCAGCAAACCCATCATTTATGTAGGGAGTGCTATTATTGTATTGATAGGAGCCTGGTATGGTTATAAACAATTCATTGTTGAACCTAAAGAAAGAGAAGCCAATGAACTGGTTTTTCCTGCAGAAAATCTTTTCGATAAAATGGCTTCAACCGGTTTTAACAAAGACTCAGTAAATATTGTTATCAATGGTGGGGTAGTGGAAGGACAAAAAATCACTGGTGTTTTAAAAGTAATCAACAATTTTGGTGGAACAGCTGCAGGCGACAGGGCGAAATATATGGCTGGTGCCGGTTACCTCCACATAAAAGAATTTGACAAAGCTGTTAAATACCTGAAAGAGTTTGACGGTAATGGTGCTACTCAAATTCAAAGCAAAGCTTACCTGTTATTGGGACATGCTTACGCAGAACAAAAGAAAACATCAGATGCATTGGCTGCCTATAAAAAAGCTGCGGGCGTAAATGAAAAAGATGAATTTTTTGCAGGAGATGCATTATTGATCGCTGCCGCATATGCAAAAGAAACAGGTAACAGCAAGGAAGCCGTTAGCCTTTACGAGCAGGTAAAAGAAAAATACCCATCTAATATAGCCGTGCAAAATGGTGATGTAGATAAAAATCTTGCGAGTTTGGGCGTAATAAAATAATATAGACAGCAATACATTTCATGGCAATAAGCTCATCAGAAATATTTGATACATCAGGCATCCGTTTAAACAAGGATGCCTGTGTTGTAATTGTAAGTACCGAATGGAACCGGGAAGTAGTTGGCAAACTGGAAGAAGGATGTATTAAGATACTAAAAGAAAATAACATTGCTTACAGGCAGGTAATGGTGCCGGGAGCATTTGAAATTACTTTTGCTATAAAAGATTTTTGGTCAAAAGCGGGCAACAATATTCCTAAACCCGATGCATTCATTGCTTTGGGATGTGTATTGCGTGGCGGTACACCACATTTTGAATATGTGTGCAATGCTGTAACCGATGGAATTGTACAACTGAATTTACAGCTACCCGTGCCCGTTATTTTTGGAGTACTAACACTCAATACGCAGCAACAGGCAGATGAAAGAACAGGCGGCATACATGGTCATAAAGGAGAAGAAGCGGCCGCTACTGCTGTTAAAATGATCGCATTGTCACAATCCTTTAGTAATTACTGATGACTAATTAACAACAAATAATCAATAATATAACCAATAATAAGCAATCAATAATTTTTCCTCCCCGTTCATGAAAGTTCAGTTATTCATACCATGTTTTGTTGACCAGCTTTACCCGCACACGGCTTTTAATATGGTGAAAGTGCTTGAAAAAGCGGGCTGCGATGTGGCATACAATACCAATCAAACCTGCTGTGGTCAGCCCGCCTTTAATGCAGGGTTTGTAGATGATTGCCGGGCTGTTGCCAACAAATTTCTTAAGGATTTTAACCACCATGATTACATCGTTTCGCCCAGCGCCAGTTGTGCCGGTTTTGTAAGAAATTATTATCCCAAATTATTTGATAACAGTGACAAACACAACCAGGCTAAAAATACGGGCACACGGTTGTACGAATTCACCGAATTTTTAACCGAAGTATTGAAAATAGAAAATTTTGGCGCCAGCCTGCATACAAAGGCAACTTACCACGACAGTTGTGCCGCTTTACGTGAATGTAAAATTAAAGAAGGTCCCCGCAAACTATTGCAACACGTACAGGGATTGGAGTTGACGGAAATGCAGGACAATGAAACCTGCTGTGGTTTTGGCGGAACCTTTGCTGTAAAATTTGATGATATCTCAGCTGCCATGGCAGACCAAAAAATCACTCATGCATTGGCAACCGGTGCTTCCGCTATTATCTCTACCGACCTTAGCTGCCTCATGCAATTAGAGGGTGTTATACGGCATAAGGAATTGCCCTTGCAAACGATGCATATTGCGGATGTGCTTGCAAGCGGATGGGAGAAATAAAAATAAGCAATAACGAATATCAAATAAGGAAGCAGGCATCATGGCTGTTATGAAATATCAGCGACTGAAGATGAAAAAGATGCTAAAGCTAACCGCCAGGGGCTTTCTTAACTTTGAACGCTTGAACCCTTGAACTATCCCTCCCCCGCCAATTCCATAATTATCTCCCATTCTTCGGGCTTAACAGTTTGAACAGATAATCTTCCAAGCCTCACAAGGTCCATATTAGCCAGGCGTTTGTCTTTTTTCACCACATCAAGCGGAACTGATTTTTTTAATTTTTTATAAGGTTTAAATTCTACCACTACCCAGGCCTCATCATCCGTGGTAGGATCCTGGTAAAATTCTTTGGCAACTTTTGCTATGCCCACTATTTCCACACCTTCATTGCTGTGGTAAAATAATACCTCATCATGCTTTTTCATTGCCTTAAGATTGTTCCTGGCAGCATAATTGCGCACACCATCCCAGAATGTTTTTTTGTCTTTTACAAACTGGTCCCAGCTGTATTTGAAAGGCTCCGATTTTATTAACCAATATGCCATACTAACCCTGTTTTATTTACGTTTCAATCAAACCAAAGTTCGTATAAAAACGTACATGAAGTGTGCATGATAAGAATCATAACTACACAAATCTTATTTTTAATCAATAAAACATAATTTATGACATCAGCAACCTTATTATTTGGCATGCCGGGCGGGTCCGAATGGATTTTGATCGTACTTATTGTATTACTCATTTTCGGCGGTAAAAAAATTCCTGAACTCATGAGGGGAGTTGGAAAGGGCATGAGGGAGTTTAAAGACGCAAAAGACAAAGTGAACAGTGAGATAGAAGAAGGAATGAATGAAAAGGCTGCTGTTAAACATGAAACGATTCTTCCAGCAAATTCATAAAAGCATAATTTTAATTGTTTAGCCCGGTTTTTTTAAACCGGGCTTTCTTATGCCCTTAATTGGAGGGATGTTTAAACCCATGCTGCCTGTTACAATAAAAAAAGCTATGCAAAAATGCATAGCTTCCTAAATTAAAATTATTAACCGAACTCTAAAACTATACTATAAATGGATCAACTATAGCCAGCACCTGGTCTTTCGTCAATATTTCATCAAAAGCACCTGAAGCTGCTTCCGCACTGATGTTGATGCCACCTACTGTACGGATATTAACACCAGCCTGTGTAGTAGCTTCTTCACCATTGTAACTTGCCTGAACGGCAGGACTGCCGATATTGCTGCTGTTCAATGTGATCCATGGCCTGATATCCCCAACGTATAAACCATTACCCGGGTTAGCGGCTTGCCTTGCCCTTCTCATGTAACGAACGTGAGATGCATGTCTTGCTTCCACAGAGTGGATATTTAAGGCTGCTGTCAATACATCGTTATTGGACATCAGATTTCCAGCTTGTCCTTTATAAGCACGCACGCCAGTATCTTCAAAAGTTTGCGCAACTGCCAGGAACAAGTCATAATCACTGAATACAGTGCCAAATGCACCACCCGCAGTAAAATCGAAACTCGCCTCAGTAAGCGTTACAGGAGTACCACCCGAAGCTGTTATAGCTGTTCTTAAAAATGCAACGTGTGCATTTTCGTCATCTCTTATTTTGGTAAGTGCAGCAACCGCTGGTGTACCTGCAGGAATTAAGTTAGTCGTACCCACACCTTTTTTATAGAATTCCGATTCAAGGTATTCCAATGTTAAGGCGAAATTTAAAACGCCGATGATATCTGTCGGTGTTTGACCGTATGCTTTTTTAAACATTGAGCCAAACGCAAATGGAAGGGAGGCCAATGCTATTTTACCTGCAAAGCTGCTAAAGTCTTTCATAGCTTTTCTGCGGCCGTTCAGCTTTTCGAAAACTTCCGGATCCTGTTGTTCGATGTCTGAAATTATATTTTGTAAATTCATGATTGTTAAATTTAAGAGGTTGGTAAATTACTTGCATTGATCTTGGTTACAATAAATGGATCAGCTGCAGCCAGCACCTGCGCAGGCGTCATAGCTGTATCTAACCCGTTTACATCTGTAGTATTGGAAAATGTTCCGTTACTGATCAGGTCGGCTATCAAAGCAGCATGCCTTGCTTCTACCGAAACAATTTGTCCGGCAATAACGAGGTAAACAGGATTAGTGATCAGTTTACCTGCACCATTGTAAGCCATCACACCCAGGTCTTCAAAAACTTTCGCTGTTCCAAGTACACTTGTTCTGTCAGCGAAATTAATAGTGCTAAAATCTACTTCCAGGTCTTGCAACGGAGTAGCACCCGCAGCAGAAATAGCTGCTTTAAAGAAATTCCTGTGAGCAATTTCATGATCCCTGATATCCGTAAGGAATGCAGTTTCTGTAGGGGTCATTGTTGAAAATGGAGACATCATCACTCTTGTATAAAAAGCAGCTTCCAATTGTTCCAGCGCATATGCGTAATTTAATATTCCAACATCGCCACTTCCCAGGTTAACGCCGCCACTAGGAGCGTCATCATCTTTATCGCAGGATGCTAATGCAGATGCACCTACAACCAATGCAGAGCCCATGCCCACATAGCTGAGGAATTTTCTACGGGATAAGGCAGAGAGCGCACGCTCTGTCATTGCCTCATTTCCGCTTTCGGATAATTGTTTAATTGACATAATAAAGATTTTTTGTTTTAAATGATTAGTAATAAAGAAGACAACGGTTATGTTCAACTACGATTCTATTTTAACTTCGGTTTTACATTCCCGGGATTTATTTTTCATATAGGCCTATGAATCAGTTCTGTAGAATTTGTTACACTATTTACAAACCCCTGTAATATAATAGGATTAATATTGTAGATTTGTGTCAACGGTTTATTTGAAACAACTGCTCACGATATTATTACTTGTAAATATGCTGATGCTGCAATACAGCAAACAGGTGGCTTACCTGCAATGTAAAGTGTCCAATGCACTTTCTTCCAATCATTGTGACTGCGAAAAAATAATGGCAGAGAATAGTGACAAGGATTTGCATGATGAACCAATGACAACAGCTTCAAAAAATTATATGCCGGATGAATTTTTTTTATATTCCCCAGGCTCTGTTGATAAGATCAGCTTAACCATATTACCCGGAAAGCCCACCATTTTTATAAAAAATCTCCTTCCCCAGAATTTTGCAAAAGAATTGATTAAGCCACCAATGGCGTAGTATCAATACCCATTCAATTATTTTTTATATATGATCGTTACCAATCTAATCGTTGGTAAAGGCTGTGTATATATGCCAACACTCACCAACCAATTAAAAATTAACCGATCACCTGCAAAGGGATCACCTAAAACATTATATAATGAAACAATTACTCCTTTTCATAGCTTTCTGCTGCACGCTTAATTCATTTGGGCAAAGCAAACCTGCAGACCGTATATTATACGGTATTGTAACAGCCGACACCTTATCAAAAGCACCCTATGATGCATGGTACAAAAAAAATTACAATGATTACACGGTAAACGATGTTGTTAAAGCAGGGCTTAGGTCTGCCGCTCTTAAAGGAATTAAAATGGAAGCCTTTTTTGGATCCTGGTGCGGCGACAGTAAAAGAGAACTACCGCGTTTTATAAAAGTGCTCGACGAAATGAATTTCGATAAAACAAATCTAAAGATCATTGGCACCGGCAGCAGCGATTCACTATACAAACAATCTCCGCAACACGAAGAAAAAGGCAAAGGAATTTACCGGGTACCTGTTTTTATCGTTTACAAAAATGGGGTAGAGGTAAACCGTATTAATGAGTTTCCTGTGCAGACATTGGAAAGAGACCTGCTGGCTATTATACAAAATGAACATTACATTCCCAATTACAAAAGTTTCGGCAGTATAACAAAATGGTTGCAGCAGGATATATTAGCGGATAGCAATGTATCTATGCGTGGACTGATGAACCAGCTCAGGCCGCTGGTTAATGATGAAAACGAATTGAACAGTTTGGCTTACCTTTTATTAAAACAGCAACAACAAAAAGAAGCCCTGATGATCTTTCGCATAAACGCCGGCTTGTATCCCGCTTCTGCCAATACTTTATCAAGCCTGGGAGAAGCTTACCTGGAAACAGGCGATAAAATAAAAGCAATTTCTTTTTTAGAAAGAAGTTTAGAATACCAACCTTCGCCGGCTTTGATAAAAGAGATACTGGGGCTGATGTATAAAGCGAAGGGATTATAAAATGCCGGTGGGCTTTTCTTTAAAAATAAGGAATTAGAAATAGGGAAGTAAGCTTTTCGTTACCAATAAAAATAATTCGTTTGATCGTCCCGATAGCCATCGGGATCGCGTAATAAAGTAATTACAGGATTGCTTTACCTTTTAATTAACAGCGTAATTTGGGTTACAAAATTTATGTAATTGGGATCAATGAGCATCTCACCATTCTAAATAAATTTTTATGAAACTCAAAACTACTGCCGGTACCTGGCTACTGGCTGCCTGTATTATTTTGTCCTGTAACAAAAATGATAAACCTGCTGAAGGAACTGCAGATTACAAAACAGCCAACAAGGATGGGGAATTTGCCGCAGTTTCCTCCGAAGAGCAAAGAAAAGTGGCTCCTCCTGATAAAGAATCCGAACAAAAACAACAAATTCCCGTACAAGGTATCGCAGACCAATCTCCAGCTGCTGATACTGTTCAAAACCCTCCCACACCCACAACATCACCTACCACAGCAGCCGTGGCCAATATTGACTGGGATAAAAAGATCATTAAAATTGCAACAGTAAAGTATGAGGTAAAAAGTTTCGACCAGTTCAATAAAGAGGTAAAGGAAAAAGTAAGAAAATTTGGTGGCTATGTGGCACAGGAAGACAATTACCAGCATGAAGACAGGAAAGAAATTTCGCTCATCATTAAAGTTCCTGTAGAGCAGTTTGAAACAATGATGAATGATATGCAGACAAAAGATATCAAACAAATAGAAAGAACGATTAAAACAGAAGATGTAACGGGTGAAGTAATCGATACCAAAAGCCGGCTGGAAGCAAAAAAACAAATGCGGCTTAAATACCTGGAGTTTTTAAAACAGTCTAAAAACATGGAGGAAGTACTAACCGTTCAGAACGAGATCAATGATATACAGGAAGAGATTGAATCTGCTCAAGGACGTGTACAGTACCTAACGAAACAGTCTGCCTACAGTACAATTAATTTAAGTTTTTATCAACCTATGGAAGGCTTCAAGGCACCCACCAACGACAATTCTTTCTGGAACAAAACCGGGGAAGCTTTTAGTCGCGGTGGTGAAATGATCAAAGGGTTGGCATTGATGATCATCAGTATCTGGCCGCTGTTGCTCGCCGGAGTAGGGGGGATATTAATATGGAGGAGAAGGAGACAGGAGCAGACTGTCATTGTGAATGGTTTAAAAAATAAGGAATAAGAAAATATTCAATAAGGAATAAGGAAGTTGAGATCGTACTACTTTAAAACAAAAGCACAGCATCTATTAAACAGCGATTTTTAATTCGCGCAATCTGTGCAATTCGTTTTATTCGTGTCATGTTCTCTGTAATTTGCATTATGGCAGATAAAAAACACATGGTAGTCCTCACCGGTGCAGGCATCAGCGCCGAAAGTGGTTTGAAAACATTTCGTGATAGCGATGGACTTTGGATGGGGCATAATATTGAAGATGTAGCCACACCCCGGGGTTTTGCACGCAACCCCAAACTGGTGTTGGATTTTTACAATATGCGTCGCAAAGATGTGGCTGCAGCAGTTCCCAATGCAGCACACATTGGACTCGCAAAACTGGAAGATCAATATAAGGTTACCATCATCACACAAAATATCGATGACCTGCATGAGAGGGGAGGATCTACTAACATCATTCACCTGCATGGAGAGATATTTAAAATGCATAGCCTGGGCAGTCCCGGGAAAGTATTGAATGTTTATGAAGACATTAATGTAGGAGATAAGGGAGAAGATGGTACACAATTACGGCCGCATATAGTATGGTTTGAAGAGCCGGTACCAATGATTGCCATTGCAGCCGAAGTAATGAGCACTGCTGATATATTTGTACTGATAGGAACTTCTTTACAGGTTTACCCGGCAGCGGGATTGATAGACTATGTGCAGGATGATGTGCTTAAGTATATTCTTGACAGGAAAATTCCTTCTGTAAATCATTACCGCAATATTCATTTGATTGAAAAGCCGGCAACGGAAGGTGTTGAAGAATTGTTGAAATTGTTGTTATAGATTTTCACCGCTAAGGCGCAGAGACGCTGGAGATAATTTTTCGCCTTAACGTCTTAGCGGTTATATCACAACACGGTTTCTTTAAATACAATATGTTCATGCTCCAGTTCTTCCAGCACGGGCTCATAAATTTCTTTCAGAATAGGGATATGCAAACCTGTTAATTGGAGCGTGCCATTCAAAATTATTTTAGCTGCAATACCCAATGGCAATCCAACTGTTTTTGCCATGGCCGTATGCATACTGTCTTCGCCTTTAACTACCAGGCTGCTTTGTAACTGTTTGTGTTCTCCATTGAGTTCGTACACAAATTCGTGCAGCATAACGATCATATCTTTATCTGCAGGCTGCATGGCCAGTTTTGTTTCAAGGAGTTGTTGAAGAATATCTGCCGATGATGTTGCAGTAAAAGGCACCAGCTGTTCATTAAACAAGCCTAAAAATTCGAGCATGGTTTTGTTTTGCTCATTTACAAAAGGTAGAATTGGTTCGCTCCATTTTTTAAACGACAATCCTGCTGCGCTGATGGTTGCAACTGCGTCGGTAAGACCTGCGTGCACAATTGCATTCCAGCCTGTAAAAAAACCAGGGTAGCGCAGGGTAGTCCTCATAAAAGTAGCCGCTTCATGCAATTTATAAACAGGGATATAGTTCAGCGAATCGCGGTTGGGATAAAAAGCCAGTTCCTCCAAACCTTCAACCAATACTTTATTGGCTTCATCAAATAAATGTTGATACGATAATTCTTTTTCTTCGCCGCTTTCTTTGTAAATGGCACCGGCATTTCCGGCCAGCACCACATTGCGGGGGTTCCAGCTTATTTTATAGCGCCAGGGATTGTTATCGCTTTCCGGCGCCACCAGTCCACCACAGTGGCTTTTAAAAGAAGTAATAACGCCTCCTGTTGCTTTGATGTCATCTATTATCTTCATGGCACTCATGTGATCTATGCCCGGATCTAAACCCATTTCGCAGAGGAACAATAATTTCCTGTGATTGATCTCGTCCCGAAGGCTTTTCATTTTATCATCCAGGTAAGAAGCAGTCAACAAATGTTTGCGCCATTCCACGCAATCTTTGGCAATTAAAAAATGCAGGGCAGGGGGCATCATGGAAATAACCACGTGCGCTCTTTGAATAAGTTTTTCTCTTGCCAAATCATTGGTAATATCCAGTTGAACCGCTTCAGCAAATTTGCTGTTGTTTGTTTTGGTTAAAATCATTTCCCGGTTGGCATCTGCCACAATAAATTTCCAGTTGTTTATTTCAGACTCTTTTACCAGGTATTTTATTAAAACAGTGGCAGATTTTCCTGCACCGAAGAGAAGGATCGTTTTCAATCAATAAAGTTTTTTGTGCCTGCAAGTTAAGTCATTAACCGCTAAGGCGCTAAGACGCCGCACTACTCAATTGTGTCTTTGCGGTTCAATAATAAATGGGTCTGTAAGGTTGCCCGGGTTTATGCAGTACAAGGGAGTGACACAACGATGATGCTATAAAAAACTACTGTCGGTTACCCCATAAATACTGCTCTTTGGTCTCTTTTTCTCTCTGTTCTCTTTGCCAGAAAAATTCTCTTGCATACTTGTCCACAAATGTGTAAAACAAAGCCTAAAATCACGTGATTTTCAGCGGAAAAATGAGCTAAAATCGTTACTTTCGCAACCCTGCAGCGCAGGTAAAAAATATATGGAAAATCAGGATAATTTAGAAGGACAAAACCCCAACAACAGGGGCAAAATAATTCCCGTAAACATCGAGGAGCAAATGAAGACCTTTTACATCGATTACTCTATGAGTGTGATCGTAGGTCGTGCCTTGCCCGATGTGAGAGATGGCTTAAAACCCGTTCACCGCCGGGTATTGTTTGGTATGAATGAGCTGGGCAATGCCAGCAACAAACCCTATAAAAAATCTGCCCGTATCGTGGGTGAAGTAATGGGTAAATATCACCCGCATGGTGATACCGCTATTTACGATACCATGGTGCGTATGGCCCAGCCCTGGGCAATGCGTTATACACTCATTGATGGCCAGGGTAACTTTGGTAGCCAGGGTGGAGATCCGCCGGCTGCCATGCGGTATACCGAGGTACGTTTTGAGAAGATGGCAGAAACCATGCTCGATGATATTGAAAAAGAAACAGTAGATTTTCAACTCAACTTCGATGATAGTTTAAAGGAACCAACCGTACTACCCACCCGCATACCGCAATTGCTGGTGAACGGAAGCAGTGGTATAGCAGTAGGTATGGCCACCAACATGATGCCGCATAACCTGAGCGAAGTGATTGATGGTTGCATTGCCTTTATCGACAACAACGAGATCACGATCGACGAACTGATGGTTCATATTAAGGCGCCCGATTTTCCGACAGGCGGAACCATTTTTGGAATGGAAGGGATAAAAGCCGGTTTTCATACAGGCCGTGGCAGGGTAGTATTGCGTGGAAAAATTAATGTAGAAACACTGGCCAATGGCAGGGAAAAACTCATTATTTACGAAGTGCCGTACCAGGTTAATATTGATGCACTGGCAGCCAAGATAGGAGACCTGATCAACGAAAAAGTAATTGAAGGCGTTAGTAATGTTAACGACGAAAGTAACAATAAGGAAGGTACCCGTATCGTGGTGGAACTAAAAAGGGATGCCGTGGCGCAGGTGGTGATTAACCAGCTTTATAAGCATACCGAGTTACAAACATCTTACGGTATCAACAATGTGGCGATTGTAAGAGGCAGGCCGCAGATCCTGAATCTTAAAACGCTGATCAAAGAGTTTGTTGATTTCCGTCATGAGGTAGTGGTACGCCGCACACAATACGAATTGCGCAAGGCCGAGGAGCGTGCGCATATTTTGGAAGGTTATATTATTGCGCTGGACAACCTGGATGCAGTGATCAAACTAATCAGGGAGAGTTCCACACCCAATATTGCACAGGAAGGACTGATCACCAGTTTTGGAATGAGCGAAATACAGGCGAAAGCCGTGCTGGAACTGCGTTTACAACGCCTTACCGGTATGGAGATCGATAAGATAAGGGAAGAGCATGCTGAGATCATGAAACTGATTGAGCGCTTAAAAGAAATATTGGCGAACGAAGGTTTGCGTTTCGAGATCATTAAAAATGAACTGGTAGAAGTTAAAACCAAATTTGGTGATGCCCGTAAAACCGATATTGAATATGCCGATGACGAGATCAATATGCTCGACCTGATCGAGGAAGAAGATGTGGTGGTTACCATTTCTCACCTGGGTTATATCAAGCGTACATCGGCCCGGGATTACAGGCAGCAGCGCCGTGGTGGCCGGGGTGCCAAAGGCAGCAGCACCCGGCAGGAAGATTTTATTGAACACCTGTTTGTAGCAAGTACGCATCATACCCTAATGTTCTTTACAGAAAAAGGAAGGTTGTTCTGGCTGCAGGTATACAAAATACCGGAAGGCGACAGGGTGAGCAAGGGCCGTGCATTGCAGAATATGATACAGATTCCCCCGGATGATAAAGTGAAAGCCATTATTGATGTGCCCAATTTTGACGACGAAGAATATGTAAAAAATCATTTCATTGTTCTGTGTACCAGGAATGGTATCATTAAAAAAACTGACCTGAAAGATTTTAGTCGTGTGCGCCAGACCGGTATTAATGCCATCAATATCCTGGAAGGCGATCAGCTTATCCAGGCAAGATTGACAGATGGCAACTGCGAAATTATGATGGCGGTTAAAAGTGGCCGTGCCATCCGTTTCCCGGAAAGCAAAGTTCGAAGCACCGGCCGTGGCGGTATTGGCGTGGCAGGTATAGAAGTAGATGAAAAAGACGATGCAGTGGTTGGAATGATCTGTATTAGTAAAGAAGATAAGAGCCGTACCGTATTGGTAGTGAGCGAAAAAGGGTATGGTAAACGTACGCTTCTGGATGATGCTGAAACTGGGGAAGCTAACTATAGAATCACTAACCGGGGCGGTAAAGGAGTCAAAACAATGAATGTTACTGATAAAACCGGCCGCCTGGTTGGTCTGCTGGATGTAACGGAAAAAGAAGATTTGATGATTACCTGTGTATCCGGTATCACCATCCGGATGGCGGTAAATAAGATCAGTGAATTGGGCCGTGCCACGCAGGGGGTAAAACTGATAAGGGTGGATGAGGGTGATGAAATTGCGGCGATTACGCAATTGGATGAGCAGGAAGAGGAACTGGCGGAGATTGTTGGGGAGGTGATTCCGGTTGAAGGCGTTGAAACGGTAGAGGGAATTGAAATGCCGGAAGCCGGGGATGATGATTCAGTTGAAGGAAAAGCTGACGGGGAAGAACCGACAGAAGAAGAAGTATAATCGCAATTCCCACACGGATGTCATAAGGCTGCCTGTCCCGCAAATGCGGGAAGCCTGTCGAAGTCGGGCTTGGTAAGGCAAAGGTTACTTGTATAAATTTGAAATGGCTCCAGGGATGGGGCCATTTTTTTATCAGGAAGATAAGAGAATAAAAAAAGAGGCATGAGCCTCTTGAAAATATTATTAAGACATTAAAGTCCGGGGAAATCTTTAGTCATGGTTGTAATGTTTAGTTTTGTAAATATAATTAAAGTAATTCAACTTTGTTGCCACCTTTTTGCCAACGATACAAAATTAACAAAAACACGGGCATTTCCAGGTTCACGTTGTTCGTCTTCTATATATTCTCTAAATGTCTCATAATAACTTAAGATTGCTGTTCTAAATCCTTTCTCTAATATAGCTTCATCAATTATCTTATCATCTAATAGCAAAGCCAAACTCTCAAAATAGTTGAGCACCGTTGTTAAAGCCTTCTGTTCATTAAAACAGGCTGGAGAAGCTTTCTCATGAAGGACGGATAGTGTGTTGGCAGGTTTTGTTTTATTTTTTAGCTAGTGGAGCGTACTTTTAATCGCTTAGAGTAATTTGCCGAGCGGGAAAGGAATTAAAATAAATAGAAAAGCATTAATATAATTTACCAAAAGGATAATTATATTTACCATTCAGAAATAAAAAACCTCCTGTTCGAAGCAGGAGGGGAAATTCAAATCACGATTTGGTCTTGATACTCGGGTCTTACTTTATTTGCCCAATCACAGCCAGTCGTATTCTTTTTCATTCTTCAGGGCCACCTTCGGGTGGCTTTATCATTGAAGGCAAATTAGGCGCTCTTTAAAGAATGTCATGTAGATCCCTAGTTTAATATCTTGTCGTATAATATAAAGTACACATGACGTAATTTGTTATAATCCTTGATGAAGGCTTACTTTAGTTTTTCCCACTCAGCTTTATAATCTTCCATTGAAATTTCATTACGTTCATATTTTGCCATTAAGGTAATTTGAGCCGTAGTATACGGTTCTTGCTGTTTGGTAACAGGAGTGTAAACCGCAGGTGTCGCATACTTTGCCTCAATTATTGCGGCCTTTACGGCTGCTTTAATTATGTGGTAGAAAATTATAACACCAATGATTGCAGCTGCTGCATAAATAAGGAATTGCATTCCGGCATCTTCTGGCATAGTGGTAGGTTCTAGGGATTACAATGTAGGGATATTATTTGCTATATGCAAGGAGGAAAAAGGGTAGTTATCGCTACCCCTTAATATTAATTGAAAGTTTTGATAATTTTGAGTCTGTTTTGCTGAATATCAAAATACCACTCATCTAATTTATCTTCTGAAAATTCCAATAGTCTTGCTAATTCATTCTTTGTATAACCAAATTCTTGTAGATATGTAGCAAACATTTCTTGCAACAAAGTTGCTTTCTCTCTAGGAGTTATTACAGGCTCTTTTGTTCGATATCCTAATTTAGACATCTGCTTCCATAAATATTCCGACTGATTAGGTGAAAGGTAACCGTGATCTTTCGCCTTTTTTAAGATTGCGGACATTGAAACTCTCCAGTACCTTTTGAGGTCTGCCAATTTTGGTATACTTAATTTAACAAGGTCATGTTCAATATCTTTCAACGGCAGTAAGAACTCACTTGCAAATTCATTAGCCTCTTTATCTATATCCCTTTCTTGAGATATTGATTTCCCAAAATGCATTACAAAATGCGCCAGCTCATGCGCCTTATTAAAAAGGTCTCTATCTCCGGGTCTATTTTTATTGATAAAAATAAGAGGAATACCTTCTTTCGAGAAGGTAGCAAACCCGTCCATTTCTTTCAAATCAAGTTCAATAGGAATAATGCCATTATCTTCCAAAAGGGTAGTGATATTTAAAATTCTGCCTTTTGGCAATCGCCAAAAATCTCTAACATACTGAGCGCATAATTCAGGTGAGCCATGAGTTTCCACGTCCCAAGACGGACAATTCAAGATAGGTAATTCTACAGCGTCAAGCAATGTAGATACATGTTTTTCAGCCAGTGTCATTACTGCTTTATATTCTTTCAAAACCTTGACAGCCAAAGACACCTTCTTTCTGTAATGACCTTCGACTCTTATAGGCTTCCAGCTCTGTCTAAAAAATGAGTCTGGATAGCCAAGAACAGTGGATAATAACTCTGACTTTTCTTCTGGAAATTCCATCAACCCATGCTCTATTTTTGAAAATTTACCTTGATCTTCTTTTAGCAATTCCGCAAGTTCTCTTTGGGTAATACCCATACTTTCTCTTGCCAGAATTATTAATTCATAATTAATGTTTGGCATTTGAATACATTTTCACGTTCTTAAATATTGTCTGTTCCTGTTTTGCCTTGATCTTTTCTTTTCCCTGGCTTTGCTTTTACACGGGAACTGCCAGTCTTTGGTAGGGTTGTTTGCGGAAATTGAATTGATAACTGAAGGAATCCCTCACCTCCTAATTTATTGAACCATTCTAAGCCGTTAGCACTCCAACAGGCGGCATAAACTCCAACTATCTCTGTCCATGCAAGATTTGCATAATATCCAATAGTGATGAAAGTAGGTCTATCAGGAAATCCTGTTATAATCTGTTGTCCATTAAATTTCTGTTGTTGGTTTGTGAGGATGGCAGACACTTCACCGCCTTTTAAAAACTTTTTTATCCTACAGAGATAATTATCTCCAAACTTTAAGGCGAACACGCCGTTCCATTTGTTCATTTCAACAATAGAATTATTAGTGTCTTTAAATCTCTCTCGTAACTTTGCCTTTATGTGGTCATGAGCTAAAGAGCACTTCGTTCTCATTTCGTAGTCAACGGGCACGCCCAACTGATTGCCATAATTTATAAGTTTGATGCTATCAGCGAAACCATCCTTGAAGTCCTGTGTAATTAGATCTATATTCTCTTGACCTAAGGTTTCTGTAAAATCCTGAAAATTTTTTATCTCTCTCATAATTTAAGATTGAATTATAAAGGAAAGTAATTTTTCCGGAATTATCAAAATAATATGCAGGAATTTATAAAAAAAATATGAACTAATTTATTTTCAACTAGTTATACCTTCTTCTTAATATGGGGAAATGATAAAGGCGAGGGGAAGAAAATATAACACCGGCAGTGCATCTGTTTAACATAATATTAATTATAAGGTATAAATCTAAATTTAAACTAGTCATAAATATACCCGGTTAATTATCCGACCATCATTAAGTGATATATCTCTTTTAATCATATTCAGCAAATAACTAGCGGGTTAGAAAATTTTCAGTTAAATTTATTATCTTCAAACGACGGTTGGTTTGCAGGCCTGGTTTGTGCGTAACTCAAAAAATCTCCCGCAAAATTTTTAAAATGTGTTGTCCCAATTTTTTTTGCATGCAAATGTTTGGGACAACATAGTCATGCATGCCCGTACTTTAGACTAATCCGGGAATTTTACCAGCATACCGGCACTTAGGAATGTCCGGCCGTCAAAATGGTTTAGAAATAATCATCGCCTGGTTTATGTTCAGCTTTCCGCTATCGCAAATCAAATTCAACAACTAACATGCGTAGAGTAATAGCAGCCATCAATATGACCCTCGACGGGTTTTGCGATCATACTTCGGCCATCGCAGATGAGGAACTTCATGTACATTACAGCGAACTGCTTCGCAGCGCCGGCATCATTCTATATGGAAGGATCACCTACCAGTTGATGGAATTCTGGCCGCCACTTGCAAAAAATCCTTCCGGTGATAAAGCAATGGATGAATTTGCATTGATCATGGACAAGGTTCCTAAACTCGTATTTTCCCATACGCTCACAAACCTGCATTGGGACACTGCAACACTGGCAAAGAAAACCCCTGAACAGGAAATTGCTGAACTTAGGCAACAACCAGGCAAAGATATTTATGTAGGCAGCCGCAGTTTAATTGTAACCTTATTGAATCTTAATTGAATTGATGAATTACAACTTTGTGTTCAACCCATTATAGCAGGAAAAGGGCTGCCATTTTTTGAGAATATAAAGCATAGAAACGATCTTACACTCATCAGCACAAAACTTTTAAGTAACTCAGGTTCTATGTTGCTATACTATAGGCCGGCAGCGAGCGCACCAATAGTATCCTGAAAAAGCCTGCTTAATTTCGCATCCGCTTTTCGGGCAACGGCTATGATCTCGCTGATATCAACTGCTTGTAAATTGTCCGGGTCACACTCATCTGTTATAACACTTACAGCAGCGCAGGCCAAACCAATATGTGCCGCCACAATTACTTCGGGTACGGTACTCATGCCTACCATATCGGCACCAATGGAACGGAGATGCCTGTACTCTGCCCTGGTTTCCAGGTTTGGCCCCATAACAGAAACGTATACGCCTTGCTTAAGTTCAAGTTCCAGTTTGCCCGAAGTTTGAACAAGTATATTATTAAGATAAGAACTGTAAGGTTGGCTCATATCCACAAATCGGTTTCCAAATGCCGGATCATTTAGACCACGCAAGGGATTTTCCGGCAGTAAATTAATATGATCATCCAGCATTACCAGGTCGCCCTTTTTAAATACCGGGTTCATACCGCCTGCCGCATTGCTTAATAAAAGATATTGTATACCAAGCGTCTTCAGAACCCGAATTGGAAAAGTAATCTGCTGCATATCATAACCTTCATAAAAATGAAACCTGCCCTGCATGGCAATTACTTTTTTACCAGCCACCCTGCCAATGATCAGTTGCCCTTTGTGAAATTCCACTGTGGCCACCGGGAAATTTGGAATATCATGATAAGGAATGGTTTGCTCAATTTCCATCAACTCAATAAATGATCCAAGGCCGGTGCCCAATACTACCCCGGTTGACGCACCTATAAATCCTTTTTGGGTTAGGTAAGCTGAAGTTTCGGATATCTTTTGCAGTATATTTTCCATTTCGCAATATACAGCAGTATCATAAACCTTGCAGCGGCGTTTTTCGTACTTTCACAGGCAGCTTCATCTACACACAACAATATGAGATTATTCCTGTTGGTTATATTTATGCTCGGCACGGTATCATCTTATGCCCAATCATCGTATAAAGAGGGAGATCTCATCAAAAATTTTGATGCTGCCGTTATTTTAAACAGTACTGTAAAAGCAGGCAGCTTCAACGATTTAAAAAAGGAAATTACTATTATTGATTTTTTCGGCACCTGGTGCGGTCCCTGCATCAAAGCCCTTCCAATATTGGACAGGATTCAAAAAGAATATTCATCCCATGTAGCAGTTGTTTTATTATCTGTGGAAAAAGAAGCACAGTTAAAGAAGTTTATCGCTTCCCGGAAAGACTTTGCCTTCCCGGTTATTGCTGATGCAGGTAATAGCATCAGTAATTTATTTCAGCCTCCTTCCTACCCTTACACCGTGGTTGTAAGCAGTGAAAATAGAATCATTGCTATCACAGAAGCAGAAACCATAACAGATAAAAAAATAATCGAATGGCTGGCCAATAAGGCTGTCTCTCAAAATAACAGTAGTTTACAAGATACTTCGGAACCGAAAACGGACATCATGGCCACGGCAGCAGCAGACAACAACCCGGTAACGCAATTATCGGCAGCATTTATTTATGCAGCCAAAACGGGCAATGATATAAGCGGTATTGAAAAAAAATTGCAGGCCCTGGGTTTTGATGATTTAAAGGGCAGTCTAAAAAGTGATCATGAAAAGAAGGCTTTCTGGATAAATATCTATAACGGCTACACCCAGCTATTGTTAAAAAAGGATGCAACGATATATAAAAAACGCAACAAGTTTTTTAAAGCAAAACAAATCAATATCGCCGGAAAAAAATTCAGCCTCGATGAGATTGAGCACGACTTCCTGCGCCGTTCTAAAATAAAATGGAGCCTGGGATATTTGAATAAATTATTTCCTTCCAAAACTGCTAAATCGCTGAGGGTTGATCATATTGATTATCGCATTCATTTCGCTTTAAACTGTGGAGCAAAAAGTTGTCCGCCCATAGCATTTTATGATCCGGCGAATTTAGAAAGCCAACTGGAATCAGCCACCAGGGCTTATTTAACAAGCGAAGCAACTTATGATGCAGAAAATAACTCTTTACAATTACCAGCGATCATGGGTTGGTTCAGAAGGGATTTTAAGGGAAAGAAAAATATGCTGCTGCTGGTAAAAAAACACCCTATCGTACCCGCAGAAAAAAATCCTTCTATTTCATTTAAAAAATATGACTGGAATCTTTATCTAAACAATTATAAAAATTAATTTATGGCCAATCATTATTACAACGCAGAAGACCTGGCAAAATTTGGTAGCATTGGTGAACACCAGAAAGAATTAGCCGATAAATTTTTTGGTTGGTATGGTGCTGCATTTGCTGATGGCGCACTAACGGCGAAAGAAAAATCGCTCATAGCCCTGGCAGTAGCCCATGCTGTGCAGTGCCCCTACTGCATTGATGCCTATAGCAGCGATGCCTATGAAAAAGGCTACAACGAATCGCAGATGATGGAAGCAGTGCATATTGCCGCAGCCATTAAAGGCGGTGCCGCCCTGGTGCATGGTGTGCAGATGATGAATAAGGTAAAAGAAATAGCCATGTAAAATTGTGTTGATGAAATCGTTAAAAGCAGAACATAACCCGCTGTCGGATGTAAAAGAACAATTACAGGTGCTGGAACAAGGAACGAAGGAGGATGACCTTTACCGCATGGTACCTTTTCAGCAAAAGCTGGAGGAGTCAGGCCTCTACCCCTTGCAGCCAACAGCCGTAGAAATATTGCAGATCAACGTAGGTAAAATGTGCAACCAGGTTTGCAGGCATTGCCATGTTGATGCCGGGCCCGACCGCAAGGAAATTATGACAAGGGAAACCATGCAGCAATGTATTGACGTAGTAAAAAATACGGCTTCATTGAAAACGGTTGACCTAACGGGCGGAGCACCGGAAATGAACCCGGACTTTAGATGGTTTGTAGAACAGCTCAAATTTGCTAACCCGGGTATTCATGTGATAGTAAGGTGTAACCTCACTATCATCAGGGCTAATAAAAAATATTACGACCTGCCTGATTTTTTTAAGCTGCACCGCCTGGAAGTAGTTTCTTCCTTACCATTTTATACCAGGGACAGAACAGACAGGCAACGGGGTGATGGGGTGTTTGAAGATTCCATCGCAGCCTTGCAAATGCTGAACCAGGCAGGTTATGGTATGGAAGGCTCCGGGCTTTTGTTGAACCTGGTGTACAACCCGGCGGGCGCTTTTTTACCACCTGCACAAACAAGCCTTGAATTGGAATTCAAACAATCATTAAAAAAGGATTTCAATATCGTTTTTAATAATTTATATGCCATCACCAATTTGCCCATCAGTCGTTACCTGGATTACTTATTACAAACAGGTAACTATGAAAAATACATGGAGAAACTCATTGGGGCATTTAACCCGGTAGCTGCAGCAAATGTTATGTGCCGCAATACCATTTCGGTTGGCTGGGATGGCTGGATGTACGATTGTGATTTTAACCAGATGCTTGAATTAAAGACAGCTACACTACAACAACATATCCATGAATTCAATATATCGGAACTTAACAACCGCAACATTGTGGTTAACCAGCATTGCTATGGCTGTACGGCCGGCGCAGGCAGCAGTTGTGGCGGAGCAGTAACGGCTGAGCAAACAGCTAAAACAGCCAGCTTATGACCAAAGCCCTCACAAGAAAATGTGTTGCGGAAATAATCAGTACTTATATACCAGTGTTTTGCGGCGCCATAAAAGATCCGGTGCCCGATGATGAACCTGCCTGTTCACCGGCAAAACGGCAATTTATTTTGGCTATGAAGAGCGCTTTGATGATGGTAAGGTACATGTATTGTTACCCAACCAACCCCTGGCCGTTTGTGATAAAACCGGTGGTAACCTCGAAGCGCTGCAAAGAGATGACATCTATATTTCAAACTCCAGGTATTTTTATGATGCTGGTGGCTGTTGCTAAAATATTTTACCAGGTATGAAAGAAAAAGCATTGATCATCTTCGTGCGCAAACCGGAAAAGGGTAAGGTAAAAACAAGGCTTGCAGCAACGCTTGGCGAAACCAAAGCGCTTTCCATTTATGTTGAACTGCTTCATCATACCCGCCGCATTGCAACTGCATCAATTGCTGATAAGTTTGTTTTTTATGCGGATGAGATTCCACCCGATGATGATTGGAGTAACGAAGTATTTAAAAAACGACTCCAGGCTGATGATGACCTTGGAGGGAAAATGAAAAATGCGTTCACTGTTTTATTTGAAGCAGGTTATAGCAATGTGATCATCATTGGAAGTGATTGCTTTGAATTGTCGGCAGCTATTATTGAACAGGCTTTTGAATTGCTACAGCATAAGGATGTTGTTATAGGGCCGGCAAACGATGGCGGCTATTATTTGCTCGGGATGAAAAAATTACACCCGTGCCTTTTTGAAAATAAACAATGGAGTACTGAGCATGTACTCAGGCAAACCACCGATGACCTTGAGCGTGAAAATATTTCCTATACTGAGTTGGTTAGGCTTACTGACGTAGATACGGAGGAAGACTGGATGAAAACAAGGAAAGTATAGCACCCAATAAAAATTTGCCTATCTGTAATCAAGCATTTTTTTATAAGCGTTCACCATCTCTGGTTGTGTAGCCCCTTTTTTATACATCTGTATAATTGTATAATTCGCTTTCTGCACGGTCAGCCAGCTATTGGTATCATATTTTCGTGCAGAAACCAATGCTCCTTTTTGGATGATTTTATACCTTGCTTTTTTCCTGGCTCTTGTAATGATGTCATAATCTTCCATGATCAACATTGATTCATTGAACCCTCCGATCGATTCAAACAGATCTCTTTTTATAAATAAGGTCTGATCTCCACCATAACACATAAACAGGTCGAAGCGGGTAAAAAAAGCATTGAATTTTAATATATTTTTTTTGCTGTCAAACTTTGTACGATACCTTCCTAACAAAAATCCTTCTGAAACCGATTTGTTAATGTCGTTTACAAAAGAAATAGGTGGCAAAGTATCTGCATGAATAAAATATAATATTTCCCCCTTCGCCCGGGAGGCTCCATAGTTCATTTGAGCAGCCCTACCCTTTTTAGGTGAAATTAGGCCAATTGCCCCGGCATGTATGGCTTCCTGTAAGGTGTTATCTGTGCTTCCTCCATCGCTGATAATAATTTCCAGTGTATGCCCCTGGCTGTTGTTTAACAGGTACCCCACAAGTTTTGCAATATTGTCCTGTTCATTGTAAGTAGGAATGATGATGGTAAACATACTATGGATTTATTGCCCGCCCGGTTTGTATTGGCTGGTATTAAATTTACGGTATTTGCCGCGAAATTGCCTGCCCCGATGGTAAAAAAGAAATTGCAAATAAATGTATCTAATCTACTCAAACACGCTGGGGTCATGCAGACGCCTATAGGTTTTTCGCATCCGTGTATCCATCCCTTAAACCCATAAGGTTTTCACGTAGTTGGATATTCCTTTTCCGCCAGGTCTAAAAATTCCATCAGGTCTTCAAAATCCCGGAGGGTTCTGTTAAAATCGTGCGGCGTGCCATGTTCGGTGGAGTTCACATATCCTATCAACGCTTTTCGCAAATGTATATTCACGCTTTTGGCACCATGCGCTTCTAAAAAGCAGGCCATGCTGCGCTGCAATGTTTCGGGTAATATAGTTGGGGCCACTGCATTTTCCTTTTTTGAAACAGTATTGTTTTTTAATTGCCGCAGCCCCTGTCTTTTCGTGCGGCTAAAATGACTAACGGGCAAATTTGTTTTCATGAGCGGAAGTTTAGGCGATGCTTTTTAACGAATATAAATTTCAAAATAAGGCCGCCGCTAAACTATTTTGCGGCAACATATTTTACCACAGCAAAAAGCTATTTTACCGCCTGCCCTACCCTC
>JACMKX010000020.1 GCA_014379905.1 Ferruginibacter sp. | reverse complement strand
TGGAGCTTTATGTTTTTTTTTACCAGTATGCCATCATTTTCGCAGAACGACTTTAGCAACATACAAATAAAAGCAGTGCATGCCGGCGGGGTTGTAAAAATGTTTTCCGCCGAAAATGGGTTTGGTGGTGGTAATGTTGCTGCATCAACCGGACCCGATGGAATATTATTGGTAGATAATATGTACGAGGCCGTTACACCTAAATTGATTGCAGCTTTAAAAGTTTTTTCGGATAGCAATATTCGTTTTGTAATTAACACACATTTTCACTCAGACCATGTACAGGGGAATAGTGTATTATCCGGATCTTCGGCCATCATTGCCCATGAAAATGTTTTGAAGCGTTTAAAAGCAAAAAATAATTTTAAAAAATCATCCCTGCCGCAAATTACTTTCAGCGAAAAAATGAACCTTCATTTTAACGGGGAAGATATTTTGTTATTTCACCTGCCTAACGGGCACACTGATGGAGACGTGTTTGTTTATTTCACCAGCTCCAAAGTAATTCACCTGGGAGATACCTATTTCAATGGAATGTTTCCTGCTGTTTATAAAGAAGGCGGCGGCGATATATTGCAAATGATCGAAAACCTTGAGAAGATACTGCGTGATATTCCGGAAGATGTGTCTGTTATCCCCGGCCATGGTAAACTGGCAACCAAAAAGGAATTATCAGCTTACGTGGAAATGCTTAAAGAAACTACCTCACTGGTAACGATCGCCATTAAGCAAGGCAAAACACTGGAACAGCTGGAAGAAAAAAATTTTTTAAATAAGTACGATGAATTAGGCGACGGTGGTGCACAAACTACTGCTCAATACCTGGCCATGCTTTTTAAACTATTGTCCCCATAGCCTGCTTCTCCCATATTTATGGGATTTTTGCCAGGTTGCTTTGCATTCTATTTTATTCAAAGTAAATTTGAAGATACCCTTCTCAACAAAATAGAGAAGTTTATCTCCTTAAGCATAAGCAGGTCCCGGTAAAACGGGATAAAATGGCACAACCGCAAACAAATAAAATCTCCACCTCCAGGTATATTGCTATACTTGTGTGCTTCTTATGCACTTGTATTGTTTATAATGCCAACTCCCAGTCAGCCGGAATTAAATATTTAAGATTTACACGGCATAACTTTTTAGCCAGTAATAAAGTAAACTTTATCATACAGGATAAAAAAGAATTTATGTGGTTCGCTACCAGTAATGGTATACAAAGGTTCGATGGAAATCGATGGCTTTGGCTGGGCCAGCAAAAAGAATCGAAAACAGGTCTTCCTGATAATTATGTAATGTCTTTCCTGGAAGATAAACAGGAGCGGTTTTGGGTTCACAGCACGGCCGGTATTTGTTTGCTTGATAGAAATACTTTTGAATTTGCCCCGGTAATAATTAAATGGTTGCCGGAACATAAGGCAAATACGATCCGCTCAATAGTGCAGTTACAGGATGGGCGGGTGTGGCTCACATTGATAACTGGAGGATTGTATTGTTATGATGAGGCAGCAAAACAATTTGTTACAGCAGGAAAGATCATTCCTTTAAAAGGATATTTGATTTACCAGTTGGTATACGACAGCAGCAATAAACAATATTATATCGGTACCGATAAAGGGATCGTGATCTACAATGATCTTAAAAAATATTTTTTATATCCCGGCCCTGGTCCTTCCAATAATAATTTATTAAAAAGTGCACCGGCATCAAAAAGAAATGTAACACTGCATCTTAATAATAAAGGAGAATTATGGTTCAGTACTGCTACCACGCATAGCTGCTATGATATTAAAAAAGACCAGGTTATTTTCTGTGACAGCAGTTCCCGTATATGGGGCATCATGGGATATACAACAGATAAGTCAGGTACTACCTGGGGATACGGGAACACTTTTGCTGAAATGAATTTGAAAACCAATCAGATCAAATTGATTGAGCAAACCCAGGATATGCCCTATGGGATAGCTTTCAAAAATGGTAATTGCCTGGTAGAAGATAAGGAACATACCTTTTGGATGGGAACCGATAACGGGTTGTTTATTTACAACCCGGTTTGCCAGCAGTTTTTTAATTACTCAATTAAGAGTAATATAAATGACAAAGTTTCAAAGCCGGTGAATGTGTGGGGATTTATAGAAATGAAAGATAACACTACGATTGTATTAACAGATGGTGAAGAAGGATTATATTATTTTGACAGGGCATTTAACCAGCTGCCGGCAAAGTATAATATGGCTGCCTATAATAAAACTTTTGTTGTAAGGGCCGGGTTAAAAAGCAGGAACAATGATATCTGGCTTGGCGGGGAAACTAATTATGTTCTAAAAATAAATACAGTTACAGGAAAGGTTGAAAAGATAACAGACACCGCTTTTGCAGGGTATGGTGTATATAGTATTGCGGAAGATAAAGCAGGTAATATCTGGTTCGGCACATTCAGGCGTACTATTATTCGCAGGGATGCTGTGACCGGTATGTTTAGTAAAATAAATACCTTTTCCGACGGAATAAAGGGTATGAACGTGATCTATCATTTATTGCCTGGTGATGACGGGTATATATGGGCCGGCACATCTCAAAGCGGGCTGCTTAAAATAAACATACAAACCGGTGCTATTGAAAAGAGTTATAGGAATGACCCGGCGAATAAAAATTCTATCCCCTCTTCAAGAATTAATTATGTTGTTCCCATTTCCGATGGGGAATTGATGCTGTCTTCACCTGACGGCATTATCATTATGGATATTAAAAAAGAAAGTTTTACTCTTTTAAATACTGCTGATCGTTTGCCGGACAATAATATTTTAAATATGCTGGCAGATAAAAAAAATGATGTGTGGTTTGCCAGTGATAACGGTATATCCAAAATACGGGTAAATGGGAGGAAGGTTAACAGCTACGGAATTTTGGAGGGGCTTACCAATGAAACCTTTAATTTGGGCACTTCCCTTCGGTTAAAAGACGGGCGCATGCTCTTTGGCCACAGCGAAGGGTTTACCCTTTTTGATCCTGCAAGATTTTTAAATGAAGAAGTGCCGCAAAATGTAAGTATTACCGGCATAAAATTGTTTGCTACCAACCTGAATACGGATAGTATTTTAAGTAATAAAAACGGGTTAGAACTTAACTATAGTCAGAATTTTTTGACCATTGAGTTTTCCAATATGAGTTTTTTGAAAAGATACCATATTGAATATTTCTACCAGCTGGAGGGGGTTGATAAAGACTGGATCCGGGTTAGTGGCAAACCAGAAGCTATTTACAATTACCTGCCCGGTGGTAATTATACATTTAAAGTAAAATGCAAAACCAAAGGTGGTATTGCTTCCCAAAAAATTACTTCTTTTAAAATAAAGATTATTCCGCCGGCATGGAAGCAATGGTGGTTTTATTTATTGATGGTGGTACTTGTAAGCGGGTTTGCTTTTTTCTTGTTGCGTACTCGTTACAGGCGGAAAATGGAAGCCGAAAAAGTGCGCACACGTATTGCAAGAGACCTTCATGACGACATGGGCAGCACTTTGAGTACCATTAATATCCTGAGTGAAATGGCAAAGAGAAAAATTGATGAAGATATACCTGCCACTAAGAAGTTTATACACCTCATAAGCGATAACAGCAATCGTATAATGGAAAGTATGGACGATATAGTATGGAATATTGATAACACCAATGATAGTATAGACAATGTATTAAGCCGCATGAGGGAGTTTGCCGGCAGTCTTTTGGAAGCCCGCGGAATTGCCTACACTTTTAAAGAAGACGGCCAAATAAAAAAATTGAATTTTGAATTAGGGAGGCGCCATGATTTTTTTATGATATTCAAGGAAGCCGTTAATAACCTGGCTAAATACAGTGAGAGTACAACAGCCATTATTGAAATAACAGTAAAGAAAAATGTGTTGCAACTTATCATTACCGATAATGGAAAGGGATTTAACCCGGCATTAATAAAAGATGGCAATGGGCTTATCAACATGCAGCGAAGGGCATTGGCATTAAATGGCCGGCTGGAGATACAAAGTGAGCCAGGCAATGGTACGATAATAATCCTGCGTATTCCTGTTTAAAATCACATACCCGGGGGATTGTTTTAGTAAAATAATTTAATAAAATTTATAGTATGATAAAAGTTGTTCTTTATGAAGATAACAATCAGCTCCGGGAAGGGTTAACAATGCTAATACAGGGATCTGAAGGATTTACGGTGGTAAATGCCTATCGCAATTGCAACCATGTAGAGGAAGATATTAAACTGGATCAGCCCGACATTGTTTTGATGGATATTGATATGCCCGGTGTTGGCGGCATTGAAGGATTGAAATTGATCCGTAAAAAAAATTCGGCATGCAAAGTGTTAATGCTTACGGTTTTTGATGATAAGAAAAATATTTTTGAAGCCATTCGTGCAGGTGCCGATGGCTATTTATTGAAGAAAACTGCTCCTGCAAAATTACTGGAACATTTAAAGGATGTATATGAAGGAGGTTCTCCAATGACGGCTTCTATTGCACGCCAGGTAATACAAATGTTTAACCAATACCACGAAAGCGGCGAAAATAAAAAAGGCGAAGAATACAATCTCACCGAAAGAGAAAAAGATGTACTGCAATTAATGGTAAAAGGCTACACGTATAAAATGGCAGGCTCCGCTTTATTCATAAGTGTAGAAACCATCCGCAGTCATATAAAAAATATTTATGAAAAGCTCCATGTAAACAGTAAAAGTGAAGCTGTTGCCAAAGCCTTTAATGATAGATTATTATAGCAGGGCTCTGGAAACAAAAAACGGTAAACAGCTTCGTTTAAGATGGTTTAATCACTATAATTTTGATAGGTCCCCGGATGGTATATAAGAATAATCTTTTATCCAACCCTGCCCGGGTTTTGTTTAATAAAATCTTTCCAATCTTTTCCGCCGGATGGCGGGGATCCTTTTTTACCGGCTGCCGGCAACAAAGGGTGGTCCTGGTAATGATGACAAAGTGCAACCGATAAAGCATCTGTAGCATCAAAATATTTGGGCTCTTCTTTTATACCAAGCAGGCGTTGCATCATTTTCATCACCTGTTCTTTGGAAGCATTGCCATTGCCGGTAATGGATTGTTTTACTTTTTTAGGAGAATACTCTGCTACCGACAGTCCGGCCTGCATGGCTGCAGCAATGGCCACACCCTGTGCCCTGCCTAACTTCAGCATACTTTGCACATTTTTTCCAAAGAAAGGAGCTTCAATGGCAAAACATTCAGGTTTGTACTGCACAATGAGCTCGGTTACCTGCTGATGAATTTTTTTGAGGCGTTCATAAGCATCCAGTTTGGCAGATAGCCTTAGTACCCCCATATGCACCATGCTTACATTTTTATTGTCAACTAACAACAGGCCATACCCCATAATTACGGTGCCGGGGTCGATCCCTAAAATGATTTTTGGTTTTTTGAGCAAGTGCAGCCTATTTTTACGGGATAAATATTTATTAGCTGAGCAAAAGTATCAAAATAATAGTCAACTACCTGCTTGGGCCTATACTGTTTATAGTGTTAAGCATTAGTTTGTACTACCAGGTTAAAAATCAGCCCGACCTGGGGCTTCGCTGGGAACACATTAAATACAGCTGGCAAAATGGTCTTTTCTGGATATCCTTATTATTAATGTTGGTTAACTGGGGTATTGAAGCATGGAAATGGCAGATACAATTGGCGCCGCTGGAAAAAATATCTTTCATAAAGGCTTTTAAAAGCGTATTGGCAGGTTGCAGTATTACCATGCTTACGCCCAACCGGATGGGAGAATTTGGCGGAAGAATTTTATATGTAAAAAAAGAAAACAGGTTGCGTGCCATTACACTAACTATACTGGGAAGCATCAGCCAGTTTTTAGTAACCATTTTAATGGGAACTGCAGGTCTTCTTGTTATGAAATATTTTTCGGGAGAGGATTCGGAAACCTTCCGGCTGATACCGGACTTTTTAAGCAATACCGTTTTATTTACCGCTATTGCTTTGAGTACATTTACTTTGCTTTTTTATTTCAGGATAGGTTGGCTGCTGCATTTGATGGAGCGGGTAAAATTCCTTAGCAAACCGTTAAAGTATGTCAGACTGCTTGAACAATTCAGCGGTAAACAATTGTTAAGAATTTTGTTGCTGTCATTTTTACGTTACAGCGTATTTATCTTGCAATACCTGTTGCTGCTGAACGTAATGGGTATAGATATTAATAGTCAGGTGAGCTTTTGGTTGTTAACGGTTTTCTACCTTATTATGGCAATGGCACCCACCATAGGGTTTGCCGAATTGCCGGTAAGGGCAACAGCAAGTGTTGAATTATTTAAACTATTCAGTCCTAATATAGTCGGAATACAGGCAGCAGCATTGGGAATATGGTTAATCAACCTGGTGCTGCCCGCTATAGTTGGAAGTGTCTTAATTTTAGGAGTAAAAATCACAAAAGAAAATGAGTAGAATCCTACAACCCTTAATTTTAATAATAGCAATTGTTGGTTTAGGCTTTACGCTTATACCAACTTCAACGGCCCCACAGGCTGATTTTTGCGGTATAAAAAATACGGCTTTTAAAGACGGCGAATTTGTTACCATGAAAGTGTACTACAGGTCTGTAGGATATATAGCAGCCGGGGAAGCTTCCTTTAGTACCAAAGTGGAGAGGTATAATGGCAAGGCCGTTTATCACTTTGTGGGTGAAGGGAAAACCTATTCCTTCTTTGATAACTTTTTTAAAGTAAGAGATCGGTATGAAAGTTATGTTGATACTGCTACTTTGTTACCCATGAAATTTATTCGCAACGTGAGTGAAGGCGGGCACAAAATTTACAATAATGTAACTTTCAACCAATCTGCCAACACTGCGGTAAGCACTAATGGTGTTTTTAAAATTACCGATTGTATGCAGGATGTGGTAAGTTCTATGTACTACGCCCGCAATATTGATTTTAATAAATATAAACCCGGCGATAAAATTCCTTTCGACATGTTCCTGGATGATGAGATCTATCATCTTTATATCCGCTACATGGGCAAAGAAAAAGTAAAAACCAAATATGGCAAATTCAACGCCATTAAATTTAAGCCATTGCTGGTAAAAGGAACCATGTTTGAAGGAGGAGAAAAAATGACGGCCTGGGTAAGCGATGATCCCAATCATTTATTGTTACGGGTAGAGAGCCCGATTTCTGTTGGAAGCGTGGTGGTAGATATGCATACTTATAGGGGATTGCGGTATCCGTTGAGTTCGCTAATAGGTGTACGATAATTATATAAAAAGAGAAAAGATGACATCTTTTCTCTTTTTACAATTCACTTAATTTAAAAATCTCCTTTCCCTTTATCCCTTTTTCCGTCATCTGTAACGTGCAGCATTCCACCTGAGGGTCATGTTCAAAAAATAATACGAAATCATCCTGGAGGGCTTCGGTTAAAAAATCTTTCTTTTCGTTCAGGGTTTGTAAAGGAAACATATCATAAGCCATCACATAAGGTAAAGGTATATGACCAATGGAAGGCAAGAGGTCAGCCATGAAAACAATGTTGCGTCCCTTGTATTGAACCGAAGGTAACATCATGTCTTCTGTATGGCCGAATGCGTGGCGTATTTTAACCTGGTTGGGAAAGTCGTTGCGATGCGTTTCAATAAATTTTAGACGCCCGCTTTCCTGTATGGGTAAAATATTTTCTTTCAGGAAAGAAGCTTTCTCCCGGTCATTGGGTTCAGTGGCCCATTTCCAGTGGCGCTGGCTGCTCCAAAAAGTGGCGTTACTGAAAGCAGGTACTAATTTATCGCCTTCTCTTTTAATACTACCGCCGCAATGGTCAAAATGTAAGTGGGTGAGAATAACGTCTGTAATATCATTGCGGTTGAAGCCATGCGCTCCCAGGGATTTATCCAGGCTATCATCACCGTGCAAATAATAATGCCCAAAAAATTTAGCATCCTGTTTATCGCCCATTCCGTTATCAACCAAAATAAGCCTGTTACCATCCTCAATTAATAAACACCTCAGTGCCCAGCTACACATATTATTTTCATCAGCAGGGTTTATTTTATGCCAGATGCTTTTGGGTACTACGCCAAACATGGCGCCACCGTCTAATTTAAAGTAGCCGGCATTAATAGTATATAAATTCATAAAATTTGTTTTAAGAAACAGGTGTTTCTCTTTTCACGCCAGCCTGTGCGTACAATAAAAATATTAAACCAATAATAAAAAATACCATCAGCGCAAGAATGGAATCTCTCATATTACCTGTTAGTTCTTCGATCCTTGCAAATGAAATAAGGCCAATAACAATAGCTATTTTTTCGGTGATATCATAAAAGCTAAAGAAGGAGGCCGTATCCTTTGTTTCCGGCATAAGCTTACTATAAGTGGAGCGGCTCAATGATTGTATACCTCCCATTACCAGCCCGACAATAATTGCAAGCAGGTAAAAATCCATGGCAGTTTTCATGTAATACCCAAAAATGCAAATGCCTACCCAAAGCACCACTACCGCCATTAATACAGGCAAATTTCCAAACCGCATCGATAACCTCGACATAAGGAAAGCGCCGGCAATGGCCACAAGTTGTATCAGTACTATTGTTATAATCAAATTGGTTGAAGGCAGGTTAAGTACTTTGCTTCCAAAGTTGCTGGCCACCAGCATAACGGTTTGTACTCCCATATTGTAAAAGAAAAAAGCCGCCAGGTAACGACGTAGCACTTTCATTTTCTTTACCGTGTTGAATACTTTTTTTAATTCTGAAAATCCTTCGGTAAATGCATTGGTCTTAAAAGCATTTTCATTGGCAGGTTTTGGTTTAGGTAATCTTTTAAAAGGGATTTGTGCAAAACCAATCCACCAGATGCCTACTAATAAAAAGGTAAGTCTTACCGCATCTCCTTCAGAATTTAAAAAAGGAATTTGCTTATGAAAAACCACCAATAAAAAACCAACGATCTGCATTAGCACGCTGCCGATATATCCAAATGAAAAACCACGGGCACTTATGCGGTCACGATCTTCTATGGCTGCGATATCCGGAAGGTAGGAGTTGTAAAAAACAAGGCTCCCATAAAAACCGATGGCGGCGATCATCATACAAATTACTCCAAAGGCAAAATAATCTGCTGTGAAAAAATACATACAGCTGCAGGCAATGGCGCCCATGTAACAAAATATTTGCATGAACTTCTTCTTACTTCCTCTTGCATCTGCAATGGACGAAAGAATGGGCAGCGTAAAAGCTACTATTAAATAAGCTGCTGCCAGGGTATAATTATATAAAGCGGTATTTACAAACTGCCGTCCTGCAAACGGAACAACTCCGTTAAAGGGTTCGCCCCTGGTCATTTCAGTGTAATAGATCGGAAAAAAGGTGGTAGTTATAACCAGGTTGTAAACAGAGTTGGCCCAGTCGTACATGGCCCACCCGTTGATTACTTTTTTTGAAGCGGTCTGCATGGTTTAATAGTATGAAGATGGAATATACAATTTATTCTGTTTTATGAGCTGAGTTTACAATCTTAGTACTGTCATGCTGAAGCACGAAGTATCTTATTTAACTAAAATATAGATCCTTCGTGCTTCAGCATGACAGCTAGGAAATGTAGATTGAACTGATAAATTGAGATTTTATAAGAATATTATGCAGCCAGGTAACCCGATTTAATTAATATCAATAATAAGATCCCAACAATGATCCTGTAAATGCCCCAGATGCGGAAACCATGTTTGGTAAGGAAACCGATAAAGAATTTTATGGCGACTAAAGCCACAGCAAATGCCACCACATTTCCTATGGCCAGTAATTTTATTTCTTCACCGGTAAAGCCACCGGTTTCTTTGTAATGTTTTAATAATTTATATCCTGTGGCGGCCAGCATGGTAGGCACGGCCAGGAAAAAGGAGAATTCTGCTGCTGCACTTCGGGTAAGCTTTTGTTGCATACCTCCAATAATAGAGGCTGCACTGCGGCTCACACCAGGAACCATGGCCAGGCACTGCCAGATTCCGATGGTAAATGATTTGCCAAAAGAAATTTCTTTCTCCGTATGCACGGTCGGGGTTTTAAACATTTTATCAATGAACAATAAAATAATGCCACCAGCCAGTAAGGCAATGGCAACCGTTGTGGTGCTCTCCAGCAATTCATCAATTTTGTCACTCAATAAAAAACCCAGTAACAGGGCGGGTATAACGCCTACCAGCAATTTTAAATAAAATTGTATGTTTTTAAAATCAAAGAATTTTTTCCAATACAATACAACAACTGCCAATATAGCGCCCAGCTGAATAGCAATGGTAAACATCTTGGTAAATTCATTGTCCGGCACATTTAGCAATTTACTGGTAATGATCATATGACCGGTAGATGATACCGGTATAAATTCAGTTAATCCTTCCACCACTGCAATAATGATCGATTGAATAATATCCATTTTGATTGTTGATTTATGATTGCGGATTTATTGAGTTTGCAAACTAATGCACTAAATCGTGCAATTCGTGTAATTCGAAAAATTCGTGAAATAAAGAAAAAAAAATTGCGCTGCAGAAAACAGCGCAAAAAATATCTTACCAATAACGTATCAACTAATTAACTGTTTTCGGCTTCTTCATAATAGCAAATATTTCAATAATGAAACCCGCTATAATTAAAATAGGAGCAATGGTGATACGGGTAGTGCTATATACTTCATCTTTATTAAAGATCTTCGGATCAACGCTTTTACCACCGGCCATTAAAAAGAAACCCAGTGCCAGTACAGCTGCGCCTATCAGCATCCACATATAATTTTCTTTACCAAACAATTCCGGATTTGACACCGTAGCTTTTTGCTCTTTAATAGTTGTCGTGGTAGAAGTTTCTGAAATTTTTGCCATGTTGTTAAAAATAAGGGTGCAATATAGGGGAAAGGTTGAAAAGTTCAAAGGTTCAAAAGTTCAACTGTTCAAATAAAACCGGAAATTTTGAAATTTAACCGTTGAACAAATCAATACAAATCATCCAGTTTCATCCTCAAATACTTGATAACTGCCCTGTGTGTACTTATCAGGGATATGGCCACACCCAGTATAATGATGATCCCGAAAAGGATCAGCAGGCCTGTTGTATCATGGAGCAACCTGAAATCGGGGATCATGTTCTCAATAACTTTAATGCTTCCCCAAACAGCCGCAATGGCAAAACCGGCGCTGATAAGCCCATTAACAATAGCGCGCTGGTTAATAGGGCGGGCAATAAAACCACGGGTGGCGCCCACCATCTGCATTGTTTTTATGAGGAAACGGTTACTGTACATGGCCAGCCGTATGGTATTATCAATAGAAAATACCACCAAAACGGTGAGTAGTATGGCAACAATCAGAAATATAACAGCGCCATTTTTAACCGCTGAACTCACTTTAACTACTGTCTCGGTAGGAAACCTGAAATCGGCTATTACACCAGGGTAGGTAGTTTGAAGTAGAGTAGCCAGCTGGTTTAAACTGTCTTTTTGTACATGCGACGCTTTTACGTAAAAGTCAATGCTTTCAGGCATAAGCGGGTTTTCTGTAAGAATTTTTTTCCAGCTGCTATCGTTTTCTTTGGTATAAATTTCAAGTGCTTTTTCTTTGGTAATATGCTCCACCCGATTGGCATAGGAGATGCCGGAAATAAAATTGGTTAAACTGTCAACCGTTTTTTTAGATGCAGAGGGGCTCAGGTACGCATGCACCTGTATATTTTCTTTAAAATAATCCCCCGATTTTCTCAGGTTCAGAAAAAACCAGCCTACAATACCGAATAAAAATAAAACCAGTGCCACTCCAATAATTGCGTAAGCGTAGGTAGGTTTACCTCTTTTGCTGGATGCTTTTCCAAATTGAGCCATATTTCGCCGGAATTTAATGTTTGTTACATGATATAAATCAGAGATTGGTTAATTAGAGATCAGGAAGACAGTTTCAATATGAAAGCTTCCACTAATCTTTAATATTTGATCTCTAATCGTTAAGACCGCGGCAAAAATAAAGGTTTTTCCCCTGCTTTGTTTTAAATTTGCCACCCGCTTAAAACGTTTGTTCTGTCAAATATATTTTTAATGTTGAAAGTTGGTGACTTATTTATTTGTTAAATAATTTTTGCCAAATCGGATCTTCCGCTCAATATTGATCGAATGTAAAGTGCGATCCCGGAAAGGCGGGACAGGCCGCCAACGAAATTAGTTGTCAGCAAAACAGCCGGGTATAAAAAGATAAAAAATAGTTTAATAAAAATAATGGAATACGATTTCAGGAAAATAGAAAGTGAGTGGCAAAAAAAATGGAAAGAAAGCAAGGCTTATAAAGTAAGCAACGATTCACCCAGGCCAAAATGTTATGTGCTCGATATGTTTCCGTACCCAAGCGGTGCAGGGTTGCATGTTGGACACCCGCTTGGATATATTGCCAGCGATATTTATAGCCGCTATAAAAGACTGAAAGGATTTAATGTGCTGCACCCGATGGGCTTTGATAGTTTTGGTTTGCCGGCAGAGCAATACGCCATTGAAACCGGGCAACACCCGGCAGATACCACCGAAAAAAATATTGCCACATTTAAAAGCCAGCTGGATAAAATTGGTTTTTGTTACGACTGGGACAGGGAAGTATGCACCAGCGATGAAAGTTATTATAAATGGACACAGTGGATCTTCCTGCAACTGTTCAACAGCTATTTTTGCAATACGCAGCAAAAAGCCAGGCCAATTGCAGATCTTATAAAAAAGTATGAAGGGCAGGGTAGTAAACATTTTACTGCTGCTGAATGGAATTCATTTAATGAAAAAGAAAAAACTGAGTGGCTAATGAAACGTCGCCTGGCTTTTATTGCCTGGGGTGAAGTAAACTGGTGCGAAGCATTAGGGACCGTACTGGCCAATGATGAAGTGGTAAACGGTGTGAGTGAACGTGGCGGGCACCCGGTGGTAAAAAAGAAAATGCGCCAGTGGTATTTACGTATTACTGCTTACGCAGATAGATTGCTACAAAGCCTGGAAACAGTGAACTTCAGCGATGCGATGAAGGAAATGCAGAAGAACTGGATTGGTAAGAGTGAAGGGGCGGAAGTTGATTTTGAAATTCAGGTGGGTGATAGCAGTGATAAAAGAGTCGTTACACAATTAACCGGTGATATTGAGTTGGTAGATGTTACAATAATGGATACTCATTTGGACATACCATTAAAAGTTTACACCACAAGACCTGATACTATATTTGGTGTCGACTTTATGGTGGTAGCTCCAGAGCATGAGTTAGTATCGCAAATAACAACTCCCGATCAAAAGTCTGCAATCGACGAATATCTGACTTATGTAAAAAGCCGCAGCGACCGGGAACGCATGAGCGAAGTAAAACAGGTGACGGGTTGTTTTACGGGTGCTTATGCCATCAATCCATTTAATAAAAAACAAATTCCGATTTATATAGCGGAATATGTGTTGGCAGGATATGGTACGGGCGCTATTATGGCCGTGCCTTGCGGCGATCAGCGGGATTTTGATTTTGCAAAACATTTTAATATACCGGTAACCAATATCATCGGCAGTTATTACGATGGCTCAGCAGCCAATCCTACAAAGGAAGCCATTTTGGAGAACAGTGATTTTTTAAACGGCGTATTAATGAAAGATGCCATTGGTATTGCGTTGGATAAAATAGAAGCCCTCGGTATTGGTAAACGCAAAGTAAATTTCAGGATGCGGGATGCAGGTTTTAGCCGCCAGCGTTATTGGGGGGAACCTTTTCCCATTAAGTGGATCGACGGCGTACCTGTGGCTATGAGCGAAAATGAACTGCCGGTGAAATTGCCGCATGTAGAAAAGTATGGTCCCGGTCCGGAGGGAGAGGGGCCGCTGGCCAATATACCGGAATGGGCTGCGGCGCAGATGGAGACTTCGACCATGCCCGGTTATGCCGGCAGCAGCTGGTATTTTTTACGTTACATGGATCCGCACAATAATTCAACATTCTGCGACCGAAAAGTAAGTGATTACTGGAACCAGGTGGATGTGTACATTGGCGGTACAGAACATGCCGTTGGTCATTTATTGTACAGCCGCATGTGGACGAAAGTGTTGTTTGATTTGGGATTGATTGGCTTTGATGAACCGTTTAAGAAATTGGTGAACCAGGGGATGATTGGGGCGCATATAAACTACATAAATCGTTTAGATTATAATTATAAAATCGGAGATGGTGCTTCAGGAATTGTCAATGTAGAGAAGTTTATTGAAAACTACGGAATCCATCCGGATCAATATAAACCAGAATTACCTCAAATATTTATAAGTAAAGAGTTAAGTGACAAAATTGTAGATGAAAATTTGAGCAAGGCGGATGAACAAAAATTGACCGATGCAATTAAAATAGCTACAACTGATTATATGAAAGGAGTAGCAGGTAAAATTGAATTTGATGAAGGATGGAAGCCTCTAGTTCTTGAATCTTTTGTAGTAAATGATTCTGTTTTAGATATAGATACTTTTAAACAGAAATCAAGATTAGCAAATTCGAAATCCATTTTTGTTTATGATGATAAATTTTATTGCCATTCAGAGTTAGGAAAAATGGGAAAAAGATATCATAATGCTGTTAATCCAGACGAGTTGTGTGAAAAATATGGCGCCGACACCTTCCGCATGTACGAAATGTTCCTCGGCCCGGTAGAGCAAAGCAAACCCTGGGATACCAAAGGCATCGAAGGGGTGCATCGCTTTTTGAAGAAATTATGGCGTTTGTTCAATGACGAGTTGAAAGGGAAAATATGGAAGGATGATAAAGCAACGGATGCCGAAATGAAAATTTTGCAGCAGGCCATTAAAAAAATTGAGCACAATACAGAAACCTTTTCTTTTAATACAGCCGTGAGCTCCTTCATGGTTTGTGTAAATGAATTGTCGGATGCCAAATGCCATAAAAAAGAAGTGCTGGAAAAGGTATTGATCCTGCTCACTCCTTATGCACCACATATTGCAGCGGAATTGTGGAGCCAGCTGGGCAATGAAGGATCCGTGCTGGATGCAAGCTATCCAATGCTGGAAGAAAAGTACCTGGTGGAAACTTCCAAAGAATACCCGGTGAGCATTAATGGTAAATTAAGAACGACCATTGCTTTGTCTTTGGACCTTGATCCGAAACAGGTGGAAGAACTCGTATTGCAAAATGATATTGTACAAAAATGGCTGGAAGGCAATGCTCCAAAGAAGATCATTTTTGTAAAAGGGAAAATGGTGAATGTGGTGATTTAGAAATAGCCCATGGTCCATAGACGAACGTTATGATAGAAATGTTTTTATGAATAGGAAAGGGATCAGTGCTTTTATTTACTTTACCATTTCCACTATTATTACCTGGTGGTTTATAGAAGCGAGCCCGATATACGAATCTACGCAACAAAAATTACTTAGCTGCTCAATAGCCGGTGCCAAATGGGGCATACAGTTATTGGCAGCTTTTATTTTATTGAAAGAAAAGAAATGGGGTTTTATTAAAAATATCTCCATTGTGTGCCTAATGGGCTCTCTCCTCTTATTGCCCTATGCCGCATTGGGGTGGTTTTTTCACATTAACGGCAGCGAATTTTTTGCAGGTAGCTTGTTGCTGACAGTTGCGGTAATGATACTATTGTATGCCATGGCTGTTAGAAATGCAGGTGTAGCTGTTGCGTGGTGGCTGGGCTGGCTGGGTTGTTTGGGTATTGCCATCCTTCTCCAGCTAACAGTAGTTTTTCAGAGGTGAGCCACCTTCTTGCGGTGTCTTACCCTGCAAAAACCAGCTTTCCTCTTTAAACCTTATTTTTACCTTATGATAGAACCCCGTGACTTTGCCGTTATCATTCAAAAGATCGCTCACCAGTTTCACCCGGTGGTAGCTTTTAATCCTGCAAAGGAAAAGATCGCTGCGCTGGATCTTTCACCGGGCAATAAAAATTTTACGCCTGAAAATTTTGAGAGTACACTGACTTTATCTGATTTTGTTAATACACAAAGAGGAAATGCCCGTGCTAAATTTTTAATCGGCGGCTACAATGAAACAAGAAATATGTATCGCCGTAGTGGTTTATTTGACACTAACCTTACCGAGGATGCCTCCATGGCAGAAGAACCACGCAACGTCCATTTAGGAATAGATGTTTGGGGCGAAGAAGACAGCGCTGTAAGTGCACCACTTGGCGGCATGGTACATAGCTATGCATTCAACAATCACTTTGGGGACTATGGCGCCACCATCATTTTACAACACCAGGTAGATATGCTGAATTTCTACACACTTTATGGCCATTTGGCGCTGAAAGATTTAGCCAATATCCGTTCAGGGCAATTTATAACAAGAGGAGAAACCTTTGCTCATTTTGGTACGCCGGCCGAAAATGGCGACTGGCCACCGCATTTGCATTTTCAAATTATTTTGGAGATGGACCAGTGGGAAGGAGATTATCCCGGTGTTTGTAAAAAAAGCGAAGCGGTTAAATATTTGATGAACAGTCCTGACCCGGATAGTATTTTAAATTTGAGGCGATACCTATAAATATGGAAAGGAGGCATCAAACCGAAAATTTTTTGCAAGGAAAATGGATCTTCAATAATGATAAAGTTATTGGTGATGAAACTTGCCAGTACATTGAATACCTGATAAATAATTATTTAGAAAAAAGAGCAACTGACAAAGCCGGCTGGGAGGTATTATACATCGATCCTGAAGACAATAGGTATTGGGAATTAACCTATATGCAAGGGGAATTACATGGAGGTGGTCCACCAACCTTAAAAGTTGTCTCGCAAGAATATATACAGAATAAGTACTAATTTTGATGTTTAATTCCCATCATTCTTTCCACTCGCCACTTTCTTCGCTCCCTGGAAAACCGATTTCCACAGCAGGTTAAAGAATGACTTTTCAGTATCTCTTGTAAAATCAATTTCAGCTGCTCTTGTCTTACCGTTCGAGGGATTTTGGTCCTTAATAAAAAGATTGGCTACCAGTGATACTATGCCTTTGTTTTTAATTTCAGGTTTTTCTTCGCCAGTGTTTTTAAGCAATTTTATTTTAAGGTTGTCGTAGATCAGCACTGCATCGCCTTTGCTGCCATAATCATCCCCGCTCATCCCAAAACGAAGACTTTTTATATTCCCTCTTTCGATAGTTGCCATGCCAAGGGGTTTCGTTATGGAAGTTAGCTTCGCAGCCTCCAAAGCACTTAATGTGCCGACGGCATTAAAAGCACCATTGCTGGTATTTACGGGCATTTTCCATGTAGTAGTTAATTTACTCAATCCTAAAAACAAGGCAGTAGCTTCCACCGTCATGGTATTATTTATTACCAGTTGCTCCTTTACATTTGTTACGTTACTGATGGTTGCATTCACATTACTAAAAAAAACATCACCGATTTGTGTGGATATTCTTCCCCTCTCCCTGTACGAAATATGTCCATTATTAATCGTAAAGAGTTTAATGTTTATCGGAACCTCCAGTTTATATAATTGCTGATGCGGATACTTTCCAATCTTACTGGAGGTATCGAACGGTAAGGTACGGTCATTAAAAATTTTAATGGTTGGTTGCAGAGAAACTTTGTCTGCTAAAATTTTTTGTTCATCTATCAATTGTTTTATATCAAGCCCTGTTAATAAAATATTACTGAATTTAAAATTGAATTGATCCTTTTGTGCCTTTTGCTGCTTCACAAAAGCAGCTTCAGTCAGCAAAGGAGTAAAGGAAAAATTTGCTAGTTTTAAACTGGAATTTTTATTGTCCAATACAAATGCTCCCAGCGATATTTTATAAAAATTATCTTTTGTATTCATTGCCAGTCCATCACCGGAAACATTCCAGTTGCTGTTACCAATCAGCCTTTTTAAATTGGTGCCGTCTTGTGCTTCTGCAATATCGGAAGCATTAAAACGGATATTTTTAATAGTGAGGGGCGGCACATTTGGCGTAGCCCTGTTATAGATATTTAACGTCGTGTTTTCCAATCTTATATTTTTTATCCAGGCCTCATCAAAAAAAGCATTGTCAATTTCTATTTCCTCGTTCGTACTGCCTGCTTTTTTATTTCGGTAGATACTTACAATGCCTCCATTAGTGGTAACAGAATCGGCTTTTATTTTCCGGTTAATGATAAAGTCGTTGGTGGATATTCCTCTTACTGTATTGCCTTTTAATTCTATTAACGGCTGACCACTTTTAGTATCTTTCTGAAAGATCCTGTCTATACTGATAAAACGTCCCGGCGCATTGTATTGTACTCCTTCAAAAACAAAGAGGTTACCGTTCTTTTCATTTTTAGTATTGACTGATTTTACCGTAGCTACCACATCTTTTACAAAATAGCTTACCAGGTTATCATAGTTTCTTGTGCTATCTATTTTTAAGTTTTTGAGGTTAATATTTACATCCTGTAAAGTTGTGTGCGGTGATTTTTTTCCATTGGCAAAAGCAATCGTACCATCAACAATATTTATTTCTCCGGCCTGTATGCTGTTGAATTTTCCGGTGAGTCTTTCATATAAAGCCATCGAATCTTTAGCCGTCAGTTTGGACTGGTCTTCTTTCCCGGTTTGTATGATGGTGATAACTGGTTTTATGATCTCGATCTTGTTGGCTTCAATTTTATTTTGTTTCAAAAAAGAAGGAATATTAGCACCGGTTATTTTTAATTGTGCTATGCGCACATTCAAAATAGTGGCAGATATACTGGTATCCTCCAAGTATAATTTTTGTTGTAAGGAATCAGATTGCAACACAAGATTATTGAAAGTGGCATTGCCATTAATTTCGTCAATATTGCTGCTTTCATATTTTACATAATATTCGTCATCCGTTCCTCTGCTCACAGCATTTTCAATGGCATTTTTGATAACGCCCTTTTTTATAAGTTGCCAATAAGTTAGGCCGCCAACGAGCAACACGCCTAAAACAATCAGCCCTATCTTTACAGCTTTATTCATAATAATCCTTGTTGTATCCCGGCAATAGCCCATGCAGTACAAATAGGTAAGGGAGAGTATTTGTAAATTGATTACCAATGAGTAAGAAAAATTAATGCCAACAACTTTAAAATTCCCTTTCAGCCTAAATGCTATCAAAAACTTAAAAAGCCGGCAGTTTTGAAAAAAGAACCGTCAAAATAGCAAAACAGACAACAAAAATTGTTCATTTGTGTTTATTTAACCGCAGGGGAAAGAATGCTTACGCAGCCGGAGATTAGTGCAATGTTGTTTCTGCGCTGTTCGACCACTTATTACCGTAGCGCTGAAACCCATAAAAATGTACCTTTACTTATTATTTTAATTTGATGGAAATACTACCCGGTCAGCTATTGGCTAAGATTGACAGCCCCGACGACCTCAAAAAACTGGAAAAAGATCAACTGCAGGAGTTAAGTACACAGTTGCGCCAATACATTATTGACGTAGTAAGTGTGCATGGTGGCCACTTTGGCGCCAGCCTTGGCGTAGTGGAACTGAGCGTGGCCCTCCATTATGTTTTTAATACACCAGACGATCAGTTGGTATGGGATGTGGGCCACCAGGCCTATGGTCACAAAATTCTTACCGGGCGACGGGATGCTTTTCCTACTAACCGCAAATACAATGGCCTCAGTGGTTTTCCAAAACGCAGCGAGAGCGAATACGATACTTTTGGTGTAGGTCATTCTTCTACTTCTATTTCCGCTGCGCTGGGTATGGCAATGGCCAGTCATTACAAAGGAGAAAAAAACAGGCAGCATATTGCAGTGATAGGCGATGGTGCTATGACAGCCGGTCTCCCGTTTGAAGCCATGAACCATGCCGGTGCAGAAAAAAGCAACCTCATCATTATTCTCAATGATAACAATATGAGCATTGATCCCAACGTGGGAGCGCTCAAAGAATATTTAACGGATATCACTACATCTCATACTTACAACGACCTGCGGGATAATGTTTGGAAAGCCCTTGGCAAATTGCCGGTAGGGAAAAAATTCAGCCGCGATATGGCCAGTAAACTGGAAGCCAGTTTAAAAGGTATGGTAAGCAAGAGCAGTAATTTATTTGAAGCATTGAATCTGCGTTATTTTGGCCCCATAGACGGGCACAATGTAACCAAGCTGGTAGATACATTAAATGACCTGAAAGATATTGCCGGACCCAAGATACTGCACATTAAAACCGTGAAAGGAAAGGGATATGAGTTGGCTGAAAAGGATCAAACACTCTGGCATGCACCAGGCTTGTTTGATAAAGTAACCGGAAAGATCCAAAAAAAAGTATTCGAACTGCCACAACCCATGAAATACCAGGACATATTTGGGCATTCCATTATCGAACTGGCAGAAAAAAACCCAAAAATTATGGGTATTACTCCTGCCATGCCGAGTGGTTGTTCTTTAAAGTATATGATGGCCAAAATGCCCGACAGGGCTTTTGATGTGGGTATTGCAGAACAACACGCCGTAACAGTAAGTGCCGGCATGGCTACCCAGGGAATGAGGGTGTTCTGTAACATCTATTCTTCCTTTATGCAGCGGGCCTATGATATGGTGATACATGATGTAGCCATTCAAAAGCTACCTGTAGTATTTTGCCTGGACAGGGCGGGCCTTGTAGGAGAAGATGGCCCCACGCATCATGGTTGTTATGACATTGCCTATATGCGCTGCATACCTAATCTTATTGTAAGTGCGCCGATGAACGAAAGGGAATTGCGCAATCTTATGTATACGGCACAACTGGAAACAAATCAATTGCCGTTCGTCATCCGTTACCCGAGGGGAGAGGGAATGAATGCAGATATTCAAAAGGATAATATGGCTACCAAATACCCGTTTGAAGAAATCCGGGTAGGCAAAGGCCGTACATTAAAAGACGGTGAAGAAATAGCCATCCTCTCATTCGGGCATCCCGGCAATTTTGCTGCCGCGGCCATCCGTGATGTGAAGGCAGAAGGTATTGACCCGGCACATTATGATATGCGTTTTGTAAAACCGATCGATGAAGAAATGTTGCACGAAGTGTTTGGCAAATTCAAAAAAATTATCACCATCGAAGATGGTACCATCGTGGGTGGCTTTGGCAGCGCGGTACTCGAATTCATGAATGCAAATGGGTATAAAGCGGATGTTAAGATCATGGGTATCCCGGATCGTTTAGTAGAACATGGTACCCCGAAAGAATTATATAATGAAATCGGACTTGATGCTAACGGTATTGCTGCGGAACTGAGAGTAATGGCGGGAGTGAAAGTGCTGGTGAAGTAAAAGGAATCTATTATAATAAAAAAAACCTGTGGTTTCCCAAGAGCTTTTTTATTGACGGCCATGATTATGTACCTTTGAATTTTACAAGACAATAAAATGGAAGCAATCACAATAAAATCTTTCTACAAAGAAGTTTTTGGCAATGAATGCACAGAACTTAATTATTTCTTTGATGAAAAGAACAATGCCGATATAGGCCATTTTAATGTATTTGATATTGCAGGAATGTATGCGAACTGTAAAGGGAAGATCCAAATGCCCTACAACCGCAGAACTTATTATAAGATTAGCCTGATAAAGGGTAAGAACAGGGCAGAGTATGCAGATAAAGTTGTTGATATAAAAGACTATGCGATCCTTTTTGCCACACCCAAAGTGCCTTACACTTATTTTCCTCAGGATGATAAGCAGGGCGGACATTTCTGTGTATTCACACAGGATTTTTTGGCCAGGACCAAAACCGGTTTTTTGATAGACGAACTGCCCATCTTTAAACCCGGAGGGGATTTTGTTTTCCAGATCAATGCCGCACAGAGTAAGGAATTTGAAGCGACCTTTAATAAAATGCACAATGAAATTACATCGGATTATCCTTTTAAATATGATCTGCTTCGCAATTACGTAATTGAATTGATCCACCTTGGTCAAAAGTTAAAACCGGTAGCGGCTAGCGGACATTCAATCAATGCCGCCACCCGCATTGCTACATTATTCATTGAATTACTGGAGCGCCAGTTTCCCATAGAAAATACCACTCAGTCAATCCGGTTGCGCACAGCAAAAGACTTTGCTGATAGGCTACAGGTGCATACCAATCATCTCAATAAAGTTTTAAAAGATACTACCGGCAAAACTACCACCGAAATAATTTCCAGCCGCATGGCAGAAGAAGCTAAAATATTACTTAAGCAGACCACCTGGAATATTACCGAGATTGCCTACGGCCTGGGGTTTGAAGAAGTAGCTCATTTTTCTAATTTCTTTAAAAAACAAACTGATTATTCTCCTCTTCATTTCAGGGAATCATTATTTGAATCTTACAAATAATGGATTGAAGCATGCAATAACTTTCTTAACATTCCGGCTCAATTTTGTATTCTAACAATTTTAAAAAAAATACACAATGAGCAGTCAACAAAAAATAGTATTGATCACAGGCGGTAGCCGTGGTTTAGGTAGAGACATGGCCCTGCAAAATGCAACAAAAGGTCATGATGTAATCATCACCTATAACAGCAATAAAGCAGAAGCTGGCAAAGTAGTCGCAGAAATAATTGCCATGGGGCAACGGGCAGCAGCCTTGCAACTGGATGTATCAAAAAGTAACGGGTTTGATAATTTTGTACAAAGACTGTTAACAACATTGAAAGACAGTTTTGCTACAGATAAACTAAATGCCCTGGTAAACAATGCAGGGGTGGGCAGTTATTCTAACTATGCAGAAGCTACTGAAGAAGAGTTTAACAGCATGGTAGATATTCATTTAAAAGCACCATTTTTTCTTACCCAAAAACTATTGCCCTTTTTAAATGACGGAAGCAGCATTGTAAATATATCTTCGGGACTTGCCCGTTTTGCATATAGTGGTTACGAGGCCTATGGCACTATGAAAGGAGCTGTAGAAACCCTGACCAAATACCAGGCGAAATATTTGGGCAACCGGCGTATAAGGGTAAATGTAGTAGCACCCGGTGCCATTGAAACAGATTTTGGCGGCGGGGCTGTAAGGGATAATAAAGAATACAACGACCAGATAGCTGCATTGACGTCTTTAGGCAGGGTAGGCCTGCCGGATGATATTGGTGGAGTAGTTGCTTTTTTGGTAAGTGATGACAGCAAATGGGTAAATGCGCAAAGAATAGAAGTCTCGGGCGGGATATTCATTTGACCCTGATCAACATAAAAATAATAGACCGGCGTTTTAATTAGCGGCCGGTTTTTTATTGCCGAAGATTTATAATCCTGAATAAGAAGCTATTTTACGGCTTTCCGCTTTTCGGAAAACTTATCTGTAATAAAAGACAATGGAATAATTTTAATCATTAAACTTTATCAACAGCCCGGCGGTCTAAAACCCATCAAAATACTGTATGAGAAATTTCATTTTTGTATTCCTGCTCGTTTTGAGTGTAGGCTTAAAAGCACAAACACTTTATTTTCCTCCCCTGGCGGGGAATACATGGGCCACAACTGATCCTGCAAGCCTGGGCTGGTGTACTACACGGATTGATTCACTCTATAATTTTTTAGAAGAAAAAAATACAAAAGCATTTATAGTGTTGAAAGACGGGCGCATTGTGCTGGAACACTATTTCGGAACATTTACCGAAGACAGTGTCTGGTACTGGGCATCCGCAGGTAAAACGGTTACCGGGTACCTGGTGGGCAAGGCAAAGGAGCAGGGGTATCTTTCCCTTTCCGACACCAGCTCAAAATTTTTAGGCCAGGGCTGGACGAGCCTTACATCACAACAGGAGGACAGCATTACGATCCGTCACCAACTTACTATGACCACAGGGCTGAATGATGGCGGAGATGTTTATTGTACGGACCCACCCTGCCTTCAATACCTGGCACCTGCAGGTACAAGATGGGCTTATCATAACGCTCCCTATACTTTGCTGGAAAAAGTTATTATAAATGCCACCGGGCAAAATATAAATGCTTATACTCAAAATGCATTGAAGGCACAAACAGGAATGACAGGTATATGGATAAGCGTGGATTTCAATAACGTTTTTTATAGCAAACCCCGCAGCATGGCGAGGTTCGGCCTGTTAATGCAAAACAGGTTTAAATGGAACAATACACAATTGCTCACCGATGCGGGTTATGTAGATGACATGCTCAGCACATCGCAACCACTTAACTATGCATACGGCTATCTTACCTGGCTCAATGGAAAAGGTTCTTACATGATACCTTCTTCACAGGTAAAGATTCCGGGGTCATATGCCCCGGCTGCGCCTTTGGATATGTATGCTGCTATTGGTAAAAACGGGCAAATTGTAAGTGTGGCTCCTTCCAAAGGTTTGGTGATAGTTCGTATGGGAGAAGACCCTTTCGAAGCTGAAGTATCGCTTACACTCTGCGATGAGATCTGGCAGAGGATGAACTATGTAATGTGCAGTAGTATTGCCCCTAAAACCTACACATTTATTGGTTCTGGTAACTGGACAAATGCACTTAACTGGAGCAACGGAACCATGCCACCTGCCGTGTTACCTGCCGGTGAAGAGATCGTTATTTATCCTCTGGGAAATAATGAATGCATTTTGAATACTGTTCAAACAATCAGCACCGGGAGCAAAATACATGTGGTGACCAACAGGAAAATGACTGTTACGGGAAATCTGATCCTGCAATAGTAATTGTTTAATTATTATACCCGGGCTATCAACCCAACATTTATCTTCCGCTCATAAATATTTATGGAAATTCGGCTGTTCTTTATCTCAGCTGAACAATTTTATGAGAACGGTACTCCGCATTTCTTCCATCTTGTTATTTATAAGCCTTACTGCCAGTGCACTGGGCTATTTTTTATTATACAAACCTGCATCTAAATCTATTAAAAAAGATTTCGGCTTTGATCCGGCAAACAAGACCGGTGCTTCAAAAGTATTAGGAGAGAAGCTGGAAAGTGTTTCGGCAAAGCTTAAGGCTTTTTCTGTATCCAAAGGTTACAACCGGCGCATAGCATTCCTGGTAGATATGAGCATTGTCAGCGGACGACGGAGATTTTTTGTATACAATATGGAAAAAGACAGTATTGAATTAGCGGGACTTGTTACGCATGGCTACGGATCTCAAAAACCGGGAGTAGAATTCTCCAATGTTCCCGGTAGTTATTGCAGTTCGCCGGGCAAATACAAAGTGGGTAAAGATTACCAGGGTCGTTTTGGCCTTGCCTATAAATTATATGGACTTGATAAAACCAACGATAAAGCTTTTGAAAGATTCGTAGTGTTGCATGCGCATGATTGTGTACCGGTAGAAGAAGTGGATCCATTAAACATTTGCGAAAGCCAGGGTTGTCCCACAGTCGCACCTGCCTTCCTGCAAAAATTGAAGGCCTATATTGATGTATCGGATAAGCCGATATTATTGAATATTTTTCAATAAAAGATATTGAAGTGTGCGATCTACCTCCCCCGGTAGGATGACCCACCCGCTATAAAAAAAGCGATACCAATTCAATGATACCGCTTTCTTACTTCTACTTTTTGCTTCTTTGTGAATCAGCAACTTTGCATGTACACATGCGAAGCCTGTAATCCGGAATAATGTCTGCTCAATAACTGAGTTGTTGATAAAGACCGCCCTTTAAGGTTTTTCATCACTGTTTTATACCAGGTGATTATTGCCTTTTCGAGGTACTGAATATTTTTGAGCAACATATTAATGTTTTTTTTACCAGTAAAAAGGTGATTGGTGCCGAGCAAATTGTGTTGAACTGCATTTTCAACATCGAATCTACTTCCACTTACTCCTGCCAATATTTCATTTAATTCATTAATATTTTTTTCACTTTCGTCAGTTCTCTCTTCAAAGTATTGTTGCAGCCAAACAGAATCTGCATTAAAAGCGGCCTGTTTAAAAGCCACCATTCTCTCGTAATTCGCTATTACCAGGTTTTCAATCTCTTTATTTGTAAGGTTTGTTTTGTTAATCTGTGCTGATTTTTTGGGGTAAGTTACTGGTTAATACGGCCTGGGTGTAAAATCGATTTTGCCACCGAGAGTATGGAAATGATATGCATGCCAGCAAGTTTAAGGCTCATCCAATATTCCGGCAAAGTGTTCATAGCTACGGCATCTGCCACCGAAATCACTTGTTTGGCTATTTGCTGTTTGTTTTGCATCTGTTCCTTTGGCAAGTATAATTGAAATATAGTGCCAAGGCTATTCCAGTATAAAAAATAGCCGGATAACCTTTCAAGTTGTAGAATCTGTGGAATAGATTACCCGGGTGCTGGTATTTTTTGTTGAAATGGCTTTTATCTAATTCAGGTTAGTCCAGTCATCAGCCGTTAACATGGTGGATTGATCTTCTTCCCTGTTCTCATTGTATTCCAGTATAAAGTTATTTCTTCCTTCCCCAATCAGCAGTGTCATAAATTTCTGCTGCACCAGTTCCAGCATATTTAAAAAGATGAAAATAGCGTGGATGCGGTTCTCACAGATATCAAATATTTTTTCGAAGGACAATGTTTTTTCCCTGCCGGTAATGTCAAGCATATATTCCCGAATGCCTTCCATGGTATAATCGTATTGAACCACGGTATGTACCGGCCGGTGATTTTTTTCGTGGATGCGCTGAACTACTTTTTCAAAAGCTTTCATCAATTTAAACAAAGTCACGGTTTGGATCTCTGTGCCTTCGCCGGCTTCTTCGCCGATCATAGATAATTCTCTCTGTAAGTTCCCTCTTTTGATCATCATCATTCTTTCTGCTTCCATCTCCGCCATCTTTGCAGAAGCTTCTTTGAATTTTTTGTATTCAAGGATCTTGTCTATCAGTTCCTGCCGTGGATCAACTTCATTACCCTGCGCATCGATCTCTTTTCGCGGCAGCAACATTTTGGCTTTGATACGCATCAGCGTACTGATAAACAAAATGAATTCACTGCTCAATTCTATATTAAGCTTTTCCTGCTCATGTATATATACCAGGAAATCGTTTGTAATGGTTGTGATGGGAATATTATAAATATCCAGTTCATCTCTCTCAATAAAAAATAAAAGAAGGTCAAAAGGTCCTTCAAACTGGTCCAGTTTAATCTGGTAATTCGGCGCTGTCAAAATAAAATAGTTTAGCGTGTAAAAGTAAATGAAAAAGCCTTGCAGATTTTTCATAACAATGCTTTGTGGATAACGGCTTGAAAACTTGTGTATCCTTTAGCCCTGGCTGGGTTCTGAACCCAGCCAGGGCTTTTAAAGCAGTGCAGGTTTTGTACACCGTTATTCAATCATCCATTCGCTCATCCAAAAATCCCCTAATCCCAAGATCACGATCTAAAATTGTAAGCAAAACCTATCCCCATAAATTGCAGGATTTGCGGAGCGGGACCTTTGCCAGGTTTCACATTTACTATATCATCATCATGTATAATATCTACCTGCAAATTAAAATTGATGTATTTGGTTACTTTAGCGGTGAGCATATTGGTCCAGAAAATATCTATATTTTGAGGATTGCTGCGGTAGTTAGAGAACAAATCCAGCTTTGATTTAAAAGAAGCAGTTTTATCGATTGCTTTCATAAAATTGACAGAACCAAATGCTCCTAACTCTGTTTTAATTGTTTTCCCATCTTCAAAACCGTATTTATTTGCGGCCAGTTCCTTATCGCCTACAATTACCCAGCGGCCGGTAGCCGGAGAAATGAAAAAGGAAAGATCCGCATTGGGTTTATAATCAAAACCCGGGGATACTACAATATATGCCGGGGCAAAGGTTTTGGAAGTGAGTACTGCGCTGTCGGCACCATTGATATCTTTTAAATAATTATAGCCGTTGGCAAACTGGCTGCGCAGGTTGAACAACACACCTACATTCCATTTTTTGCCTAGGGCATACCCGTATTTTGAAAGCAGGTCAACGCGGTCAGACGCTTTGCGGGTACCCAGGCTGGTGGTTTTTACAATACCGTAGGCAAGGTCCAGCGAATTATCCCAGGAGTTTTTGCCTTGTTTGTAAAAAGCAAACAGGTTCATGTGTGAATTTACAGATAAAGAAAATTTATCGCCTCCGGCGCTCCAGTTGCTGAGTGTGCCCTGGTTAAGGTTCAAACCAAAATTGCCGCCCTTTTTCCATTTAAGCTGAATGGTATCTTTTTGTCTTTTGCAATTGATTTTTCCGTATCTTTTTTAAGCCCTTTCACGGTGCCATCCTGAGCATGAACTGTACCTGTGATAAATGCTGTCACGTATAGTGAATACAGCAGTCTTTTCATAGCAGTGTTTTTGAGTTAATTACAAACGGCCGCCATTAAAGACAGCCGTCGCAAAAATACAACATTGAATATTTATCTTTTTTTCAGTTCATCCCTTATATCGGCCAGCAGTTTATCTGTACTGGAAGGTTCTGCAGGTGCTGCAACTTCTTCTTTTTTCTTCATACTATTCATCGCTTTAATTACACCAAACAATACCAGCGCCATTACAATGAATTTAATAATGGCTGAAAGGAAGTTGCCGTATTTAACCTCTCCCCACTTTAAATCTGCTATATTGGCAGCGCCTACTGCTTTTAAAGCCGGCGTTAGTACCAATGGTGTTATTACATCGTCAACAAGTGATGAAACGATGGCGCCAAAAGCTGCGCCTATTACTACTGCCACGGCAAGGTCAATAATATTGCCTTTCATGGCAAACTCTTTAAATTCTTTTACAAATCCCATGGTTGAAGTTTTAAGTGAATGGATCTTATCAAGGTAGAAAATTAATTAAAAGAAAAAACATTTTACAATCATTTATTATTCACTCAACTTTGTTCTTCAAACACATAGATGAACAATAACCCGCTTAACTGGCTGCTTTTTATACTGCTTTCCTTTATATGGGGCAGCAGTTTTATTTTAATGAAAGAAGGAATGCAAGCATTGACTGCTTTCCAGGTAGCATCTATTCGCATCATTTCGGCAGGTATTGTATTGCTGCCGGTATCCGTTATGAGCATCCGGCTCATTCCTAAAAAATTAATGTTCATTGTATTTATGTCGGGCGCTTTAGGTAGTTTGATACCAGCTTATTTATTCTGCGTGGCAGAACAAAAAATTGACAGTGCCCTGGCGGGCGTATTAAACTCTCTTACCCCTATTTTTGTTATTATTGCCGGGGCCATGTTCTTTAACAGCCGGATAGCTGCCAATAAAGTGATCGGGATCCTTATTGCCTTGTTTGGATCGGTATTGTTGTTTCTCTTTCAACCCAATTTTAGCAGCAACAGCAACGTTATTCACATCTCTTATATCATTCTGGCAACTGCTTTGTATGGCTATAATGTAAACATGGTGCACAAGCACTTAAAGCACATTCCTTCTGTAAGAATCGCAGCGGTGGCCATGTTATTAAACTCCATACCGGCCTTTGTTGTATTATTTCTAACGGGCTATTTTAATCACGATCTTTTTGATAAGCATGTTTTGATATCAACCGGTTACTCCGCTATACTGGGCATTTTTGGTACAGCCATAGCCACCATATTATTTTATATGCTGCTTAAAAGAGCCGGTTCCATATTCGCCTCTATGGTTACCTATGGAATTCCCATTGTAGCTATTTTTTGGGGAATTATTTATGGAGAAGAAGTGGGTTGGAAACAAGTGCTGGGAATGGCTGTTATATTAATAGGTGTATTTGTAGCCAACAAAAGGCCCACGCAAACGGTTCCGGTGATTAATGAGTAAATGGTGAGTGGTTAGTGGTTAGTGGCGGGTGGGAGATGGCGAGGAGGAGGAGGCAAGTATCCAGCATCCAGTATCAAGTATCCGGCATCCAGTATAAAGTATCCAGCATTATTTAAAAAAAATGATTTCGTTCTTCACTTCCCTGATGATGGCTTTACTGCCAAGCAATGCTGCTCCTTTTTTATCATAGAATTTTAAATGTAAAGTGTCTCCTTGCAATTCATATCTACCGGGGTAACTGGTATTTTTCAGGCTGTCGAACAACTGGCGGTAAAATTCAAAAAAATTATTTTCTCTTATTTCAAAATAAGAATCGTTCATATCGGCCACAGATTTAAAGCTTTTAGTGACGGCACTTGCTTCGAAAGCCGTTTTATCCCGGTTGAATTTTTGGGCAGGGGAACAGGAATATGCAATAACGGCAACGATAACCAGTGATACGATATATTTCATACTATGATTTGAATGGATGGCTGCAAAAATACGGTAGTTGCCGGGAAGAAGGTAAGACGATTTGTAAATATCATCGTTTTTCCGCCTTTCCGGCTGGCACTATACCCGCGACCTTTATCCCTTTAATATGTTGATGCCTATTGGTATACAGGATACAATATGAACACCGGTACAGCGCTGCGGAAAACTATCAATGAGCACAAAAAAACTTCCCTCCTAAATTTTTTAAAACAACCGCCACGCCTTACCTTTGCGGCTCAAAATTATATCTTATATATTTTAAATATTTGTTATGGCCAATACAGGTAAAGTAAAATCCATCATCGGCGCCGTTGTTGACGTGCAGTTTGATAATGATTCCAAGCTCCCGGAAATTTTAAATGCGCTGGAGTTAACCCGTTCCAACGGGGACAAACTGGTGCTGGAAGTACAGCAGCATTTGGGTGAAGACAGCGTAAGAACGATAGCGATGGATGGTACTGAAGGATTGGTTCGTGGCACTAAAGTTATTGATACCGGCAAACCGATTGCTATGCCGGTTGGTGAAGGCATAAAAGGCCGCCTGTTTAATGTAACCGGTGATGCTATTGATGGTTTACCACAGGTAAGTAAAGAAGGTGGTCGTGCCATTCATGCCAAGCCGCCTATTTTTGAAGACCTGAGTACAGCCAACGAAATTTTATTTACCGGTATAAAAGTGATCGACCTTATTGAGCCTTACGCAAAAGGTGGTAAAATCGGTTTGTTTGGTGGTGCAGGTGTAGGTAAAACTGTATTGATCCAGGAACTGATCAACAACATCGCAAAAGCATACAGTGGTTTATCAGTATTTGCCGGTGTAGGGGAAAGAACACGTGAAGGAAATGACCTGATGCGGGAGATGATTGAAGCGGGCATCATGAACTACGGCGAAAAGTTTAAACATAGCATGGAAGAAGGCGGATGGGACCTGGCTTCTGTAGATATGGAAGGGTTGAAAGAATCTAAAGCAACTTTTGTTTTCGGACAAATGAACGAACCACCGGGTGCACGTGCACGGGTGGCTTTGAGCGGTTTGACCTTAGCAGAATATTTTCGTGACGGTGAAGGCGAAGGACAAGGTAAAGACATTCTTTTCTTCGTTGATAATATATTCCGTTTTACACAGGCAGGTTCTGAAGTATCGGCTTTGTTAGGCCGTATGCCAAGTGCAGTGGGTTACCAGCCAACATTGGCAACAGAAATGGGACTGATGCAGGAACGTATCACGTCAACCAAAAATGGTTCAATCACTTCTGTACAGGCGGTATATGTACCTGCAGATGATTTGACCGATCCGGCTCCCGCAACAACATTTGCGCATTTGGATGCAACAACGGTATTGAGTCGTAAAATCGCCGATCTGGGTATCTATCCTGCGGTGGATCCTTTGGATTCCACTTCACGGATCCTTACACCAGCCATTGTTGGTGACGAGCATTATGATACAGCCAATAAAGTAAAACTGATCTTACAGCGTTATAAAGAATTGCAGGATATCATCGCCATCCTTGGTTTGGATGAATTGAGTGACGAAGATAAACTGGTAGTATCAAGGGCACGTAAAGTACAACGTTTCCTTAGCCAGCCGTTTTTTGTGGCAGAGCAGTTTACCGGTTTAAAAGGTGTGCTGGTTCCAATCGAAGATACCATCCGTGGTTTCAATTCTATTATGGACGGGGAAGTAGATGAATATCCTGAAGCAGCTTTCAACCTGGTAGGTACTTTGGAAGATGCCATCGAAAAAGGTAAAAAGTTGATGGCGGCAGCGCAGGCCTAAGACAATTAGCTAATTCGATAATTTGCTGATCTGCTAATGTATCGAAGCGATTGTTTGTTATTGACCAGCGGTTATTTTTTATAGTCCCGCAATATGCGGGATTATGTCGCTCACTTGTACCACATACCAATATGGATCTTTTAACCAGGCGTACAGAGCAACCCATATTGAGCATTGGGTCAACATTAAAAAATTAGCACATTAGCACATCAGCTAATCAGCACATTTGAGATAGGTTATGACATTAGAGATTTTAACACCAGAACGTAAAATTTTCAGCGGCGATGTATACGGCGTTCAACTGCCCGGCATCACAGGTTTGTTTGAAGTATTAGACAGGCATGCACCATTGGTAAGTGCTTTGAAAGAAGGCAAACTGAAAATTTTAAAAGATAAAAACAACCATAGTTCCTATAATATCCACGGTGGATTTGTGGAAGTGCTGAATAACAAAACTACGGTACTCGTAGAAGGCGCTATGGAAATATAAGTGCAGGGTTGAAAAGAAATGGAAAGCTCACGTATTTGCGTGGGCTTTTTTATTTTACAGCAGAGAGTGAGAGATACAGCACTCCGGTTCTCTGCGTTAAAAACTAAAATTGCTTTTTTAACTGTAAAAAACTCCAGGCACAAAATGGCAGTACTGCTAAGAATGATAACGCCCACCAACTACAGGTAACAGCAAAAACCAGTACAATAAGTAGTAACAGGTAAAATGGGTAAGCAAGAAATAATACAGCAATGATGATCGAGTCATAATGATCATTTTCTGCACCATATTTTTTAGCCATTTGTTCTGCAATAAAGTGCAAAGGATAATGGAGTGTGGCACCCATTACCGCAGGTATAAATAACAATATTTTTTTCCATGCTGCAACCGGTTCTTCAAAATATCCTTTGCGTTTTTTTACATCATCCTGTCCAATTTCATATACCAGGGGTTGCAGTTCTTTTTGCAGCAGGCTGTTAAACGAAACCACAGATCTTCCAAAACCCTTCTCCATGTCCACGGCTTCCTTGCTGATTATTTTTCCAAACGACAGATGAATATCCTTATCGTAGGATTGAAAGCTATGATAATTCAATCCTGCAGGTAATATTTTTACATCAATGCCATCATTCCAGCTGCTGAGCGCCAGCCTGGCCGTACCTTTTTTGAGCGGACGTAAATGCCACTCATTAATGCAACCTCCTTCACTGAAAATTAAAACGATGCCGTTCTTTTTAAACAATTCTTTGCAGGCATCAAAAGTACTGTAGTTATGCTCCATGTTTTCAACCCCTTCACTTGTACGGTAAACCGGCAACATTTTTAACGAACGCAATAATTTTGCAATGAAGGGGTTTTTAAAAGCATCGCCTCTTGCCAGGGAATAAACCGGCTTTTTAAATAAAGCGGAAAGTACAATAGCATCTAAAAAAGAATTGGGATGATTGCAGGCAATGATGAGCGGGCCATCAAAACGGAGCGCAACTTTATTATTCACGCAAAGGCGCCGGCAATATAACCAGAAACCAAGTGCAGCGGGAATTTTTAGAATTTGATAAAGCAATTAATGGTATAATGATGGTGAGAAACGAAAGATAAAATTAATTATCAGTTATACAATTATCCATTATCAATTAAGTTGCGGATCCGTAGGAAAATGGATCATCATTTCATATTTACCACCCAGCGTCTTCAGGCTGGTTTTCCATATTTCTTCCATGGCAGTGCCAAACACCAGCTGGCGGTTAGCCGCTACCGTTAGCCAGGTTTTTTCTTCCATTTCTGCCTCCAGTTGTTCCGCATCCCATCCACTGTAACCCAAAAAGAATTTAATTTTGAGCGGGTCAATGGAATTTTCCTGTATCAGTTCTTTTAAAATTTCAAAGTCGCCACCCCAGTATACACCCGCGCATACTTCCTGGCTATCCGGCAATAAGTGCGGGTATTCATGCAGGTAATGCAGCGTGTCCATCTGCACCGGCCCGCCGTTATATACCGGCCATTCAAAACCTTCCAGTTCAGGGATCAGTTCATTTAATGTTTGGTGAAATTCTTTGTTTAATACAAAACCAAAACTACCCTGTTGCTGCTCATGCCTGCAAAGCAATACAACGGTCCGCATAAAGTTGGGATCCTTTAAAAAAGGTTCTGCAATCAATAATATACCGATAGCGGGCTGAATCATATTTCTAATGTAGCATTTTATTCTAAAATATTTAAAAAAAAGCTCCCTTCAAAAGCTCATAAACCTACGTTAATTTAAATATATTTGACTCCCTTTAACTTCCTGCAGCAGCATTAAACAGTAGTTTTGCAGGCATGCCATAAATCAGCGGTTCATGAAAAGAATTTTCCCCATTATTTCCGTATTGACCTTACTCAGCCTTTTGGGATTGATATTTTTTCAATTACTCTGGATCAAAAGTGCCAAAGAAATTAAGGAACAGGAACTAAAAGATAAAGTATCAACCGCTACTTACCAGGCGGCAGAAAAACTGATGCTGGATAAACCGCTTTTTCCTACCGCAAAAAAACCAACCGACCTTCTGTTCCCGAAAGATAAACTGGGCATAGAGTTTTTTGGCCAATCTGTAATGCAAAGATTTAGCAAGCAGGAAATTGCAGATGTAATCCAGAATTCTCTCAATCAGCACCTAAAAAAAGACATTCCTTTTGAATTTGCAATTGCCCAAAATAATCTCACCGGCGAAGAGTCACAATCAGCCAATTTTGTTGATTACATTAACGATACCAGCAATAGTATCCATGCTGTTATACCTTTGATACCGCCAAGCGGTAGTTCGATGGAAAATCTGTCGGTACAGGAGGTTTTGGTAGTAATCGTACCCAATGAACAATCCATTGTATTAAAAGATATATTCTGGTTCATATTAGGCTCTGTTTTATTTACCATCATTATTACTACGGCCTTCTACATCACTATTCGCAGTTTATTGAAACAGAAAAAACTCAGCGAGATAAAATCTGATTTTATCAACAATATGACGCATGAATTTAAAACGCCGCTTGCTACGATTTCTTTGGCGGTTGATGCTTTGAAAAACGAAAAGGTTTCCAACGATAAAGAAAAAACACAATACTTTACCGGCGTAATAAAGGAAGAAAACAAACGCATGAACAAGCAGGTAGAAGCTATACTGCAGGCGGCTTTGCTCGATAAGCAGGAAGTACAACTCAACCTTAAAAAACATGCAGCACACGAACTCATTAACAGTGCCGTAAATAATATGCGTTTACCGGTACAGGAAAAAGGGGGGCAGCTGGAGATAAGACTGGAGGCAAAAAATGATCTTATAATGGCAGATGAAGTACACTTCATCAATTTTGTAAATAACCTCCTGGATAATGCTGTAAAATATTCAAAGGAAAATCCTGTTATCAAACTCAGTACTTCCAATGCCGGCCATTTTTTTAAAATAAAGATAGAGGACAATGGTATCGGAATGAATAAAGAAACCCTTAACCGTATTTTTGAAAAATTTTACCGGGCTCATACCGGCAATATTCATAATGTAAAAGGCTTCGGTCTTGGACTTAGCTATGTAAAAACAATGGTGGATGCCCATAAAGGCACCATCAAAGCCGAAAGTACACTGGGTAAAGGAAGCTCTTTTACCATCAGCCTGCCACTGGCTAAGTAGAGTAAGAAGCTTTTAGCCATTAGCTGTTAGCGAAAACCTTTCCCCCTTTTATAATAACTCTTTTGGGAATAGCTACAATGTCTTACCGGCTAAGCATGTAAAAACCTAATCTGGCTCCGAACCCAACTTCCTTATTCCTTATTTTCCTTTCTTATTCCTTACTCCTTCCTTGTTATACACAGCAATTCACACTTGTTCACAACTAATTCACATCAGTTTAAGTGTATAACTCACTTATATGCATACCTATAGGCACATAGAGGCTTGTGGAAAAAAATGTTTTCATTAAAAAGTGTCCAAAAGTGGGAAAAAGTGTTATTTTGTGTGAGTAATACTAAATAATCACTTAAAATCCCACATGATAGGCTTTTTGGGAGAATACGAAGCAACCATTGATTCAAAAGGAAGATTCCTTTTGCCAGCAGGCTTTAAAAAGCAACTGCCTGCGGATGCTCCGGCCCGGTTCGTAATAAACAGGGGTTTCGAAAAATGCCTCACCCTCTACCCTTTACAAACCTGGGAACCCATTTTTACCAAAATAAGCCTAAAGAACGATTTCGACCCCAAAGTTAGAGAGTTTCGCCGCTATTTCTTAAATGGGGCTACAGAGGTAGAATTAGATACTGCCGGCCGTTTATTATTACCCAAAAACCTGATGCCACATGCTTCCCTGGAAAAAGACATTGTACTGGTTTCCGCTGTGAACAAGATTGAGATATGGGATAAGGCCAAATACGACCAGTTCTTTGATTCATACACACCCGAATCTTTCAGCATTTTGGCAAATGAAGTAATGAACAGGAAAGAAGTTGAGTAATTGATTAGTTATAAGTTAATCAGTGTAAAGTATACCAATTGAAAAAAGAGCAAGCGAATAAAGAGGATGTTACTGATCAGCTAATCAAAGAGTCAACTAATTACCATATCCCGGTTTTGTTTAGGGAAACAATCGATGCACTGAACATAAGGCCAGGCGGCACTTACGTTGACTGCACTTTTGGAGGCGGGGGGCATAGCGGGGAGATATTAAAAAAACTGGATGAAACCGGAAGATTGATCGTGTTTGACCAGGATGAAGCGGCTAAGAGAAATGTACCCGACGATAAACGGATAACTTTTGTTCCGCAGAATTTTCGCCACCTGCAACGGTTTTTGCGGTTGCACAAGGTAACCGGAGTAGATGGGATACTGGCTGACCTCGGTGTTTCAAGTCACCAGTTTGATGAAGCAGAAAGAGGTTTTTCGATAAGGTTTGACGCAGCACTGGATATGCGGATGGACAGCAGGCAAAAAATAACGGCAGCAGATATTTTGAATACATACGAAGAAGCAAAGCTGCACAAACTATTTGAAAAATATGGAGAAGTCACCAATTCAAAAACACTGGCCAAAACCATTGTGGAGCAGCGGATGATAACGGCTTTTAAAATGATCAATGCTTTTAAGCAATCATTGCAGGGCATTGTAAAAGGAAACCCTAATAAATATTTTGCCCAGGTATTCCAGGCATTGAGGATAGAAGTAAATGATGAAATGAAATCGCTGGAGGAAATGCTGGAACAGTCGATAGCAATGTTATCAACCGGGGGACGATTGGCAGTGATTAGTTTTCATTCACTGGAAGACAGGATTGTAAAAAATTATTTTAAATACGGAATGGGAGAAGAGCCGGCCGCAGATGATGTGTTTGGAAACCGGCCCGAAAGCCCGCTGAAGATCATTACCAAAAAACCGGTAACAGCAGGTCAGGAAGAATTAAAAATGAATTCAAGGTCACGCAGTGCAAAACTTAGAGTGGCCGAAAAGAAATAGCCGATGAGTGAAAAGGAAGTAAATAAAGAAACGATTGCGTCTTCAAAGACTGACTGGAAAAAATTTTTTAACCATAAATGGATCGTACAAAACATTCCATTTTTTCTTTTCCTGTCATTGCTGGCCGTGTTGTACATCTACAACGGGCATACAGCAGACAAATTAATGAGGAATATCAGTAAGAGCGAAAAGAATATAAAAGAACTGGAATACGAATACAAAACGATAAAGGCGGATGTGATTTACAGGAGCAAAGCAAGTGAGCTGGTAAAGGCAGTGGAGCCGTTGGGATTGAAAGAACCAAAGTTGCCACCGGTGGTATTGAAACAGGAAGGAAATAAATGAGCCATAAAAGGAAGAAGCTAACAGGTGAGCGGGACGAAAAATCTTCCGTTTGTAAATTCTATTATAATTAATAATCAATAATCAACAGTACGGCCTGAGCCGATAATGGAAATCAAAAACGACATATTGTGGAGAGTTTACCTATGCTTTATCGGCATAGTGATACTGGGTGTTATGGTACTCGGCAGGGCATTTTATATTCAGCAGGTACAAGGCAGTTATTGGAAAGGAATGGGCGATAGCCTGCAATTAAAATATTTACCCATTGATGCAGAACGCGGAAGTATTTATAGTGAAGATGGAAATATGCTGAGTACCTCTATTCCGGTTTTTGATATCTATGTAGATTTTGCTGCAAATGGTTTAAGAGAAAAACAAGGCAAACGCTTTAAAGACAATATCGATTCTTTAAGTATGTCGCTGGCAGACCTGTTTAAGGATAAAACAGCAGCAGACTACAAAAAACAGCTGCAACTGGCTTATAAAAATAAAGACCGTTATTATAATCTTAAGAAGAAAATTTCTTTTGAAGAATATCGGCAGCTGCGCAATTTTCCCCTTGTTAGACAAGGCCGTAACAAAAGCGGTTTTATTGTTGACTCCAGGGATAAGCGTATCAATCCCTACGTGTTGCTGGCAAATAGAACAATTGGTTTATCCCGTTCGGATGCAAAGAAAAACGTTGGGCTCGAATTAACATACGATAGTTTATTGCGGGGAACTACCGGTCAGCGGTTAATGCGCTATTCTGCCGGTTCCTACATGCCGGTAATGGGTGCCGAACTGGATCCTGTAAATGGTAAAGATGTGATTACCACATTAGATACCTACATACAGGATGTTGCAGAAAATGCATTGATGAAAATGCTGGACAGTAACAATTCGCTGCATGGTACAGCTATCGTAATGGAAACCGCCACCGGTAAAATCAAAGCCATTGCCAATCTTGGTAAACAACCGGATGGCTCTTACATAGAAGATCTTAATTATGGCATTGGTAAAGCAACCGAGCCGGGTTCTGTTTTTAAACTAGCAACTTTATTGAGCCTGCTGGAAGATAAACATGTAACTATAAACAGCCAGGTTGATTGCGAAGGCGGAAGTATTTCCTTTTACGGACTGAGAATTAAAGATTCTCATTTGGGAGCAGGTTCTATTTCTGTGAAAGAAGCTTTCCTGCGAAGCAGTAACGTAGCGTTTGCAAAACTGGCCAACCAGTATTACGGAGCAGAGCCAACAAAATTTACCGATCACCTGGCACATTTTCGCCTTAATAAAATGACCGGTATTGATATAGTGGCAGCATCCGGAAAACCTACTATTAAAACAACTGCAAACCGCAGCTGGAGCAAAACTACCATTCCATATATGGCGCATGGTTATGAAGAGCTGGTGACCCCATTGCATATGTTGATGCTTTATAATGCTATTGCCAACAACGGAAAAATGATGCGGCCTTACCTCGTTAATTCCATCAGGGATTATGGGGTCGATATAAAAACTTTCGAACCGGAAATAGTAGAAGCAAAAATCTGTAGCGAAGAATCCCTGGCGCAGGCAAAAGAATGTTTGCGTGCTGTGGTAGATAGTGTGCATGGAACCGGGCATAAGATTTTATTTGATTCTGTGTATTCCATTTCGGGTAAAACAGGAACAGCCGTAACGGCATTGGATAACAAAGGGTACAACAAAGGCAACAAAATTTACCAGGCATCTTTTATGGGTTATTTCCCTTCAGAAAAACCAAGGTATAGTATTGCAGTAGTTATCCAAAATACAAGGGAGTCTAAAAAAATATATGGTGCAGATGTGTCGGGTGTGGTGTTCAAGGAAATTGCGGATAAAATATACGGTCGCTTTATCGGCAGCACAAATTTTACTAAACTAAGCAAGGCCGACACTGTATTGTACAATTCACAGGGAATGAAAAATGACCTGCAATCCATTTTCTCTTTCATGAATATCGCTTACAAAGATTCAGCAAAAGAAGGTTACTGGAGAATGGCACAAATGCAAAATAATATAGCCGCAATGAATATACCTGTTAATTCAACCCTTATAAATAAAGTAATGCCGAGTGTGCTGGGTATGGGTTTAAAAGACGCGATCTATTTATTGGAGAACAAAGGACTGGCAGTAGAAGTAAAAGGAAGGGGGCGTGTGGTAGATCAAAGCCTTACGGCAGGGTTAACATTTAATAAAGGACAAAAAATTCAATTGCTGCTAAACTAAATGCTGAGAGACCTGCTATATAAAACTTCTATCCGGGCTGTAAATGGCGATACCAGTATCAGTATCCCTTCTTTACACACCGATTCAAGAACTGTGAGTGAAGGCAGTTGTTTTATCGCGGTAAAAGGAACCGCAACAGATGGTCATAATTATATAGAAGCTGCGCTGGAAAAAGGAGCGGTTGCTATTGTTTGTGAACAGCTGCCTGCTGTTATCAAAGAAGGAATAACCTATGTGCAGGTTGATAACAGTGCCGCAGCTGCAGGATGGATGGCACATAGCTTTTATGGTGAACCTACCAGCCATTTTAAATTGGTAGGGGTAACAGGTACCAACGGAAAAACAACCATTGCTACTTTGTTATTCAAGCTCTTTTCATCGCTGGATTACACATGTGGTTTAGTAAGTACGGTGCAGTATCAAATAGGCGAAACAATTATTCCGTCTACTCATACCACGCCCGATGCCATCAGCCTCAATCGTTTATTAAAACAAATGCTGGATGCCGGTTGTAAGTACGTGTTTATGGAATGCAGCAGTCATGCCATAGAACAACAAAGAATTGCAGGTTTACAGTTTGCAGGAGGAATATTCAGCAATATCACGCATGATCATTTGGATTATCATAAAACATTTGATGAATATATCCGGGTAAAAAAATCGTGGTTTGATGAGTTGCCCAAAGCCGCTTTTGCCATCAGCAATGCCGATGATAAAAGAGGAGCAGTGATGTTGCAAAATACCAATGCTAAAAAATATTTCTACAGTCTTAAAACAATGGCTGCTTTTAAAGGGAAAATTTTAGACAATAGCCTGGCTGGTTTGCACATGATCGTAAATGACACAGAGGTTCATTTTAAACTAATTGGTGAATTCAATGCCTACAACCTGTTGGCAGTTTATGCTGCAGCTACCTGCCTGGGGAAAGAAAAACAAAATGTTTTATTGCAGCTGAGCAGCATGGATGGTGCAGAAGGAAGATTTGATTACAGCATAAGTCCGGTTCAAAAAGTAGTAGGTATTGTTGATTATGCTCATACACCCGATGCATTGCTCAATGTGCTGGCAACTATCAAAAATCTCCGGCAGGGACACGAAAAAATTATTACAGTGGTTGGTTGTGGTGGTAACAGGGATAAAACAAAACGCCCGGTAATGGCAGAAGTGGCCTGCGAATATAGCGACAAAGTGATCTTCACTTCCGATAACCCGAGAAATGAAGACCCGTTGGAAATAATAAAAGATATGGAAGCGGGAGTTGGTGTGGTAGCAAGAAAAAAATACATCAGCATAGCAGACAGGAGAGAAGCCATTAAAACCGCCGTGAGCCTGAGCAGCAAAGAAGACATTGTTTTAATAGCAGGGAAAGGGCATGAGAAATACCAGGAGGTAAAAGGTGTGAAGCATGATTTTGATGATAAGAAAGTGTTGGGGGAGATGTTTGAGATGCTGGAAAAATAGAGAATTGGCCAATTCGATAATGTGATAATATGATAATGTTATTACATCGAGAAGCAATAATTATAGATTGAATTATCACATTGGCTAATTGGCCAATTATCAAATTAACCAACATGTTGTATCACTTATTTCGCTGGCTTGATCAAGAGGGTTTCCGCTTTCCCGGAAGCAACCTTTTAGATTTCATCAGTTTCAGGGTGATGCTTGCGATGATACTATCATTGGTTATTACAACGGTGTATGGCAAAAAACTGATCAGGTTTTTGCAGAAAAAGCAGTTAGGAGAAACGGTGAGAGATCTTGGCCTTGCGGGTGAGCAGCAGAAAAAAGGTACGCCAACAATGGGAGGTATCATCATTATATTGGCCATTATTATACCAACCATACTGTTAGCCAACCTTGATAAAGTATACATCCGGCTGATGGTATTGTGTACAGTGTGGTTAGGGGGTATAGGTTTTATTGACGACTACCTGAAACTAAAGGCAAAAAGAATTGCGAAACAAAAAGGGATCGATTATAAAAAGACAGATGCAGATGGTTTGGCAGGCAGGTTTAAAATTTTTGGACAGGTAATGTTGGGAATTATAGTTGGGGCGACTTTATATTTTAATGATAGTGTAGTAGTGATGAGAGAATATTTTCCATCGGAACAAACAGTAATACAAGCCGATGAAAAAAAGGTGCCGATAAAATATGATTCTATTATTGTAGATGGTAAAACCAGGTATTTCACTCCTGCAAAATCCATGATCACGACCATACCTTTTGTAAAAAATCATGAGTTTAATTATTCGAGGTTATTACCAAAGTCGTTGGAAAATTACAGTTATATTTTATACATCGGTATTGTAATATTTATTGTAACAGCCGTATCAAATGGTGCTAATATAACCGATGGGTTGGATGGCCTGGCAACCGGAGTCTGCGCCATTATAGGAATTTGCCTGGGCATATTTGCCTATGTAAGCGGTAATATAAAGATGGCGGAGTACTTAAATATAATGTACATACCTAACCTGGGAGAGCTCAGCATTTTTATAGCGGCATTCGTGGGTGCCTGTATTGGATTTTTGTGGTACAACTCTTACCCGGCGCAGGTTTTTATGGGAGATACGGGAAGCCTTGCAATGGGCGGCATCATTGCAGCGCTGGCCATTATTGTAAGAAAAGAGTTATTGATACCAATTTTTTGCCTGGTGTTTTTTGTGGAACTGTTGAGTGTGATGATTCAGGTAAGTTATTTTAAATATACCAAGCGAAAGTATGGTGAAGGTAGAAGGGTGTTTTTAATGAGCCCGTTGCACCATCACTATCAAAAGCTCGGTTATCATGAAAGTAAAATAGCAGTTCGGTTTTGGATATTGACCATATTATGTGTAGCCATGGCGATTGTTACACTTAAGCTGAGATAAAAAATTATTTGGGAAAACCAAATTGTACCCTGACGAATCCTGACCGACCTGACCCATTAAATTCTATGCTTGCGAAAAACCTTTTTTATTAAGCCCCTGCAGGAAAAAGATGTTGTCCTGTAATCTTGATACTTGTAGAAGAACCAAATTTTAATATAGAAAGCAGATAGCTCAATATAGCTTACCTGGTAAATTCTATGCTGTTGAAAAACCTATTTTATTTGAGCCGCAGGCAAAATGCTGCATGCGATCTCAACAATGTTGGTAACTCTTTTTTTAAAAGCATTGGAGATGAAAAAACGAATGGTCATACTGGGAGCAGCAGAAAGTGGCATCGGTGCTGCTTTGCTGGCACAGCAAAAAGGCTATGATGTTTTTGTAAGCGACGGATCGGCCATTAAAGAAAATTTTAAAACCGAACTGGAGGAACAACAAATTGCTTATGAAGAAGGAAACCACAGCGAAGATTTGATTTTAAATGCAGATGAAGTGATGAAAAGCCCGGGTATACCGGGGAATGCAGCCTTGATAAAGAAGATAAGGGCTAAAAATATCTCCATCATCAGCGAGATAGAACTGGCTTACCGTTACAAAGGAGATAGTAAAATAATTGCCATCACCGGCAGTAACGGCAAAACAACTACCACATCGCTCATTTATCATATCTGCAAACATGCAGGATTGGATTGTGCATTGGTGGGGAATATCGGGTTTTCTTTTGCAAAACAGGTTGCCCTTGATCCGAAAGAATTATACGTGGCCGAGATCAGTTCTTTTCAATTGGATGACATCAAAACCTTTAGGCCGGATGTGGCAGTGTTGATCAACATTACCGAAGACCACCTTGACAGGTATGATTATAAAGTTGAAAATTATGTGAAGAGTAAATTCAGAATAGCAGAGAATCAAACAGAAGAAGACGTATTTATTTATAGCCTGGACGACGAAACAACAGTGCAGAACATTAACAATTATTCTATCAAATCAAGACTAGCCCCCATTACCATGAGTAAAGAACTGCCACAAGGTGCCTATTTAGCCAATGCAAAAATGCACCTGAAATGGAAAAGCGAAGAAATGCAAATGAGCGTAGATGATTTTACGCTTAAAGGAAAACACAATCAATACAACAGTATGGCGGCAAGTATGGCAGCAACAGCGGTAGACATCAGGAAAGAAAAAATAAGAGAAGCGCTTCAGACTTTTGAAAGCCTGGAGCATCGCATGGAACCGGTAGTTACTATCAGGGGGGTAAGTTTTATCAACGACAGCAAAGCTACCAATGTAAACAGCACCTGGTATGCGCTGGAAAGTATGAACAACCCGGTGATATTAATAATGGGCGGTGTTGATAAAGGCAACGATTACAGTTTATTGAAAGAACTGGTAAAGGAAAAAGTAAAAGCCATTGTGTGCATGGGTACAGAGAACAGGAAAATACATGAAGCTTTTGGCGACATTGTTCCCCTGATGGTAAGCACAGAAAATGCAATTGATGCAGTTAAATCTGCCTTTCATTTTGCCAACAAAGGCGACGTTGTTTTATTGAGCCCTGCCTGTGCAAGTTTTGACCTGTTTAAAAATTATGAAGACAGGGGCAATCAATTTAAAGCAGCTGTAAAAGATTTATAAAAAGAAATCAATGGTCTATAAGTTAAAATGTCAATTAGGGTTAATTCATGATTTCAATGACTAATTGACAACTGACAACTGACCAAATAAGTAAATGGCTAATTGGAAAGACATATTTGCAAAAACTCCGGGCACCACTCAAACAGAAGAGGCCAGCATTACTGTGCCTTTTAAAAGAATGGGAACTGTTGACAACCTGGTGCAAAAAACAAAAGGCGACCGGGTTATTTGGGCTATTGTAATCATGCTTACCGTGGCTAGTTTGTTATTGGTATATAGCAGCACAGGTTCGCTGGCTTACCGGATGAGTAAGAGTAATGAGAGTTACCTGTTCAAACAATTTGCTTTTATTATTCTTGGATTGATCATTATTTATTTTGCACATCGCATTAATTATACTTTGTATTCAAGGGCAGCTAAGATCCTTTTTTTGATTTCGATACCCTTGTTATTGTACACCCTGTTTTTTGGGGTGCAATTAAATTCCGGCAGTCGCTGGATAAAGTTGCCTGTGATCAATATGACTTTCCAAACATCTGACCTGGCCAAACTTGCTTTGTTCATGTACATGAGTCGTATGCTCAGCCGCAAACAACAGGTGATCAAGAATTTTAAAAAAGGATTTCTACCCATAGTGATACCTGTTGCCATCATTTGCCTTTTAATAGCGCCCGCCAATTTATCAACGGCTATACTTATCGGCGGCACCAGCCTTATGCTCATGTTCATAGGCAGGGTGAGTTTAAAACATATTGGTATCACAATAGGGATTGCGATGATACCAGTTGCGATATTAATTGCTGTAGCGGTATCTACCTATGACAAGCAAGCCGGAGAGTCAAAAAAGTTGCCGGCGATTTTGTCATCAGGTCGTATACCCACATGGATAAGCAGGATACAAACATTTATATATAGCAGCAAGGAAGATGACGGGGAAAAAACATACCAGATAAACCAGGCAAAAATTGCCATAGCCAACGGGGGTTTTTTTGGCGTACTGCCCGGCAACAGCACGGCAAGAAATTACTTACCGCATAGTTATAGCGATTTTATTTACGCCATCATTATCGAAGAGTATGGGCTGTTGGGAGGCGCAGCCATATTATTTATTTACCTGCTTTTCCTTTTTCGGTGTATCCGCATTTATCGCAAATGTCCTTATGCCTTTGGGGCATTTTTGGCGTTGGCGTTAAGTTTTATGTTGGTGATACAAGCTATAGCCAATATGGGAGTAAATGTAAACCTGTTTCCAAATACAGGCGTAACGTTACCCTTAGTGAGTATGGGAGGGAGTAGTTTTTTATTTACGTGTTTATCAATTTGCATCATATTAAGTGTGGCCAGAAATGTGGAGCAACAGGAAGGGCAATTAATACCAGAAATGAAACCACAAACTCCTAAAGCTGCATAAAAGAAACTGTGATGCATGATATAAAAATAATAATAGCGGGGGGCGGAACAGGGGGACATATTTTTCCGGCAATAGCTATTGCAAATGCTATCAAAAAATTTGCACCAGCTACGCAAATACTTTTTGTTGGCGCCAGGGGAAAAATGGAAATGGAAAAAGTACCGCAGGCGGGATATGAAATTAGAGGATTGGATATAGCAGGCTTCAATCGTAGTTCTTTGATCAAAAATATTGGTTTACCCTTTAAGCTTATCAAAAGCTTTTTCCAGGTTTCGGGCATCATTAAAAACTTTAAGCCAACAGCTGTAATTGGTGTGGGCGGTTATTCAAGTTTCCCGGTGTTGCGTTTTGCACAGAGCAAAGGGATTCCCACTTTCATTCACGAGAGTAATTCCTTTGCGGGTAAAAGCAATATAATGTTGGGCAAGAAAGCAAGGAAAGTTTTTACCGCAACAGGTGGTATGGATAAATTCTTTCCTCTTGAAAAAATAATTGTCACCGGCAACCCGGTTAGGCAGGCAATTGTAAATGGAAAGCTGAACAGGGCAGATGCTTTACAAAAGTTTGGTTTGAGCGCTGGTAAAACAACAGTCCTTAGTATGGGGGGTAGCCTGGGAGCGAAAACCATTAACGAGGCAATTGATAGAAACCTGGAACAATTTGAACAGCATGATTTGCAATTGATATGGCAGACAGGCAAGCCCTACAAAGAAAGAGGTTTAGAAAGAGCCAAAGGCCATTCCAATGTTTTTGTAAATGATTTTATTACCAACATGGAAGATGCTTATGCTGCTGCCGACCTGGTGATAAGTAGAAGTGGAGCGATGGCAATTGCTGAATTGTGCGTGGTTAAAAAACCCGTCCTGTTTGTGCCTTATCCATTTGCGGCAGAAGATCATCAAACCGAAAATGCGAAAACTTTGGTAAATAAGCATGCCGCTAAAATGATTACTGATGCAGATGCGTTACAATTGTTGGTTCCGGCGATACTGGAACTCGCAAAGAAGGAAACTGAACAAAATGAATTGATCGGGAATATAGGGAAGCTGGCTGTTACAAATGCGGATGAGGTGATAGCTTCAGCCATTTTGAAAGAGATAAATGAAGTACTTAGTCGATAGTCCAGGGACCATCGCGATAAATTGAAAATAAAAAATAGTTTAAAAAATTAATACTGGACTATGGACTATCGTCCATAGACCATGGACTAACAAAGAATGATAAAAGAAGAAACCATATTAGAATATAACGGAAAGCCATTAGGTAGTGTATACTTCCTCGGCATAGGTGGTATTGGTATGAGTGCACTCGCAAGATATTACAACAGCCGGCGGTTAAAAGTGAGTGGTTATGATAAAACACCTACTCCCTTAACGGGGCTTTTGACAGAAGAAGGAATAGCTGTTCATTTTGAAGACAGCCTGGATATGCTGGACAGGGATGCAAATTTTGTGGTGTATACACCGGCCATTCCAAAGGATCATAAAGAATTGAATTTTTATAAAGAGAATGGATATGTACTAAAGAAAAGAAGTGAGGTGTTGGGTAGCATCACCCGGGATAATTTTAATATTTGCGTAGCAGGTACACATGGCAAAACCACCACCAGTACCATGATAGCGCATTTGCTGAGAGATACTGGCTATGGTTGCAATGCTTTTTTGGGTGGCATTGCGGCTAACTATAACACCAATTTTTGGCCACAGGCTCCCGGCAGTAGTGGTAAAAATGTATATGTGGCAGAAGCAGATGAGTATGACAGAAGTTTTTTACAGCTGAGCCCGGATGTGGCTATCATTACAGCCATGGATGCGGATCACCTGGATATTTATGGTGACGAGAAAACAATGCAGGATGCTTTTGTACAATTCACCGGTAAAATAAAAACCGGCGGTTTGCTCATCAGCAAAAAGGGCATTGCAAGAACGGATGATTTTATTGCAAGTAATAAAATGACTTATGCGGCCATGGATTCCACTGCGGATATTCATGCTCAAAATATACGCATCGTAAACGGAAGTTATGTTTTTGATGCGCTGATAAGAGAACGGGTGATAAAAGACCTGGAACTGAATATGGGCGGCATGCATAATGTTGAAAATGCCATTGCCGCCATTGCCGTAGCAGTGAATTTAGATATTGAAGAAGAAAAGATCAAAAAGGCATTGGGCAATTTTGAAGGAGTGAAGAGAAGGTTTGAATATATTGTTAAAACAACCGATCGTATTGTGATTGATGATTATGCCCATCACCCTGAAGAATTACGTGCATTGATTGAAGGAGCAAAGGAATTGTTTCCTTTAAAAAAGTGCACTGTATTGTTTCAGCCGCATTTGTATAGCCGTACCAATGATTTGGCAGATGGATTTGCAGAAGTACTGAGCATAGCAGATGAAACAATTCTTTTACCCATATACCCCGCAAGGGAATTGCCCATGCCCGGCGTAACAAGCCAGCTGGTATTGAATAAGATGACAACTGAAAAAAAATCGGTGAAAGAAAAAAACGAAGTATTGGAATGGCTGAAAAATAATGATACCGAATTGCTCATCATTAGCGGTGCCGGCGATATAGATACCCTGGTAAAACCCATAAAAGATATTGTAATAAATAAATAGTGAACAAGCCTGAAATAAATATTAAAAAGATCATGTTTACCATCCTGTGGTGTGTTATAGGAGCGGCAGGCGTTATTTTGTTACAGGCAGGGGTTCGTAGCCAGAACGTAAAAAAGTGTAAAGACGTACAAATTGATATCAGTGGTGTAAATAATAACTTTTTTATTGATAAAGCAGATGTTTTATTGATCATCAAAAATTTTGTAGGTGGAAACCCTGTTGGCAGAACATTACAAACCTTCAACCTGCGGGATATAGAAAATAGCCTGGAGAAAGATGTATGGATAAAAAATGCGGAACTTTTTTTTGATAACAATGATGTGCTACAGGTAAGTGTGGATGAAAGGGAACCGGCAGCCAGGCTTTTTTCTGTGGATGGTAATACCTTCTATATTGATAGCAGTTTGAAAGTATTGCCGCTAAGTGATAAATTTTCTGCGAGACTGCCCGTGTTTACGGGCTTTCCGCATAGCAGCAATGTTGGTATGAAAGCCGCTGACAGTAGTTTATTGCGTTCTGTATTGCTACTAAGTGAGCACTTGCAGGCGGATAGTTTTTTAATGGCCATGGTAGACCAGGTAGATATTACGGCCCAAAGAAATTTTGAAATGATCCCAAAGATCGGCAACCAAACCATTGTATTTGGTGATGCAACGGGTGCAAAAGAGAAATTTAATAAACTAAAATTATTTTATAAGCAGGTGATCACAACTGCCGGCTGGAACAGGTACAGCGTTATCAACCTGCAATATAAAAACCAGGTGGTGGCTAAAATAAAAGGTGCAGAAGATAAGAGTTCTGATTCGCTGCGCACTTTGCAGATCATGCAGCTCATAGCCGAACGTGCGGCCAGGCAGGCGGCTGATTCTATACAAACATTTGTACAGGACTCGGAAAGAAACACAGCAGATAGTTCGCTCATTCAACAATCAATGGAAAGAGATGAGCCGGCAATGGGTGCTCCTGTTGCCACAGTGGAAAGCAGCATAGGGGCATCGGCAGAAAACAACGGCACTGCTGTTGTTAAACCGGTTGTTATCAAACCGGCTGCTCCGAAACCGGTGCCAGCGATGCCCGCTACTACCAAACCAGCTGTGGCCAAAGCAAAAGCACCGGCAATCAAACCCAAACCAGCTGCCATTAAACCTGTGGTGAAGCCGGCAACATCCAAACCAAAACCTAAAGCGGTAATGGGCGGATAAAACAAACACAACGAACAACACAACATACAAAACACACAAACAAACGACACAAACAAACACAAAACTTACAACTATGAATCAGGAACAACCCATTATTGTAGGACTCGATATCGGCACAACAAAAATTGCTGCTATTGCGGGGCGCAAAAATGAATTCGGCAAATTAGAGATCCTTGGTTTTGGCCGTGCTAACAGCAACGGTGTACAGCACGGAATGGTGTTGAACATTGATCAAACCATTAAAGCCATTCAAACTGCATTGGAAAACTGCTACGCTTCTAATCCAAACCTGGAGATCAATGAAGTGTACGTAGGTATCGCGGGACATCATATTAAAAGCCTTCAGACAAGAGGCGATATTGTTCGCCAGAACCTGGATGAAGAAATTGCACAATCGGAAATTGATCGCCTGGTGGCAGATCAGTATCGCACTTATATTCCTGCGGGAGATAAGATCATTGATGTTATTCCACAGGAGTTTACGGTGGATAATTTTCAAAATATACCCAACCCAATTGGGTACAGCGGTGTTAAAGTGGGCGCTAATTTTCACATCATCACCGGTGATAAAAATGCGATCCGCAATATTAACCGTAGTGTGGAAAAATCTGGCCTGATTACAAAGGATTTGGTATTGCAGCCACTGGCATCTGCAGCGGCAGTTATGTGCGACCAGGACCTGGAAGCCGGGGTTGCTATCGTAGATATTGGTGGGGGTACTACCGATCTGGCCGTTTTTTACGAAGGCATTTTAAAACACACAGCTGTAATTCCTTTCGGTGGCGAAAACATTACCAACGATATTAAAACCGGTTTGGGTGTATTAAAAACGCAGGCGGAGCAAATGAAAATTCAGTTTGGCAGTGCATTGAGTGATGAAGCAAAAGCAAATGCATTTATCACCATCCCCGGTTTAAGAGGAATGGCGCCAAAAGAAATTTCTGTAAAAAATCTTGCCAACATTATACAGGCCCGCATGAGCGAGATCATGGATTTTGTTACTTATCATTTAAAACAGGTTGGTTTGGATAACCGCATGTTAAATGGCGGTGTGATTTTAACCGGTGGAGGTTCGCAGCTAAAACATTTGATCCAGTTAACAGAATATGTAACCGGTTTAAATGCAAGAATAGGTTTTCCTAACGAACACCTGAGTGGTGGCCATATTGAAGAACTGGCCAAACCGATGTACAGCACTTGTATTGGTTTGATATTAAAAGGGTACAACGATTATGAGAATAAGAATAAAACAATGTCAACCGGTTTTATCCGTGTGCAAATGACGAAAGAAAAACAAGAAGAAGAGGTAGAAGAAACAGCAGCAGTAGAAGCGGAAGTAAAAGCCATCGACATTAAGCCACGCAAAACCTTGCAGGGTTTTATGGACAGGATGAAAACAAATTTGATTGAGTTGTTTAAAGAAGAAGAGGATACGAAGTTTTAGGGTCGGCACCCAAGGTCAGACCCGTTTTTAACCGCTAAGACACGAATAGGCAAAGAATATTTAACTGGCGCCTAAGCGTCTTTGCGGCGAAAAGAAATATGGGTCTATAATGTTGCCCAATGGAATGCCGATGAAAGGATTGCGACGCAACGATGACACTATGAAATACTGCTGTTGGTATAAAAATAAATTTTAAGACAAGCACAGTAACCGGATCTTAAAAATAAAAGCTCCTGTTACGTACAGTAAAACATACTTACTAATCAAACTTCTCCAAAGTTCCCCTTTAGGGGCGGAGGGGTTTTCAAACTTACAAACATGATTCATTTTGATTTGCCCAAAGACCAGTCTTCTATCATTAAAGTGATAGGCGTTGGTGGAGGTGGCAGTAATGCAGTAAACCACATGTTTTCGCAAAATATAGAAGGCGTAAACTTTATAATTTGTAACACGGATGCCCAGGCCATTGCCACAAGCAAAGTTCCTAACAAGATCCAGCTGGGGCCACACCTTACACAGGGTTTGGGGGCCGGTGCCAATCCTGCCATTGGCAGGCAGGCAACAGAAGAAAGCCTGGAAGAAATAAAGCGCATCCTGGAAGTGAATACCAAAATGGCATTTATCACTGCTGGTATGGGCGGCGGTACCGGTACAGGTGGTGCACCTATTTTGGCAAAAATTTGTAAAGACCTTGGTATTTTGACTGTTGGTATTGTTACCACGCCTTTTGCATACGAGGGAAAGAAAAGAATTGCGCAGGCCGAAGAAGGTATCATGCATTTAAAAAATCATGTGGATACTTTGCTGGTGATAAGCAATGATAAATTGCGTCACCAGTTTGGGAATTTAAAAATGAAGGAAGCGTTTGCCAAAGCTGATAATGTATTGGCAACTGCCGCAAAATGTATCACCGATGTAATTAACAGCACCGGCCAGATCAATGTGGATTTTGCCGATGTATGCACGGTGATGAGTAATGGTGGTGTGGCTATTTTAGGCAGTGCCATTGCCGAAGGAGAGAACAGGGCACAAATGGCTATTGAAAATGCATTGAATTCGCCATTACTGAATGACAATGACATTCGGGGTGCTAAATGGATATTGATCAATATCAATTCTGCCGAAGGTGAACACGAATTTACCATGGACGAAGTGGAAGTGATACAAAATCATTTACTGAGCCAGGCAGGAGAAGATACGGATGTGATCCTGGGGCTTGGTTATGATAATACTTTGGGCAGCGAAATCAGTATCACTTTAATTGCAACAGGGTTTGAACACAAGGATCCTTTTCCAAAAGCAAAACCTGCAACTGAAAAAGAAGTAAGGAACGATAAAATTGTAATGGAGTTGGAAATGCCAAAGGCAAATCACCTTATTTCACAACAACCTACTTTACAGTTTGACCTGATTGAAGACAAACAGCCACCAGCAGTCGTTGTTGTTGAAGATGAAAAAGCGATGGCAGAAATACAGGAAGAGCCAATGGCGGAGTTAAAAGCAGTTTTACCGGAAGCCGATGCCTTTATGCCTATACTAAATGAGCACCCGGAACCGCAAAACCCAGTAGAATTACTTAGTAAAACTACTGTGGAAAAAAAGGAAGATGCCCCGGAATATTTTGAGATATCTTCGGCACCTGAACAAACTCTGGTGATAGAGTTTGATCTGACCCAGCAGACCCATAATACCGTTCCTCCGAAATCAACCAGCAACCTTCCAATTAGTAACACCGAACAACAACAAATATCTACATCAGATAACGATGCTAGCAATAAAGGTCGCACCCTTTCGTCGGGGAGCTTCCTGGCCAAACCGGCGCAAATTTATGCAACGGAGAAGCCAACCATTCCAGAATCCAATTCGAACGAGGAACCACTGCCAATGCAGAAACCTGTGCAGGAAGACGAGCCTGTTATAGAAATGCAGCTGGTGGTTAAAGATTCCCAGAAAGCGGCGGAGGATGAGCCCCTTGTACAACAAACTCAGCCCATCATGATGTCGACTGTTGAGGATACTGCAATGCAGGACGAAACAGAAGAACTTAGGCGCCGGGCTACGGAACGCATTGCGAAGCTGCGTAATTTGTCATTCAACATCAATGCAGCCGATCCTAACAATGAGTTTGAAACGGTGCCTGCTTACCTTCGCCGCAATATGGAAATGCACAACCAGATTGCAGACGTGGAATCTTTTTACAGTAATTATACTGTAAAAACAGACGATAATAACCAGGCGGAGATCAGTACGATCAACACTTTTCTGGATGGTAAGAAACCTGATTAATAAATGGTAGCCCGGCGATAATCGTCCGGGCTTTTTATATAGGTAAGGCGCAACCGCCCTACTTAACTATTAAACTTTGTGTTTGTAATTACTGTTTGTATGTAGCCCCTTCTTTTTTAGAAGGGGTTTTTTATTGGTATTTACCATAAGTAATTAAAGACTGCTGAATAATTTTTTTTGCCGGCCAAGCGGATTATTTATAGCAGGGTAAATTGGTTCAAAAAATTATTTTATTAAATTTCAATCTATATTTATTGTTTATCAATAAATATAGATTTATATTTGCATTGTCAAACTAAATCAAACGTTATGGAGATCTCTAGCAAACAAATTTTAAATGTGCTTCGTGTATTGGCATGGATCCTCTTTCTGGGCCTCTCCGTTGAAGCCGGGGCCATTATTGTTAGTGCAGTGCTACGGTTTATCGTAAACCCCGACCAAGTCGATAAGCTATGGCAGGAAGTAAACCTGACTGCCCTGTTCAATTTCGATCGGGGACACTTTGTTGCACAAATAATACTAATAAGCATTGTAGCGGTGATGAAGGCTTTAATGTTTTACCTGATTGTAAAAATATTCTACAACAAAAAGCTAAACCTTGCGCAGCCTTTCAGTATAGAACTACAGCATTTTATTTTAATAATGGCTTTGCTCAGTTTTGGAATTGGTCTTTTTGCTGGGTGGGCCACAAAATATAGCCGCTGGTTATCCGGAAAAGGCGTTGCAATGCCCGACATTCAATTGCAAACCGTTGGGGGTGCCGATGTCTGGATCTTTATGAGCGTGGTATTGTATGTGCTGTCACAAATTTTTAAAAGAGGAATTGAAATCCAATCTGAAAACGAATTAACCGTATAACCATGGCAATAATAGTAAACCTCGACGTAATGATGGCCAGGCGAAAAATGTCGCTGAATGAATTGTCGGAAAAGGTAGATCTGACATTGGCCAATTTGTCCATTCTCAAAACCGGTAAAGCAAAAGCCATTCGTTTTAGCACACTCGATTCAATTTGCAAAGTGCTGGATTGTCAGCCGGGAGACCTGCTGGAATATTCAAAAGAAAGTACAGGCAGCAATTAAGCATAGCAAAGTACAGCTTTGTATAAAAGCTCGCAGTAATATGCTGTGAGCTTTATCTTTAAAAATATTGATTCATAATTTCTCAATGTTCAAAACTACTCTATCGGGGCGCAAAGTGATTAAAGGTTTCATTACAGGTATTTGCATGGTAGCTTCAATATTAAATTGCTTTAAAAAGGCGAAAACAAAAAAACACATTTCTGCAATGGCAAAATTATTACCTATACACATCCTTGGTCCTGCACCAAAAGGGAAATAATGTTTGGATTTTGCAAGGATTGGATCGTTAATAAATCTTTCCGGCTGAAATTTCACAGCATCTTTCCAAAAGAATTTATCGTTGTGCAATCCAAAAAAGAAAGGAATGATAATGGTATTTTTCGGATAAGAGAATTGTTTAAATGAATCATCTTCCAGCGCTACCCGCTCCGTCATCCATGCTGCCGGGTACAGGCGCATGGTTTCATTGATCACTGCTTTCAGGTATTCGTTACTCAAACTTTCGAATACGGTGCTATCTTTCAAAGAAGTCCTGAGTTGTTGTAATATTTCTTTGTGGGTAGCTAATAAATATAATAACCAAGAGAGTGTATTGGCTGTAGTTTCATGCCCCGCAAAAATGAGGATCAGCATTTCATCAATTACCTGGTCGGTTGTCATGGCTTCGCCGGTATCTTCGTATTTGCTTTTTAAGAGCATATCCAGCAGGTCAGCATAACTTTCAGTACTGGCTTTTCTTTCATTGATGATGGCTGTAAAAATTTCTCGTAACCTCCTGGCCTTTTTTAATTGCGCATTTTCTGAGCCGGTAAAAGGATAAAATAGTTTGCGCAAAGGCTGGTTGATATCTTTGATGAGAAAATCCTGCAATTCGGTAAAAACCTGGCTGAGTTCTTCCATTATTGATGCGGATAATTTAATATCAAACAATGATCTGACAATAATATGGAAAGAAAGTTCATGCGCCAGCGGGTAAACATCAATGTTGGTCCCCGTTGGAAATTTTATAACATATTCATCAATCGTTGATACAATGATATTATACAAGCCCTGTAATTTCTCCCGGTGAAAAGCAGGTTGTATCAGGCGCCGCTGTTTTAACCAGTAATCTCCGTTGGAGAAAAGTAATCCGTTGCCAAAAAATTGCACGGCACGTTCTGTTGACAATTCTGATTTGTGATAATTGCGATGATTTACCTTCAAGATATAATCAATAAATCCCGGATCCTGCGTGATAATAAGTTTCCTGTTGATTCCCAAGGAAGCAGTATAAGTGCCGGAAAAGACCACCATACTTTTAGAAATAAACTGTATGGGATTATTTAGAAATTCTGTAGATTTTAGAGTAGTCTGCAACAAAGAGTATCCAACAGGAAGATTGTATTTATTCTTTTGAGGAACCATACACAAAGTTAATCCCTTTTGCGTTGGCGAATGCAATGGTAAACACCACCCCCAGTAGTGTTGCCGTTTTTTATTAAGTTGAATGATCAATTTTTGCCTGTAACAACCCAATTGAATAGGATTCTTATAAAAGCCCGTAGCCTATCGCTTTGAGTATTCTTTGTCTTTTACATTGCTTGTTGAAATTTTGATTCGGTTATGCAATTTTCTCACTGGTTGCTGTTGCGTTCAACAGTGTTGCTAAAAATACTTTTGATTTTTTACTTTCCATTTTAAAAGGTAATGTAAATAGGAGCAACCGAAAATAAACATACCAAATGGCACTAGTAATATGGGCGAAAAACCTGTTTGGGAAAACGCTTTAAATCGAATGATCCCGGCTAAAATGATGCCCAGGCAGCCCAGACCAATAACCCTCATCCAGATAATCATAAATACGATTACAAATGTGTTGGGCTTCATTTTAATTTTTATTTGTGTCTCTCTTAAAAAAGTAGAAAATTCTCCTTTAATTAGCGGTAAAAAAGAATTGTGGTAATCAATGATTCTCGAAATCTCGAAATTCGTCTTTGTTACATGACCTTCGTATTCCCAGGTTGCAGAATTATGCGATCCTGTAATTCCAGATATTCATTTAGGGACTTTTTTTCCGACAATCTTTTGTACACTTCATCATGGGTTAATTGGGTTGTTAGTGTGTATTTTTCGAACGGTAGAATTTTTTTAAAATTCTTTGATGCTGGCTTTAAATATTCCGGTAATGATAAACATAAGTTATCATGAAATTACATAATTAACAATTGCCTGCGAATGGATGCTGGTTGTATTAAACACAGGAATGACAACATCAGCCTGGCTGATCAGCAGGGGAATTTCTGTGCAGCCCAATATGATGCACTCTGCACCTCGTGCAGCCAATTCATTTACAATACTTACATAATTTGCTCTGGTTTGAGGGCTGATGAATCCAATACCCAATTCTTCTTTTACAGTATGTTGAATATAATTCCTGGTTGCTGGTTCTAAAGGGATCAATACTTCTATTCCATATGCCTCCAGTTTTTTTTTGTAAAAATCCATCTCCATGGTAAATTGAGTGCCCAGCAATCCTGCTTTTTTAAATCCTTCCTGCTTAACAACTTTTCCGGTTTCTGAAATTATATTTATAAAAGGCAGTTGTAATTCCTGCTGTAGTTCATCAGCAAAAAGGTGTGCTGTATTTGCACATAAAACAATAGCATCAACGCCGCTGCGTTGTAAACTTTTACAGGCATTCAATAATAGTTCGTAAGCATTTTCCCAGCTTTTTGCCTGCACATCACCAAAGTTGAGGGAGTATATAACGCATTCAGCAAAATTCAATCCCCCCAACCTTGAATTTATTCCTTCATTGATAAATTTGTAATAATCCATAGTGGATACCCAGCTGATACCACCCACCAACCCGATTTTTTTCATGAGCTATAAATTGCAGTTATTAAATAATCCGCAATAAATGTAGTAGCTAAAATTAATAGTGATAGGCAAATCACATATTTATGGGGTACAAGGAAATTCTATTCAGAAGACGTTATTTGCTATCGTTTGCCGGCAAGAGTGAATTAATTACAGCTACAGCTTTTTCCCTTTTTCTTTTTGAAAGTTCTGCAAAAAGCCGGACTGTTTTTCCGTCATTCATTTCCAGCAATATAACATTCCACCTTTCACCGTAATTTGTATGTTTTCCCGGTAAAAGGGCTGCAAGTACAGCAACAGCAGTAAGTTCATCTACTCCTGGATTTATATCTTCGGGCAAATACGCTTTTTTTATTTCACTTATTTCAAACTGTTTTTCTTTTCCGGGTAAAATCATGGAAGCAAATGAGTTGGTTTTTTCAACCACTTTACCCGGGTAAATAATAATTTCAGTATTACCCGAAATAAAAAACACGAGCGCTAACGAAATTGTTGCAACTGTTTCCAGCCTTTGGTTATCGTCAAAAATATAGTACAGGTAAACAAGGCCAACCAGGCATGTAAACCTGAGTACAACAGATAGAAAAAAACGGAAATCGGAGGATGCTTTATAAACAGGCTTCATATCTGTTCTATGAATGAAGGTTTTATTTTTTATAAGCTGCATTAATTACAAGCCCTACAATAAAAGCCATTAATAACTACCGTTAAAATAAAAACTACGACATATTTTCTCATAAATAATCACTGTGGATTATAATTAGTTGTCAAATAATTTTTCATTGGGGGGTATCAGCCCTGCAGTGCGAAGATAAATGGTTGTCTGGCCACGGTGATGCGCCTGGTGCTCATACCCTTTCAGCATCCATGCGAGGCGGCTCTCATTAAAATTTCCCCGGCGTACATATTCAAAACTATTGGCCATATTAAAAGTAGTTAAAGAAGATATAGCATAATCATAGCTCAACGTTATAAAATATTTTACAGAATCAGCATTTAATGCGGAAGGAATGTTTTCTAAATTCTGCCTGTTAATAATACCAGGAATTTTTACGTCAGTACCTGCTGCCATTAAACTTACCGTTCCTTGTGCCATATGTATCATTTGCTGCGCAAAAGTTCTTACACTATCCTGCGGTTTAAAAGAATATGCGTTTGCCGGCATGGTATTTAAATAGGAGAGGGTATATTCTTTTGAGCGATTCCAGTCTTTTAATAACTGCATTTTTATAGAGTCGGCAAACTGTGCATTCGCACAGCCGGCAATAAAACTAAGGAGTGCAAATGCAATGATCTTTTTTGTCATGATAATTATTTTATCGCAGAAACTTATAGCAACAGGGGCTAAGCTACTTTATTTCATCGTGACAAAAAAAAATGCATTAATGTATTCTTGGAATCCACAAACCTATAGTAGCTGCTATGTTGCCAATCCCAATACAGATGGTTATAATAAAAAGAAGGATAGTAAACCACCATTTTACCCTTAACGACAGAGATCTTTTGGCATAGAAATACCAGGCTACAATTACCCGGGGGAACACGTATACAAATACTCCCAAAGCATTCAAAAAAAGGCCCGGTAAAAGTTTCCGGGTCAAAACCAACGGGAGCTTTAAATATAGCCAGCCATACCATTAAAAATACCCTGAATAACCAAACACCACTCATACGATAAAGGAAACTAAGTGCATTTGGGAGAGAAATTGTGCAGGGAAACGACGGTACTCACCTCGAAAATATTTCGATGTAATTATCCGAAACTACAAAATGTCCCCCGGCTGCCTGGTCTTTCACCGCCTGTTGGCCAACAAAATTTAAAACGGCTTCCCGTTCCAACAATTCTCTTTTTGTTTGCGATAACCAATGCGCAGCCTTTGGCACAAAAATGATCGCCACACAATTGCCGCCCCCAAATTCAAATGAGCATTTTAAATCGGCTTTGTCATCTTTGTATACAACATAACCGCCCCGGCCTTCGTTGATATATTCAAGTTTCATTTGAGTATTGTTAAAAGTAATCCGAAATTAATTTTAGCCCGGAACAATTTTAATCTGTATCAAAAAATCGCCTGTGGTAATTTATTTGCCCCAGGTGATAGGCCAGGTGTGCAGTAAGGTGTACCAAAAAATATTCTGTGCTCATATTGTTTTCGAATACCATCACGGGGTAATCTTTTTCCAGGTCCTCTTGCTTTAATTTGTACAGCGCATTGGCAACGGTGTTTGCTGTTGCTTCTACTTTTTCGATTAACTCACCACTGACAATATCTTTTTGAGAAAATTCCAGGTCGCGGTTCCTTACATAATTTGTTCCGCCTAACTCCTTACCTATATAAGTGTTTAAATTTCCGATAAGATGCAGGCATAAATTGCCGGCTGAATTAGGCACCTCTTTACCTGTCAGCCAGATAGTACTTTCTTTTTTGTAAAGGCCGATCTCCTTTTTTAATTTCTCCAGGTCTCTTTTAAAAATTGAAATTAAAACTGCTGTTAGCATATAAATGATTTAACTGTTTAGATGCCGGTTATCGTTGCGTTGAATAAACATTTTTATCATGAAGTTCCATCCATTTTGCCGGGTCAGCAATATCCGTCCAGCCAAATTTACGATACAATTCATGCGCATCACCTGTCAGCAATATCCATCGTCTTAACCCCTGCAGGTCAGGATGGCTCATGATGGTTTCCATCAGCCATTTTGAAATTCCCCTGCCCCTGTAATGCTCTAAAACATATACGTCGCCCAAATAGGCAATGGTTGAAAAATCGCTGATCACCCTGGCAAAACCAATTTGCTCCTCTCCATCGTACACACCAAAACAAAGAGAATGGTCAATGGCATTTTGCAGGGTGGTTTTGGGGATATTCAAACACCAGTACGCTTTGGTAGATAAAAATTGGTGGAGGTCATTAATCTTAAGTTTTGTTTTATCGGTGGAGATAGCGTAGGGCGCTTTATAGATGTTAATTTCTGTCATGCGAAAATTTGAAGAGGTAAAAGATTATTTGTTGCCTGTTGGATATGCCCGGCGCTGACAATTATATTGAATGGATCATTCATTAAAATGGCGAAGGCTTGGAGATGTTATGGTCACTCTATCCTCCCTACGGGTTGTTGTTTATATGTTTTCAATGCCTCTCCTCTTTCACTGCAGCGGCTGTTTTCCGATTGTTCAGTGGTGTTTTTTCGGGTTGTTTCAAAAACAGTTTTCCAGGTAGGATATAAATGCAGCGGGCCAAAGAAGTTCAGTAAGCTGCTGCGGAAATTATAAGTGAAAAATCCGCCCGAAGCACCATTGCCTGCGCTCATTTGCCCTCTTTGCGCGGCCGTCATTAATACAGATTTTCTTTCCTTGTTCAAAAATAAAGATTTACAGTTTTCAAGGCTCCAACCAAGGCCGGAGTTGCGCATTTTGGGCGCATCACAGGTAAGCGTTGGATTGTCGCCCGGGCTGTTATTACAGCAATCGCTGTACACCAGGTTAAACCGGGCACCCTTTTGCTTAATAATATTATACACGTCTTCCATATTCCAGGAGTTGGCACGTGCGTCTTCATATCCTTTATTGCTTAAGGCCATATCAGGGAATTCTTTGGCAGGGTTGGGATTACTGAATCCATGACCGCTGTAATAAAAGACTACAATATCATCGGCACCGGGTTGTAAGGTTTGCACGGCATACTGTACAGCCTGCTTATTATAACCGCTTCCATAAATTTCTTTGGCATTAAAACCGATACCCATAAATTCCGACAGGTCTTTGTAGATTTTCATGGTGCGGGCACGATCCAGCTGGCAGGTGGCACCTATGGTCTCATCTTCTGTATTGGCCACGAGAATTAAATGTAACCTTGCCTGTTTTTGGGCAGGCGTAAGACTGCGTTGTGTTACTTTAAAAAGGCTTTGATAAAATTCTTCGTCCTCTAAAAAAAAGTCTGCTACATATTGTTCAGTAAGGTCGGCCTGTTCTATCAATTCAGGAGCGCTTACAAAACGTCCCTGGGCAGTACCTTTTTCATCGGGTGAGGTTACGGCCCAGGGTTCATACCAACCAGTTTTTTGATCCAGCCGAAACCAGAAACGCTCGGGATAATAATGATAATTCTTATCACCGTAAATGATGTGTGGATCTGAACCTTTAAAATATATTTTTGTCTCGTCGTAGTGGCCGTTCTTATCTTTAAAAACCGTTTCTTCCATTTCCAGCTCAACAATCATATAGTCATTGGATTCAGGATCAAAAAAGCTTACCCGGTAAAACCCGGTGCCGTCATCAAAACGTACCAAAAAAACATTGTAAAGAGAGGTGTCCTGGATGTTTGTAAAACGATATTTGATGGAGAAGATAGATTGTGCTTTTACCGCAATGCCATACAACAGCAACGCAGTAAAAATGATCAACAGCTTTGTTTTCATGCTGAGTTAATATTAGGAGTTGATCTTAAATTTAATTCTTATATCGTTAAATTCACAGTGTTATCATTAAAATTTTATATCTTTTTTTAATATAAATATTTACGCTTTACTTTATCCGGTAAAAACCAGGTTTTTTAACCAACGGCACCATGATAAGATATTTTCTTTTACCATTTTTTCTTTTTGTTTTTTTTACAGCAATGGGGCAAAAGCAAAGGGCAGACAGCCTGGCCGCCCGGCTGGCTTTTGAAAAAACGGATACGGGCAAAGTGATCAACATGTGGAAGACTGCGAGTTACCTGTATAGTTATGCGCCGGATTCGTCTATTCGAATTGCTCAGCAGGCCTTTTTTTTGGCAGAACGAATTAAATACAGGGAAGGCGAATCAAGGGCACTGGGCCAGATGGCCAACGGATTTTTGAGCCTGGGCAATTACCCGCAGGCACTGGAATATTATTTAAAAAAATTACAAATAGAAGAAGCCGGCAGCAACCCCTATAACCTGGCGAGTGTAACTATGAATATCGGTATTGTATATGTATACCGCGAAGAATACAATAAGGCTTTGTCTTACCTCCACCACTCTGATTCGATTATTACTGCCAACAATTTTTCAGACCTGCAGTTTAATATCAATCTTAATATAGGGGATGTATTTAACAGGCAAAATAATAAGGACTCTGCTTTTTATTATTTTAGCAGATCACTGCATTTTGCCAAACAAATGAACGATGGTGATTTTATCGGCACGGCCATGACAGGCCTCGGACACGTATATGCAAAAAAGGAGTTGTTTGAACCTGCATTGGAATCTTATAAGCAGGCATTGGTTTACCTGGAAGCCGTAAACAATGAAGATTGTATTTGTGAGGCAACGCTGGGCCTGGCGAAATTATACAGAACCAATAACTCTGTAGACTCATCTTTATATTTTGCCCGTTATTCTTTTCTGCTGGCTAAGCAGGATGGATTTCAATCAAGACAACTGGAGGCGGCCACATTTTTAAGTCAGCTTTACCAGGAGGAAAATAAAAAAGACAGCGCTTTTTTTTATTTGGCGAAAGAAAAAATATTAAGCGATTCCATTAACAGTAAAGAAAAGATCCGGGCATCAGAAACGCTTTCCATCAATGAACAAATACGCCAGGAAGAAATGGCAGAAGACCAGAGGCGTCACCAGGAAGAGCGCCGCCAGCAACTGCAACTATTGCTCATAGGCCTTTGCATCCCCATCCTGTTTTTATTTACTTTGCTAATGAGCAGGATAAAAGTGCATGCCAGGATCATTCGTTTTCTTGGCGTTATATCTTTACTTATCTTATTTGAATACCTCACCCTCTTATTGCATCCGAGGGTGGTGGAGTTTACACATCACACACCCTTTTATGAATTGTTGATTTTTGTAGGTATTGCTGCATTGCTTATCCCTGCGCATCACCGCATAGAACATTGGTTAATAAAAAAACTAACACACAAAAATGGCAACGGCAAATTCATTATAAAAAAGCAAAGAATGCAGATAAAAAAAACTCCCTGATGATTAAGCAGGGAGTTACAAAATTATAATTCGTTTAAGGTAGATCAATTGCCCGGTCTTAATGGCCTGGGGTCAGCCGTAGTGTCAATTTTGCTGGTATCACGCATAGGAGAAACTGCCGCCGAATCGGCCGCTGTTTTTTTATAAGTGTTCGTTGTTTTTTCACCATCGTTGCAGCTAAACAATGCCATTGTAAAAAAAGCTGCCAGTAATAGTGCCGGAAATTTTTGTTTGTTAAGCATGTTATAAGGTTTTAGTATATAATAATATTACAAAAAATAAATATAATATTAAAAAATTTTATTAGATGACAGGTAACTGCCTTCCGCAAATAGTAAATTTTGATATCCTAAGGATTGAAAAATCTATGTTCTCCCAGTTTCTCCCAGGGTCCATCTTTATACAACCAGCTTTCTATTCCCAAACCGGCAACAGTAAAAGGCTTAAAAGTTTTTTGCAGTGAAGCCAGTGTCTGGGAAGCTTTAAAAGCGGTTACTTTATTTTGAATGGTAATATGGGGCCACAATTTTTGCCTGTCCTGCGTTATTAAATAGGGGGAGAATTTTTGTTGCAGGGTTTTACGCAGCTTCATCAGTTCAGGTGATTGAATTTCAAAAGCCACGCCGGTGCCCATGCTTTTTAGCCCTATTACTTCTAAAGCGATCGTTTCTCTTTTGCAGATTTCTTTTAAAGTATGCGGGATAATCGTTTTTTCTGCCGGCAGTTTATGAAATAGGGTAAGGTGTGCTTCCAGGTAATTGCAATGTTTTGGAAAGTGCAAATTGCGAAGCCCGGTAAAATACTCATGTGCTTGTTCATCCAACAATAATGTAAGGATAAGCGGCTCTTTTTTCATCTGCTAATATAAAAGAAAATACCCTCAAAAGAGGGCGTTTTCAGGGGGTGTTCGGATATTTATATGGTGGTATTAAATTTCTCTGGTGGTGGTGTTGGAAGTTCTGTTCACAATTACCTTTTCTTTATTACTTCCTCCACGGAATAAGGCAATGAGTAAAATAAGCAGTACAATTCCGCCTACTACATACATCCAGGGTTCTATCATTACGCTTGTTTCTTTTGTAGTGGTGGTAGTGGAAGTAGAGGAAGAACTTGATGTACTGTCCTGAGCAAATGCAAGTGCCTGCATAAAAGTGAAAGCAAATAAAGCAAGCGCATTTTTTAAATGGGTAGTATTCAAATACTTTTTCATGTTATTGATTTGTTGGTTAATGAATGAAAGCCGTCCTTATCCTAAATTTCAATAACTAAGCCAACAAAGTTTTTATAGTGCTGCCTCATAACAACGGGTAGTAAAATGCGGATTATTTTCTACATCAATTGTGTTCTACCTGTATGCCTTCATGGGTTATCTCCAGTGATTCCATGGCTATTTCGCTGCTATTGGCATTGAGTACAGGGCCGGCATATTTTACCGGGAAGGCATTTTTTACTTTCCATACAATGGCAGGTTGATGTTGCTCATCTAATAAGGAAATGGCAAGGTCTCTTCTTTCAATATTCCCCACCTGTTTGGTATTGATCCACTCAAAAAATTCATTGTCGCCTTGTATAATCCCACGCTTTAAAGTAATGTTGGAAAATTTTCGGAGGCCGGGCATTTTTCTGTCACTGTCTGCCGGGCTGGATCCTTCCCTGAAGGAGATTGTTTCAATTTCAATATCAAGACCAGCAATTTCGGAAAAGCCGATACGGGTGCCTCCCCATTGCACCTGGAAATGGTAACGGCTGAGTGCTTTTTGTGCCATAAAATATGGTTTTATGATGAATATATAAAGTAGCAATAAAAATATTAGGATGATGAAAATGATGAGCATGATCATAGCAGGTACAGTTAGAACTATGAATGTACCACAATGTATAAGTAATAAAAATACCTGCTTTGGTGTATATTAAAACTCCCTGGCTGGTTTTCAAACCAGGGCAGGCATTTATCGCAACATAAATGCTTTCCATGCCTCCCGCTATGCTGCTTCAGCGGTTTACAACTTTGCCAACAGGTGCATTTTTTTATGGTCCAGGGTTTACCGGTCATTTTTGATCCGGAAAAGAAGCACAATGAAAATACCAGGAAGAAAAATCCTTTTGATTTCATACTTTCTCAATAATATGCAAAGATTGAAATAGTAGTCAGTTTGCGCTATATTGAGTGAGTGGTTGGATAATAAAACAGGATAAATGATTGAACCAGCCATTCACCTGTCTTTTGCTGCATTTGACTCAATGAACAATATACAGACTGGCAAATCAATTAATTTTATTCAATAAAAACGTCTTTTGAATAAAGCTGCCCCTATATATATCACTGGTTACGCTGCTGTTGCTGGCCAGGCGTAGCTTTTCGCAATCGCCTGCATTCTATCACCTGAGTATTGACAACGGCTTGTATGATAACCATATCAGAAGCCTCGCCCTCAATAAACAATCCCGGCTATTCGGCCATTGGAAGGTTAAAGGGCCTGGCAGAGTTAAGGGATTTGGAGATGGGTATAAGAAAATCCATTTTATAATTTATTAAAAATCAACAACCGGTTACTGCAATTTTATACGAGGCTAATTCGTTATATTTCAAATAATAGTTTTTTAGTTTGAATAAACCAATGTTGTCAGGCTGAGCTTGTCGAAGTCGGCATCAGTTGGCTTCATCCGTTGTAACACATTCTACAAGCTCCCACGCTATGCAGCGGGCCAGGCAGGGTATCAAACTCAGAGCATTCTATCCAAAATATTCTTTGTTTTGTAATTTGTTTTCCAGCTACATTTGTACTGTCTTGTAAAGCAAACGACAGGGCGTTACAGAAAATACATCTTAGTGGGAAAGCACATCAACAAAGTTTCAGCAGCAGGTTTACTCATTGCCCTCGGCATCATTTACGGAGACATCGGAACCTCACCTCTTTACGTTTTTAACTCCATAATAAAGGACAGGCTACTTACCCGGGAACTAATCCTGGGTACACTTTCTCTTATCATCTGGACATTGACTCTGCAAACCACCATCAAATATGTAATACTGGTATTGCGGGCAGACAATAAGGGAGAGGGAGGTATTTTCTCTTTATTTGCCCTGGTACGCCGCCGAAAAAAATGGCTGGTAATACCGGCAATGATGGGAGGGGCTGCACTTTTGGCGGATGGTATTATTACACCTCCCATTTCTATTACCTCTGCTATAGAGGGTTTAAAAGAACTGGAGCAGTTTAGAGGCATTCAAAATTCTACTGTTGTTTATATTGTGTTGGGCATTATTACTGTGTTCTTTTTTGCACAGCAATTTGGCACTTCTAACATTGGTAAATTGTTTGGGCCTTTTATGAGTGCCTGGTTTATAATGCTCGCAGGGCTTGGAATTATTCATATTACTGATGATATTAGTATTGTCAGCGCATTGAATCCTTACTATGCTATTCATTTCTTATTCAATTATCCCGAAGGATTCTGGCTATTGGGTGCGGTGTTCCTTTGCACCACTGGCGCAGAGGCATTGTACAGCGACCTTGGCCATTGCGGCCGGGGCAATATCCGCATATCCTGGATATTTGTAAAAAGTTGTTTGCTACTCAACTATTTTGGACAAGGGGCCAGTTTACTCAAACATCATACAGGGCAAATGTTAGATGTGGCAACAATCAATGCAAATGGCATCAATGCTTTTTATGACCTTATGCCAGGTTGGTTCATTGTCCCCGGTGTCATCATTGCAACATCAGCTGCTATTATTGCCAGCCAGGCATTGGTAACTGGCTCTTTCACGTTAATAAGTGAAGCCATTCGGTTGAACCTGTGGCCAAAAATGCGCATCAAATTTCCCAGTGAAGCAAAGGGACAGATCTTCATACCCGGAATCAATTTTTTACTCTTTTTCGGTTGTGTAGGGGTTGTCTTATATTTTAGGGAATCAACAAAAATGGAAGCAGCGTATGGCCTGGCCATCATCACCACTATGATAATGACCACTATTTTGTTTGCCAATTATATGGTACTGCATAGGGTAAAAGCTGGTTTAATATGGCTTTTCCTGGGCGCTTATCTTACAGTAGAATTGGCTTATCTGGTGGCTTTAGGAGCCAAATTTACACATGGAGGCTATATCACTTTATTAATTGGAGGTGCATTGTTCTTTGTAATGTATGTGTGGTTCCGGGCAAGAAAGATAAAGAACCGTTATATAGAATTTGTAAGGGTAGAAGAATACATTCCCAAGCTCGAAGAATTAAGCAATGACACTTCTGTTCCAAAATATGCCACGCACCTGGTTTATTTAACCAGTGCAAATAATCCCAAAGAGATAGAGCATAAAATTATCTACAGCATACTCAGCGGTAAACCGAAGAGGGCCGATATCTATTGGTTTGTACATGTGGATACCCTGGATGATCCATACACCTGCGAATATTCGGTTGAACACATTATACCGAATGATATTATACGGGTGGAATTTCGCTTAGGATTTAGAATGGCGCCGAGATTAAACCTGATGTTTAAAAAAGTGGTGGAAGACCTGGTGGCCAACAGGGAAGTAAATATCCTGAGCCGTTACGAAAGCCAGCAAAAAAATAATATGGTGGGCGATTTCCAATTCATTGTAATGGAAAAATTCCTCAGCCTTGATAATGAATTGCCATTCTTTGAAGAGATCATTATGAAAGTGTATTTCTACCTCAAAGAACTGAGTGTAAGTGAAGAGCGTAATTTTGGTTTGGAACAAAGCAATGTAATGGTCGAAAAATTCCCGCTGGTGGTTGCACCTGTAAGTAAATTAAAGCTACAGCGCATTTACCCCAATGACGAAGATGAATAACAATCAATGGAATCAATTGAACCCATTACTTTAAAAAATATGATGAGCAATAATGTTGAATTATTGCTCATCGACGTTAGGGAACAACATGAACACGATGCGTTCAACATCGGCGGTACCTTAATTCCAATGGGGGAAATTTTTGATCGCCTTCATGAAATTCCTTCGGATAAAAAAGTAATACTCTATTGCCAGAAAGGTATCCGCAGCGTGATCGCCATACAAAGATTGCAGCAGCGACATCGATACAATAATCTTATCAATTTAACAGGCGGAATGGATGCCTGGAAGAAACTGTGTTAACTTTAGCGCAAAGAAAATAAGTAAAAGAGTTTCGCAGAGATTCTCTGCGTAAACTTCGAAACTCTTTTTCTCTGCGCTGGAAAATTAGCCCATATCTTTTTATTTTTTCTATATTCACTTACTTGAATACTACCTGGCTTTATATTATTATCGGTTATGTTGCACTGGTTGTGATCGTTTACCTGGTGCAGGAATTTTTTATTTTTAAACCGGAAAAATTAAAGGCTGATTTTAGGTACAAGTATGATGCGCCTTTCGAGGAATTATTTTTTGATGTAGAGCCCGGTGTCCGCATCAATGGCCTGCATTTTAAAACGGAAAAGCCGCTCGGTCTCATTTTATATTTTCATGGTAACAGCAGGAGCATAAAAGGCTGGGCCAGGTACGCCAAAGATTTCTCCCGCTATAACTATGATGTGGTGTTGGTTGATTACCGGGGCTTTGGTAAAAGCACGGGTAAACGAAGCGAACATGATATGCTGAAAGATATGCAGTTTGTATACGATACACTTGCAGCAGAATATACCGAGCATCATATTATTGTTTACGGGAGAAGCCTGGGCAGCGGCTTTGCTGCAAAAATTGCCAGCGATAACAAGCCACGTTACCTGATCCTGGATGCGCCTTACTTTAATTTTACCAAAGTAATAGAACGGTTTTTACCAATATTACCCATTCGTTTTTTATTGCGCTATCATTTGCGTACCGATAAATGGATCAGGCATGTGAACTGCCATACTTATATTTTGCATGGAACAAAAGACTGGCTTATTCCTATCAGCAACAGCGAAAAACTACAGGCTATCAGTCCAAATAAAATCACTTTGATAAGAATTGAAGGAGGAGGACATAATAACCTGCCCACTTTTAATGAATATCATAATTTTATCAGGGCGATTTTGGAGTATTGAAGATTACAATTAGCTAATATGGATTCATTTTGTTTTGGTAAGTTGATAGCCATATAAAATGTAAAACAAACTTTTGTATTTTGTAAATCATCTTGGGCATTAGATTCACTCCACACCTTACATTAGTCATCCGAAACCTTTTATAAAATGTCGAAAATTACCAAAGATTATATTAGTTGGCTGAAACAGCTAAAGGAAAAAGTTAGGTCTGCCCGGACAAAAGCTGCATTAAAAGTAAATGCAGAATTGTTCTTGTACTGGGATTTAGGAACCGAAATAATCGAAAAAGAAAAAGAAACCAAATGGGGTGATAAATGGTTGTATAATCTGGCAACCGATCTTTCTGCAGAGTTTCCAGACATGAAAGGCTTTTCTTACACAAATTTGAAAAAAAAGGTGGGTTGATTTTTATTCTTCTCATATTCTATTTGGGCAACAGCCTGTTGCCCAAACAACAAATATTCCAAAAGGGCAACAACCTGTTGCCCAAATATTCCAACAAGCTGTTGTACAAAATAGAAAACTGCAACAATCTTTAACAAAGGCAACTGGCAAAAAAGCACAACAAGCAGTTGCACCAATTATCCCACAACTTGTTGGACAAATTCCCTGGGGCCACCATCTGCAAATTATTACGAAATGTAAAAAAATAGAGGAAGCACCGTTTTACATAGCACAAACCACTCAACATAACTGGAGCAGGTCAGTACTGGTACACCAAATGGAGAGCGGTTTATACAAACGCAAAGGCAAGGCGCTTACTAATTTTGAATACACCCTGCCTAAACCGCAGCGTGACCTTGTCGATGATTTATAAAAAGTCCTTAGAATTTTGATTTTTACAACTTGCCGAAGAGGCAAGCGAAAGAGACCTTGAAAATGCCTTGACTGATCACCTGATAAAATTTTTACTGTAACTGGGAACAGGCTTTGCATTTATAGGCCGGCAACAATTACTGGTAGTAGATGGAGATGATTTCTTTATTGATCTGCTATTCTACCACACCCGCTTACACAGTTATGTGATAGCAGAACTTAAAATTGACAATTTTAAACCGGAGTATGCAGGCAAGCTTAACTTTTTGTTTGTATGGTGTAGATGCACAATTGAAAAGCAAAGAAGACCAGCCTTCTATCGGGTTATTACTGTGTAAAAAAGCGGGAAAATTAATAGTGGAGTACTCACTTAAAAATATAAGCAAGCCAATAGGAGTCAGTGAATATAAGTTAACAGAATTAGAACCGGCTAAGTTAAAAGGGAAATTGCCCACTATAAAAGAGATAGAAAAGGAACTTAAAAAAATTCAGTGAGCCCCAGCCCGGGGAACTGAATAATGTCGGATGTCGGACTTCGGATGCTTAAAATTAAAAATTTTAGCCTGGTTATTTTACCGCGGCTGTATTAAAAATATCAGCAATCATTATACCCAAAGTCCACCATTCCTTCTCCTATCTTTGCCCTATGAATCGAAAAAAAATATTCAGCATACTAAAGTGGGTAATTATTGTTTATTGCAGTATAGGAATTGTTCTTTATTCCCTACAGGAAAAAATATTATTGCATCCAAAGTCATTGGACCGCAATCATGTTTTTGATTTCAAACAAACTTTTGAAGAAGTAAATATTCCATTTAATAAAACGGATACGGTGAATATGATAAAATTCGCTTCAACAGGTTCGTTAACGAAGGGAGTAGTATTATATTTTCATGGTAATAAATACAATGTAGCGCATTATGCAAAGTTTGTTCCCGCATTTACAAAACAGGGGTACGAAGTATGGATGCCTGATTATCCCGGGTTTGGAAAAAGTACAGGCCAACTCACAGAAGATAAAATGTACAGCATCTCTTATGAAATAAGGAAAATGGCGGAAACAAAATATAATCCCGATAGTATTATCATTTATGGAAAATCACTGGGAACAGCTATCGCAGCTTACACAGCTTCCTTAAAACCCTGCAGGCAATTGATATTGGAAACACCCTACTATAGCATCCCTGCCTTATTCCGCAGTTATGCTTTTATGTATCCTGCCCGGGTAATGAGCAAATACAAATTACCCACCTATGAATTTTTACCTGCGGTGAAAGCTCCCATAACCATTTTTCATGGCACCGGAGATTGGGTGGTGCCCTACCGCTCGGGTGTACAACTCAAACAGTTTTTGAAACCAGGGGATCGGTTTATAAAAATTGAAAATGGTTCTCACAGTAATTTGAGCGAGTCAGTAGTATACCGGGATGCATTGGATTCTTTATTAAAGAAATAGAGCGTCACGAATTTTGATCACGAATTATTCAAATTCCACGAATTGATTATGTCCGATAGTTTATCTTAAAGAAGAATTTTTAATTCGTGTAATTCGTGTAATTGTTCTTTAATTCGTGTAACTGTTTTTTAAATTTCTTTCAGCGTCACTTTCTTCGCACCCACAATTAAATTATATTCCACGCCAACTTTCAATGCATAATTTTCTTTACTATGACTTACCGGGAAATTAAAGCATACCGGTATATCCAGGCCTTCTGTAATTTCATTTAATATTTCATCGATCGGTTTTCCAAAAGGCCTCTCCGTATCTTTCATATCAGTAAAACCGCCAAAGATGATGCCCGCTACCTTATCCAGCTTACCTGCACGTTTCAACTGGATCAGCATCCTGTCGATACTGTAAAGGTATTCTCCAATATCTTCCAGGAATAAAATACAGTTCTTTGTATTGGCTTCCGAAGCGCTGCCAATACTATGTGCAAACAATGCCAGGTTACCCCCAATTAATTTACCTGTGGCTGTTCCCATTTTATTATTGGGATGTATATCACAATTGTATTTGGCCGGGGTGCCTTTTAATGCCTGTTTAAGGGATAAAATAAATTTATTGTCAGCCTGCCCATCGTTAAAAGCTGCAGCCATTGGCGCATGCATGGAGGCAATTTTAAATTGAGTGAACAAATGTGTGTGTATAATGGTAATGTCGCTAAAACCGATAAGCCATTTCGGGTTCTTTTTAAATTTTGTAAAATCCAGCCCGTCAATGATCCTGCTAATGCCATATCCGCCCCTTCCAAAAAGAATGGCTTTGATGGAAATATCATCAAGCATTGCCTGCAATTCAACGGTACGTTCTTCATCGGTTCCGCTAAAGTAATTTTCGGAAGCACTTCCCAATGTTTTGCCGGCCTTTACCTGGTAGCCCCATTGCTGTAAAGTATGGATGCAGGTTTGCGCTTTTTCCGCTGCCATGTAACCTGCGGGGCAGGTAATACCGATAAAATCGGCTTTATTGAGATAGGAAGGGATTTTCATTTGATTTGTAATATTTAAATCAAATATATTTATAATCAACGCAAATCAACTTCGTCAATAAAATTTTCGTTTAGTAAAAGTACTTAGTACATTTATTGTTAACTTTAAAGATAGATTGCACGAGATATGAATGTAGGTTCAGGTTTAGAGAATGACGGTACCATCCGGGAATTACAATACCAGATAAGTATGTACGAGGACCAGTCTGCCTATAAATCACTGTTTTTCCTGTTATTTCCCTCCCTTCAGAATTTTGCTTTTTCCATTGTTAAATCGCGGGTTCTGGCCGAAGAAATTGCTTCAGATATGTTGCTTGAAGTGTGGGTTCGCAGGCATAAGCTCACAGAAATAGATAATTTAAAGGTGTACCTGTTTGTTAGTGTAAAAAATGCAGCTGTGGCGCGGCTAAAACAGGAAAATAGGTTTTCCAGGTTTTCTATCGAAGACCTGCAGGTTGAGTTTGTATCGGAATATGGTAACCCGGGTCAGTCTACGGAATTACACCAGCTAGAAAATATCATTGCCAAAGCCGTAAAAGATCTTCCACCCTCCTGCCAGTTAATATATAAACTGGCCAAAGAAGACCGGCTGAAATATAAAGAGATTGCCCAAATCCTTGATTTAAGTGTAAAAACTATTGATAATCAATTGGCTATAGCCCTTAAAAAAATAGCGCACGCCATAACTTCCCATTCTTCAAAAAAAAGCGAACAATAGCTTAGGGGATTTATTTGTTAATGTTCTCTTAACATATACGAGCACCATGTGTAATGACAGAATCTGGATATTAATGACCCGAAAATTATCGGGTGAAGCTACTTCAACCGAGTTGAAGGAGCTTGATATGCTCCTATCCCCCCTCCAGGAATACAACAATACGGTCTTTACCAAAATAGCCGGCGTATGGAATGAAACCCCCGCTCATGACAGGGATTTTATGGAAGCTACTTACCTGGCGCACCTGGAGCGAATGAAAGACAAGGGCGTTGTAATAAGTACCGATGAGCCTATGCTTGTAGAAGATGCAATTGACAATAAAAGGCTTTCAAAAAGATGGATTTCTTTAAAAATGGTTGCTTTTGCAGCCATCTTTATTGCTTTTATGGCCGGTGCATGGTTCCTGTTAACGGCTAAACCCTCTTTCGGAAAAGACACTTACACAGCTTCCGCGATCAAAGAAATAAAAACGCCCAAAGGGGTAAGAACGAAAATAAAGTTGCCAGATGGAAGTGATGTGTGGCTGAATGCCGGCAGCAAACTCAATTACGATAAAAAATTTGATGGCGGTATAAGAGAAGTTTACCTTACCGGGGAAGCTTATTTTGATGTAGTACACAATGCAGAAAAACCTTTCATTATCCACACTTCTAAAGTAAACGTGAAGGTGTTGGGAACACAATTTAATGTGAAGGCTTACGATGATGATAAAACTACAGAAACGAGTCTCATTAAAGGAAGTGTAGAAGTTTTTCTTAAAAATGACCCCTCTAAAAAATATCTTTTGAGGCCTAATCAGAAACTGGTTTTATCCAATGAGTCACTGGTGTTGCCTGCAAACCTTGCTGTAAAAGAGGAAGCTTCTGGTATAAAATTCAATCCGCAGGGAGAAATAACTGAATTGAGCTATCTCCATGATGAAAAAGTGGATGTGGAAAGCAGCTGGACAAGGAATATTTTGTCTTTTGAAGACGAACAATTTAGTGCAGTGGCCAAAAAAATGGAAAGATGGTATGATATAACAATAGTTTTCAGAAATAAACGCTGGGAGAGGGAATATATGAGTGGTTCATTTGAAAAGGAAAACATGGAACAGGCACTCATCGCATTAAAATATACAACGGGCTTTAATTACAGATCAGAAGGTAAGCGTATTACCATTTATTAAAAAAACAAACCAAAATAAACCATAAACCTAAACGATTGCTTATGTACAAATTAAACTCTGGCTGACAGACATTATTAAACATTATCGGCCGGAAACTGTAAACCTGCCGGAAGATTACTTCACGAATACGAGACAACTTTGTTGTATTCTACTTACTACCAAAACATTAAAATATGAAAAAAGGTTCTATGATTGCTGAGGCTGTTCACGCCTTAAAAAAGCCCTTCATCATTATGAAACTAACGCTGATCCTGATTGTTTTTTGTACGTTTCAATCGCTGGCCGGGGCTAACGCTCAGACCGTTACGTATTCTGCAGAAAACAGGGAAATTGCCAAAGTACTTTCATCAATTGAAAAGAAGGGAGATTTTAGATTTGTTTACAACAGCAGGTTGAAAGACCTGCAACAAAAAGTGTCGGTTAGTTTCACTAAAACCGACATCACCGATGCTTTAAAACAATTGTTTACCGGAACAAGTCTTACTTATATTGTACTGGAAAATAACCTTATCGCCATCCGCTCTGCCAATCCCGACGAAGCAGATATTAAAGTGGAAGGACGGGTAACCAACCCATCCGGGGAGCCCGTAATAGGCGCTTCTATATCTGTAAAAGGGTCAAGCACCGGTACTTTTACAGATGCAACCGGTTCGTTTTCCATAACTGTACCTGAAAATGCAGTACTGGTTGTGTCGGCAGTTGGATATGTTGCAACAGAAGTGTCAGTAAACGGGCGTTCAAGTATTGACATCCGGTTGGCTCAGTCTGAACAGAAAATGGATGAGGTAGTGGTAATTGGTTACGGTACTGCCAGCAGGAGAGACCTTACAGGTTCTGTTGCCAAGGTAAGAGGCGAAGATCTTGCTATCCAGCCCAATGCCAACGCTGTTTCTTCCCTTCAATCTAAAGTAGCAGGTGTAAACATTGTAAATACCGGTATTCCGGGTGCTGCGCCAGACGTTCGTATCCGTGGTACCGTAAGTATCGGAACCATTCGTCCTGTATATATTATCGACGGGATTTTTGCAGATAATATGGACTTTATCAATCCAAGTGAAATTGAAAGCATTGAGATATTAAAAGATCCGTCTTCGCTGGCGGTATTTGGTATCAAAGGTGCTGCCGGTGCTATATTAGTAACCACCAAAAAAGCAAAAGCGGGCCAGGTATTAATTAACTTTAATACAACCTATGGCAGCAAAAAACTGGTAGATAAAATTGCCATGGCAAATGGACAACAATTCAGGAATCTGGCAACTTTCGAAGCAACTGACAGGGCGACAAGTCCGAGTGACGTTTCCTACCTGGATTTTATTAATAACGGTGGTTTAACTGCCTACAATGGTAATACAGATTGGGTAGATGCAGTAACCCGTACGGCCAAATTTGCTACTACTAATTTAAGTGTAGATGCCAGCACAGAAAAAAATCGTTTTCACTTTGGCCTGGGCTACACTTATGATGAGGGCCTTGTTAACCATGTGAAATACGACCGTTTGAATATTAATTTTAACGATGAATTCAAACTAAGTAAAAGGTTGAAAATAGGATTTGGATTTATAGGTTCAAGAGAGCGTTTACCCTATAACAGTGGTGCATTGGAAGCTTCCCGCAGGGCTCTGCCTATAATTCCTGACGGGACAAGCCCGTTTTTTACACGAAATCCTTATGGCATTGATTCCAATACTTACCAGTTGTATGCTCAAACACCGATTATTCAGAATTCTGAGTCAAATCCAATGGCTACACTGGAAATATTGCATGATAAGAAGATTGATAGCCGGGATCGTCTTTTGGCAAATGTATTCGTAGAAGTGAACATTACCAAAGACCTGACCTTCCGCAGTACCTGGTACGGGAATATGAGCTGGAGAACCAATAGAGAATACACGCCATTGTTTGACCTATACGATCCTATGGCCCCCGTAGGCAGCCAAATAATCAATGAGAATGTTAAAACTGCTGTACGCGAGGATATTGTTAGTATCAAAGATTATCAGCAAGATTATATTGCTACTTATAAAAAGAAATTTGGTGATCATAGTTTCACCGGTACTGCTGGATTCACAACTTATTTTCATAGTTATGAGGCAGTAGCAGCCACAGTAGTGCAAAAAAATATTGGTATTGGCATTATCCCGAATGATAAAGCATTCTGGTATTTGAATAATGGTTTTGGCGGTGAAACTACCGTATTAAATGATGGCAGTACCGGTCAGGACGAGTATGCAACAGTTTCGGGCCTAGCAAGGGTGATTTATAACTTTAAAAATAAATATTATCTGAACGGTACATTCCGTAGAGATGGATCAAGCCAGATTAACCAGACTTATAGTAAAAAATGGCAAAACTTTTGGGCCATTGGTGCAGCATGGGAACTAAGCAGGGAAAAATTTATGGAAAATCAAAAAATATTTGATTACCTGAAATTAAAAGGTTCAACAGGTTTACAGGGTAACTTTACTGCTCAGGGCAAAGCATATCCTGCATACCCAACTATTTCCCCAACAGCCTCTGCAACGTTCGGTGAATTTCAGATTCCTGTATTTGAACCCGATTACCTGTATGATCCAAATTTAAGATGGGAAACAGTACGTTCCTCTGAGATTGGTGTGGAAGCAAATGCATTTAACAACCGTCTGCATTTTGAAGCGAATTATTACACTAAGAAGACGCAGGACCTGATCGTGTTGTTAACGCCGGCAGCTCTTAAACCAACCTTGACCAATTCCGGAGATATTAAAAACAGTGGTTTTGAATTTGTTTCAAGCTGGAGCCAGAATATTACGAAAGATTTCAGCTTTAGCATAGGGGGCAATCTTACGACCTATAAAAATGAGGTGACGTACCTTCCTGCTCCTTTAAGGCCAAATATCTCCTCGAGTGAGCAAACGCCCAACCAGGCACAAACCGGTTATCCCATCGGTTACTTCTTTGGTCTGATTCATGACGGTATCTATCAATCTTATGCAGATATATTACAGTCTCCGGCCAGCACCATCAATGGTGGTAATGCTAAGCCTGGTGATATCAGGTACAAGGATCTAAATGGTGATGATATTGTAGATGATAAAGACAGAACCATCATTGGTAACCCAACACCGGATTTTACCTATGGTATCAATACGAGTTTCAGGTACAAGAAATTTGAACTGGGAATTGACCTGAACGGTAGCTATGGCAATGAGATCTTCAGGGTTTGGGGAACTTCTGAGCAAAAAAACTCTGTATATAATTATCCAGCATACTATACTGAAGGGTGGACAGCTCCTGGTACTTCAAACTGGGTGCCTATCGTTAATGCTTCTCATTTGATTAACAGGGCTCCTTCTACCTACGGTATTGAGGATGGCAGCTATATCAGGTTGAGGAATATAAATCTGAGTTACAACATAACCAGTTTGCCAAAAATGACGTATATTAAGAACCTGAGACTAACTTTAGGCATTCAGAACCTTAAAACCTGGAAAAATAACATCGGTTATTCTCCTGAACTGGCTGGTGACGCTACGTCTTTTGGGATCGATTTTGGAAATGCAGGCAGTGCTTTGCCGCGTATCATTACTTTTGGACTAAATGTGAATTTTTAATATAAACAAACAAGAATTTAAATTTTAAATAATGAAAAATCTAAAAAACATGATGGCAGGGGCAATGATTGCTGCAGCTGCTATTACAGGTTTCACAGGTTGTGAAAAGTTTTTAGACAGGGCTCCGTTAACCGCTACCCAGGATGATCTTCCCGGTGGTGGATTAGAAGGCAGGGTATTGGGCCTATACGGTGCTATACGAAATTCTAAAAGCGAACCCTTTATTGGTGATGGTATGCAAAACATACCCTACATCGCTATGAACAGTTTCCGTTCGGATGACGGAGAAACAGTGGCTGATCCGGGTGCAAGTGCCTGGCATACTACTTACGATAATTTCCAATACACCAAAGATGACTGGGGTGCCGGCCTTTACTGGAACAAACACTATGTAATGATCGGCCAGTGTAATGAAGCCATTGCAGTAGCAGATAGTTTGCCAAACCCGGATGCTACAACACCGGTATTTGTAGCCGAAGCCAGGTTTTTTAGAGCTTACACGTATTTCGATATGGTAAGAACTTTTGGAGACGTACCAAAGATCGACTTTAAAATAAATGCTCCGGCAGAAGGTCGTATACCTAAATCACCTGCAGCTGATATTTACCAGCTTATATTGGATGACCTTGCTTTTGCAGAGCAACATTTGCCAACAGAATGGTTGGGTTACCCGGGCAGGTTAACCATATTTGCTGCAAAGGCAATGCGTGCGAAAGTCCTCTTGTACAGGCAGCAATGGGCACAGGCGCTCACTTTATGCCAGGATGTAATTGCTTCCAACAGGTATACGCTTGTAGACAACTATCATTCGATTTTCAAAATAACCGGAGAATTAAATGCAGAATCTATTTTCGAGATCCAGGCATCTAAACTGGCCCAGGATGGAGATACATACTGGAGTCGTTTAGGTCAAAGCCAGGGTATCCGTGGATCTGGTAACTGGGATCTTGGATGGGGTTGGAATACACCAAGTGCTGACCTCGTTAACTCATACCAGGTTGGTGATAAAAGGAAAGATGCAACCATTTTATATTCAGGCCAGTTTGATGGAGGTGCCGAAACCGGTGGTTACGGACAAACAGTGCCTAACTATACCAATGCGCTGTATTGGAATAAAAAAATGTACAACAGGTACTCAGATTATATAGCGGCGGGCCAGGGAACTCCGGGCAATGAAGCTCAAAATACCTGGGTAAACCAGCGTGTATTGCGTTTTTCAGATGTGTTGTTGATGGCTGCAGAAGCTGCCAATGAATTAGGCGGAACTGCTAACCAGGATAGCGCAATAAAATGGACAAACAGGATTCGTACCCGTGCAGGCCTTGCTGATCTGGTTTTTGTTGACCAGGCTACCATGCGCACTGCTATTAAAAGAGAGAGAAGAGCAGAATTTGCGATGGAATATGACCGCTTCTTTGACCTTGTAAGGTGGAATGATGCAACCAGTGTTTTAGGTCCGTTAGGATACCAGAATAAACACAGGTTCTTCCCGGTACCGCAGGGTGCAATGGATGAGAATCCTCAACTTACTCAAAATCCTGAATGGCAATAAAGCTAATAACATTTAAAAATTACTGTTATGTATTTTAATAAAATTCGATTTATATTATCAGCCGCCGTTTTTACGCTGCTACTTGCCGGCTGCGAGAAAAAAGAAAGGCCCGAACTGGACCCAAATTACCCGGTAGATCAGCCTTTACCAGGCGGTGACCTTAGATTCTTTGTTCCATTTGGCGGTACGGAAGAATTTCCCAGGCTAAATTCCAGGGATAGTATTTCCGGTCATCCGGCCCAGATAAGCCCCTTATCTGTAGTTCCGGGTGGTATTACAGGTGATGCACTACAGGGTGCTGATGGAAAAGCTGCGAAATACCTGGACGCTAATGATTTTAAATCTGCCGGTGATTTCACGATGGCATTTTGGATGAAAAGTGCTGCAAGGGCAGGTCGCACAGAATTTATTATGTCTCTGGTGCAACCAGGTTTAGCCTGGCATAGCAGCTCATTGTTCATTTTGGTAGAGAACCAGACTGCTACAAGTGTTACAATGAAAGTGGCTGTAAAAGACCAATGGCTGGAAGGTAATTTCAACAGGCCAATGTTCGATGATCAATGGCACCACATCGTTTATTCTTTCAATAACACCGATAAAAAAATGACCTATTATTTTGATGGCGTGGAAGTAACAGGTCTGGCTAATAACCAATACAATGTATCTAATGCTGTAAGTTTCAGCGGAGCATCTAATCTTATATTAGGCGGTTGGAACAAGCATGGTGGTGCAGGTGGTCCAAATGATGATTGGGTTAAATCTTATAACGGTTTACTCGATCAGTTCCGTTTATATAACAAAGCATTATCCGCTTCAGAGGCAATGGCCTTGTTTACCAGTAAGCAATAAGCTAAGTATTAGTTTTTCTCTATAAGCAGAATTTAAAAAAGGCTGAACAATTTATTTTGTCAGCCTTTTTTCTATTGGTTTTCATTTTCAAGTAACTGTTCCATGAGTTTTTTTAAAAACATATTTATTTTCCTTAGCATTACTATAGGCTGTTTTTCCTGTAAACAGAAAAAAATAGTTACCCAGTTCGAAAATTTACCCGCTTCCCTTACCAATGTAAAATTTGAGAATAAGCTTGCTAAACATGACCTGTTTAATATACTCTACTACCTGTATTATTATAATGGTGCGGGTGTAGCAACGGGTGATATTAACAATGATGGACTGGCGGATATTTATTTTACAGCCAACAACAAGGCGGGCAATAAACTATATCTCAACAAAGGAAATTTTGTATTTGAAGATATCACCGCAAAAGCGGGAACAGCGGGCGCTGCAGACTGGTGCACCGGGGTAACTATGACGGATGTAAACGGGGATGGTTTCCTTGACATTTATACCAGCGCTGTAAGCGGGAAATATGATCTTAAAGGAAGCAATGAATTATTCATTAATAACGGTAACAATACATTTACAGAAAGCGCTGCCAAATATGGTCTAAATCTTTCTGCACTTTCTACCCAGGCAAGCTTTTTTGATTATGACAGGGATGGCGACCTCGATTGTTATGTTCTTTGCCAGTCTTCGCGGCCACATGCAAATATTGTAGATACTATATTTCGCCATAGGTTCGATTCGCTGGCCGGGGACAGGCTGTATAGAAATGATATAAATAAAACCGGCAAATTTACAGATGTATCTGCCGCAGCAGGCATTTATCAAAGTAGCCTCGGCTATGGACTCGGCCTTGCCATTGGTGACCTAAACAACGATGGCTGGGATGATATTTATATTGGTAACGACTTTCACGAAAATGATTACTATTATATTAACAATGGAGATGGTTCATTTAAAGAAAGCGGCGCTCAACATTTTAAGCACTATAGCCGCTTTAGCATGGGAAATGATATAGCCGATTTTAACAACGACGGCCAGCTCGACCTTGTAACAGTAGATATGCTTCCAGCCGATGAAAAAGTATTAAAGACTTATGGGAGCGACGAAAACCCGGATATATACAAAGTAAAGCTGGATATGAACGGTTACCAGAAACAGTATTCCAGGAATGTACTGCAGCGCAACAATGGTAGCGGGATCAGCTTCAGCGACATCGCATTGCAATCAGGTATTTCTGCAACAGATTGGAGCTGGGCTCCCTTATTTGCAGATTTTGACAATGACGGAAACAAAGACCTTTTTATTTCAAGCGGTATCGTTAAAAGACCCGTTGACCTCGACTATGTACGATTTGTATCTGACCTTGATATGAACAAAGGCAGGCAGCAAACTGATAAGTTTGACGACGAGGCCATAGAAGGAATGCCCGATGGAAGCTCTCACCCTTTTTTATACAAGGGCGATGGAAAAATGAATTTTAAAGATGTAAGCGACACCTGGGGTACGGCAGATATGAAAGGTTATTATACAGGTGCATCGTATGCTGATTTTAATAATGATGGCAACCTGGACATTGTAATTAATCCTATTAACTCGCCCGCAGTTATATTGAAAAACAGTGCCCCGCCAAAATTATTACTCAATGTAGTTTTTGAAGGAGACAGCATGAACAAATTTGGAATTGGTACAAAAGTCTGGATTTTTCAAGGCGGGAAATTTCAATTTCAACAATTGCATCTTACAAGAGGTTTTCAGTCATCGGTTGAGCCGGTGCTGCATTTTGGCCTGGATAATAACAGGTTCACTGATAGTGTCATTATTGTATGGCCTGATCAGACATTTCAAAAATTAAAAAATGTGCCGGCTATTGGTATGCTCGAAGTAAAGAAAAGCCAGGCCGGCGGAATATTTTCTTACATGAAAGAATTCCCTGCTGTTAAACCACTGCTTAACAATATAACTGATAAAGTAGGTTTAACCTGGTCACATATTGAGAACGACTTTCTGGATTATAATAAACAATATTTAATTCCCCACCAGCTATCTACCCGTGGACCAAAAATGGCCGTTGCAGATGTAAATAAAGATGGTCTCGATGATTTTTATGTGTGCGGCGCCAGTGGCTACCCGGGTCAGCTGATGATACAAAATATAAATACAACTTTTAAAAGTATAGACACTGCTGTATTTAACAGGGCTATCCCTAACGAAGAAGTAGATGCTTTATTTTTTGATGCTAATAAAGATGGTTGGCCAGACCTTTATGTGGTTAGCGGCGGCAACCAATACAATGATAACAATCCCTTCCTTGCAGATAATTTATATATCAATGATGGAAAAGGACATTTTGCAAAAGCGGATAGTGCTGCTCTTCCAACTTTACTGACAAATAAATCAACCGTAAGTACAGCAGATTTTGATAAAGATGGAGATATGGATCTTTTTGTTGGAGGCCTTGCCAATGCAAAACAATATGGTATTCCGCAAACATCCTACTTGCTGCAAAATGACGGATCTGGTAAATTCGGGGTAGCACCTGGTGCTGTAATTAGATTAGATACCATTGGTATGGTAACCTCGTCTGCCTTTACGGATATCAACAAGGATGGCTGGCCCGATATTGTTGTGGCAGGAGAATGGATGCCCCTGAAAATTTTTATTAATAAAAATGGAAAATTCACTGCCATGGATGTGCCTGCTTCTACTGGTCTCTGGCAATCGTTGCATGCTACCGATATTAATAGTGATGGTTTTACAGATTTCCTGGCAGGTAATTGGGGACACAATACAAAACTGTATGCCGGAAAAAATGGTCCGCTTAAATTATTTGTAAAAGATTTTGATGGCAATGGTTCTGTTGAACCTATTATGGCTTACACCATCAATAAAGAAGAATTTACATTTTTGGCGAAAGATGAACTGGAGCGTTCACTACCTGTTTTAAAAAAATCATATTTAAAATACAGCGAAGTAGCAGGCAAAACAGTTCAGTATATGTTTTACAACCTCTTTAAAGATTTTAGGGAATCAAAAGCGGAAACGCTTACTACATCGTGTTTTTTAAATAATGGTAAAGGTAGTTTTACAAGGTTGGATCTTCCCGCTGAACTGCAGGTATCTCCGGTTTTTGCATTTACAAATCTTTCTTTGGGTCAACCGGCTAACTGGCTTGCCGCCGGTAATTTTTATGGCACGGTACCCTACGAAGGACGCTATGATGCCATGCTTGCAACGAGCTTTTCATTTAATACTTCAAAAAATAATTTTTCTTCCGGCATAAATATTCCTTCAGTGGATGGGGAAGTGAGGGATATGAAATGGCTGCAGGTTGCAGGAGGCAAAAAAATGCTGGTAATAGCAGGATGCAATAGCGGCCTTCAGTTTTATGAACAATCTAATTGAGTTATTTTTTTATGAGAATATTGGCTAAAATAGTATTTTTTTCTTTTTTATTATTCATGAATGCGTGCAGGGATAAAAAACAAAACGCAGGTGGCAGTAATGCGTTTAATGATCCTATTCTTTTTTGTAAAACAGTAAAAGAATTAAACAATGTAGTAAAGCAAAATAATTTCCCGCCCATTATAGCCAGTAGAAATTATGTGTATGCAAACATTGCCGCCTATGAGGTAGTTGCCTTGCACGATAAAAGATTCAATTCTTTGGCGGGAGAAATAAAACATTTTCCAGCATTGGCAAAATTGGATACACAAAATGTAAATTTTAAGTATGCGAGCCTGCTTGCATTCTGTAAAGTTGGCGAAGCAGTTACTTTTCCCGCAGGCAGTATGAAGGATTATGTAGCAAAGCTCGACTCCCTGGCAGCCGCAAACGATATGGCTGATGAAACCATTGCTGCCACAAAAAAATTGGCAGACTCTGTAGCTGCACATGTTATTCGCTGGAGTAAAAAAGATCATTATGCCGAAACCAGAACAGCAGAAAAGTTTACCATCACTACAGAAGAAGGCAGATGGATCCCCACTCCGCCAGGTTATTCACAAGCCCTGGAACCACATTGGAGAGAGATACGAACATTGGCCCTTGACAGCTCCAACGAATTTGTGCCACCACCTCCGCCTCCATTTAATGTAAAAGATAAAAACAGTAAATTTTACCAGGAAACAATTAGCCTGAAAAACGCAGGAGATAGTTTAACCGATGAACAAAAACATATTGCTATGTTTTGGGATGACCTGGGCAGTAAGGTTATTGTAAACGGGCATGTAATGTCAACGGCTAAAAAATTTTCTCCCACAGGCCATTGGATGAATATTGTTGGGATCGCAGCTGAAAAATCAAACTCGGATTTTTCAACCACAGTTTATGCTTATACAAAAACTGCTATTGCTATGTTCGACGCTTTTATACAATGCTGGGATGAAAAGTTTAGAAGCAATTATATAAGGCCCGAAACAGCTATTAATAAATATATAGATCCGGAATGGAGGCCCTATTTACAAACACCTCCCTTTCCCGAATATACTTGTGGGCACAGCACTGTATCTGCGTCAGCCGCGGAGGCGCTCACCAATGTTTTTGGAGATAATTTTGCCTACACGGATACATCAGAATTGGAATTTGGAATTAAAAGCCGGTCTTTTAAGTCCTTCAAAGATGCGGCCATTGAAAACAACTGGGCAAGATTCTATGGAGGTATTCACTATCATAATTCCTGTATTATAAGTACTGAGTATGGAAAAAAAGTAGGCGACGCTGTTAATAAAAGACTTAAAATGAAAAGATAATTGCTGAAAAAGATCGCTACCATATTGTTCCCGGCTATTTACCTGTTAGTTACTGCAGGTAATACTTTATATGTAGATTACCTGATGGGAAAAAATGAAGCCAAGGCTTTTTTAGATATTGAAAATGGCCGGTACGATGCAGCAGAATTGATAGAAGTAAAGATCCCTCTTGAACATTCTTATTATTACAGTTCACCGGGATATGAGCGATACAATATATTTCACCAGTTTGGAGTGTACAGCGATATCTACTACCTGGTTGATTCAGGGGAACAAAATGGAGTGTCTTCGGTGAGAGGCGGACCGCCTGATGCTGATGTAGTAAAATATTTTACAATAAAATTTTAAAATAATAAATGATGAAGAATAAAACACTCGTTAGCCTGTTTGCAATTGCTACCTTATTTCTTTGCGGTGAATGTAAAAAAAGCGGGGACAGTGGTGGAGGACCTCCCCCGCCTCCCCCGCCTCCACCCACCCCTACGGTAAATGAAGTTGATTACTGGCTTACAAAAGGAGATCAGTCTGTTCTGCTGCAAAAGCAAACCGCGGTGATAGGTTTTACTACCACCGCCAATGCATATCCAAATATCGATGTGGATTCTGCAACTGCTTATCAAACCGTGGATGGCTTTGGTTTTACGCTTACCGGTAGTAGTGCACAACTCATTAATACAATGGGCGCAGCAGAAAAAAACAGTTTGCTCAACGAGTTGTTTGGTGCTTCGGGTATCAGAATAAATTACTTAAGGGTGAGTATCGGTGCATCCGATCTCAGCCCTTCTGTTTTTAGCTACGATGATATGCCTGCGGGGCAAACAGACCCTACCCTCGCTAATTTTAGCTTGTCGCAGGATCTCACACACTTGGTTCCTGTACTTAAGGAGATATTGCTGATTAATCCAAATATAAAAATAATGGGGTCACCATGGAGCCCTCCCGTTTGGATGAAAGATAACAACAGTAGCATCGGGGGAAGTTTACTTACGCAGTATTACGGCGTGTATGCAACATACTTCGTAAAATATATCCAGGCTATGAAAGCCCTGGGAATTAATATTGATGCGGTAACTATTCAAAATGAACCTCAATATGGTGGTAATAATCCAAGTATGGTGATGAGTGCCGGGCAGCAGGCAAATTTTATTAAAAATAATTTAGGTCCGGCATTCCAGGCGGCAAGTCTTAATACCAAAATTATTATCTGGGATCATAATTGTGATAATCCAAATTATCCAAAAAGTATATTGGATGATGCTGCAGCAAAAGCATTCATTGACGGTTCAGCGTTTCACCTTTATGCAGGAGATATTAGCGCTTTGATGACAGTATACAATGCACACCCCGATAAAAATTTATATTTCACCGAACAGTGGACACAATCCACCGGCGGGTTTGGCGGCGATTTGAAATGGCATTTAAAGAATGTGATCATTGGATCAATGCGCAACTATAGCAAAGTGGCCCTGGAATGGAATTTAGCCAATGACCCGTCTTTTGGCCCCCACACACCGGGTGGTTGTACAGAATGCAAGGGTGCAATAACCATCAGCGGATCTTCGGTAACAAGAAATGTTGGATATTATATAGTTGCACATGCCTCTAAATTTGTTCCCATGGGTTCAACCCGTATCAGCAGCACTGTCACAGGCTCACTATCCAATGTTGCTTTTAAAACGCCGGAAGGGAAAAAGGTGATGGTTGTTATCAATGAAAGTACCAACGCACTAAATTTTAATATTCGCTACAAAGGCAAATGGGCAGCTACCAGCATAGCTGGCGGGGCGGTAGGAACTTACATTTGGTAAATTATAATTAACCTTTAATAAAATATACATACATGAAAAGATTAAGTTTTGTTTTTGCAGTAGTAGTTTTTCTTGCTTCCTGCCAAGAGAAGAATGAAAAAGAAAAAGGAGTGGAGCTAGCTAAGGAAACATCTGCTTTTTCTACAGAGGGAAAAAAAGTATTGGTTTACACTACAGCCGATAGCAGCAATTACCGGCTTGGATTAACCGACACGTTGGAGTTTGCAGAAAAAGGCCAGCCTTTCGAAAATGAAGTAACAGTATTTGTTGATCCTTCTAAAAGTTTTCAGTCTTATGTTGGAATTGGTGCAGCATTAACGGATGCTTCCGCAGAAACTTTTTATAAACTTCCTAAAGAAACACAGCAGGAATTTTTAAAAGCACATTTTGATAAGAAAGATGGTATTGGTTATACGATTGGCCGCACGAATATAAATAGCTGTGATTTTAGCAGTGATATGTACACCTATGTAGCCGAAGGTGATAAAGAGTTGAAGACTTTTAATCTTGCTCATGACCTCAAATTTAAAATGCCATTTATCAAGGAGGCTACTGCTGCCGCCGGGGGTAAGTTAAATTTATTTGCCAGTCCGTGGAGTCCGCCTGCTTTTATGAAAGATAACAACAACGTGTTGCAAGGTGGTAAATTAAAAAAAGAATTTTATGAAAGCTGGGCCTTGTATTACACAAAGTTTATAAAAGAATATGAAAAAGCAGGTATCCCTATTTGGGCCATTAGTATACAAAATGAACCAATGGCAAAACAAAAATGGGAGAGTTGCATATACACTGCACAGGAAGAAACCGACTTCTTAAAAAATAATCTTGGCCCCACAATGGCAAAAGAAGGTTTGGGAGATAAAAAGATCATTGTATGGGATCACAACCGGGATTTGATCTACCAGCGTGCACAAACATATTTTAGCGACCCTGAGGCAAGCAAATACATTTGGGGAATAGGATTTCATTGGTACGAAGACTGGAGTGGCGGTGCACCTATGTATGAAAACTTAAAAAGGGTACATGAAGCTTACCCGGACAAAAATATTTTCTTTACCGAAGGTTGTGCAGAAAGTTTTAATGCCACCCGTTACAATGCATGGGTATTAGGAGAAGAATACGGTCGTTCTATGATCAATGATTTTAACAATGGGATGGTGGGTTTTACAGACTGGAATATTCTGTTAGATGAAACCGGCGGTCCAAACCACGTTCAAAACTTTTGCTTTGCCCCTGTACATGGCGATACCAAAACAGGAAAGCTCATTTACACCAATGCATATTATTATATCGGCCATTTTAGTAAATTTATTCAGCCGGGTGCTAAAAGAGTTGCTGCCACAGCAACACGTAGCCAGCTATTGACTACTGCATTTAAAAATGAAGATGGTAAACTGGTAGTAGTGGTTATGAACCAGGGGAGTGCCAGCACACCGTATGCTTTATGGATAAATGGTAAAGCAGCACAAACAACAGCTATGCCTCATTCTATCTCTACTTTAATATTATAATTACCTTGTTGACTGATGCCTAAATTTTTCGATATGCAAAAACAAATAAACATAGCCGCGTTATTTATCCTTTTGGCTTTTTATGCTAGTTGCAAAAAGGGTGATGATGGTGGGGGAACTGTGCCGGTAGCAACCCCGCTGCTGCTAACCGGTATGCGTATAAATAACATCGTTGTTACTTCATCCACCATTAATAACAATGTCGCTCCGACTGCCGCCTTGCGGCTTCGTTTCAATAATAAGGTAAACCGGGCAACGGTTTTACCTGGTTCCATCATACTCACAGAAACCGGGGCTTCAACAGTCGCATACAATGTTTCATACGAAAATTTTGACAGTACGATTGTGGTAACATCGTCATCCCTGAAATACCTTACAAAATATGCATTGACCACCGGACCTATTAAAAGTGTTAACGGCGGGGCACTTGCCAGTACTGTCAATCTCCCATTCAGTACAGGCATGGATTCTTCCCGCAAGTTTCCTGCAATTACAGATGATGCATTGCTAACAAAAATCCAGGAACAAACATTTAAGTATTTCTGGGATTTTGCTCACCCCACAAGTGGTTTGTCAAGAGAGCGAAATACATCGGGTGATGTGGTTACTTCCGGCGGTTCCGGTTTTGGAATAATGGCGATTCCCGTTGGTATCAACAGAAACTTTATAACACGAGCACAGGGTTTGCAAAGAATGCAAACCATCGTAGCATTTTTAAAAAATACCGCAGTAAAAGTAAAAGGTGCATTTCCTCATTGGCTGAATGGCGCCACCGGTGCTATTGTGCCATTTAGTGCTACCGATAATGGTGCAGACCTGGTAGAAACGTCTTACCTTATAATGGGATTACTAACTGTTCGTCAATACTTCAATGGAGCAGATGCTGCAGAAACTGCTTTGCGCAGCGACATCAATAGTATTTATAATAATGTAGAATGGGATTGGTTTCGCCAGGGCAATCAACAGGCATTGTATTGGCATTACAGCATAAACAATGGTTGGGCAATGAACATGCAGATTCGCGGCTGGAACGAGTGTTTAATAACTTATGTTATGGCTGCATCATCCACTACCCATGGAATTCCGCCATCTGTTTATACCGCCGGATGGAAAGGTGGAAGCCAGTTTATAAACGGCAATACCTATTATGGATTAACCCTGCCGTTAGGCCCTCCACAAGGTGGTCCTTTATTTTTTTCGCATTATTCATTTTTAGGTATTAATCCTAATAGCCTTACAGATGCTGCTGCCAATTATACAACGCAGACAAAAAACCATACCCTTATTAATTACAATTATTGCAAAGCCAATCCGATGAATTATTATGGATACAGCGATTCAGTTTGGGGGCTCACCGCCAGTGATATTCAAAATGGATACACTGCCAGTTCGCCCACCAATGATGTAAGTGTAATAGCACCTACTGCTGCATTATCTTCCATGCCTTTTACACCCAATGAATCAATGGCAGCATTAAAATTTTATTATTATGTTTTGGGAGACAAATTATTTAAAGAGTATGGTTTTGTAGATGCTTTTTCTTTACACAATACCTGGTTTGCCAGCTCATTTTTAGCAATAGACCAGGGGCCGATATTGCTGATGATAGAAAATCATCGCACCGGGTTATTATGGAGTTTGTTTACCAGTTGCCCGGAAGTGAAAACAGGAATGTTATCACTTGGATTTAGCGCACCATATTTGTAAATAATAAAAAACATTTCTCTTTGTTCTCTTAGTAATATAAATAAAGGTCAAAAAGAGTGTAAATCATTTTATACGGTATCGAAGAAAGAATACTGATCTGCTAATTTCTTTCCTTGTAATTTATCATATTTCTTTTTTAACTTCAAAGCATCAACTATTAATTCCTAAATAATATTTTTTGAAAAATAATTTCGTTTGGATTGCCATCCTTATTGCTGTGGGTATCGGGGAGAGTTCCTGCACAAAAAAAATGCATACATGGCAAAATGCCAATGCTAATAGCAGGATTGCTGGTAACGATACAGCCTTATTCAACCTGGTTCAAAAACAAACATTTCAATATTTTTGTAATGGAGCAGAACCGGTAAGTGGTTTGGCAAGGGAGCGGTTTCATTCTGATAATATTTACCCGGAAAATGATAAACATGTTGTAACCAGCGGCGGTGCCGGGTTTGGTGTAATGGCTTTACTGGTAGGGATTGAAAGAGGCTTTGTTATAAAAGAAGAAGGCAGAAAACAGCTGGAGAAAATAGTTTCCTTTTTAGAAAGAGCAGATCGGTTTCATGGGGCCTGGCCACATTGGTGGAATGGAGAAACAGGTAAAGTAAAACCTTTTAGCACGAACGATGACGGCGGAGATTTAGTGGAAACCAGTTTTATGTTACAGGGATTGATTGCTGTAAGGCAGTATTATCAAAATGGTAATGGGGAGGAAAAGGCATTGGCCGCCCGGGCAGATAAATTATGGAAGGAAGTTGAATTTGACTGGTATAGAAACGGTGAAAATGTTTTATACTGGCATTGGAGCCCGGGTAAAGGATGGAAAATGAATTTTAAGGTAAGAGGCTACAATGAATGTATGATCATGTATATATTGGCAGCGTCCTCCCCAACACATGGCGTACCCGCAGAAGTATATCATGAAGGTTGGGCCCAAAATGGAAAGATTGTTCAACAAACCTCCTACAAAAAAGATACCCTGCAATTATTTTACCAGGGCAATCCACCTTACGGCGGGCCGCTTTTTTGGGCACATTATTCTTACCTGGGCCTCGATCCAAATGGACTAAAAGATAAATATGCTGATTATGGAAAAGAAGTGACGGCTCAGTCAAACATCAATTATCAATGGTGTGTAGATAATCCAAAACACTTTAAAGGATATTCATCCCAAAACTGGGGACTTACTGCAAGCTACTCAGTAAATGGTTATTCGGCCCACGCACCCAGCCTGCAGGAAGACCTGGGAGTAATATCACCCACAGCGGCATTGTCATCTTTTCCCTATACACCAACAGAATCTAACAACGCCATGAAATATTGGTATAATAATTTAAAAGAAAAGGTTTGGGGAGAGTATGGTTTCTATGATGCCTTCAGCGAAAGCAACAATTGGTTTCCTAAACGATACCTTGCCATCGACCAGGGCCCTGCAGTAGTAATGATGGAAAATTACCGCAGCGGGTTGATCTGGAATTTATTTATGAGTGCACCCGAAATTAAGGCAGGATTAAAAAAACTGGGCTTTCAAAGTCCGCATTTAAAATAGATCAACCATTATGAAACTCAGGTCGATATTTTTATTGATGGGAATCATAGTAAGCAATATGGCTATTGCACAGGAACCACTGTATCCATTTACTTTTTTTACCAACAGTTCTATGGCAGGCGATCATTTTTTTTCTGCCGTACAGGTAAATACGCCTTCCAAAATATACAGTATTAGGGGCAGGCTGCCTGTTAACAGTGCTTATGCTCATACAGCTGGCAATTCATTGCAATTAGAATATAACAGCGATCCGTCCGGAAACTGGACGGCTGATATCTTTAAACCTGAAATCCGTGGGCAGGATTTTTTTATCACAGCCAAATATCTCTCGCTGTGGATCATGAATAATTCAGTTGAATTGTCAGGACATAATTTCCCCGTATGCCGTTTGATAAAAAAAGACAGCAGCTATTCAAACCCCGTTAAAATAACCAGAACGAAATGGAGCAAATGGAAGCAGGTAATTATACCAATTGAAAAATTCAATGTAAATGCTGCCGATATAATAGGCATCAGCTTTTCTCAGAATCCCGGAAGTATAGGCAAGCAGTCTTTGTATATTGACGATATTGAATTTTTAGGCGACCTTAATGAGGCGGCTTTTCCAAAACCTGTTATATCAAAATTAAAGGGGTACAGTAAACATATTGATATTGAATGGCCCGTTATTACTGACAGCAATATCCGGTATGTGAAAATTTACCGCTACTTTGATAAAATCAGGCTTTCTGCGGTACGCATCCAGGATGCATGGAGCAATCGTTATTCAGATTATACGGAAGGTACCGGCAGAGAATATACTTACAGGATTGCATACGTGGATAAGATGTTCAATGAATCAAAAAAAAGTGAGCCTGTTTCTGCTGCTACGCAACAATTGGATGATGACGCTTTTCTTGATATGATACAGGAAGCTTCCTTTAGATATTATTGGGATGGTGCAGAAAAAGTAAGTGGACTTGCTAAAGAAAATATTCCCGGCAGAAGAAATATGGTAGCCAGCGGCGCTTCGGGCTTTGGGATAATGGCTTTGCTGGTAGGAACGGAAAGAAAATTTATTACAAGACAAGAATCAATAGATCGGTTTTTAAAGATCACTTCCTTTTTAGAAAGAACTGAAAAATTTCATGGCGCCTTTTCCCACTTTATTGATGGTCCTTCAGCAAAAGTGGAAACTTTTTTTGGAAAACGAGACAATGGCGGCGACCTGGTAGAAACATCTTTTTTAATACAGGGATTATTGGCCGCCAAAGCCTATTTTAATAAAGAAGATGAAAACGAAAAAAAGATCAGGGAAGCTATCACCCGCATCTGGCATGACGTTGAGTGGGATTGGTACAGGCGATACCCGGATAATAAATATTTATTGTGGCATTGGTCTCCTGACCAGGAATGGGTGATAGACCATAAACTGGTTGGCTGGAATGAAACCATGGTAACCTATCTCCTGGCCATTGCATCACCCACACATGCAGTACCGGCAACTATGTACTATTCCGGCTGGGCCAGCCAGGATGTTTTTGCGCAGGAGTATCGTAAGGGATGGGGCCAAACCTCTAACGGATCGATGTATACCAACGGCAACAAATATTTTGGAATAAAGTTAGATATAGGTGTATCTAACGGAGGCCCGCTGTTCTTCACGCATTACTCCTACCTGGGTTATGATCCAAAGCAGGTGAATGATAAGTACACAAACTATTTTACTAATAATCAAAACATTGCCAATATAAATCTCCGGTATTGTATAAAAAATCCCGGAGGGTATAAAGGCTACAGTGATAGCGCCTGGGGATTAACAGCAAGCGACGGCCCATTCAATTATTCGGCAGATGAACCTGTGCCGCAGCAGGATAGGGGGAAGATCGCACCCACCGGAGCCATCAGTTCGTTTCCTTACACACCCGGTGCTTCCATGAGAGCCCTTAAAAATTATTACAATAATTATGGCCATTTTTTATGGGGTGAGTATGGCTTTAAAGATGCATTCAATTTATCACAAAACTGGTGTTCGGCTTTATACATGGGATTGAACCAGGCCCCCATGGTAGTGATGATAGAAAATTATAGAACGGAACTAATATGGAAATTGTTTATGAGCAATCCGGAAATAAAAGAAGGATTAAAAAAGATACAGGACTTAAACACCCCTTAAAATATGAAAAAAATAATTTTAACTTTTTTTGTTTCGTGTATGGCGCTGATAGCATATACGCAGGACCTTTCTCTTTATAAAAAAGAATGGCTCATTTTGGGAACAGATACATTGCCCTACAGGGTATTATTGCCTGAAAATTATCAGCCTGCAAAAAAATACCCGGTCATATTCTTTTTGCATGGTTCAGGTGAAAGAGGAAACGACAATGAAAAACAATTACAGCATGGAGCTAAATTATTTTTAACAGATAGTCTTAGAAAAAATTATCCTGCCATTGTTATTTTTCCGCAGTGTTCGGAAAAATCCTTTTGGAGCAACGTTGCCTTTAAAATGGATACCGTAACAAAAAAAAGATCATTTGAATTTTCTGCTACAGCCCCACCCACTGTTGCTATGAAATTGCTGCTGGAACTCACCGATAAAATTTTAAAAGATTTCCCGGTAAAAAAAGGCCAGGTATATGTAATGGGTTTGTCTATGGGCGGCATGGGAACTTTTGAAATAGTAAACCGTAAACAGGGCTTGTACGCTGCTGCTATTCCAATTTGCGGCGGCGGCGATGCTGCAACTGCCGGCCCACTATCTAAAACAAACTGGTGGGTATTTCACGGCGCCAAAGATGATGTGGTGCTGCCTGTTTATTCAGACATAATGGTAGCGGCTTTAAAAAAAGGAAATGCTCTGGTAAAATATACTTTGTATCCCGATGCCAATCACAATAGTTGGGATGCTGCTTTTGCAGAACCGGATCTGTTGCATTGGTTATTCAATAATAAGAAAAAATAGCATGAAAAATATTGCTTCATTTTTAATTTGCTTATTTACAATCTTGTTTTGCGAGGCGCAGACAACCGTAAATATTATGAGTTTCAATATAAGGCTGGATGTGGCTTCAGACGGGGAAAATCGCTGGGATGCCCGGAAAGATAAAGTAGCAGGGCTTATCAATTATTATGAACCAGACTTTGTAGGGGGGCAGGAAGTACAACATCATCAGCTAACCTATTTACTCAATACATTAAACGGCTATACTTCTATTGGCGTTGGCCGCGATGATGGCAAACAGGAAGGCGAATACTCCTGCATTTTTTATAAGAAAGATAAATACAAACTTATCAGCCAGTCTACTTTCTGGCTATCGCCCACACCGGATTCCGTTTCTTTTGGCTGGAATGCTGCCTGCAGGAGGGTTTGTACTTATGGATTATTTCAATCCAATAAAACAAAACAATTTGTTTGGATATTTAACACCCATTTTGATCATATAAGCGAATTGGCAAGGGCAGAATCAGCAAAGCTGATCATTAAAAAAATAAAGGAAGTTAATACTAAAAGTTATCCCGTGATCTTATCAGGGGATTTTAATTCAAAGCCTGTTGATGCGCCGGCGCAATATATGCTAGCCAATATGCACAGTAGCCGAAACATCAGTCAGCAGGTATACGGCGCAGCAGATACCTGGAATGGATTTAAATTCAATAAAAAACCGGATGGATGTATCGATTATATTTTTGTGTCACAAAATAATAAACTATCGGTTACAAAATTTGCTACAATAACCGATTCTTACGATATGAAATATCCTTCAGATCATTTTCCAATAATGGCCACTATTAAAATTAACAAATGAAAAATAGTATTTTATCTATCTGTTGTATAATGCTGGGTGCTTTATCAAAAGGCCAAACTTCCTCCCTGGGCGGCGGGGGTGTGGCATCTACTTATTGCAACCCCATCAATATAGATTACGGTTATTCCCCCATTCCAAATTTTTCCGAATGGGGCAGGCACAGGGCGACAGCAGATCCGGTGATCGTTACTTATAAAGGCGATTATTATTTATTTAGTACCAACCAATGGGGTTACTGGTGGAGCAGCGATATGCTAAACTGGAATTTTGTTTCCAAAAAATTTCTTCGCCCCTGGAATAATGCTTTTGATGAATTATGCGCACCTGCGGTAGGCATCATTGGCGATACGATGTTGGTATTTGGATCTACCTATACCTCTAATTTTTCTGTCTGGATGAGCACAAATCCCAAAGCCAATGATTGGAAACCCCTGGTTGATTCATTTGATATTGGTGGCTGGGATCCCTCTTTTTTTACGGACGATGATGGCAGATTGTATCTCTATAATGGCAGCAGTAATAAATTTCCTATGTATGGGATAGAGTTAAACCGGAAATCGATGCAGCCTTATGGTACAAGAAAAGAAATGTATATATTAGAACCCTGGCGATTTGGCTGGCAGCGCTTTGGAGAGCATATGGATAATACTTTCCTGGATCCTTTTATTGAAGGAAGCCATATGACAAAATATAAAGAAAAATATTATTTACAATATGGAGCACCGGGTACTGAATTTAGTGGCTATGCAGACGGCTTGCTGGTGGGCAATAGTCCACTTGGGAACTTTGAAGCACAGAGCGATCCACTAAGTATTAAAGTAGGTGGTTTTGTGAGAGGAGCAGGCCACGGTGCTACTTTCCAGGATAAGTTTGGGCAATTCTGGCACATATCAACGACCGTGATCTCCGTAAAAAATACTTTTGAAAGAAGATTGGGTGTATGGCCCACAGGATTTGACAAAAATGATGTGATGTTTTGTAACACTACGTTCGGAGATTACCCGCACTACATTCCTTCCAAAAGTATTGATGGGAGCAATTACGGCGCCAATGGTAAGTCTCCCTATTTTACAGGCTGGATGCTGTTGAATTATAATAAGCCGGTACAGGTGTCTTCTACACTGGGCGGCTATCATCCAAACAATGCTGTGGATGAACTGGCAAAAACTTACTGGAGTGCAACTTCCGCTAATAAAGGAGAATGGATACAAACAGATCTCGGAAATGTTTCAACTGTTAATGCCATACAAATAAATTATGCAGACCAGGACATCAGTTTTCCAAAAGCAATGGATAGTATTTTTCTTGGAAAAACATCTGGCCTGTATCACCAGTATAAAATGTATTATTCTGTTGATGGAAAAAAATGGAATGTATTGGTAGATAAAAGCGACAATAAAAAAGATGTCCCGCATGATTATGTTGAGTTAGCAAAACCGGTACAGGCCCGTTTTATCAAACTCGAAAATATTCAAATGCCGGCAGGTAAGTTTGCTATCAGCGGATTAAGGATATTTGGAAACGGCAATGCTGTTGCGCCCAAAGTGGTAGAAGGTTTCATTGTATTGCGAACTGAAAAAGACAAACGCAGCGCTTTTATTAAGTGGAAGCCGGCAGACGATGCCTTTGCATACAATATTTATTACGGTACCAGTGCCGATAAATTATATACAAGCATAATGGTGCATGGTAATAACGAGTATTGGATGAAGGCAATGGATTCTCAAAAGCCTTATTATTATTGTATTGAAGCTATAAATGAAAATGGTACAAGCGAAAGAACAAAAGTTATAAAAGTTGACTAATATTCAATTCCGGGGATTAAAAAGATGCTAACCTGATATATAAATGATGAATCTAAAAAAAATATTCCTGCTGCTTACGCTGCCTCTCTTTTCAATGCAGGCCTGCGCACAGGACGTTAAACCTGCATTCCGGGAAGAAATCCAGGCATTTAAAAAGCAAGACAGTGCCTCCTTTCCAAAAGCAAACCAAATATTGTTTGTGGGGAGTTCTTCTTTTACAAAATGGACTGATGTGCAGCAATATTTCCCGGTATATCCTATCATTAACAGGGGTTTTGGTGGCTCCACCTTAACAGATGTGATCCGTTATGCAAACGATATCATTCTGCCATATCAACCAAAGCAGATTGTAATATACTGCGGGGAAAATGATTTTGCCAGCGACACCAGCCTCATGCCTGCACAGGTAGCTGCACGCTTTTATGAGTTGTTCAGTATCATCAGGAAAAAGTATAAAAAAGTACCTGTTGCTTATGTATCCATGAAGCCAAGCCCTTCAAGAACACACCTGATGGCGAAGTACAATGTGGCCAATGTAATGATCAGGAAATTTTTGAAAAAGAAAAAGAAAACGGATTTTATAGATGTCTACCCTGCTATGTTGAACAGCGATGGCACACCTATCAAAGATATTTTTGTACAGGATAACCTGCACATGAATAAAAAAGGGTATGATATCTGGCAAAAGATCATCGGGCCTTATTTGAAAAAATAGGGTCGGGACCGAAGGTCAGACCCGTCCGTCGTGTTTAATTATCAAAAGAAGCAGGAAGTATCCATTTATAAGCGGGGAAGATAAGCTCCCAAATGGTATGCCGCTGAAGGGAGTGACACAACGATGCTTCCTTGAAAATCAAATGTTCGTGAACAAATAAATTTTTTGACCAACAGCATAAAACAAAAAACATGAAAAGGAATCATTGGTTGCTTACAGTGCTCATCGTATTAACAGCAGCGCCTGGTTTTTCTCAAAAACCAGACCCCGTAAAAATGAAGATCTTCGTTGACGCATTGATGAAGAAAATGACAACGGATGAAAAAATTGGCCAGTTAAATCTTCCCGGCTCAGGTGATATTGTAACCGGCCAGGCCAAGAGTTCAGATATAGGAAAAAAGATAAGAGAGGGTGAAGTAGGCGGGTTGTTCAATATTAAAGGAGTAGAAAAAATAAAAGAAGTTCAAAGGGTAGCCGTAGAAGAAAGCCGATTAAAAATTCCGCTCATCTTTGGTATGGATGTGATCCATGGGTATCAAACCACTTTTCCTATTCCCTTAGGCATGAGTTGTGTATGGGATATGAACCTGGTAGAACAAAGTGCCAGGGTAGCTGCGATAGAAGCAAGTGCCAGTGGTATCAACTGGACATTCAGCCCTATGGTAGACATTTCCCGTGATCCACGATGGGGTCGCATTTCTGAGGGAAGCGGGGAAGATGCCTACCTCGGTTCGCAAATTGCCAAAGCAATGGTAAAAGGTTACCAAGGCGATTTTTCAAGCAATACCAATATCATGTCTTGTGTAAAACATTATGCATTGTATGGTGCTGCGGAAGCCGGAAGAGATTACAATACTACCGATATGAGCCGGGTTCGTATGTTCAACGAATATTTACCACCCTACAAAGCGGCGGTAGATGCAGGCGTAGGAAGTGTAATGGCATCCTTCAATGAAGTGGATGGAATACCCGCTACCGGCAGTAAATTTTTAATGACAGATGTACTGAGAACCCAATGGGGCTTTAAAGGTTTCGTGGTAACAGATTATACAGGCATCAATGAAATGATGGACCATGGTATGGGGAACTTGCAACAGGTTGCTGCACTGGCTTTAAAAGCCGGGATCAATATGGATATGGTGGGAGAAGGCTTTTTAACTACTTTAAAAAAATCATTGCAGGAAGGAAAAGTTACCCAAAAACAAATTGATGATGCCTGCCGACTTATATTGGAAGCAAAATACAAATTGGGATTATTTGCCGATCCGTATAAATATTGCAATATGGAAAGAAGCAAAAATGATGTATACACAGCAACGCATATAAAAGCTGCCAGGTTAACTGCTACGGAGAGTTTTGTATTACTTAAAAATCAAAATAATTTATTGCCATTAAAAAAAACGGGTAAGATCGCCCTTATAGGCCCGCTGGCAAATACCAAAGAAAATATGCCCGGCACCTGGAGTGTGGCTACTGATCTTAAAACTGCAGTTGCGGTAAAAGAAGGTTTAGAAAAAGCAGTAGGAAGCAGTGCACAGATTTTATATGCAAAAGGTTCTAAACTTTCTTCGGATAGTAATTTCGAAAAAAGGGGAACCATGTTTGGCCGTGAACTGGCAGCCGATAACCGCTCAGAAGAAGAGTTATTAACCGAAGCTTTGGCAATAGCCAATCAAAGTGATGTAATTGTTGCAACATTGGGTGAAGCATCCGAAATGAGCGGCGAAAGCAGTAGCCGCAGCAATATTGATATCCCGGAAACACAGAAAAAATTATTGGAAGCCTTATTAAAAACAGGCAAACCGGTAGTGTTGGTATTATTTGCAGGCAGGCCAATGACATTGGTATGGGAAAAAGAAAATGTGCCCGCCATTTTAAATGTGTGGTTTGGTGGAAGTGAAGCCGGCAATGCCATTGCCGATGTATTATTTGGCGATGTAAATCCATCAGGAAAGCTGAGTACCACTTTTCCTCAAAATGTTGGACAAGTTCCTTTGTTTTACAATCATAAAAATACAGGTCGCCCCTTAACAAAGTGGTTTGAAAAATTTCGCAGTAATTATTTAGATGTGAGCAATGAACCACTGTATCCTTTTGGTTATGGCTTAAGCTACAGCAATTTTACTTACAGCGATGTTACGGTAAGCAGTAAAAATTTAAAAGGCAATCAAACATTAACGGCTACGGTTACGGTAACAAACAACAGTAAAGTAGATGGTAAAGAAGTGGTGCAATTGTATATAAGAGATATGATAGGCACTTCAACCAGGCCGGTGAAAGAACTGAAAGGTTTTCAAAAATTACTGATCAAAGCGGGCGAATCTAAAAAGGTAAGTTTTGCCATAACGCCAAACGACCTTAAATTTTATAATTATGATCTTAAATACGACTGGGAAGCAGGTGATTTCAATATTATGATCGGCGGTAACTCCGCCGATGTGAAAAGCACCATGGTGAACTGGGTAAAATAAAAATGAAAAAATGGAAGTATAAAAACTTCCAATTTTTTATATAATTAATTGTTGATGAAATATTTGCTTAGCTTTTTATTGTTGATATTTTCTGCACAAGTTATTATTGCGCAGAAAAAGTTTGTGTTATGGTCGCCCGATTCTTCTCTACGGCTGGAGATTGCCAACAAAGAAAAAATTTCTTACACACTGTATGCAGGTAATACTGAATTGATGGCTTCACAATCTGTCAATATCCAACTCGATAACGGGAAGCAGTTATCCGGAAACGCAGTAAAGCGAAGCTCAGTAAATATTTTTACTGACTCATTTCAACCGCCGGCAGCTTATAGGAGAAAAGTATATATCAACAAATACCGGCAACTGGAAATTCAGTTCAAAGAATCATTTGCTATTCAATTTAGGTTATACAACAATGGGATGGCTTACCGAATTGAAACATCGTTCATAGACTCAATCAGGGTGTTGCAGGAAGATGCTTCATTTGATATAGATCCGGAGGCTGAACTTTGGTTTGCCCATATTGATAAACGTGCAGATGTAGATAAATTTCATACAAGTTTTGAGGGCAGGTACAAAAAAGAAAAATTGTCTAAACTGCCGGATAGCTTGTTTACTTATGCGCCGGTAACTATTGCTTTGCCCAACAGTAAATACCTGTTGGCCATTAGCGATGCCAACCTCAATGAATATCCGGGAATGTTTCTTTCTCCATCTGTCAAAGGCCTGAAAGGAATTTTTGCAGGCTATCCCGCTAAAGAAAAAATGAATGAAGGGGAGTTCCCACAATCCGTTGTTACAGCAAGGGAAAATTTTATTGCCAGAACAAAAGGCAAAAGAATGTTTCCCTGGCGGGTAATACTGTTTGGGAAAAATGATGTAGATCTGGTGGAGAATGACCTCATTTATATTTTGGGTGATGCACCAGCAGGCGATTTTAGCTGGGTAAAACCTGCCAAAGGAACAGACGAATGGATAACAGGTATTAATTTATTTGATGTGCCATTTAAAGCAGGCATTAATACTAACACTTATAAATATTATATTGATTTTGCAAAGCGTTTTGGCTTTGACCAAATTATGCTTGATGCAGGCTGGAGCGATGTAAAAGACCTTTTTAAGATCAACCCGGATCTTGATATAGAAGAACTCGTTCAATATGCAAGATCAAAACAAATAAAACTAATGTTATGGACGCTGTGCTCCACCCTGGAAAAACAGCTGGATAGTGCACTTAAACAATTCAGCAAATGGAATGTGCATGCTATCATGACAGATTTTATGGACAGAGATGACCAGAAAACGGTTAATTTTTATCATCGGATTGCCAAAGCCTGTGCAGCCAATAAAATTGCAGTGATGTTTCATGGAGCTTTTCCGCCAAAGGGATTTAACAGAACCTGGCCAAATGCGCTTACACATGAAGGCGTACTCGGCGCAGAATTTAATATCTGGAGCAGTGATGCAACGCCTGAACACAATGTTGCGATAGCGTATACAAGAATGCTGGCAGGTCCGCTTGATTATGAACCCGGGCTTTTACTCAATGCACAGCCGGATCAATTTAAAGCTATATCAAAAAATCCGATGAGCATTGGTACCCGCTCTCATCAGCTGGCCATGTTCGTTGTGTATGATAGCCCTTTACAAATTTTTAGTGGTAATATCAGCCAGGGTTTAAGGGAACCTGCGTTTATGGAATTGCTTGGCAGCATTCCTGCTGGTTGGGATGAAACAAAAGTATTGCAGGGCAGCATTGGAAAATTTATAGTTACCGCAAGACGAAAGGGCAAGGACTGGTTTATTGCCGGGCTTAACAATAACGAAGAAAGAACAATTGGGCTTCCACTTAATTTTTTACCTGGAAAAAAATACAGCGGTAAACTATGTGTGGATGGCACTAATGCAAATAGTTACGCCGGTGATTACGAGATCAGAAATTTCGGCGTTAATTTAAACGACATCATGAAATTGCAAATGGCAAAAGGTGGCGGATTTTTAATAAAGCTGGTTGCAGAATAGCTTACTGATTTTTAAAATAACAATGTAAAGACAGTACCCTTCCTTTCTTCACTTTTTACTTCAATTTTGCAATCAATAGCTTTTGCCAGGTCTCTTATTAAATGAAGACCAAGACCACTTTGAATTCCGATCACTTCTTTATCATCGTACAATCCTTTCAATTGTTTTGATCCAATGCCGGGTCCATTATCTTCCACGGATAAAATAATTTTTCCCTCCCTGTTTTCAGCTTTCCAGGTTATAACAGCGTCCACCTGCTGCTGAAGTGCTTTCACCGCATTACCCGTGAGGTTTCTCATGATAGTAAGCAAATAGTTTTCATCTGTATTTAATACAAGCTGTTGGGCATCTTCAAATTGAAATTGTATGTGTTGCGTACTGTAAAAATGCCTGCCGGTATTTTCAAACAAGGTAGATACAGGTACAGCTTTAATCACCGGTTTAAAGTGCTGCATCTGCCCTTTGCTCCATAGCAACAGGTCTTCCATAGACTGCAACAGGTTTTCCGCGCCGGTCATGGTTTGCAGCTGCATTTTATTTTTCGTGGCTTCGTCCAGCAGTTCCGGCGCATTTTTTTGAATGTCGAGGAACTGGATCAGGTTAGCAACCGGGCTCCTCAGGTCATGATTTAATATGCCAAAAAAGCGGGCTTTTGTTTGATTGGCTTTCACCAGCTCGCCATTGAGTGCTTGTAACTTATTGTTGGTCTTTTTCCGGTTGTTATTTTGCCATAATAATAATGCCCCCACCAGCATTAAAAAACCCAGGCCTGCAATAAATAACCATTGTTGTTTTTTCCGGTTGTCAATTTCCAGGTCATTAATTTTTAATTGTTTGTCCCGCAATTCAATTGCTCTTTTATCTTCCAGGTTTTTTATGCTTTCTCTCTTATCGGCATTGAATAAGGAATCTTTGAACTCAACAGATAGTTTATACGACTGCAGCGAAAGGTCATATTTACCTTGCATTTCCTGCACTTCGGCAATGGTGTTATAATTGATGTTCTGCCATTCCAGGTTTTCATTTTCTTTGGCAAGATCAATTCCTTTGCGGCAATACAATTCTGTGCTATCCAGTAGAGAATTTCTATTAGCACCAGTAGTTTCTTTGGCCATGTTAAGGTAGCAGAGTGCAATGGTACCCAGGCTGCCCGTGATGCCGAGTTGGTCTTTCACTTCCAGGCGGATCTGTAATGCATCCTTGTACAGTTTCATCGCTCCCGTATAATCTTTCCTGAATTCCAGGATGTATCCCATGCCATCCATTCCCAGCGCCATGCCGTTTTTATCGCCAATCTCTTTACTAATGTCAAACGCTTTTTTGCTGAAATCAAATGATTTGTCGTATTCTTTCAAAGATTCGTAAAACCTGCCCAGCTCATGGTAGTTGATACCTAAATATGTTTTATTATTAAATTTTTTATTAAGTACTACTGCTCTTTCCAGCATATCAATCGCATCCTTTATTTTTCCTATGGCAAAATAAATAACGCCAATATTACTCAGGTTGGCAGCAATGGTGCGCTCATCTTTTAAATCCTCGTTTAAGCCCAATGCTTTGAGATGAAATTCCAATGCCTTTGATCTGTCGTCCTGCACGGAATAGGATGCGCCCATATTTCCATACACTTTAGCAATCCCGGCTTTATCATTTATTTCGGAAAATATGGCTAGGGATTTTTCTAAATTTTCCATTGCAGTGTCATGTGATGCCACATCCATATAATTTATACCTATCAGCCGGTGAGCTGTTGCCATACCTTTTTTCCAATGCAGTTTTGTAGCTAATTCCAATGCTTCTGTGCCATACCTGATGCCCTCATCTACATCAATACGGTTAAACTCGTAAGACAGGTTATTAAGGATTTTTACTTTTGCGGTATCCTGCTTCATGGCAGGTAAGAGGGGGAGCAGGGAATCAATTAAATGTTGTCCCTGCTTTTGAGCACCTGCCAAAAAAGCGTTCATGAATAGTATAAAAAAAAGAAATCGCTTCACATTATAAAGTTAAAAGGAACAAATATATGTAGGGAATGAATATAGGTTTTCTACAAATAGCAAAAGGTAGATATGCGATAAAAAATTATTATATTTCCAACGATGAAGAATTGAAGGTGCAGATTAAAGCCATTGCGCCGGTTTAAAAAACGTTGTAGTAGAAATGAAGTAGGCATTTGCTGGTTTTCTAACTTAATCAATGATATTTTTATAAAAATTAATTGCACTATGTATAAAAAGATTGCTTGCCTGTTGCCACTACTATGTTTGGTAATGTGGGTAGCTGCACAAAAAAAAACCATTGACCAAAAAGTAGATTCTGTTTTAAGACTGATGACACTGGCAGAAAAGATCGGCCAGATGAACCAGCTGAGTAATGATTTTGTTGCTACCGGTCCTATCACAAAAGATGGAGATAAACAAGACAAGGTTCGCAAAGGAATGATTGGCTCCTACCTCAATGTGTATGGTGCAGAACGTACCCGGAGTTTGCAGGAAATTGCCATGCAATCCCGCTTAAAAATTCCTTTATTATTTGGCCAGGATGTGATCCACGGCTTTCGTACTATTTTCCCTGTGCCACTGGCCGAAGCCGCCAGCTGGGATATTGCCGCTATGGAACAATCAGCAAGAATAGCTGCCATTGAGGCATCTGCACAAGGCCTCCACTGGACATTTGCGCCCATGGTAGATATAGGCCGCGACCCACGCTGGGGCAGGGTGATGGAAGGAGCCGGCGAAGATCCTTACCTGGGTGCATTGGTAGCCGCCGCCAGGGTAAAAGGTTTCCAGGGAAAAGGATTGGGTAATACCGATGCCATGATGGCCTGCGTAAAACACTTTGCTGCCTACGGTGCTGCTGTTGGAGGAAGAGATTACAACAGCGTTGATATGAGTTTAATGCACCTCAACCAGTTTTTTCTGCCACCTTACAAAGCTGCATCGCTTGCGGGAGCGGCCACCTTTATGAATTCATTCAACGACCTCAATGGCATTCCTGCTACGGCCAATAAATATTTACAAAGAGACCTGTTGAAAGGGCAGTGGGGCTTTAAGGGTTTCGTGGTAAGCGATTGGGGGAGTATAGGCGAAATGATAGACCATGGTTATGCGAAAGATAATTATGAAGCAGCAATGCTGGCAGTAAAAGCAGGTAGCGACATGGATATGGAAAGCCGCAGCTACACCAACAACCTGGAAAAACTGGTAAAGGATAAAAAGGTAGATATAGCGGTTGTTGATGATGCTGTAAAAAGAATTCTTCGCAAAAAATTTGAAATGGGTTTGTTTGATGACCCTTACCGCTTCAGCAATGTAGAAAGAGAAAAGCAGCAATACAGTAACCCGGAGCATATAAAATTTGCAAGAGAAATTTCCAGGAAGAGTATTGTGTTATTAAAAAATGAACAAAACATTTTGCCTTTGCCGAAGCTGGGAAAAACAATTGCATTTGTTGGCCCGTTTGTAAAGGCTATATCTGATCACAATGGTTTCTGGAGTTTCGACTGGGAGGATGACAGCACACGGATCACTACTATCTGGGATGCGGCCGGCAAAAAAGGAAGCAACAAATTATTGTATGCAGCAGGATGCGGCATTACCGACAGCTCCAAAGCCGGATTTGAAGAAGCGATTGCTGCAGCCAATCAATCAGACATTATTGTTTTTACTGCAGGCGAAAAAAGAGATATGAGCGGCGAAGCCAAAAGCCGCAGCAATATTCAATTTCCCGGCGTACAGGAAGATTTGATAAAAGCTTTGGTAGCAACCGGTAAACCTGTAGTGGTGCTGATAGCAGCCGGCCGGCCCCTCGTTTTTAATTATACCGCCGATAATGCCAAAGGCATTCTGTACACCTGGTGGCTGGGAACAGAAGCAGGCAATGCCATTGCCGATGTGCTGTTTGGTGATTACAATCCATCCGGCAAATTGCCCATGAGCTTTCCAAGAACAGAAGGACAAATTCCTATTTACTATAATTATTTTAATACCGGCCGCCCGGCAAAAAATGAAACAGACAGGAACTATGTCTCTGCCTACACCGACCTGTTGAATACGCCCAAATATCCTTTTGGTTTTGGATTGAGTTATACCAGTTTTGAATATGGTGAAATTGTACTCAATAAAAAAACGATCAGCGCCACAGAAAATCTCGTTGCAACTATTACGGTAAAAAACACAGGTGCGGTAGCCGGCGAAGAAGTAGTGCAGTTATACATAAGAGACCTTGTAGGAAGCGTGGTGAGACCTGTTAAAGAATTAAAAGGCTTTCAAAAAATTGCACTCAGGGCGGGCGAAAGCAAAACGGTATCCTTTACTGTTAAACCGGATGACCTGAAATTTTATAATAATGAAGTGAAATTTATTTTAGAGCCGGGAGATTTCAAAATATTTATTGGTGGCAATAGTACGGCTGTAAAAGAAGCGGCTTTTAAAATGCAATAATAATATCATTACTAAATACCGCCCGGCATTAAAATGCCGGGCTTTTTTGTGCATTATTTTTTGAAAACAGCAATTCCAGGCGATAACGGCGTTCTTTTTTTCACATTTATGTAATTCTCTATATTATTAATTATTTTTAGATCCCTTACACCAAATAACTACCTATGCGCCTTTTTACTCTTATTTTTATATTGCTCATTTTAAATGTGAATGCTTTCGCACAAGCGTGCTCTGGACCGGGCAGAAGACCTGAAACGGCCGTTGTAGTGTGCGGCACATTAACTTTTAATCAAACTGATGTAAGCACGTGTTCGGGCCCGCCCCTTCCCTTTACAGCCTGTTTCGACGCACCGATAGCGGCAAATGTGTATTGGTATAGGTTTCGTTGCTATCAAACCGGTACTCTCGGCTTTTTAATAACCCCTCTTGTTCCAACTGATATAGACTGGACAGTAGTGGACATTACAAATCGCCCCGCAACAGATGTTTTTGCTAACAATTTAAGCATTAGTACAAATCTTAGTGCAACTGAATTACCAACAGGCTGCACACCCGCCGGTACTGGTAATGTTAATTGTGCAGGTGGAACGCCTGTACTAAATCAAATGCCAACGATCACTGCTGGTAGTGATTATTTATTGATGGTATCTAGGTATTCAACTTTTACTACCCAGGGATATACGCTTAACTTTACAGGAGGTACTGCTGTGCTCACAGATAACCAATTACCAACTGTTACCAATGTTGGCCCGATAGGATGCAACACTTCTCAAATAAGAGTTCAATTGTCAGAAGATATATTATGCGATAGCCTTACTGCCAATGGCAGCGAATTTACTATAACCGATGGAACCAATACTTATCCTTTCACCAGTATAAGTTCTTTATGCAGTACCGGCCAGAACGCTATTACAGGACTCACAATTAATATGCAAAATTCGCTCCCACCCGGCAATTACAACCTGGTAGTAAACGATGGTACAGATGCCAATACACTGGTAGATGTTTGCCTCACCGAACTGGTAGCAGGTTCCGCTTTTCCATTTACCATTGCCGCCCAGCCGCCCATTGCAATCAATAATATTAGCTATACAGGCTGTGCGCCAACTATTTTAAAAGTAGCATTGAATAAACCTGTATTGTGCAACAGCATTACACAAACCGGAACCGGCAGTGAATTTTCCATTACACCCGGTAACCCTGCGATAGCTTCTATTCAAACAGTTTGCGGAGCTGCCGTTACCTATACAGATACCCTACTCATCACCTTACAAAATCCTTTGCCACATGGCAATTACCAGCTGGTAATAAACAACGGCACCCCGGATGGCAATACATTTATAGATACCTGCAACCTGCCACTGGCAGCCGGTTACCAGTTTCCTTTTGCCATTGCACAGGTTACCACGCCACCTCTTATACAGTCCGTCGGCTTCGATGAATGCAAACCATTCAGGGTAGTAGTTAATTTTGATAAGCCGGTTTCCTGTGCCAGTATATCTGCAGCAGGTACCGAATTTTCTGTTACACCGGGAGGGCTCACCGTTAGTAGTTATACAACAGGCTGCAACCCCGGCGGAACTACCAGCCAGGTGGTACTTACGCTTTCAGGTAATTTGCCTGCGGGAAATTTTAATGTAAACATTAATACCGGGGCTGATGGCAATACCATTTCCGACAGTTGTTTTGCCTTCATGCCTTCTCCATCCACAAGGGCGTTTGCCACTACGCAAGCACCTGCGCCCATATACGACTCCGTACAATACGACCGGTGTAGCCCCAATTTTATAAGGCTGTTTTACAGCAACCCTGTTTTATGCAGCAGCATCAATCCCAATGGTTCAGAATTTTCTATTACCGGGCCAGCAGCTGTAAACATTACTTCTATAAATACCGATGCAACCTGCACCAGCGGTTACACCAACTGGATCGTATTAAACCTGGCCCAACCCATCAATACCTTCGGAACTTTTGTAGTACACAATATTGCCGGGGCAGATGGCAACAGTGTTACCGATACCTGTTTTGCAGCACAGAGTGTGGCAGAGACCATTGCTTTTGATGTACTCGGCAAACCATCTGCAGCTTTTGAAGACTCTGTTCATTTTGGATGTATCACAGATACCTTAATCGTTTCGCACCCTGGTGGAAATGGCATCAACTCCTGGCAGTGGACCTTTAGTGATGGAACTGTTGTAAATGGCCCTTCAGCATCTCATGAATTCCCGGTGGCTACTGTTACTGCTTCCGTACAGCTGATCGTTTCCAACGGCGTTTGTTCCGATACCATTTCCCGCAGCTATACCCTCAACAATGCTTTTACAGCGGGTTTCAGCATAAGTGCCGACACTATTTGCAGGAGCAGGGACCTAAGCTTTACAAATACTTCTGCCGGCAATAATTTATCCTATACATGGAATTTTGGTGATGGAAATACATTCAGCGGGCAAACGCCACCCCCGCATAGTTATACCACCCCGGGCAATTATACCATTACACTAACCGTAAACAACGACCACTTCTGCGTAGATGATTCTATAAAAATGGTGAATGTAACAGATACTCCCCTGGTAAGATTCACCGGATTGAACAACCAGTATTGTACGGGAGAAACGGTAACATTGAATACGGATATTACCGGGGGAAATACCGGTAACTATACATGGAACAATGGTAACGGCGTGATAAATTCCAATCAATCGCCGGTAAATTATACTTATTCCACAGAAGCAGTTTACATCGTAACACTTACAGCAACAGACCGGTTCTGCGGCGATTTTAGTTTTAACCAGTCAACACAAATTTATAAAGTACCGGCATTTAGCCTGGGAGCAGACATTACGCTCTGCCCTGGCATGACAACAGAAATTGGCGTGGCCCCTACAACAGGTTACACTTATCTATGGAATACCGGAGCTGTTATTTCAAAAATAATTACCGGCCCAACAAGCGCTACCTACCAACTAACCATAGATAACCATAGCTGTACACAAAGTGATGAAATAGGCATTAAAGTGCTGGACAATTGTCTTATAAAAGTACCCGGAGCATTTACGCCCAACAATGATGGTTTGAATGACCGCTTAAAAGCAATCAATGCCGACCTGGCCAAAGAATTCCAGTTAAGGTTGTACAATCGTTTCGGGCAATTATTATTTGCCACAAGGGTACCCACCGATGGCTGGGATGGAACCTTTAAAGGAGTAGGTGCAGACTCCGGAACCTATGTGTGGCAGCTGAGTTATATTCACCCGGTAACCGGGCTGAGGGTGTATGAAAAAGGAACCAGTATTCTGATCCGCTAGGGCCGGCACCTTATGGCAGACCAGTAAAAGTAAATGTCATGGTATGTAATTGTTTAATTGTCAAATAATTAAAAAATTTGTCAATTTTTTTTTAATACTTGAAAAAAATTTGACAAATCAATTTAAAACATTTTGTCAAATTTTTTTGGAAGCCAAAAAAAATTTTGACAACTTTTCCTTCAGGTAATAAGGTCATCCACTGAGCCCGCTTTAAAGAAACCGGATAGGCGCTTAAAATTAGACTTCCATCAACCTGCTTTCATTTTGCTCCACTACCAATTCGTGCTGTACCCCACATTTTAATGAAAAGTTGTTTCGCTGGTGACCAACAGGAAAATCAAAACAAACAGGATATTTATAATCTTTTATTTTTTCCAATACAATTTCTTCCACCGTTTTTCCAAACTCATCTCCGCTATCATCTTTTTTTACTTTAAAACCGCCAATGATCAATCCTTTTAGTTCGTGGAGTTTGCCACTGCGTTTTAAATTCCAGAACATTCGGTCAATGCTGTAAAGGTATTCGCCGGTATCTTCTACAAATAAAATTTTATTTTTTGTGCAAATATCGCTGTTGCTGCCGGCCAGGCTTTCAATTGTTCTTAAATTGCCGCCCACCAGTTCGCCGGTTGCTGTTCCCGGTTTATTTTTTACATTGGAAAAAGCGCTGTAATTCATTTTTCTTCCGCTAAGGCAATGCCCGATACTTTCAATGGTTTCAATTTGTATGGGTTCGGCTTTGGTCCAGTCATCCGGGAAACTATTGCACATTTTTGAATGAATGGTAGCCACATGGCAATTGCGGTTGATGTGGCCGTGCAACACCGTGATATCACTAAAGCCGATGACCCACTTCGGATCTTTTTTAAATTTTTTAAAATCGAGCTGGTCTATAATTCTTACTGCACCATAGCCACCACGGGCGCACAGAATGGCTTTAATGTTTGTGTTATCCAGCATTTGTTGCAGGTCTGCCGCCCGTTCCCGGTCCGTTCCGCCAAAAGTAAAATCTCTTTTACCAATCGTGCTGCCAATGCTTACATTAAAACCCCATTCCCGGATCTTGTTAACGGATGATTGAATTTCTTCAGTTGTAATGTATCCCGCAGGACTGGTAATGCCAATGGTATCACCCGGGTTTAGAAACGGAGGAATGATGATCTTTTTTTCAGACTCCCCCAGTTTCAACGATATAGCACCTGCGGCCATAGCAGCAATACCAACGGAGGAGAGAAAGTCTTTACGCTTCATGGGATGAATGTAAGCTGTTTTGTCGTTTTGTAAAAAAAACTTAAAAAATACCCAACCGTTTAGTCTTCAATAGTAGTTCTCTATATTTAGATGACTGAACTCACTGTAAAAAAACGCTTTTTGGATACAGCTATCGATACCATTATTGCCGGTTGCAGGAAGAATGACCTGCAAAGCCAGCAAAAATTGTATAAACTTTTTTATCCCGATATGATAAAAATATGTTGCAGGTATGCCGGCGACATGGATGGCGCAGGCATCATTTACAACAATGCCATGCTGAAAGTATTTAAAAACATTAACCGCTATGCAGAGGAAGGAAAATTTGCCGGTTGGGTTAAGACGATTGTTATAAACAGCAGCATTGACTTTTGCAAACAGAAAAATCTTTTTAAAAGATCAGTTGAATATAAGGAGATAGATGAAGTATCCCTGCTGCCGGAAGTATTCAATCATGTTTCCGGTAAGGAAATACAACAGGTCATTGCAAAACTACCTGCAGCTACGGCTACCGTTTTCAACATGTTTATTTATGAAGGTTATACGCACCGGCAGATTGCGGAAATATTGGGTATCGGCGATGGTACCAGCAAGTGGCATGTGAGTGAAGCAAAGCGATTGTTGAAAACAACATTTGAAAAATTTTTACAAAAGGAAACCAGGGCTAATGCAGCAGGATAATAATATAGAAAAAAAATTACAGCAGCTCGACAACCAACAGTTGCCGGACCTTAGCCAGATGGATAAGCATTGGGAAGACATGCAGGTACTGATGCAGCCGGGTATGCCCGGAACACAATCTGGATTCAACCTTACCCGTATCCTGTATGTAGCCGTAGCTGTTGCTATTATTTTAGGGGGAGTTTTATTTATCTTAAATAATAAAAATGGAGATAGTGGAAATAAAGAAACTACTGTAACAATTACACCCGAAAAAAATACAGCGCTTATAAAAGATTCCATACTTGTAAACCAGGATACAGCGGTGCTTGTAAATAATGCCAGCCGGTTTAAACCCACCGGTTATGCGCTCACACCATTATTTCATAGGGTGGATACAACGGGGCTGGCCGGTCTTTCTGAAATGCCAAAGACGAATGATTCAATTTTCCGCCCAGCCAGTAAGGAGGAATTATTCAGCCAGCTTTTTCAGCAATTAAGCAAGCCGGTGCAACATTTTTCCATTGATGATAAAAAAGATACAATGCTGGTTTGTAACGAAGGTACGGTCCTTATGGTACCTGCCCATTCCTTTGCAGGAGAGGATTCTATTGATTTTGAGATAACAGAGTTTTATGAGTATTCGGATATGGTGTTGAACAGGCTGAGTACCATGTCGGACAGTAGCCAGCTGATCAGCGGCGGCATGGTGCGCATCAACGCTTACCGGAATGATAGTTTGGTAGAAGTTAGGTTGGAAAAGAAATTAAAAATTTTTATTCCCGGTCTTACGGAGAAAGATTCCATGTTGATCTTCGACGGAAAAGAAAATAAAGAAACGATGAGGCCGGCTGATTATAGAATCAACTGGTCAGTTGCAGGCGTGCGTTTCAATACCCCGGAAATAAAGATGTATGTCAGGGCGATCGATTTGCGGGATGATGAGTGGGAAGAGAAACACAATATTGGAACAACGAATGAAAAAATAATATACCAAAGGGCTATAACATCCACATTGAGTAAAGACGACCTGAGAAAATTAATAAGAGAAAAATATCCCGATCATACCAGGATTCGCATAAAAAAAATATGGAAACGTAATCTTTTCTTTAAGAAAAATGATTGGAACGATGTTGATTGGGCCGGGGACGCAATAGGCCATTCCGGGGTAGGAGATACTACAGCCTTTCTCCCGCACCTGATAGCTAGGTATAAATTAACGCCGATTGATACAGTTTATTCTTCGGGTGCCGTAAGTTTCAACAGATGGAAAAATTGGAAGAATTGGAAATTAGTAACCGTGACCCAGGAAAATGCTATTTCAAAAAACATTTTTGATAAATATAATTTTGAAGTTTCAAAACTTGGTTGGATAAACTGCGACAGGTTTTATAATTACCCCGGGAGAAAATCGGATCTCTATGTAAAAGTGGAGGAGGAGGAAAAAAACTATTTTACTGTACTGGTATTCGATCGGTTCAAATCAGTTATGAATGCCTATACATCAGGTAAAAATAAAATCGGGTTCACCAATATACCTGCAGGCGAGCCTGCAAAAATTATAAGCATCGGCATTAATGCCTCCGGAAAAACTGTACTTGCTATAAAAGAAGTTTTTGCCGGTAAACAGATGGAAAAACTGGTTTACCAGGAAAAGAATACAGAAGAAATTAAAAATTCATTGAGCATTTTAAATAAATAAGCAATATGGGGGTGTTGCTGGTTAAACTGTCGCAGTTAATGTGGCAGTTTTTTTATTTAAGGCAGAATAAATGCGGCTTTTTTGCTTGTTGAAAGTGATTGCGGTAAATTTGCAGATTATTGTTACTCAATGGTATGCGGTAGAAGTGAGTGACACAACGATGTTGAACAAGAACTACTGCCTGTAAAAAAATAAAATGAACGATCCAAAAAGATACCTGATTACTTCGGCCTTACCTTATGCCAACGGACCCAAGCATATTGGCCACCTGGCAGGCGCTTACCTGCCGGCAGATATTTATGTGCGTTACCTGCGTGCGCAAAAAAGGGATGTAGTGTATGTATGTGGCAGCGATGAACATGGCGCCGCTATTACCATACAGGCCATGAAGGAAAATACCACGCCCCGGGAAATTGTAGATAAATACCACGCCATGCTTAAAAGCAATATGGCTGACCTGGGTATTTCTTTCGATATATATCACCGCACTTCGGAACCCATCCATCATGAAACAGCGCAGGAATTTTTTACGGTACTTAATAATAATGGCGACCTGGAGCAAAAGGAAACCGAACAATATTATGATGAAGAAGCCAACACTTTTTTGGCCGATCGTTATATCGTCGGTACCTGCCCTGTTTGCGGTAACGACAATGCTTATGGCGACCAGTGCGAAAAATGCGGTACTTCCCTAAGTCCCGAACAACTTATCAATCCAAGAAGTACACTTAGTGGCAATGCACCTGTTAAACGATCCACTACCCACTGGTATCTTCCATTAAATAAACACGAAGATTTTTTACGCCAATGGATTTTGGAAGATCATAAAGACGATTGGAAAGCAAATGTAGTAGGGCAATGCAAAGGCTGGATAGAAGCAGGTTTGCAGCCAAGAGCTGTGACAAGGGATTTGGATTGGGGTGTTTCCCTTCCCGGGGATGTGGCGGGTGGGAGGGGAAAAGTGCTCTACGTTTGGTTTGACGCCCCCATTGGTTACATTAGCGCCACCAAGCAATGGGCGATAGATAATGATAAAGACTGGAAACTATACTGGCAGGATAAAGAAACCAAACTGGTTCATTTTATTGGCAAGGATAATATTGTTTTTCATTGCATCATTTTCCCGGTGATGTTAAAATTGTATGGAGATATTCTGCCGGACAATGTGCCCAGCAATGAATTCATGAACCTGGAAGGCGATAAAATGAGCACCAGCAGGGGATGGAGTATTGAGATGGATGATTACATCAAAGACTTTGTAAAAAAGGAAAATGGTGGCAACCAGCTGGTAGATGCATTGCGTTACTACCTTACCAATATTGCCCCCGAAACAAAAGACAGTGAATTTACCTGGAAGGGTTTCCAGGAAGCCGTGAACAGTGATATTGTTGGCAAGTTTGGCAATTTTGTGAACCGCAGTTTTGTGTTGATGCATAAATTATGTGGTGGAAAAGTACCTGCATTTCATGAAGCCATCAGAGATGCTGATGATGAGCAAATGCTCGCCGCAGTAGCAGCTGCAAAAAAAGCGGTGGAAGATAGTATCGAGGGATATAAATTCAGGGATGCCTTATTTGAAGTGATCATGCTAAGTGACGCTGCTAATAAATACATGCAGAAAAAAGAACCCTGGATCGTTGCAAAACGGACGACCGATAATGGGCAACCGACAAGGGAAGCCCAGCAGCTGATTGATAATTGTATACATATTTGTTTGCAGGTGACAGCAAACCTGGCGATATTTATCAATCCATTTCTTCCTTTCGCAGCCAAAAAAATGTGCCACATGATGAAAGTGGTAGATAAAATGCTGGATTGGGAAAATGCAGGCAAAACAAACCTGTTAAGTGTTGGCTACAGCCTTCGCCCGCCCGAATTACTCTTTAGAAAAATTGATGATACAGAAGTGGCAGAGCAGGTAGAAAAATTAAAACAAAAAAGCGAAGCTTTAAAACAAGCTTCTAAAGAAAAAAAGATGGAAGAAAAGACGCAGGTATCAGCTGCCTCCCCTGCAGAAGTTGAAAAAGCTAAGCCTGAAATACAATTTGATGATTTCGCAAAGATTGATCTTAAGGTAGGCACCATTGTAGCTGCCGAAAAAGTGGAGAAGGCAGATAAGTTGCTGAAATTACAGGTTGACCTTGGTTTTGAAACAAGAACCATCGTGAGCGGTATTGCACTACATTTTGAACCCTCCACTATTGTTGGCAAACAGGTAACAGTAGTCACCAATCTTGCTCCACGAAAAATGCGTGGCATTGAAAGCAATGGTATGATATTGATGGCAGAAGATGCGGATGGGAAGTTGCAATTTGTGAATCCGGATGAAGCGGTGCATAATGGGAGTGGGGTGAGCTAATAAGGAATAAGAAATAAAGAATAAGGAAGTATTGATGATGGTATAAACTCTGAACCTTCAAGCATGAATAAATTCGTGTAATTCGTGCCTAAAATTCTTGTTCCTGATTATTTATAAAAATTATTCCTATCCCGGTAATGTGAAGCAGCTGTTTGTAAAAATGCTTTCATGTGCAGTTCCAGCGAATCTGCTGCTGCAAATTTTCCGGGCAAAATATTTTTTGCTCTTTTAATATCTGTAATGTAATTGTAACAATAGAGTCGCTTTTCTTCATCTGCATCAAATCCCAAAACATATTCGTTGTTGATGGCTTGGTAAACAGAGTTGTTGATTTTAGTGAACACGGTCCTGTTTTCTGCAACAGTATCCAGTAAAGAATTCCCATAACCGGTTATGGGCGCTTTTATCCCTGCGTAAGCCAGTACGGTATTCATAATGTCCAGCTGGCTCACTGTATTACTGATCACCTGCTTTTTATTTACGGCAGGGTCAAAAATGAAGACAGGTATCCTGAAACTGTTTACAATATCATTGTGATTAGTGCCGTTACCGGGGTTGGCCCAATGATCGCTGGAGAAAATAAACACCGTATTTTTAAACCAGCTGCGGGTAGAGGCCTCTTTAAAAAACTGCTTCAGGCAGTCATCATAATACATCATCGATTTCACCGGGGCAGGAGCATCAATGTTGGCCAGTTTCTTCTTGTATAAGTTCGTAAGGTCATTGGGATAGTGAGTAGATATATTGTAGAAGGTTGAAAAAAAAGGAGACTTTTGTTGCTGCAATTGTTGTTGCATGAAATTAAGCACATATTCATCCTGCAAACCCATGGAGTGTTTTTCCATTTTTTTGTAGCCGGCAATATTTTGCATACAATAATATTGTTGAATACCCGCCCAGTTGCAGCATTTGGCAAAACCAAAATCATCATAGTTATCTCCAATAAAAAAAGAAGAACTGTAATTTTTTTGCTCCAGCATTTTCCCCACAGCTGTTTTATGAATAGATGCAAATCCTGAATGATATAAAGGAATATCTGTAATGGTGGGTATGCCCGTTAACAGCGCTGTAATACCTTTATTGGAGCTATACGAATAGCTAAATGCATTATTGTAATAAGTAGCATGTTCTAATAAAGAATCTAAAAAAGGGAATGCAGGTTTAATAATATTTCCCGGGTCCAAAAATTCTCCGGGTACGCTCTCCATAATAAACAGTATAATATTCCTTGGAGTACCAGCAACATGGCTGTTTTTTTTATTGATGGAAAAGAAAGCGTTTTGTTCACCTTTTGTAAAATATACATTAAGGGGTATAGAAGATTCTTTGCTCCTGTACACGGAGTATAGCAAAGTATGAAAAGAATTTTGCGCCAGTGGCACCTGCACTGCGTTTAAATCGGTTAAGGGCCTGGTAGGGATCATTTTTTTAGAATGACCAATCAAAAGGCTTCCCAAAATTATAACGGGCAGTAAAAAACTTATAAAGAAACTGGTTCCGCGTAGCTTTGCTGCCACTATTTTTTTGTATTGCGTCCAAAAATACCTGCAGGCAACAAAAGCAAATACCAGCATCACCGTAACAATCAGCCATACCGCAGAGCCGCTGTAATTAAAAGGATTCTTTAATACATAGAACAGGTCGGCATTTGCCCTTTGCCTGTGAAAAGGAAAATAAAATACATCAGCTATGTTAAGTATAAGTGAAAACACTATTAAAAAAACAGATAATGCTGCTGCTATAAAAAGCAATGTTGGTTTTACCCGGAACAGCGCAACAGTAAAAAAGGGAATACTTACCAATGATATGCATACCGCGTCATAATAAAGTGACCAAAGCAGGATCGAAAAAACATTGGAAGCCTTTTGTATTTCCCAGCCGTGGTTATTTTGATAATTATAAATAAAGAAGATTGATTTTACCACGCACAGTAAAATCAGTAGCTTTAATAAAAATATCAAAGCTGTTTGTTCACTGGTAATGGCTTTTTTAAACCGGTTCAAAATTTATCCTTTAATGAAGAAGGGTTTTCTTACAAACAAATATACGTTGTCGGTTTTCATTCTGCTGGCAATATTGGCTACAGACATTATTTTGCATAAAGGAATGAGCCGGGTAATAATTCCGGAAAAATTTACCAGCAAACGTTTGCCGCAGCAGGGTTTTCCAAAATGTGATCAGGTGCTGGATGTGGAAGGAAAACACTGGATAAAAGCAGTGAATACAATAACGCAGGCAAAAGCATTAGATAGTAGTACCAATGGCATTGAAATGGATGTTTATTTTGATACTACAGAAAATACTTTTTTTGTTTATCATGACAGTGCTCATATCAGTCATGTACAAGCCGCAGAGATATTTTCTGCACTGGCAGAAAAAAAACAGCATATCCCCATTTGGCTGGATTTTAAAAATCTTGCCAAAGAAAACCAACAGCCTGCACTTGCCCATCTCACTTTACTAAAAAACAATTTTCATCTGGAAAAAAAACTACTCGTTGAATCATCAGATCCGTCATTGCTTCAGCTGTTTTGCGATAGTGGTTTTTTTACGAGTTACTATGTTCCCTTTTTTAATCCTTACCAGGAAAAAGAAGATGAATTGATTCAAAGAGTTGATGAAATAACTGCGCTGTTAAAAAAATACCCGGTCTCGGCATTATCAGGTTATTATTTTCAAATGCCTTTTTTGAAGAGGTTTTTCCCCGCTTTTCCGGTTCTAACCTGGACAGATGACTCAAAAGTTAGTATCATAAACACTGTATTCAACCGCCGCCTCGAAAAAGATGAACAGGTGCATATTATATTGCACAACATTGAAGATTAGGTATTTACAGCTTCTTATAATTTTACGTGCACCCGCTTTTTAAAAGTTTGGTAAAGCATTTGCATCACTACGCCTGTACTAATAAACCAATAATATGATGAACAGACTAATTACGCTTGCCTGCTTTTTATTGATAACGGCAGGTTTGAGTGCACAGCAGGTAGATATGTCCATGATCCCTTACAGGCAGGGCGATAAATGGGGATTTTCTGATGCGGATAAAAACATATTGCTGGCTCCTAAATACAACGAGGTACAATGGTTCTCCGAAGGGTATGCCGCTGTAAAAATTGGACCTAAATGGGGATATATCAATAAGGCCGGCAAACTGATCATACCTGCTAAATATACCGTGGCAAAATCTTTTAGAAAAGGATACGTACCCAATGTAGGAAAAGAAGGTGGAGACTCTGTATTATTCGCCGGCGTTTCATTAAAAGCAGATGGTTACGAAAATTGCATTAATACAAAAGGTGTTGTTACAGTTAAATGTCCTGCTATACCTGAAAGTTCTGTAACAGAAAATAACGTGCCCGCGCAAACCGTGATGCAACAAAAAACATACAGTATACTAAACAACAACGGATTATTTGATAAAATTGTAGATGATTATAAAGTGGAAGGTAGTGATGAAACCTATTATATAGCCCAAAAGAACAACATGTATGGAGTTTTCAATACAAAGTTCGATACCATCGTTCCGTTTCAATACGAAGAGATCAAACTGGTTAAAAATATGGGCACACCTTATTTAACAGCCAAACAAAATGGGATGTATGGCATCATCAGCACACAGGGACAAATGCGCATACAGCCGGAAAATACCCATGTATTTGGCGTAAAAGCATCTGATGGTAAAGATTATATTATTGTAAAACGTAACGGCAAAACTTATGTAAAAGATGTGAATAATAACCTGGTGATACCCGATGGTTATGCTGATATCGTTTACGACAACGGCGGTTTTATTGTAACAGGAGATAACAATATGCGGGGTTATTATTTTATGGATAATACCAGCATTAAACCAAAATACAGCGATATAAAACAGGTGAATGGCACAAAATATTTGTCGGTTAAAACGTCCGCAGGTAAACTAGGGTATATCAGTTCAACCGGGAATGAATATTTTATAGAATAGGGGAGCGTAACGCAAATTAAAAAACTTCAATGGGCTACTATTGAAGTTTTTTAATTTAAGAGATACCTTATTTATGCGATTGTATAGTTAGTTTCTTCCGGATACATTTGAGTGAAGAAATTAACTATTATGAAAAAAGTATTCTTACCCGTAGCCCTTCAATTAATGGCTGCTGTTTCCTTTTCACAGAATGTAGGCATTGGAGAAACTGCTCCCACTGCCGCCAAACTCCAGGTTAAAGCGGTTGATAGTTCTGTAATTATTGTTCAAAATTCCACCGCTGCAGGTACTGATGTTAGAACCGGTTTATTTTTTAAAACAGGTCCAAGTTACTCCGGAAGTATATCTACTATTGGTACGAGCTATACGCACCGGATGGGCTTTTTTACTTTTGGCGGTGCATTACCTGAAGCGCTGCTTGAAAGGTTGTCGATCACAGACTTAGGAAATGTCGGGATAGGTGTTATAAATCCCCTGGCAAAACTGGAAGTGAACGGCCAGGTAAAAATAACCGGTGGCAATCCGGGAATCGGTAAAATTCTGGAGTCTGATGCAAACGGACTTGCAACCTGGGTGGTGAAGCCGTCAGGCGGGGCTTTACCGACAGGATTAAACGGCAACACATTGCGCCACAATGGTACAGCCTACATTTCCACGGCAAACCTTCACAATGATGGGAGCAGGATTGGAATTGGAACAACCACACCTGGTTCAATGCTGGAAATCAAAGCGGGCGCAGCCCAGACAGCTGATATAGAATTAAATGCAACCGCGGGAGACAATGCAGTGCTGCGCTTAAACCGCTCCGGCTTATCAGGTGCATCCATCATCAGGTTTAAAACTACCAATGTAAACAGGTGGGATTTGGGAACCTTAGCAGATGAAGATTTTAAACTTACCAATGTTTCAGGCGGCGGAACAGCTTTTGCTGTTGACGACGTCACCAGCAATATAGGAATTGGCACCAATGATTACTCGGAGCGTGTAAATGTGAACGGTAATATTGGTGCGTTTGGCGCAATCATTAGTAAAAGCACGGGAAGTAACGGGTTTCTTTTCTCAGACAGAACAGCTAATGCCTATGGCGGATGGATATGGTATGCAGACGCAGGCAAAGCGAATTTATTCCGGTACGGGGGTTTAGGAAATGCGCTTACAGTAGATGCAACCGGTAAAGTAGGTTTAGGTATCGCAAGTCCCGCTGTTAAGCTGGATGTAGCCGGTCGCCTCCGCCTTAGAAAGGAAGGAGCCTACGGAAGTGGATTATGGATAGATGGACCTAACCAGTTACAGGAATCTTTTTTCGGAATGGAAGATGACGATAACATGGGTTTTTATTCCAACACTGCAGGGTGGATGCACCATTTCAATGTAAAGAACGGAACCGTAAGGATCGGTACTATGCAAACAGCCACCGGCTATATGTTGAATGTTGGCGGAAGGGTAATAGCAGAGGAAGTGAGAGTGCAATTAAAAACTGCATGGCCGGATTATGTTTTTTCTGACAATTATTTGCTTAAGCCATTAGAAGAAGTGGAGCAATTTATAAAAGCAAATAAACATTTGCCGGGAATACCCTCTGCAGCGGAAATAGAAAAAAATGGCCAGCATTTGGGCGAAGTGCAGAGTAGGTTGGTTGAAAAAGTAGAAGAGCTAACGTTGTACATCTTAACACTCAATAAAGAACTGGCAGAACAGCGAAAAGAATTAGATCAATTGAAACGTAGCAAATAAGCCACGGTATTTGTAAAATAAAAATGTAAAAATGAAATCTTTAATAAGCATAGCATTTTTTCTTTTTCTTGTAAGCAGCCATGCCAGTGCTCAATACAATATTGAAGAGTGTGCAACCATAGATACCGCTGCCGATTTTCTTTCGAAAATACCCCACGGTAATTTGCAAAGGAGAGCAGGCGTAAAAATGATAAAAATGCACCTTGTTATTTATGCGGATGATGATGGTACCAGTCTGGCCATGACAGAAGCTGAAGTAAAAAATGAACTCGCATTTTCCAATACAATTTTTAATACCGGCGAAATCTGTTTTGTTATTTCAGGCATAGAAATAAGAAATAGCACTACCTATAATAATCCTGTAACAACCCCTACCTATCCGGCTTATACTAACTTTACCCCCGAATTGGTAACTGGTTCCTTCACTGTTTTTATTGTGACGACTATTAATGGATCAAGTTCAAACAGCGGTGTTTATGGATGGTCTCCGGATGTTCCATCTTCTCACATGATTGTAAGAAGTGCCGGATTCGGCATCCGTCGAACTTTTATTCATGAAATGGGGCATGCGTTAGGTTTACATCACACATTTAAGGGAACGGCAGATTTGGATGGCTCAGATGCAGGTTGCCGTGAATTAGTGGATGGCAGCAACGGAGAAACCTGTGGCGACTTAGTTGCAGATACGCCCGCTGATCCTTATACAAGATGTGGTACCGGTATTTCCGGATGCACATTTCCATACACAACTCCTGGTTGCCAGGATGCAAATGCTGCAGCCTATGCTCCACAAATGAATAATTTTGTTAGCTACTGGGCTAATTATGGTTGTAACCGAACGACCTTTACCGCAGGCCAGTATGAAAAAATGCGCACTACTATTGATAACAATACTACACTAAATTCTTACCTGGTTCCATTTGATAATATTGTTTTGGTAAATGATCAAACCAGTTCAGGTACGTTTACGGAGATTGCCAAAACGTCTGTTATAGCCGGTAATTTTAACAATGGAGGAAATTATATTATTAATGGCTCCGCCAATGCAACCTTATCGGCTTCACGGGTGGTACTGGTTCCTGGCTTCGTAGCTGCCCCCGCCAATAATGTTGGAATTACGAGAATAATGCCTTCCTCTTGCCAATAAATATTATCGCCATTTACAGAAAACTTCTTTTTGCACGGTTTTGATTTTTGATAATCTTAAAAATCCTAACTTCGGTTTTTAAAAATAGTTGTTTAACTAACTAATTTTCGAGATGTCAAAAAGAACGATAAAAAAAGTTGCCGTTTTAGGCAGCGGTGTAATGGGCAGCCGTATTGCCTGCCATTTTGCAGGAGTAGGTTTGCAGGTATTATTACTTGATATTCCCCCAAAAGATATTGCCGCTGATGCAAAGCCTGCTGATAAGAATAAAATTGTAAACGATGCCCTGGCAGCTGCCATTAAATCGAACCCTTCCCCGGTATATCATTCAAATGTGGTGAAGAAGATAACGACCGGAAATTTTACAGATAATATGAAAGATATTGCTACTGTCGACTGGATCATTGAAGTGGTAGTGGAAAGGCTGGATATTAAGCAAGCTGTTTTTACAGAAGTAGAAAAATACCGGAAGCCTGGTACATTGATTACTTCCAACACCTCCGGCATTCCTATACATATGATGGCTGAAGGACGAAGCGAAGATTTTAAAAAACATTTTTGCGGTACTCACTTTTTTAACCCGCCACGATACCTGCGCTTATTGGAAATTATCCCAACACCGTATACGGATCCGGAAGTAGTGGATTTTTTAATGAATTATGGCGACCTCTACCTTGGTAAAACCACCGTACTGGCAAAAGATACACCTGCGTTTATAGCCAACCGGGTGGGGGTATTCAGCATGATGGCCATTATGAAAATAATGGGCGACTTACAGTTAAGCATAGACGAAATTGAAGCATTAACAGGTCCCGTGATCGGCAGGCCAAAATCTGCTACCTTTCGCACCGCAGATGTAGTGGGCCTTGATACACTTATAAAAGTAGCTAAGGGTGTGGCCGACAATTGCCCCGAAGATGAAGCCCGTGCCTACTTCAACATCCAGGGATGGCTCAATGGTATGGAAGAAAAGAAATGGCTGGGAGATAAAAGCGGCCAGGGGTTTTTTAAAAAAATAAAAGGCGCAGATGGCAAATCGGATATACAGGTATTGAACCTGCAATCGATGGATTATGAACCACGGGCAAAACCAAAATTTGCTACACTGGAAACAGCAAAGCCTATTGAAGACCTTCCAACAAGGATAAAAGCGTTAGCAGCAGGCACAGATAAAGCTGGCGAGTTTTACCGCCAGTTTCATTATGCGTTATTCTCTTATATTTCTCACCGCATTCCCGAAATAAGTGATGAAGTTTACCGGGTGGATGATGCTATGATGGCAGGCTTTGGCTGGGAGATAGGCGCTTTTGAAAGCTGGGATGCATTGGGTGTTGCTAAAACAACCGACGCAATGAAAGCTGCAGGTTTTGCAGTATCGCCCTGGATCGGTGACATGATCGCTTCTGGCGCAAAAACTTTTTACAAAGTTGAAAACAGGAAGCGTTTATACTATGACGTTAGTACCAAAGCTTATAAAACAATGCCGGGTGGTGAGGCATTTATTGTAATGAAGAACTTTGCCAACGAAACCGTTTGGAAAAACAGCGCCTGCCGCACTTATCATTTGGGAGATGACGTTTTAGGCCTCGAATGGTATACAAAAATGGGCAGCATTGGTGGCGAAGTATTGGAAGGAATTCAAAAATCAATATCGCTGGCAGAAGATAAATACAAGGGCCTGGTGATTGCCAACGAAGGTTCCAATTTTAGTGCAGGTGCCAATGTGGCCATGATATTTATGCTGGCCATTGAACAGGACTATGATGAAATTGATATGGCCATACGCATGTTCCAAAACACGATGATGCGTGCAAGATATTCTTCTATACCAGTAGTGGTGGCACCTCATGGATTGGCATTGGGTGGCGCCTGCGAATTAAGCCTGCATGCTGATAAGGTGATTCCTGCTGCAGAAACTTATACCGGTTTGGTGGAAGTTGGCATCGGAGTTATTCCCGGCGGCGGCGGAACCAAAGAATTTATATTGCGTGCCGCAGATGAAATGCATGCCGGCGAACCGGAAACCATCACCTTACAAAACCGTTTCTTAACCATTGCAACAGCAAAAGTAGCCACCGCTGCACATGAAGCATTTGACCTCGGCATTTACCGCAGGGGAACCGATGTGGTAAGTGTGAATATAGGCCGCCGTATTGCCGAAGGTAAACAGGCCGTCATCAGCTTATATGATGATGGGTATGTAATGCCGGTTCAGCGCAATGATATTAAAGTGCTGGGTCGTGCTGCATTGGGAGCCATGCATGCCGGTATCAATGGTATGTGGAGAGGAAAATATGCAACTGATCACGATGTAACCGTTGCTAAAAAACTGGCTTACGTTATGTGCGGTGGTGACCTTAGTGAACAAAGTCTTGTAAGCGAACAATATTTACTCGACCTGGAAAGAGAAGCCTTCCTGAGCTTGTGTGCAGAAAAGAAAACACTGGAAAGGATACAATCTATTTTGAAAACGGGGAAGCCTTTAAGAAATTAAAATAAGGAATAAGAAATAGTAAATAAGGCATAAGAAATATTTAATAAGGAATAAGAAAGCGGGCATTACGACACTTCCTTATTCCTTATTTTTTTCCCGAATTTTGACACACGAATGAAAGCAGCAAGTTAGCAGTAGTGGATTACCTTCAAGTAGTCTACTCTCAACTTTTTTGTTTTTTATTCCTTATTTCTTATTTCGTCATCCTCTTCTTCTTTCCAGCAATGCCATCATCATCAATCCCAAATGAATGCGCTGCTCTTCGCCGGTTTCAAAGGGAGCATCCTGTGTGAGTTCAAATTTCCTACCGAAAAAAGACGGTTTCTTGGTGAATGTTGCCACCAATGTGCCACCAGGTCTTTTTACGGTATAGGCAGGATTAAATAAATAACCGGTAAACAAACCCAGTACAGGTACCTCGCTCAATAAACCATCCATCACTTTTGTCCAGGCATTTTTTTCGTGAATAACCAGGTCCTGCTGGTCTCTTTCATCATATAATTCATACGAAGCCTTCCACAGTGAGCGCCAGCCCTTACGTGCAAGGCGGCCAATGGTTTGCCCATCGGGTTTGGTAAACGAGTAGGTAGTATTGAAATCAAGCCACCGGTTTGCGCGAATGTTATAAAGTAACTCGCTCCGGGTATCGTCAGAAAAAACTTCTACGTGTTCCTTCAGCTTAAATATTTTTTGTTTCACAAAAGCCTTGGTAGCACCAGTGGCATCTTTGGCCGTAAAATCATTGTGAATGGTTCCCACCTTAAAAGTGAAATGGTACGGGTAAAATACATTGTCGAGGAGATTGGTTTCTTGCATTGTTGATTTTGGTTTAGAAGCAAATAAAACAAATAATCTGTAACCAACCGCTCTTTTTGTATTATCAAATGCTCACTATCTTTGAATAGATCTCTTCTTAATTTTTAAACCGAACATATATATAAAGCTTCCTTACCATGGGTGTGGCAGAATTAAATAAACAAAATTTATTGTTGCTGATAAGAGCACATATCATTTTATATGGAGATGCTGCTTCCGCTGTTTTAGCCACGCAGGTAGCGCTTGAAATTGAAAATTACTGGACACAACCTAAGGCTACTGTAACAATTAAAGGGATTGCCTACACTGTTGTATTTAATATCACTTCAGCGTATTCGCCCAACCTTCAACCGGAAGACATATTTGAAAATGACAACCCCTTGTTTAATTATTTCCGGGTGGAAGAATACAGTTCTATAGATATTTCCTTTGTAGATGGACTGGGTTGCAATACCGGCTATTTTAAACTGGCCAATCTTTCCAATAATTCTACTACTGCTGCGCATGAATTTGGGCATACCATCGGGTTGGAACACCCGCACGATCTTGATTTGAGAGGAAAAGGATTACCAGGCATTATGTATCCAAGGGGTACGCTGGTAGATCCCGGCTTTCAATACGATCCTGCTGCTGCTGCCGGGGCTATTGGTGGCACCATGAATCCAGCCCACCGCAAAGTGTTGCAAAAAGACATAGACGATCTCTATTTTCATAAATTATCTTTCAATAAAAATAACACCGCCGTTGTAGGAGATTTTAGTTCCATATGGCACCATAAGCATCTGCAATGAACCGCCTGTAATTTTTTTAACAATAAAAAATAAAATCTGCTATCTTGTACCAATAATAAATATCAAGATGGCAATTCTCTCTGTTGAAAATCTTTCCAAAAATTATGGTCATATAAAAGCATTGAAAGGTATCAGTTTTTCGGTACCCAAAGGTTCAGTATTTGGTATATTGGGTCCTAATGGAAGTGGTAAAACCACTATGCTAGGTATTGTAATGAGTATTTTAAAACCTTCAGGCGGCGGGTATAAATTATTTGATGAAGAACCCAGGGATGAGCACAGGAAGATGATAGGTACTTTATTGGAAACACCTAATTTTTATCACTACCTGTCTGCCGTGCAAAATTTAAAGATAACGGCTGCTATCAAAGGGCATGGAGAAGAAGATATTGAGCAAGTGTTGCACACCGTTGATCTCTATAAAAGAAAAGATTCGCCTTTTAGTTCTTATTCTTTGGGAATGAAACAAAGACTGGCCATTGGCGCTGCTTTGCTGGGCGGCCCCGATGTATTGGTATTTGATGAACCTACCAATGGCCTCGATCCTGTTGGTATTGCCGAGATCCGTTCGTTAATAAAACAACTTGCCCAGCAAGGCAAAACGATCATCATGGCGAGCCACCTGCTTGATGAAGTAGAAAAAGTTTGTACACATGTGGCCATTTTAAAACAAGGCGACCTGGTTGCGTCGGGTAATGTGGATGAAATATTTGTGAATGATGATATGGTAGAATTGGGCGCTGCCAACTCAGCTAAATTGAAAGAACTAATAAATGCTTTACCCGGCCTCAGCCGTACAAAGGAAGAAGAAGGAAAACTGATCTTATATTTTCCACCGGGCACTGCCAACCTGGAATCCATCAACCAGCATTGCTTTAACAATGGCGTTGTGCTCAACCATATACAGGTTAAACGAAAAAGCCTGGAAAGCAAATTCTTTGAACTCACTAATTCCTAAACCAACAATAGCATACATGCAACAACTGTTAAAAGTAGAATGGCTCAAAATAAAGCACTACAATGCATTCAAGATTTTAGGCATTTTTTTTATTGTTGGAATTTTTCTCAGCAATTACATCACCCTCAGAATTGTAGGCTCTGTAAAAGATACACAGGCAGGAATAATGGTTGGTTCCTACAGCCCTTATAATTTTGATTATGTATGGCATACTACCAGCTGGGTAACCGGCTGCCTGCTTATTCTGCCGGCCATGCTAATGATCATTTTAGTAACCAATGAATTTACTTACAAAACCAACAGGCAAAATATTATCGATGGCTGGAGCAGAAGGCAATTCATTGATGTTAAAATTACGCTTGCCGCGGTGTTCGCATTGGTGACCTTGCTTATTGCAGTTATAACTGCTTTGATCTTTGGGTTTGCATCAGGCTCAGATTTTTCTTTCAATAAAATTGAGTTCCTCTTTTATTTACTCCTGAAAGCCTTTACCTATAATATGGCCGCTATTCTTTTCTCTGTATTAATAAGACGAACAGGATTTGCAATTGGCGTATTCTTCATATACCTGGGTGCCGAAAATCTTATTGGTCAGCTATTGGATCTATGGAGCGTAAAACTAAGGGAAGTAGATAAAATTGACCTGGGCAGCATGGGTAGTTATTTTCCCATGAATGCTGCTGATGGTTTAATGCTCTTTCCCGAGAACCCGGTTAAATCAATGACCAGCAAAGCCTTTGCAACAGAATACCATTGGCTCACCCTGGCGCTTGCACTGGCTTACGTTGCCTTGTTTATATGGTGGAGCAGGAGGAAAATTATAAAATCGGACCTGTAATTATTTTTCGTTATTAAGAGATTCCAGGGCCCCATCAATAGTTGGATGAAGAAAGGTAAATCCCCTGTCTTTGATTTTATTGTTACTGACAGTTGTACTTTTTAATGCTTCAATACTTCGTTCTCCTAACACCATTTTTAATGCGAAATCAGGTACGTGGAGCGGTATAAAAAAATTTCCTTTTTTTAATGCGGCTTCTTTTAAAACAAGTGCTTTCATTGTTACAGGATGGGTGGCCACGGCATTAAAAGCGCCATTCATTAAGCCGTTATCAATAGCATATAAAAACATCCTGCACAAGTCGTCAATATGTATCCAGCTCACCACCTGTTTGCCGCTACCGGTAATGGTTGCCATACCAAAGCGAAGACCTTGTTGAATGGGCGCTAAAAAGCCATCTCCATTGCTCAGCACAATTCCTGTTCTTAATATTACCAACCGCACTCCGGATTGGGTAGCCGGTTCAATACTTTGTTCCCAAACAGCACAGGTTCTTCCTAAAAAATCACTGTCGGCAGGTTCTTCTTCTATAAAATAGTGACCTGGTATTTTGTCTGCGCCATACCAGCCAATGGCGGATGAACTCACCACCGTTTTTACCTGATTGGAATGATCTCTTAAAGTATTTGCCAATAACCGGCTGCTCAATGTCCGGCTTTCTTCAATTTCCTTTTTATAGGCGGTTGTCCACCTTTTAGCAAATACGGATGCCCCTGCCAGGTGAATAATATGATCTGCTCTTTGTACGGCAGCAATATCTATTTGTTGTTGTTCAACATTCCATTCAGCAAACTCAACATTGTCATTTATTTTATTCTGGCTGGCAGTCCTGCTCAAAATAATGATATGGTGTCCCTTTAAACTAAGGTATCTCGTCAGGGCTTTTCCTACCATACCGGTTCCGCCTGTAATTAAAATAGTACTCATAATTATTTATTGGATAAACAACATTTCAGGCATTTTGTTTGTCTACCTAATGTAATATTACCGCCTGCTGCATCATAATTTATGCATAAATTTATTAAATCTATTTTTGATATTGAAGAACATGCTATTTAAAAATAAAAGTAAAATGAAAAGAGTCATTTTCCCGGTATTGCTAACGCTGCTGATCAACATGGTGTCCAATGCACAAAATATCACCTATTCTGTTGTGCATGGCGGAGAGAATGAGCGGGAGGTTAACTTTGAGATTCTTGGAAAGGTAGGCCCTAATTACCTAGTATTTAAAAACATTACCTGGAGAAGTATTATACAGGTTTTTGACAAAGACATGAAGGAATTAAGCAACGAACGCCTCAAATTCGTTCCCGATAAAATATTGAATGCAGACTTTATCACATACCCCAATCATTTTTTAATGATTTATCAGCATCAAAAAAATGCGATACTATATTGCAAAGCAGTAAAAATGAATGCAGTGGGAGAAAGGATAAGTGAAGTAACTACGCTGGATACGTTGAGAATTGGTGTAAGGTCGCCCAACGGCGTTTACAGCACCGTTTACAGCGAAGATAAAAAGCGCATACTGGTGTATAAAATGCTGGAAAAAAACAACACTTTACATTTAGTGACCAGGTTATATGATGCAGATATGAATTTACTGGATAGTACCCGGGCAGTATTTGATTACAATGACAGAAAAGAAGTTTATAGTCCATTCCAGGTGGCGAATGACGGAAGTATTTTTTATACAAGGGAAATCAAATCCGGCGCCAGGGAAAACATCAGCCAATTGCAGGTAGTAACGCATAGTCCCGGGGCTGACGGATTTGAAACTACGGCTATTGATCTCGGCAATAAATTTATAGACGAGGTAAGTATCAAGATTGATAATCTTAATAATAATTTTATTGTTAATTCATTTTATTATCCCGAAAAGCGCAGCTCTAATATTGCCGGTTTATTTTCGGCGGTTATAAACAGGCAAAACAAACAGGTAAAATCCTTTGTCAATATTTTTAATGACTCGCTGCGGGCTAAAATGGCGGGGACCAATCAATTTCGTTTTGCTTTTGACAATCTTTTTTTGAAAAATATTTTTGTTAAAAAGGATGGAAGCTACATACTGGTAGCAGAAGAATACTCCACCCAAAATATTGGCGGTTATAACAGGTGGAACAGGTGGGATTACCTTTACAGCAATCCCTATTCTGCATATGATTATAATTATATGTACAGCCCTTATTACAGGTACAACAGGTTCAATTCATTTAACAACAACAATAATATACCCACTACAAGATATTATTACGATAAAATACTTATCCTTAATCTCGGGCAGTCACTGGAATTAGACTGGAGCAATGCCATTCTTAAAAGCCAGACAAATGATGATGATGATAGTTTCCTATCTTTTGGAACAATGAATGCCGGTGGAGAGATACATTTTCTTTTTATAGAAAAGGGCAGGAATTCGCAGCTTATTTCCAATCACAGTGTTTCTCCTTATGGTAATTTTTTCAGGTATCCTACTATTAAGAGCCGTGAGGCGGGATTTGAATTTATGCCTCGTTTGTCGAAGCAGGTAGGCGCCCGGCAGGTAATAATGCCTTGTGTATACAGGGGTAATATTGGTTTTGCAAGGATAGATTTTTAGTTTTCCAGGGATATAGTTTTTTAATTTGGTTTAATTGCTCATTTTTGCATCGATCATATTCTTTTACCAATAATAATTGTAAAGCGTGACGGGCATTTTTAAAGCCAATAATCCTAATAATAATTTCCTGCTGTTTATATATGGCCTGGCGCTTAAACTTCCTTTATTTTTATACCCACAACTACCACGGCTCCAATCTTCTGATGGTATTTTATATAAATCCTTCGCCAGCTGGATGATCAGCAGCTTTGGTAATATGCCTGTAATCTTTAGCCTGCTCAGTTTTATAATGTTGTTTTTGCAGGCAGTAAGTTTTAGTAAACTGGTAAATGATCACCGCATGTTGCAAAAGCCGAATTACCTCACCGGTATGAGTTACCTGTTGGTCACTTCCCTGTTCAGCGAATGGTTTGCACTTTCTGCAGCCTTAGTAGCCAATACTATTTTAATATGGGTGTGGTCAAAACTCTCCACCCTCCATAACAATAATGCCGCTAAAGCAACCATTTATAATATTGGCCTGGTAATAGGACTGGCAGCCTTTTTTTACCAGCCAGCTATTGTCTTCACCTTGTTATTTATAGTAGGCATGGCCATTACCCGCCCCTTCCGGATCAATGAATGGCTGATAGGGCTAATGGGAATTCTCACCAGCTTTTACTTTTTTGCAGCCTGGTTATTTATAAGCGGGGGATGGAAAGCATATAAATTCCCTGGAATAAAAGTTGCTTTGCCCGTTTTTCATGAAACCAAATGGGCACTCACAGCACTTATACTGGTTTTATTGACTATGTTTTTGGGTGCATTTTTCATCAGGGCAAATATGCGCCGCCAGGTAGTACAAACCCGTAAAAGCTGGCAACTAATTTACCTGTACCTGCTGGTAGCAGCCTTCGTTCCATTTTTAAACAGCAGTAATTTTAATACCTGGATATTGGTAGCAATACCCGCCTCGCTGATTATGGGCGCTGCATTTTTCTATCCCGATAAAAAATGGTTTCCTGCTTTAATGCATTGGGGCATGGCTGCGCTTGCTATCGCCATCGGGTATTTCATTCGTTAAAATGAACGGGTAGTTGTATTTTTGCAGTTCTTCCAACAAAAAAACGATTTTATGAAGTTCGGCGTAGTTATTTTCCCTGGTTCTAATTGCGACAGAGACATGATTGATGCGCTCCAAAATGACCTCGGGCAAACCGTAATTCCATTATGGCATAAGGATAAAGACATTAGTATGTTCAATACAGAAGATTGTATTGTACTGCCCGGCGGCTTTAGTTATGGCGATTACCTGCGTTGCGGTGCCATCGCCCGCTTTAGTCCTATGATGCAAAGCGTAATTGATTTTGCCAACAGCGGCGGCAAAGTATTGGGGGTGTGTAACGGGTTCCAGATATTATGTGAGAGTGGTTTATTACCGGGTGTATTGCTGCGCAATTCGAACCAGAAATTTGTGTGTAAAAATGTACATATAAAGAACGGCAGCGGGGCTGCATTAAAAATTCCTATTGCCCATGGCGAAGGAAGGTATTATGCCAGCGAAGAAGTGTTGGCAGATCTTAATAAAAATAACCAGGTGCTCTATCATTATTGTAATGAAACAGGGGATATGGATGAAAGCAGTAACCCTAATGGCACCAAGCAACATATTGCCGGGATCTGCAATACGGGTAGAAATGTTTTTGGAATGATGCCTCATCCTGAACGTGCCTGTAGTGCTGATCTGCACAATACAGACGGAAAACAGGTGTTTAAAATGTTATTTGGGCTTTCTTAGTGGATTATTAACATCCTTTAACAAGCCTTCCTGCGTTCATTCAATAAATTTGCAACAGAAAAATACAGGCAACCATGATAAAAAAAATTACACTATCTCTTGTTACAGCATTGATATTTTCAGCAGCTGCATTTGCACAGATTGAAAACCCGGTGAAATGGTCTTTTACTTCAAAGAAAATTGCTGATAAAGTTTACGAAGTTTATATAACTGCCAACCTTGATCCTAAGTGGCATATATATGCACAGGATGCCGGCGAAGGGCCTTCTCCTACAGCTGTAAACTTTGTTAAAAATCCATTGGTTAGTTTCGATGGAAAGGTAAAAGAACAGGGAAGCATGGAAAAGGAATATGATAAGAACTTTGGATCAGTTCTTAAATTTTATAGTACGAAAGTGATTTTTGTGCAAAAAATTAAATTGCGTTCCAATGTGGCTACTGTCTTAAAAGGATCGGTTAATTACATGGTTTGTAATGATAAAAAATGTCTTCCCCCAAAAGATGTAACCTTCAGCATAAAACTGGAAGGAAAATAATTATAAATAACTAATATAGTATCCCGATTTATGTCGGGATTTTTTTTATAAATTTTTTGAGATGCGTTTGAGAATATTATTAACTGCTGTTGTTTTTTTCTTATTTTTTTCACTCCGTTTACCTGCCCAGGATAGCCTTCATATTAAATGGATTGCCACATCTGTAAAAACCGCTGACGGTAAGTATGATATCATTATAAAAGGGCAAATAAAAACCGGCTGGTTTATTTATGCAAAACCCGATGCTACCGTTGGCCTTGCGGGAATAGTGGTGAATATAAAAGATGAGGCTATTAAAGCGGATACGCTTTCTGTGGTTACTACCCTGCAGGATTATGTGGATTCGACTTTTGAAAATACCCATCAAAAAATTGTAAAAGAAAATATAGAAATAGAATTACCTGTAAATGTTGGGCAGCCAATACCTGCAGATGTAAAATTGCAATTGATATATGACCTGGGTCAAAAAGATAATTTTTTGCCCGAAGAACAAAGTATCAGTGTTAAGCTGGAAGGGGGTGTGGTTGCCATTACAAATAATACATTGCTGATTCCTTCCATCGACCTCGAAAAACCAGCCAACGGTGCCGCCATTGTAACGTCTTCCCCAGGTGATACTAAATCCAAGGGGTTGCTGAGTATCTTTGCATTGGGCTTTTTAGGCGGATTGGTAGCCTTGCTCACTCCATGCGTATTTCCCATGATACCATTAACGGTTTCCTTTTTTACGAAAAAAGCAACCAACAGGAAAGCCGGTGTCCGCAATGCATTTTTATATGGCTTCTTTATATTTCTTATTTATGTTTTACTGAGCTCTCCTTTCCATTTTTTGAGCAGTTTAAATCCTGCAATACTTAATAATATTTCTACCAATGTTTACCTGAATGTATTCTTCTTTGTGATATTTATAGTATTTGCCTTTTCCTTCTTTGGCTTTTACGAGATCAGTTTACCGGGAAGCATAAGCAATAGTGCAGATAGCAAGGCAGGCGCAGGAAATATTGCAGGAATCTTTTTTATGGCGTTAACGCTGGCGCTAGTATCTTTTTCCTGCACAGGTCCTATATTGGGTTCGCTGCTGGCAGGTTCATTGTCATCCAATGGCGGGGCCATGCAACTCACTTCAGGAATGGCAGGCTTTGGTTTGGCACTGGCTTTACCTTTTGCGTTGTTTGCCATGTTTCCTAACTGGTTAAATTCATTGCCAAAATCAGGTGGCTGGCTTACTACCGTAAAAGTAGTATTAGGTTTTGTTGAACTTGCTTTGGCTTTTAAATTTTTATCCAATGCCGACCTAGTAATGCATTGGGGAATATTAAAGAGAGAAATTTTTATTGCTATATGGATCATTATTTGTGGCCTGCTTACTCTCTACCTTTTGGGATTGATAAGATTTAAGCATGACTCGCCCATGAAAAAATTACCCAAAGTAAGATTGATTCTTGGCCTCATTACCGGTGCATTTACCTTGTACCTCATTCCCGGTGTCACTAACACAAAGTGGAATAATCTTTCCCTCATCAGTGGTTTCCCTCCACCATTATATTATAGTATCTATCAGCAAAAATCCGATTGTATATTATCCCTTAACTGTACGAGGGATTATGATACAGGGCTGCGCATGGCTAAAGAACAAAATAAACCAATGCTAATAGACTTTACGGGCTATGCCTGCGTGAATTGTCGCCGGATGGAAGAAAATATTTGGACCAAACCGGAGGTATACAAAGTTTTACACGATCAGTTCATTATTGTTTCTTTATATGTAGATGATAAAAAGAAGTTGCCTTCCAAAGAACAGTTTACTTATACTACCAGGGATGGTTTGACAAAAGAAATTGTAACTGTTGGCGACAAGTGGGCAACTTTCCAGACAGAAAATTTTAAAAACAATTCTCAACCCTGGTATGCGGTATTGAATACCAATGAGGAATTAATGACTAAGCCGGTAGGATATGTGCCGGAAGAAAAAGAATATCTGGCATGGTTGCAGGCAGGCCTGGCGGCATTTAAAGCAACTACAACAAAATAATTTCGCGAAAAGGGCCGCAAATCTTCCAGCCCAGTTAAACAGCTTTGCCAAAGTTGTCAGCTTTGGCAATTTTTTTAATCTGTTCTTTCCTGTTTATTCAGCTTTATCCATGTATCTATTACTAAGTTGAAGATTTAAACTACTTAAATAAAAACCCCGGCAATTAAGCCAGGGTTCTCTTATGTAAAAAATCTATCAGTCGTAATTATAGTGCAATTTGTTTTTCAGTCATCATTTTACGCAGGTTAATTAAACCGTAACGCATCCTGCCCAATGCAGTATTGATGCTGCATTTTGTTAATTCAGAAATTTCTTTGAAGCTAAGGTCAGCGTAATGACGCATAATGATCACTTCACGCTGATCTTCCGGTAACAGGTCGATCATTTTGCGAACCTTATCATGGCTTTGTTCAGCCATCATACGTTGGTCAACACCCGCTTCAGAAAAATTCAACACCTCAAAAATATCCCGATCGTCGCTTGTTTTAATACTTGGACTACGTTTTACTTTGCGGAAATGATCTACACATAAGTTGTGTGCAATGCGCATGGCCCATGGTAAAAATTTACCTTCATCTGTGTAACGGCCGGTTTTCAACGTGTCGATGATACGGATAAAAACATCCTGGAAAATATCTTCGGCCAGGTATTTGTCTTTTACCAATAAATAAATGGAAGTGTAAATTTTGTCCTTGTAACGTACTACTAAAGTTGCAAGGGCATCTGCGTCACCGTTCATGTAAAGGTGAACAAGTTGTTGGTCAGTCAGGTTGTTAAAGCATTTCATACTTCTACAGGTTTTTGATTGGTTTAGGATCTTGTTTGATTAGGCTAACCAATAATTACAAAATGCGTAGAAGTCTATTTGATAGGCTTTTTCGGCTTTTCATTTTATTGGATATTGGACTGTGAAAGTAATAAGAAAAATCAACCTGCGAAATAAAATCCACACTATTTTACAAAATCGAGTGGAAGTACTAAAGTATCGTAAAACTACGAATCGTAAAACTCCCATACCATTTTTTAAGATTAATTTCACATAAAATACATACAAACGCTATCGTAACTTTGTAAGGATGAGTACAAAAACAATTAAGAAAAATAGTAATAAGGAGGCTTTGAAACCAAGTGTGGGCAACGATATTAGCATAAAGGGTGCCAGAGTGCATAATTTAAAAAATGTGTCGGTAACCATTCCCCGAAACAAACTGGTGGTTGTAACAGGTGTTTCAGGATCAGGAAAATCTTCTTTAACAATTGATACTTTATTTGCAGAAGGACAACGTCGTTATGCAGAAAGCTTAAGTGCTTATGCAAGACAGTTCATGCAGCGAATGAATAAACCTGATGTTGATTATATTAAAGGTTTATGTCCTGCAATTGCCATTGAACAAAAAGTGATTACAAGAACTCCACGCAGTACAGTAGGTAGTATGACGGAGATATATGATTATTTACGATTGATGTTTGCAAGAGCTGGTAAAACAATCTCCCCTGTGAGTGGCAGAGAAGTAAAAAAAGATGATATCCCGGATGTAATAAAAATCATACAGGATTGTAAGGAAGGCGATAAAATATTGATTCTTGCCATATTTAAAAGCCATGGAAAAAGGGAAGTGAAAGAAGAACTGAATATTTTATTACAAAAAGGTTTTTCCAGGTTATTTATGGATGATGAAGTGATACAAATTGAAGACCTCCTGGAAGCTTCAGCAAAACTTCCTGCTATGTCTTCCTTCAATAATGCCTTTATACTGATTGACCGGTTGGTTAAAAAAGAATTTGATGAAGATGACCTGCACCGTATCTCCGATTCTGTTGGCACTGCTTTTTACGAAGGAGAAGGAAACATGCAGTTACAGGTAAATTCAAAGAAGAACATTTCGTTCAGCAATAAATTTGAATTGGATGGAATGATCTTTGAAGAACCGGTGCCCAATTTATTTTCTTTCAACAATCCATTTGGTGCCTGCCCCACCTGCGAAGGGTTTTCACAAATACTGGGTCTCGATCCGGATCTTATTATTCCCGATAAAAGATTGAGTGTATACGAAGGGGCTGTTGCACCCTGGAAAGGAGAGAAACTGGGGGAGTGGAAAAATGCATTTGTGCGTGCAGCTAAGAAATTTGATTTTCCTGTTCACAAACCCATCATGGATCTTACGGAAAAACAACTCGGCGATCTATGGCAGGGCAACCAATATGTAAATGGCATTGATGATTTTTTTAAAGAAGTAGAACAGAACTTATACAAGGTTCAGTACCGTGTTTTATTAAGCAGGTATAGAGGCAGAACACTATGCACCGAATGTCACGGTTTTCGTTTGCGTAAGGAAGCATTGTATGTAAAAGTAGGAGGGGTGCACATCGGGCAATTGTGCGAAATGCCGGTAAGAGACCTGCAAACATGGTTCAACCAATTAACATTAAGCAAATACGATGAGCAGGTTGCGAAAAGAATTTTACTGGAAATACATCACCGCATTAAAACATTGATAGATGTTGGACTTGGATACTTAACGCTGAACCGGTTGGCCAATTCATTGAGTGGTGGCGAAAGCCAGCGCATACAGTTAACAAGAAGCCTCGGAAGCAATCTTACTAATTCATTGTACATTTTGGATGAACCCTCTATAGGATTGCACAGCAGGGATACTGAAAAATTAATTCTTGTACTAAAAGAATTGCGCGATCTGGGAAATACAGTGGTGGTAGTGGAACATGATGAAATGATGATGCGGGAAGCAGATCATATAATTGATATGGGGCCGCTGGCCAGCCATTTAGGTGGAGAAGTAGTAGCTGCAGGAGATTATGATGAGATCATTGCAGATAAAGACAGCCTTACCGGTAAATATTTGTCCGGCAAGCTGAGCATCGATCCACCAAAGACAGTACGCAAGTGGAATCGTTCTTTAATCATTGAAGGCGCTAAACAAAATAACCTGAAAGATATTACCGTTCAATTTCCATTGAATGTACTTTGTGCAGTAAGTGGTGTGAGTGGAAGTGGTAAAACAACTTTGGTAAAACAAATATTATATCCTGCATTACAAAAATTAAAAGGAGAGGGGACTGATAAGCCCGGTTTGTTCCGTGCATTAAAAGGAGATATGGATTATTTAAGCCAGATAGAAATGGTTGATCAGAACCCGATCGGTAAAAGCAGCAGGAGTAATCCTGTTACTTATATAAAGGCGTATGATGAAATAAGAGATTTGTTTGCCAAACAACCCCTCAGCAAAATGCGTGGCTTTATGCCCAAACATTTTTCCTTCAATGTTGATGGCGGAAGATGTGATGCCTGTAAAGGGGAAGGTGAACAAGTGGTAGAAATGCAGTTTTTGGCCGATGTACATTTGCAATGTGATGTATGCAATGGAAAAAAATTCAAGGAAGAAGTATTGGATGTAAAATACCGGGAGAAAAATATCTACGAAATCCTGGAAATGGGTGTGGATGAAGCCATTGAATTTTTTAATGAAGATGTGAAAGATAAGGATAGCAAAGGCGTTGCTGCAAAAATTCAACCATTGAGCGATGTGGGTCTGGGTTATGTGAAGCTTGGCCAAAGCAGTAATACACTGAGTGGTGGTGAAGCCCAAAGGGTAAAGCTTGCTTCTTTTCTTGGCAAAGGAAAAGCACAGGGGCATATATTATTCATATTTGATGAACCCACTACCGGTCTTCATTTTCATGATATCAAAAAATTGCTTACTTCCTTTAATGCATTGGTAGAGCAAGGCCATTCCATATTAGTGATTGAGCACAATACGGACGTTTTAAAAAGTGCAGACTGGATCATCGACCTTGGGCCGGAAGCGGGTGATGCGGGTGGTAATTTGGTGTTTGAAGGTAAACCGGGGGATTTGAAAAAGGTGAAGGAGAGTTATACGGGCAAGTTTTTATAATTTCATTCATACTTCGTCTTTATGTACCCTACAGGGTGATTTTTTCATTAATATCCTATTAGCGCATATTTTTTTGTAATTTAATATCCTACACAAAAAAGAATGCTCATTTTTTTCAGGATAATTATTATTTCAATCTTTTTTAATACACTTTTTCAGTGTAGGTTATATGCGCAGCACCCGGAATCTTCTTTTGAGTTGTACAGCAGCAAAAATGGTCTGCCGGATAATAACGTAGAATCCATCATAAGGGATAACAAGGGATTTATGTGGATAGGCACAGAATCGGGCCTGAGCAGGTTTGATGGTATACAATTCCTGGATTTTACACGTAAAGAAAATCCTTTTACCTTATCAGCAACTAATATCAGCAAGATCATTCCCATCTCTAATGGCAAAATAGGAATGGTAACAAGAGCAGGCTTCATTGTACTGGATCCCAACAACTTTAAGCTTCAGCACTATTTAATACCCGATACTACCAGTTTTTCCCAATACCTCAATTCTATCCGCGATGCATTTCAAATGCCCGGCGGTAATATATTGATTACAACAAATACAGGCCTGTACGAATTTTTGCCTGAAAGTAAATTAAATTTCAGGTATGATGCCTACACAGCGGCCGATGTTAACAGTAAGCGCATGTTATATGGGTATACCATTGTACCAATAAGTGAGGTGGAATATTTGGTGTACAATGAAAAGACATGGATGAGTATTTACAACAGTCAAAAAAAAACATTAGCTACTATTGGAAGTGGTGATAGGTTGCAAAAAATTTTTCGTCCTGCAAAGAGATGGTTTGATGTACGTTTATTACAATTGACAAAAGATGATATTGTACTGGCCGACATTAAAAATGATACCATAAAATATTATAATAAGGTAAGTGGATCAATAACAAAATCTTGTCTTCCTTTCAAGGCTGCGGAAGAGTTAAACTGGTCAACGGGAATCTTTAAACTGGACGATACTCATTTTGTTCTTACCGGCAGAGAAACAGGTTATTATATTTTAACGCTCAATAATAAAACAGGGACCATAACCTGTGATCCTCAAAAATATCTTTCAAAATACACCTGCAATGTTGTTTTTGTTGATGCCGAGAAAAGAATATGGGTAGGCACACGGGTGGGTTTACTCAGGCAAAAAAATAAGCAGCCATTCCTGGTGAATTATAGTATCACTTCGCCATTATTTGCCGGAAGACTTCTCCCTGCTTTCCACTGCGTATACCGCTATAAAGACAAATTGTATTTTGGATCAAAACATGATAGCTGCGCACTTGTTGTTGTTGATACTACTACTATGCAAGTGATCCAAACTCAAAAATATTTGCGGGGAGATGGGGAATATGGTTCTGTGTTTTCTATTCAATCTTATCATGAAGACAGCTTGTGGATGGGTACTTCCAATGGAATATGGTGGTACGATGTAGTATCCAAAAAGACCGGCAGGGTAAAAGATACTCAAGCCATTGGAGTAGAAAATTGGGACAATGTAATGCTTTATCCTCCTGACAAGCATGGCAGGGCCTGGTTTTTGGCTTCCATGGCGGGAAAAGTAGCCAATTATGATCCTTCCACCAGGCGCTTTAAAAATTATGACCAACATACTATTCCCGCTTTTCCATTCAAGCGGGTAAAAAATATTGCCTACGATGCTTATGGAGATACCTGGTTTGGCGGTCATGCGCTAACCAGGTGGAATAATAGGCTGCAGAATTTTGACACACTCATTACTTCCTATGCCGGTCCCTTAAAGTATAAAGATGATATAGTGGCGCTAACAGCAGATAAAAGCGGATCGCTATGGCTTCACAATGCTAACAATAGTTTGCTCGAATATAAAATAAAAGAAAAACGCTTTGAGCATTACGATGGCATAAAGTATGGATTAAGTTCAGTAGTGATACAATCGCTGGCCAATGAAGTGAACAATGAACTTTGGTACACTACAGGTACAAAATTGGGTTACTTCAATATTGCTACAAAAACCGCTATCACGTTCAGCCAACAGGACGGTATACCTGAAGAGCGATCTTCGGGCAGGACAATTTATTTTGATGCCGGCATCAATAAGTTTTATTCACTGCACGATAATCATTTTGTAAAGTTCGATGCGAAGATCCGGCCGGGTAAAATTCCGGACAGCCTGTTTTTATTTACCCAGGTAGCAACTACAGGTAAAACTATTTATTTTCCGGAAAAACAAATAACGTTGCCTGCATCCACACAAAATTTCAAGATCAGTTACACTATTATTGACTATGATAATTCAGAAGGATACAATTTCTATTATCAGGTAAATGGAGGCGGGTGGGTAAGTTTGGGATCTGAAAGAACAATTGATTTTTACGGGGTCAATCCCGGAAAAATGCCCGTAACAGTGAAAGCGGTCAGCAGGTTTGGACAGGTATTTCAGAAAATGATCTTAATAAAAATTCAATATCCTTTTTGGCTCAGATGGTGGTTTATTGCTTTAACGGCTTTGACACTGGCTGGATTAATATACTTTTTATATCGCTATCGCATCAAACAGTTAAAGCAGCTTTACCAGCTTCGTTCTAAAATATCACAGGATCTGCATGATGAAATTGGTGCAACACTCAGTGGGATCTCTATGTACAGTCATGTGGCTAAAGACCAAATGAAAAAAGACAAATACAATGAAGTGGGGCAATCGCTGGATGTGATGCAAAAATCTGCCAGCGAAATGGTGTTAAAATTAAATGATATTATCTGGCTGGTGGATCCGCAGCATGATGCCCTTGAAAAGCTGTTACTAAAACTGGAAGAGTACGCCATGGATATGACAGGCGCTGCCAATATAAAGACGTTGTCTGATTTTAGTTCTTTTAAAGAATACGTAAAACTGTCAATGGATGTGCGCAGGAATGTTTTTCTGATTTGTAAAGAAGCGATCAACAATGCTGTTAAATACAGCAGGGCTGCTCATTTAAATTTAAACGTATCTTACCAGTATAAAAAACTTTGCATTGTTATTTCCGATGATGGAAAAGGATTTGATATGGATGAAGTAAAAACTGGTAACGGGCTTTATAATATAGGGAAGCGTGCAGAGGACAGCGGGCTGACACTGGAGTTAAAAAGTACTCCTGGCATTGGCACCAGTTTAAAACTATGCTATAATCTCACTCATTGAGGTAGGGGAATATCTTTTTTTTTAACACAATTTAGTAATATGGAAATTAAAGTTGCCATATTTGAAGACAATAAGCTGATAAGAGATGCATTGCAGGCCATACTCAACGGTACACCCGGCTATAACTGCATAGGGGTGTTTGATAATGGTAAACATTGGGAAGAAGAACTCCAGAGAAGCAAACCCGATGTTATTTTAATGGATATTGAGATGCCGGGCATGGATGGTATAGAATTGACCCGCCTGATTACCGAAAAATATGTAAACAGTAGGGTTTTGATACAAACTGTTTTTGATGATAGCACAAAAATATTCAATGCACTTTGTGCAGGGGCTTCCGGTTATATTTTAAAAACAGATCCCCCGAATAAGTACCTGGAAGCAATAGCTCAGGTATACCAGGGCGGATCATTTATGAATGCTGCGGTTGCAAGAAAAACGCTGAATTTCTTCACAAATAAAAATATCATTGTTGTGTCACCCGAACCGGCGGAGTATCATTTGAGCGAAAGGGAAAAGGAGATTCTTCTTGAATTAGTAGACAATCAGTCGTTAAAAATAATTGCTGATAAATTGTTTATCAGCCATGAAACTGTTCGTACACATGTGAAGCATATTTACAGGAAACTACATGTTGCCAATCGTACGGAAGCAATTATGAAAGCACTTCAGCAAGGCATTAAATGATTAGCGGCATTCTTCTATAAATTTATTTTTTTCTTTCTTATAAAATCCCCCTTTGGGGTATTCCTTTCATCATAGTCGCCTGTTAGTTTTGGTCTTTCAAATTCCAATACTGAAAATCTGCAAAAAAATCCTGCCCGGTAAGTTCATCCCGGGCAGGCACCTTACCGCCAGGAAAATACTTTCCGTTTTCATCTTTTATCAATTTTAAAACGTATTTCTATGCCCAGAAAATTCATCCATGTATTTTTAAATGAAAAATTTCCACAGGCTGCCGGCCGCACTTTTGCAGCCAGGAGTATTCCCGTTCTCATTAACCGGGTAGGCAAACTGGATATAGCTGTAACCGCCAGGGCTAAGTTCAGGAATATATCGTTTGGCGAAGATGTAGCAGGTGCACCCCTGCGGCCAATTCATATTGGCAATGTTAACCTGGTTTGGGAATTAATAGATCCCTTAGGTATTTCCTTTACAAGAAACAGTATTACACTTGATGAACTGGATCACTACAGGAACCTGCGTGGTTTTATAAAACCATGGACATTACGTATTCCGAAACCAAAAGCAGCCGATATCCCGGGATTTATAGGGTTTCAACCCGGTACCCAATCTGTAATTGTAAAAGTAAATGAAACAATTCCCCTTTCCAGTGCAGCTCCTATAGTGGATACAGAAGCTATTATACGGCCCCGAAAAGAATTTGTATTTGATCTTTATCGCCTGGGGAAATTTACTGTAAACGTAACTAAATTAATAGACGCCGGTTTTCTTCCTGATATTCAGTCGCCGTCCACAGCAAGAATACAACTGGTTCGGCCAGATGGCACAGTTCATTTATCCGGCCGCGATGGTATTCTCCAGGCAGATATCACTCTGAAAGAATTAAAATGGAGTAGGGGAGCTAATGGCAAAGTGCAAAAGTGGAAACTTATCATGGAATCAACTGTTGGTGGTAAACATAAATTGTTTGCGCAGGTATATGAAACCTTACGGATTCCCAAACAATTATTACTTGACAGGCTTGATTATCTTCTTGGAAAAGATAGCAAAAACCTTGATCTTAAAGTAAATTGGAATGGCAGCGAACAAACCAACCAGGTTATAATTAAATTGAAGACGGATGCTTTGGCAGAAAATTTTGAAATGTATAATGTGTTGGGCAAAGTATCAGATCTGAGTGTGGAGGATGTAAAAAAAAATGAAGAGTATACACTTTATGAAAATCCATTTAAAATTGTCAATGTTGATTATAATGTTCGCTTTAAAGATTTTAAACTCGATAAATTTACCATAGCTATTGGAAGATCTGTAAAAAGAGAATCAACACGAGTAGATTTTGAATCCCCTTCATTGGATATAGATTTCTGGCCCCTGGATATAGATTTCGACTCAGGAATTTCATTCCAGAAAGTTACAGCCATTCCTGCCGGGTTGCCGGGGATTCAGTTCGAAATAAAAACCCTCAATAGGATTGAAGTGAAACTTCCCGGCCGTAATCCGCCCGCATTAAGGATTCCCAAAGTGTTATTTGAAATAGCTTTTGATATTAACGCCGAAGGGCAGTTATCCTGCCTCTGCTGGCTAAACATTGATACCAGTTATGGGAATACCGTCAATGAGCTCATCAATATGTGTCTTTATACTTATTTAGTTGGTACACTCAATAAAAACCTGTCGGAAATAATTGAGGGCATTTTCGATAATATGTTAGGTGGTGCATTCCGCTTCACGAAAGCTAGATGGAATAGTAATGCTATCGAGTTTGATTATGTAACCAGTGTACTGCCCGAAAGAAAACCTTCGCCCCTGTTTAACCCGGTAGTTGGTCATTCTTCCCCCGGGCCGGGCATTCCGCCTTTGGAATTAAGGGATACCTGGAGTTCTCCTATGCTTACAAGCTATCCGGATAAAATTAAACACATAGTTGTGTTGATGATGGAGAACCGCTCTTTCGATCATGTGCTGGGCTACCTTTCACTGGAGCGGCCGCTGGTGAATAATGTTGCGGCAAGGCCAGGCCCTGGGGGGATGCCCGACATGGTTCCCGGAAATGCGTGGAATGCTGATGTGAATGGGCTTACAAATGATATAATTGCTGAATTCTCAGACGGGGAGAATAAAATCAGGCACCTGAAACATGCAGGGTTTAGATCCAATGCGGCCGGTTTAAAAACAAAAATTCCTTTCAGTGTAGGACATCATTATACCGATGTACAGCAGCAGATCGCCAACAATACGATGACAGGGTTTGTAGAGAATTTTATTTCAAAACTCCCGGATGATCCTGCAGACTGGAAGGGGACAAAACCAGCGGACGTGTTGGGGTATTATACACAGGAGGAACTGAGGATGTATAAATACCTGGCAGATCAGTATACGATCTGCGATAATTATTTCTGCTCCCATCCCGGACCCACATTACCCAACAGGATGTATAGCCTCATCGGCGACCTGCAGAAAGACAGGAATGGAGAACCAAAACTTGAAAATAGTGTGGAAACTTCTTTCATGCTTTCGAGGGACATAACAATTTTTGATGTGTTGTCGCAGCATGATATAGACTGGCGTGTGTATGAATCTTTTCCTTCAGTAAGTATGTTGCGCATGTTTGCCAGGTATGCAGGGGAAGAAAAAAAGATAAGAGATATAACGAATTTGGAAACAGACATAAGGAGATCAAATAGTGCAAGGCCTTTTCCTTCTGTAACTTTTATTGATCCTGCTATGCATGATGCCCCGGCAAATGATGATCATCCACCTGCTGACATGCTGCATGGCCAGCACCTGATAAAAAGAGTGTATGAAGCACTTAGATCCAATAAAGAAGTATGGGATCATACATTGTTTATCATTAATTATGATGAGCATGGAGGCTTATTTGATCATGTACCACCAAAAACAGCAGAAATTCTTAAAAAACCCCTCGAAACCCTGGACCAGGGAAATGGACCAGTGGCACCCCGTTCCCGCAGTTCGGTGCTACGAAATAATGAAATGAAAATTTCATATGGAGTACGGGTACCTGCCTTCATTATTTCACCTTATGCGGAAAAAGGAAAAGTATATCATCAGAACCTTGACCATACTTCTATCTTAAAAACCATTCTGATAAGATTCTGCGGAGCGTCCAAACCCTTTTTAAGTGACCGTGTACATGCAGCGCATGATTTAGGTGGCGCACTAACATCAAGGTTGCGCAGCATCGATGAGCATTCACCGCATCTGCCTTCGCTTCCGGATATGCGGAGAAGAAATGCTGCCAGAGCCAGTGCTCCCCATGATTTCGAAATGATGACAAGGTCGAAGCTGTCATCTAAAGATGCAGATTTTCATGACTTCCTGGCCTTTCTTGGACGCAGGGTAAAGCCTGTTAAATGACAAGCACACTCCCGTTATCACCTTCAGATAAACTAAAAACTAAAAAATGAAATCATTATATAATATCTTATCCCTTTTTATGCTCTTATTTTTTTTCTACTTACCAGCGTTAGCCCAGATTTTCCCCGCCGGGGAACGGGTGTTGTATAATTTGGGGTCCCAATTAGTAATGGATGTAAAAGGAGGGAATACCGCAGCTAAAACAAGGCTTTGGCAATATAATATGAATCTGACGGATGCACAGTATTTCCGGTTTGAGCGGGTAAATACAGTTAATGATAGCCTTTATTACATTAAGTCTGTGTTATCGGGTTTGTATATAACAGTAAGTTATGAAATGGTAAATGCCTTGCCTGCTTCATCCGGTGGCAATTCCAATTATAACTTTCGTGTTTACCAGGATGTTAAGTTGCCACCTCCTGCTACTCCGGGCGTTGCCTTGCTACCTACCGCTGTATATGATAAAAATCAGAGATGGAAATTTATTCCTGTAGCAGGTGGTACCGAAAATGAATTTATTATTCAAAGTGTGCGATATGCATCAAAAGTATTAAGGCCAATGGGCAGTGAAAGCGGGTCCTGGTTAATTTTAGGTGATTATGCCAGTACCAACATTAAAAGATGGCGGGCAATCCCGATGCAAAGGAAAGCTACTGGCGTAGCCGTCACGGATTTTGTATATAATACTGATACAGATATTATTTCGGGCAAACTTAGTTGGAATGATAATTCAAGTAATGAAACATCATTTAGAATTATGGCAAGATCGAGTAATTCAGGGGGCAGCTGGCAGGTGGCAAATGTACCGGCCAACACAGAACAATATAATTTTGTGTTTACGGCAGAGCAGAGCAGGCAGGGAATATACCTGAATCATTGTTTCACTGTCACTCCATCGGGCTCTCTTGAATCGAATCGGGCCTGTGCGGTTCCGCGGCAAATAGGTACACCAAACCAGCCGGCCGCCACTATTGTCGTGTACGACAGGGCAGGTTGCTATTCGCAGTGTCCTACTGGTTGCACAGGCGGGATCAGGTTGCGTTTTTCTCCGGTTTCCCTTACAGGTACAACAGGCACCAGTGATGTACTAAATGTTCAGTTGGGCAATGGGATTACGCAAACCAGGCATCCCAACACCTGTTGTTGTGTATGGAGTGTTTCAAACTTTACAGGGTTAAAAACAGGTACCTGGAAGATGGAAAAAAATACGAACGGATTTTACAGTTTTATCTGCAATGTCACCCTGTCCTCTGGAAGCAATATAATAAAAGTTTGTTCCGATAACCTCTCCAGGGGTTGTACTGTCAACGCATTTAATTATCCATGTGATTAAAATTTTAAGCACCCTACATCAGCTGGTTTTTTAAAAAAGATCCGAGGGCTTCCAGGCTATTATCAATTAAAGTCACTTGTTGGGAGGCTTCCAGTTGTTCTTTAATGAAGGCCGGGATCTCAATAGATTTATTAATGATCGGTTCCACCACATCATAAAACTTAACCGGGTGCGCAGTTTCCACAACAATTCCTTTTTCTAAAATGTTTCCAGATAAATATTGCTCCAATGCATTGTAGCCAACTGCTCCATGCGGATCTAATAAATATTGATATTCATCAAATACTTTTTTAAGCGTTGCTTTTGTATCAGCATCATTAACGCTGTAAGCGGTTAATTGTTTTTTCAAGTCGGGTACCTGTTGCCCAAAAATTTCCATGATGCGCACAAAATTGCTAGGACTGGCTACATCCATGGCATTGCTGATGGTGGCCACGGATTTTTTTTCGGGGTAAATTCCTGTGTTTAAAAACTCCGGGATCGTATCATTGGCATTGCAGGCTGCAATAAAATGTTTCACCGGCAGGCCCGAAGCCGCAGCCAATAAGCCGGCGCATATGTTTCCAAAATTGCCACTAGGCACGCTTATTACCGGTGGGTTGTTTTTATCTGCCCATTGTTTGTAAGCAAAAAAATAATAAAACTGTTGTGGCAACCAGCGGGCCACATTAATGGAATTGGCAGAAGTTAAAAAAAGCTGCGGAAAATCTGCCGCATGGGCAAATACATCTTTCACCATTTGCTGGCAATCGTCAAAGCTCCCTTTTACTTCCAGGGCATGAATATTTTTTCCCAGAGTGGTCAGTTGTTTTTCCTGAACACTGCTTACTTTCCCGGAAGGATAAAGAATAATTACATCTACACCCGGCACATCATAAAAGCCATTAGCGACAGCACCGCCCGTATCGCCGGAAGTAGCTACCAGCACGGTAACTTTTTTCTGCTGATCCTTAACAAAATATCCCAGGCAGCGACTCATAAATCTTGCGCCAATGTCTTTAAATGCCAGTGTAGGTCCGTGAAATAATTCGAGCGAAGCAATTTTTTCATTAATGGGAACTAAAGGAATGGAAAAGTTCACCGTTTCTTCCACGATCTTTTTTAGCACATCAGCAGGAATGGTATTGCCTACATAAGGTTTGATAATTTCATAAGCAATTGCTTCGTTCGGGTATTCGTCAATATTTTCAATAAATGATTTTTCCAGTTGAGGAATAAATTCCGGGAAGTACAATCCCTTATCCGGTGTCTGCCCATTGATGGTAGCAGTTTTAAAATCTACTTTCGGCGATTGGCCGTTTGTGCTATAATACAACATCTTTAAAAAAATTATTTATTAAATCAATCTTCGCTCCTTTCAAAGTCCCGTTGGGGGATGATTTAGGGGGCTGTTTCTATCCTTACTCCTTCATTATTTATCCTTGTAACATACACATGGTGGTCTAAACCGATACCATTATACACGGCGTGCATTTCCAGTTTTACTGCATTGGCAGTTACTTCATCTTTACTCAGCATAAATACACTTGGTCCTGACCCTGAAATGCCCCCACCCAAAGCACCGGCATCTTTGCTTTTCTTTTTCACTTCATCAAAGCCCGGAATTAGAATACTGCGGATCGGTTCAATGATCACATCTTCCAGGCTGCGGCCAATGAGCTCATAATCGTTCTTCATAAAACCTGCCACCAGCCCGGCAATATTGCCCCATTGTTTAATCGCATCTTTCAGCAACACCTGCTTTTTTAATATCTGCCTGGCATCACTTGTTTTAACTTCTATCTGCGGATGAACAACTGTTACAAAGAGTGGAGGTGCGGGTATGCTCACAATGTCCAGGGGAAAAATACTTCTTATCAATGTAATGCCGCCGTATATACAGGGCGCCACATTATCTGCATGCTTTACACCCGAAGCCACTTTTTCGCCAAACATGGCAAAGCTTACCATTTCTTCTTTGCTGAAAATATTATCCAATAAATAGTTAGCTGCTACTACAGCTCCTGCCGCACTTGCGGCGCTGGAGCCTACGCCACTACCGGGTTTAATATTTTTTTTTATGACAACTTCAAAGCCGGTATCATTATTTAGTTGCTGCATTATTTCCAGCAAAGGAGCCCCGGCTGTATTCAATGCCGGGTTGGATGGAAGATTGTATCCATCTGCGCTCGTAATGATGACCTGCCTGTTATTGGTTAGGGTTACCTGCATTTCATCTGCCGGCTCGTGCAGGCAAAGGCCAAGCACATCAAAGCCGCAAACCAGGTTGGCTACCGTTCCCGGTGGAAATACTTTTATAGTTTTATTCATGATGAACACTGATTAAAATGATAACGCTGATTTCGCTGATAATTCAAGATTAATATTGAAACGATTTTAAAATCAGTGCAATCGTTTCATCTTTTCAATCACCGATTTATTGCTCTTAAAATATCTGCAAATACACCCGAGGCGGTAAGGTCTGCACCTGCGCCTGCACCTTTAATTACAAGTGGCTGCTGTATATACCGATCAGTGTAAAACAACACGATATTATCCTTTCCATACAAATGATAAAAATCATGAGCGGGGTCAATGTGTTGCAAACCAACCGCTGCTTTCCCTTCGGTAAAAGAAGCGACAAATTTTAATTTACAACCAGCTGCAGCAGCTGCCTGGTATATTTTTTTAAAATGTGCTTCCTGTGCTTCCATGGATTGGTAAAAATCATCAACCGAACCCTTCATGCATTCATCGGGCATAAAACTATTATTGCTGATGTGTTCCATCTCTATTACGTGGCCGGCTTCCCGGGCAAGGATCATGATTTTACGCATAACATCTTTACCACTTAGATCCAGGCGTGGATCCGGTTCTGTGTAGCCTTCCTCCTGCGCCTGTTTTACTACCGATGCAAAAGAACGGTTGCCATCATAATTATTGAAAACAAAATTCAATGTACCACTTAGTACTGCCTGCATTTTATGTACACTGTCACCACTGCGCAACAAATCATTTAAGGTTCCGATAATGGGCAGGCTGGCGCCTACATTTGTTTCAAAAAGAAACTTTGCATTGTATTCTTTTGAAGTATCTTTTAACGAATGGTAATATTCATACAGAGCCGAGCAGGCAATTTTATTGCAGGCTACCACGGCAATTGTTTTCTCCAGTAATGCCTTGTAAGCCATGGCAACATTTTCACTGGCGGTAACGTCGGCAAAAACCGTGTTGCGCAGATTCAACTGGATGATACGGTTTATGTAGGCATTGATATCCGCATCTTCACCTTCCTGCAATAATGTTTGCCAGTTGTCTAAAGCAATACCTTCTTCATTCACATATATTTTTTTACTGTTGGCAATGCCTGCCAGTTTTATTTTAACATGCAATTGGTTCATTAAATATCCCTGTTGCTGCTTTAGCTGTCCCAATAATTTGGAGCCAACATTTCCCACACCTGCAATAAAAAGATTAATCTCTTTTATTTCTTTTTCAAAAAATGCTTCGTGTATAACATTGATGGCTTTTTTTACATCTTTGCTGCTGACAACCGCAGTGATATTTCTTTCGGAAGAGCCCTGAGAGATAGCCCTGATATTTACCCCGTTCTTACCGAGGGCGCCAAAAAATCTTCCGCTGATACCGGTATGACTTTTCATTCCATCACCCACCAACGCTACAACAGATAAATTTCTTTCCACCAGGAGTGGTTCTACTTTGTTTAATGCTATTTCATGCGAGAAGGCTTCATCAATAATATCTTTTGCTACATCAGCATCGCCTGCATCTATCCCTACACAAATAGAATGTTCAGATGAACTTTGTGTGATGAGGATAACATTCACTTTCTTGGACGCCAGTGCTGCAAACAATCTTTTTGAAAAGCCCGGTATACCAATCATACCACTCCCTTCCAGGCTGAGGAGGGCGATATTATTGATACTTGAAATTCCTGTAACGCTGTTTAAATTTTCTGCTGCTTTTTGTTGTATCAGTGTGCCTTCATCCTGCGGGGCAAAAGTATTTTTTATCCATACCGGAATGCCCTTGCTCATTACCGGCTGAATGGTAGGTGGATAAATTACTTTGGCACCAAAGTGCGAAAGCTCCATCGCCTCCTGGTAAGATATTGAAGGAATTATTTTTGCATTGTTCACCAGTCTTGGATCGGCAGTCATCATACCAGATACATCGGTCCATATTTCCAGCAAGGTTGCATCGAGTGCAGCCGCAAAAATAGCCGCACTGTAATCTGAGCCTCCACGCCCCAATGTTGTATTAATGCCTTGCGTATCAGATGCTACAAAACCCGGCGCTATATAAACTGCTGCGGGGTTATTAATAATATAAGCTGAAATGGCTTTGTCACTCACCACAAAGTCAACAGTTGCATTTCCATAAAGAGAATTGGTTTTAATCAGGGCCGCAGAATCGATCCAGTGTGCACCTGGCACGGCTGCAGCAATGATCCTGGAAGAAAGCAGTTCTCCGTAGCTTCCCATACGGTCTTTGGTACGGGCAGATAATTCTCTTAATAAAAAGATACCATTGCAGATATCTTCCATTTCATTGCAGTGTGTTTTTACAAAACTTAGTACACTGCTTTGATTGGTGATAGGGATCAGTTCCCGTACTGCCTGTAAATGTCTTTGTTCAATGATGGCAAGGTTTTCTTTGTAGGCTTCGTCTCCTTTGGCCGCCAGGGTGCAGGCTTCCAGCAAAAGGTCTGTAATGCCGCCCAGCGCAGAAACAACTACCAGCGTGGTATCTACAGAAGATTTTTGTTGAATGATGTCTATGACCTTTTTAATATTAACTGCATTGGCTACAGAACTGCCGCCGAATTTTAAAACCTGCATAAGATAATTTGAGTAATGAATAAGAATAATGATCCTGTTTCAGAGTGGGCCGGTGCCCTATGGGATAATATGAAAAATTGCAACCCTTAACGGGTTGTCGTAGTAATAGTTGTTGTTGTACCCGAAAATGGGGCAACACAGAGCGGGGTGATATGTATGTTTTTGGTAAACATTTAATCGAATTTAAAATAAAAACATTTATCAGCCTGATTTATTTTTTTAAATCGCACAAAAAATAAGGCCCGCAAATGATGCAGGCCCTGCCAGGTAACTGTTTTAAAAGATTACGCTTCTGCCATTTCTTTTACTTTATCCAGGGCTTTGGGCCATGTTTTGTCAAAGTAGGCTTCCATATCTGTTGTCATATCCATGTCTACATCAAGAGTAGTGACTCCATTTTGTTCTTTAAGCGTATAATTTTCATGTGCGCCTTTCCATGGATCTACTTCGGGGCCTTCCAGTATTTCTTTCCCGTTTTTAGACATCCCCAGGTGTTCAATGGAAAGGTATTCATTGTTTCTTCTTTCAGCGATCCTGCCAACCATGCCTTCTCCTTTGCCATCCGTGAAAAGCACTTTGCTGCCTTGCTGCCAGTCTGTAACAGCGGTAGAGCCGGCTGCAAAAACGGCCGTCCATTCTTCATAAGACCCTTTGCTCCATAAAATATCCCAGATCTTTTCTTTTGATGCATTGATGTTAACACTAAAAAATTTCTTTTTCATGATATCTTTTTTAAAATGAATAATTATTATGCAATGCCAAGGCGTGGCTCATATAATTTATGCCACGATAAATAAGATGCAATCAGTATTCCAAAAATAATCAAAGGGAAGTAAGTCTGGAAATTAAATCCATCAACAGCCGAATGTGCTACCGAAGCCGATATAAAATTAAAGGCAAAACCGGCATACGCCCATTCTTTTATCCTTGCAGGAATGGAAGGAATGATGAGCGTCAATCCACCCAATATTTTGAAGATAATAAGCATAGCGCCAAAATATGCCGGAAAGCCTAAATGGCTGATGCCGCTCTTTGCTAGTTCTGTATTGAAGGTAAGCGCAGGCATCACCGTTTCAAATAAAAAGATAATGATAGTAGTTGTCCAGAAAATGATCTTTGTCTGTTTCATAATGTATTGTTTTTAATGGTTAATTTTTGGAATAATTTAAGATCCAGTTGATACCAAACCGGTCGGTGAATTCGCCGTAAGTGGCTCCCCAAAAGGTTTGATGCAGGGGTGTGCTGATATGTCCGGCTGCAGAAAGCGATTCGAAAAAATTTTCCAGTTCCTGTTTACTGCTGCACTGCAGGCAAAGATTTACATTGTTGCCTTTCACAAAAAGAGCCGCTGATATATCTGAAGCCATGATAACAATGGCATTGCTTATTAAAGTGCCATGTAAAATTTCTCCACCCTTTTCGGAAGGCATCTGTGCAGCCATAGGGGATTCTGAAATTTTTTGCAGGTTCAGTTCCCCGCCCAGGCATTGCTGGTAAAAGCGCATCGCTTCCCGGCATTGACCGTTAAAATTAATATAGGCATTTATCTGAGTCATGTTTGTCAGGTTTATAATGCAAAGCTATTGTCGCTAAATGAGATATTTACTGTGTTCATACGTCAATATAATGGGTTGTTTGCGACAGGTATTGTTTTTACATTTGTATATCAATAAAATTATGATAATGAAAAATATTGCGATACTTGCTCTCGAAACCGCAGTAGTAGAAGCGGTGGCCGATCCCCGCTATATGTTTACTGCCATTAATGAATTTTTAAAAAGCGAGGGAAAGCAGCCCATGTTCAACGTACAGCTCGTTGGCCTTACCAGGGAAGTTAAACTGGTAGACGGCTTATTTTCTATTCATACCGATGCCCTTTTAAAAGAGGCAAAAAAACCTGACCTTGTCATTATTCCTGCCATCAGCGGCAACCTTGAAAATGCAGTAAAATTGAATAAAGATTTTATTCCCTGGATCGTGGAGCAATATAAAAACGGGGCAGAAGTAGCCAGTCTTTGCCTGGGCGCTTTTGTGTTAGCGTCTACCGGTTTGTTAAATGGCAAATCCTGTTCAACTCACTGGTTATTTGCCAACGATTTCAGGACCATGTTCCCCGAAATAAACCTCGTAGACAACAGGATCGTCACGGAGCAAAACGGATTATACTCCAGCGGCGGAGCTAATTCTTACTGGAATCTTTTACTGTACCTCGTAGAAAAATATACCAGCAGGGATATGGCTATCCTGGCTTCTAAATTTTTTGTGCTGGATATCGACAGGCAAAGTCAGTCGCCTTTTCAAATATTTAAAGGACAGAAAATACACGAAGATCAGGAAATGGTAAAAGTGCAGGAATTTATTGAAACCAATTACCAGGAAAAAATAAGCGTGGATGAACTTTGTACTAAATTTGGTATTGGCAGAAGAACTTTTGAACGACGTTTTAAAAAAGCCACTAATAATTCTATTGTAGAATACATGCAGCGGGTAAAAATTGAAGCCGCCAAACGCCAGCTTGAAAGTGGAAGAAAAACGGTGAGTGAGGTAATGTATGAAGTTGGATATACAGATACAAAAGCTTTCAGGGATTTGTTTAAAAAGATCACTTCTATGTCGCCGGTTGATTACAGGAATAAATATAATAAACAGCTGGAAGTAGCTTAGTTTAAATAAGAAATAAGGAAGGAGAAAGTTGAGATCACTCCTGTTTTTTAACAAGAACAAAATTTTAAAAACCTTTTTCGCCAAATGCATAATTTATTAATAAACCCTGTTTACCATGCATTGATTTCCGGCGATAAACATTTTAGTTTTGGTACGGGCGAGGTTAAGTATTTTGATGAAGCTATGTCGCCATTTGCGGGATTTGATGAAGGGTATATCAAAGGATTTTCAGACTTGTATGAGCAGCTTCCCGCCGGCCGGAAAATTTTGTATGCCATACCTTCTGAAATAAAACAACCTGCAGGCTGGCAATTGCAGGTGAAAATAGGAGGATTACAATTTGTATATGAAGGAATTGAAGTGACAAAAGAATTCGGCAATGTTCTTCCTCTTGATAAAACGCATGTGGACCAAATGATTGAATTGGTAAGACTCACAAAGCCCGGCCCATTTGGAACAAGGACAATTGATTTTAAATCTTACTTTGGCATTTTCGATAATGGTCAGCTTGTTGCAATGACAGGACAGCGGCTGCATGTAGAAAATTATACAGAGCTGAGTGCTGTATGCACGCATCCTGCTCATTTGGGTAAAGGTTATGCATCCACGTTATTGCAGCACCAGTTGCAGATCATTCTGCAGCAGGGTCAAAAACCTTTTTTACACGTAAGGGACGACAATGAAAGAGCCATAGCCGTTTATGAAAGACTTGGGTTTGTTGTTTCCCGGGCAATGAATTTTTATTTTATGAAAAGAGAAGAAGATAAGGAATGAGAAAGAAATTAAAAAGCGCTTCGTGTAAGGAAGCGCTTTTTAATTATCTCAGCCTGTTGCTGTCTTTTATAATTTTTGAATCATGATTTATTCCCCTGGCCGCAAGAAATAAAAAGAATACCACACAGCCCTGTAATAATGCAGTGAGGGCGTAAGTACCACCCGTAAAGGTTTTTACCTGACTATAGTATAGAAATATAAGTAAGGCTTCCAGGGCAATACAAAGCACTGTTAACCGCAGTTGTAATTTCCTGTTTTTATACAAAAAGATGCAGATCAGGGCTGTGATGCCAATGGCAGCTGTTGCCAATATAATTGGAAGCGTTGTTCGTCCATACAATATCGCGGAGGGAACAAGTTCGGCGTTTGTGCCGGTGTAAAAAGGAAATTGAAAACTTAGAAAGGCGCAGGCTGCTGCCAGTAATAACCAGATGGATTGTATGCGTTGTAACATAGATTTTTCTTTTAGTTTAATTCAGGATATAACGGAAATTGTTTCATAAAGGTTTTCACTTCTTCTTTCACCCCGGCAATAATGGCTTCATCATCAATATTCATCAGTATTTTATCAATGAGATCAACTACGGTTTGCATGTGTTCTTCTTTCATACCTCTTGTGGTAATGGATGGAACACCTATGCGAATACCGCTGGTTACAAAAGGACTTTTATCATCATAAGGCACGGCATTTTTATTTAAAGTAATATGCGCTTTGTCCAGTGTTTCCTGGGCCTTTTTACCCGTGATATTTTTATTGCGAAGATCGATCAGCATTAAATGATTATCGGTTCCGCCGCTGATGATCTGGTAATCTTTTGCTACAAACGCTTTGGCCATTGCCTGTGCATTGGCAATAATTTGTTGACCATAAGCCTTAAAATCCGCTGATAAAATTTCACCAAAAGCAATGGCTTTTGCAGCAATTACATGTTCCAGCGGCCCGCCCTGTGTGCCGGGGAAAACGGCCAGGTCAAGCAGGGAGCTCATCATTCTTGTATTGCCTTTGGGGTCTTTTAAACCCCATGGGTTTTCAAAGTCGTGGCGCAGCATAATGATACCACCTCTTGGACCCCGCAAGGTTTTGTGGGTGGTGGATGTAACAATGTGGCAATGATCAAATGGATCTTTTAATAAACCGGCAGCAATTAAACCTGCGGGGTGAGCTATATCGGCAAAAACAATGGCGCCAATTTCATCTGCCACTGCCCGAATGCGTGCGTAATCCCAATCACGGCTGTAGGCGGAGGCGCCACAAATGATCATCTTAGGGTTTTCTGCGCGGGCTATTGTTTCTAGTTGTTCATAATCTACAATGCCATCTTTGGTTACACCATAATGGAGTGCCTGGTAAGTTTTTCCGCTAAAGTTGGCTGCGCTGCCATGTGTAAGGTGGCCACCCATGCTTAGATCGAGCCCTAAAAATTTTTCTCCCGGTTTCATCACTGCAAGAAATACGGCTCCATTTGCCTGCGCACCGCTATGTGGCTGAACATTGGCATAGGTACAATTAAAAACCTGCCTGAGCCTGTCAATGGCGAGTTGTTCTACCTGGTCTACAATTTCGCAACCGCCATAATAACGCTTGCCGGGGTAGCCCTCTGCATATTTATTGGTAAGGGATGTGCCCATAGCTTCCATCACCTGCAGGCTGGTAAAATTTTCACTGGCTATCAGTTCTATCCCATCCCGCTGGCGCCCAAGCTCCTGGTCTATCAGGTCAAAAATGACTTTGTCTCTTTCCATTTTATAGATTTAGATGGCAAATATAAGTTACCTGTTCAAAAACCGGAAAGAGGATTAACAGGAATCTAACCGGCAGCGTGTATTTTTTACATATAAAATCACTACTTTCACTTTCCAAAGCATGAAAAATTAGCTAAACGAAATTCTCCGTATGGAGCGGAAAGTTTATCAATGAAGGCCATTATACCGGTAGCAGGTGCAGGAACAAAGCTTCGCCCGCACACCTATACACAACCAAAAGCATTAATTCCGCTGGCAGGAAAAACCATTCTCAGCATTATTGTAGATCAATTGCGGGATGCGGGCATTAAAGATTTCATATTTATTATTGGATACCTGGGAGATAAGATACAGGATTATGTGCTGGACAATTACTCTGACCTTAACTGCATTTTTGTAACGCAAAGCGAACGTTACGGAACCGGCCATGCTATTGAACTGGCAGATACTTTATTAGGGGATGATGAGGTATTGATCGTTTTAGGTGATACCATTGCTGAGTATGATGTAAAAGAGATCATTGCTTCGCCTTATTCTGCCCTCGGTGTAAAAAAAGTTGATGACCCCAGGAATTTTGGCGTGGCAGAAATTGATGAAAATGGGTTTATCACCAGGGTAGTGGAAAAGCCTTCCATTCCAAAAAGCAATATGGCCCTGGTAGGGGTATATAAAATAAAGGAAACAGCTACGCTTTTCAACTGTATCGAAAAATTGATCAGCAGTAAACCCAATCCTTACGACGATTTTAGTATTACCGATGCGATAGAATGCATGATACAGAACGGCGCCAAATTCAAATCATTTAAAGTAAATAACTGGTTTGATTGCGGAAAGAAGGAATCCCTGCTGGAATCCAATGCCATTCTTCTCAAGAAATTTGGTAATAATATTGATGAGAATCATCATTTTAAAAACAGCATCATCATTCCGCCGGTAAGTATTGGTGAAGGTTCTGTGCTTCAAAATTCTGTGATTGGTCCTAATGTGGCCATCGGCGAAAACGCTACGATTCATAACTCAATTGTAAAAGATTCCATTATTGGTGCCTATTCTCATTTATATGAAATTGTGTTAAACAATTCCTTAATAGGTAGCGATGCAGAAGTAAAAGGAGTTAGCCGTAACCTCAATATTGGTGATAATACAGCCATCGACCTTGGTGGCGGATCAAAATAAATACCCCGTTAATATGTGTATAAAATCAGGCATGGCCTGATTTTCTTTTATACTAATTTGGCTATTCTTATGCATTCATCGCCTGCCAGGATCACTGAGTTATTTAAAATTGAAAAACCTGTCATCCAGGCCGGTATGATATGGACCAGCGGATGGCGGTTGGCCAGTGCTGTTAGCAATGCAGGCGGCCTCGGTATGCTTGGGGCAGGGAGTATGTATCCCAAAGTATTGCTGGAACACATTCAAAAATACAAAGCCGCCTCCGCCAGGCCTTTCGCAGTAAATCTTCCCTTATTGTATCCTGACATTGACAGGCATATTAAAACGATCATTGATGAAAAAGTTCCGATCGTTTTTACAAGTGCCGGCAATCCTAAAACCTATACCGGCATTTTAAAACAACAGGGAATTACGGTTGTTCACGTGGTAAGCAGCAGCAAATTTGCCCTTAAAGCGCAGGATGCCGGTTGCGATGCGGTAGTAGCGGAAGGTTTTGAGGCGGGTGGCCATAACGGAAGGGAGGAAACCACCAGTTTTGTATTGATACCGGCTGTGTGCGACAAAATTGATATACCGGTTATTGCAGCGGGTGGTATCGCTACCGGCAGGCAGATGCTTGCGGCCATCGTTTTGGGTGCTTCAGGCGTACAACTAGGGAGCCGGTTCGTAGCCAGCACAGAAGCATCGGCTCATATTGACTTTAAAAATGCTGTAATCAATGCAACCGAAGGAGATACCCTGCTTTCTTTAAAACAGTTAACGCCGGTAAGGTTGTTGAAAAATGATTTTTTTCAGCAGGTGCAGGAAGCAGAAAAAAACGGTGCCTCCAAAGAAACGCTGGAAGCATTGCTGGGAAAAGGCAGGGCAAAAAAAGGAATGTTTGATGGCAACCTGCTGGAGGGAGAATTGGAAATAGGACAGGTGAGTACATTGCTCAACAAAATTGAACCCGCAGCTCAAATTGTGGAGGATATATGGCAGGAGTATAGCCGGCTGAGAGCACTCCCACACTAATAAAACAACTATATTTGCGGCAATTCAATACAATCTAAATCAACCCCATATAAAATGCGAAGTGCTATTAGCAGCCTATTTGTTAAAACTGTATTTTTTTTCAGCCTTTTTATTGCTGGGTTTACCGCCACTGCCCAGCCACCGGTAGAAATGCCGGAGAACGTACCCACTACCATTGATCCTAAAAATTTATCCCAGCCACAATTAAGGGCATTGCTGGAAGACCAGAACCAGGATGCGGGAAAGGATAAAAATGCCGAATTGTATAAAAATAATAAGATTGAAAAGGACAGCGTCGTGGAAGATGATATTAAAGGCAATTCTTACAGTCCCAAAAAAACTTATGGGGCCAATGTTTTTTCCTTTGCAGCCGGAACGGATATTTCAGAACTTTCAACTCCACCGCTTGATTATCCAATTGGTGTAGGCGACCATATTATTGTTTCGCTTTGGGGCGGTTCCGAATTCCAGGAAGATTATGTGGTGGCCAGGGATGGAGCTATTTTCCCAACAAGCCTGGGCAAAATAAGTGTACAGGGACTTACATTTGATAATATGCGGTCGATCGTTTATTCCAGGTTCCGGTCGGTGGTACCGGCTGGTACAAATATTTCTGTTTCGCTGGGCCAGCCACGAACGATTAATGTAAACATTGTAGGGCAGGTACGAAAAGCCGGCATGATCACTATTTCGGCATTCAGCAATGCATTTACCGTGATAGCAAGAGCAGGAGGTGTAAATGAGTTTGGAAACCTGCGCAGTATTATCATTAAAAGAAACGGCAGGCAGATCGACGAGATAGATGTTTATAAATATCTTACCACCGGCGATTTTGGTAAACATATTTATTTGCAAAACAATGATTTTGTAATAGTGGGCGATGTAGAGAAAAAAGTACTGGCAACTGGCCAGTTTAAAAGGCCCATGTATTACCAGCTTAGGAAAGATGAAGGCGTAAAGGCATTAATAAAATATGCCGGGGGGCTTAATTCAGAAGCTTTGGCATCGGCCCTGAAAGTAATAAGAACAGAAGATGAGAAACAGGTACAAAGAGACGTGAATGCCAATGCAATATTAAAAATTGACGGGGAGGATTTTATGCTGCTGGATGGCGATGTTGTAAAAGTAGATCTCGTAAAACCAGGTATCAATAACAAAATAGAGATAAGGGGCGAAATTACTTACCCCGACGTGTATGAACTGCGTGCCGGCGACCGGTTATTTGACCTCATAAACAGGGCAGGGGGCGTAACAAGAAATACCTATTTGCCCAGGGCCTATGTTTTTCGTGGAGCAGGAGATTCTACCAATCTTCAGTCTGACAGGTTGGAAGTAGACCTTACCGGTTTAAATGATAACCAGTTGGGAAGCGCCAGTAATATTATACTTCAAACAAATGATGTAGTACAGCTTTTTTCACAGAATGAATTTGGAGAACAACAGTATATAGATATTTATGGCGAAATAAGAAAAGAAGGTAGGTTTATAAAGTATGGAGGTATGACCCTGGAGGATCTTTTATATCTCTCCGGTGGAATAAGGCCTACTGCAGAATATGGCAGGTTGGAAATTTCAAGTATAGTAGATATTGATTCTGCCAAGCGGGGACTGAAACCTACCAGCACAGTTGTGAGGCGTTATGCTATCCAGTCAAATCTTCAATTGGATAGTGCGGCATCTAAAATAATATTGCGTCCGTTTGACCAGATCTTTGTGCGTAAAAATCCAACTTTTGAATTACAGCAAAATGTAGAGTTAAAAGGCATGGTAAAATACCCGGGTCGGTATCCCCGGCTTTCAAAGTATGAAAGAATTTCCTCCTACCTTCAGAGGGCAGGTGGTGTGCAGGAAAATGCAAATTTAGCAGGAGCCGTATTGTTCCGGCACAAAACAGAATTTTTCAGGGAAAAAGTAGTGGATAAACCCAAGCTGGATTCCTTTGGTATCCCCATTCCTGACAGCCTTTCGGAAATGGTGAAAGCTGTTGATGAGCCGGTAACAATTGACCTTTACAAGGCAATGAAATATAAAAACAGTAAGCATGACATTGTTTTACAGGAAAGCGATGTTGTTTTTATACCGGAAATAAATCCTTTTGTTACTATCAGGGGCAAAGTTCAGTCACCATTAAGAATAGCTTTTGATAAAGAACATACCAACCTCATGTATTATATCGATAAAGCCGGGGGCTTTGGAGTTAAACCATGGCGTAAGCGTGTATTTGTAACCTATGCCAATGGAAAAAGCCGGCGAACCAAAACCTTCCTTTTCTTCCGCTTTTATCCAAAAGTAGAGGAAGGGGCAGTAGTTACAGTTCCACAAAGACCGGAAACGCAGGATGCGGGAGATATTATTAAAACGGTATTGGTTGGATCTATTCCTGTAATTCTTACCGGCATTATTTTCAAGTATATCAATTAAAACAGATAATTGTGACATCGAGAGAACTCATACAGAAAATCTATATCCGAATAGGAAAGTTTAAATTATTGGTAGTATTGATTGCTGTTGTTGCGGCCATCGGTATGTTTATTTACGCAAAAAAACTACCTACAAAACACAATACAAGGGCAACTGTGTTTGCTTTAACAGCTGCTAACGAAAGCAATGCAGCTTCAAGTGCCATTTCGCAATTCCTGGGTGGAGGCGAATCACCCAAAAGTTTTAGCCAGGAAGCTTCTATCAATATTGTAGAGCTGGCAACCAGCCGTAATACCCGTGAAGCAGTGGCTATGCAACGATTGCCTGCATTTAGCAATAAAAGGATCGCAGAATTATTAATTGAAAATTATAACAGCGGCAGGAAAATTTATACTCCGGCGATGAAAATACCCAAAGACACCATACTATTGGCAGCTGTTGGAGGAAACATGTTATTTGAATCATTTGCCGCAAAGACTTTAAAAAGCGGGATCCTGGAATTAACCTATACCAGCACAAATCCAGATCTGCTTTCCCCTGTAACCTATGCAATGATTGATAAGATTTCTCAATTTTACATCGACCTTAAGATAAAAAAAGCAAAAAGGGACTACGATTTTACATTGACCAAGATCGACTCATTACAAAGAGTATTGGATACCTATGACAGGAAGGCCATTGTTATGGCAAATACTACCCGTTTTGTTCCAAAAGACAGGATAGAATATAGCATACCTAAAGAAAACCTTATCAATGCGAAGGAAAGAGGTATCAGCCAGCGAAACGCATTGACCAATAATAAAGAAGAAGCCTTATGGCGTTTGCAAAAAGCCACCCCAATCATTGCCGTATTGGATAAACCCGAGAGACCATTTACTTCAGTTAAGCCTTCGTCTATGTTGTATGGCATCACGGGTTTTATTATAGGCAGTTTAATTGCTATATTCCTGCTGGTTGCTCCTATTTTATACAGATACATAGAAACAGAAGCCAATAAAGCAGTTTTTGGAGATGAAGGATTGCCAACAGATCAAACGACCGTTACAACTACAGCATAATACAACCAGTGAGTTACCCCCCCAGCATAGGGAGTGAGTCACTCCCTGCTTCCCCCGGCACTTTATAACTATTTTGAGTGAGTCACCCAGGGTTACCCACTCAAAATAATTAAGATCTCTTAAATGCCCATTTCATCATTTCTTTCCAGCTTGGTTTTTTACCATACATTAAGATGCCGGTACGGTAAATTTTCCCTGTGATCCAGGTAAAGAAAAGGAAACAGCCAATTAACAAAAGCATAGATGTTGCCAGTTGCCAAAATGGTATATCGTAAGTGATGCGTCCCATCATTACAATAGGAGAGGTAAGTGGAAATAAACTCCCGAACACTGCCATATTACTATGCGGGTTGCTTAATGAATTGGACATAATAACAAAGCCAAGTATGATTGGCATCAACACAGGAAAAACCAGTTGTTGTGCATCCTGCTGGTCTTCGCTTACTACACTGCCAATGGCAGCAAAAAGGGAAGCATAAGTAAGATAACCGCCTAAAAAATAAAAAAGGAAAAGAGAAACGATCTTAAATATTGGCAATGATGACATGCCTTGCATTAACGTACCCATCATACCTGCTTCACCTGCCATAGCTGGATTACTGGCCACCTGCTCCATGGCACCGGCCGGCATAAACAGGGGTATAATGCTGCTGAGCCCGATCATTAATATGGTCCAGATGGCAAATTGGGTAAGGCCTACCGCACCAATACCTATTATCTTACCAAGCATTAACTGGAATGGTTTTACCGAACTCACAATCACTTCTGCAATACGGCTTGTTTTTTCTTCCATTACGCCACGCATTACCTGTGTACCGTAAATGATCATCATCATATAAATTAATATACCGCAGGCAAAAGATACTGCAGTGGCTACCTTGGCATTGCCTCTTTTACCCCCTTCTTCCGAATCTATGATATTGTCAACATCAACATTAGAAGATATTTTTTTAAACACGTGCGGATCAATTCCTTTTTGAATCAGCCGCTTATTTTCAATAGCATTGTTGAGCAAACGTTCGAGTGATGAACTGGTACTCATACTTAATGAAGACGAACTATGTACTACAAATTTCCGGGTAGAATCCAGGTTAAATTCCGGGATATACAAAAAAGCTTTATAACCCTGCGTTTTGTATTTTTTGGTAAAACTCTCTTCCGTTTCATTATTAATGAAAGTTAATTTGAGCGCCTTGTTTTTATTGATACTGGTATCGGATAACAGGCCGGCTTTGTCAATAACGGCCATAGAAGTTTCATCTGAGCCGCCTTTTATGGAAACAGCTATGATGGCTATCCAAAACCCTATAATAACAATAGGAACCAATATGGTTGTCAGTAAAAAGGATTTCTTTTTTACCCTTGTAAAATATTCTCTTGATATAATTAAACCTGTTTTGCTCATTGTAATCGGATCTAAGATGATTGAATGGGTTGAAATTGCCTTGCAGTAGCAGTGCCCTCTACCTGCTTAATGAAAATGTCGTTTAAAGACGGCAATACTTCATTGAAGGATTGAATGGAAATGCCTTTGCTAATGAAATACTGCAGCACATCATTAGGGGTAGAATCGTGTGTGAGCCTGATAAGTAATTCATCCGGCTGGTGTTTAACCACTTCAAAAATATAGGTAGCCAGGTGTTCCGGTAGTACGGAAGCACCAATGCGGTAAATATTTTCTTTAAAATCCTGTTTAACTTGTTTTACTGTTCCATCCAGTATTTTCTTTCCTTTATTGATGAGCACAATATGATTACAGATCTCTTCTACCTGCTCCATTCGATGTGTGCTGAAGATAATGGTGCTGCCATTTTTAGCCAGCCCAAATATCTCGTCTTTAATAAGGTTCGCATTCACCGGGTCTAACCCACTGAAAGGTTCATCGAGGATGATGAGTTTTGGTTCGTGTAAGACCGTGGTAACAAACTGGAGTTTTTGCTGCATGCCTTTACTCAGGTCTTCTACCTTTTTATTCCACCAGCTTTGCATTTCAAATTTTATGAACCACTCTTTTACTTTTAAAGTGGCTTCGGCACTGCTCAATCCTTTTAACCGGGCCAGGTAAACGGCCTGTTCACCGATCTTCATTTTTTTATAAAGCCCCCGTTCTTCGGGCATATAACCAATGTTACGAAAATCATTTTGCGGGTCAAATGTTTTGCCATTGAATAAAATAGCGCCGCTATCGGGATAAAAAATGCCGGTGATCATTCTCAGCAAAGTAGTTTTGCCGGCCCCATTGGGACCAAGCATACCAAAGATGCTACCCTGCTCAATGGTAAAGCTGATATCGTCTACCGCTTTTTGTGTGGCAAAATTCTTTTTAAGATTCTGGAGTTCGAGTAAATGCATGATTGGTTGTTTGTGGGATAAATGTAGGCAGGTTTTTACAACTCTTCACTTATTAATATATATGAACGGAGCAGTAAGATTATGAAAATATTTTTTCTGCTATTATGTTGGCCACTCTTTCTCCATCCATAGCAGCACTTACAATACCACCGGCATAGCCTGCGCCTTCTGCACAGGGATATAAATTGTGTGCCTGCGGATGGGCCAGCGTTTCATTGTCTCTTGGGATGCGTACCGGGCTGGATGTGCGGCTTTCGGTAGCCACCACCACGGCCTCGTTGGTTAGATAACCTTTTAATTTTTTTCCAAATGCTTTAAAACCACCGGCCAGGGAATTATATATAAAAGATGGCATTACACCTTGAAGATCAGCAGGTTTGAGCCCCGGCAAATACGAATGGGTGGGAAGACTTGCTGAAATTTTACGGTTTACAAAATCCTCCATGCGCTGCCCGGGCGCCACAAAATGGCCGCCTCCCGCCTCGAAAGCTTTTTGTTCTACCATCTGCTGAAAATACATCATCAACAATGGATCGCTCTCCAAATTGTTGAAACCTTTAAAACGGTCAGTGGTTTTTAAACTTTTCACAGCGTCTTTTATGTCTACCTGCACTACCATACCACTGTTGGCAAATGGATTGTTTCTTTTGGAAGGACTCCAGCCATTCACCACCAGTTCACCCGGGTTTGTAGAAGCGGGGGCAATAATGCCACCCGGGCACATACAAAATGAGAAAACACCTTTTTCTTCTACCTGTTGTACCAGGCTGTAGGAAGCCGGGGGTAAAAATTCATTTTTTACAGGACTATGGTATTGAATGCTGTCGATCAAAGACTGGGGGTGTTCAATACGCACACCCAGTGCAAATGGCTTTGCTTCTATTAATAATTTTTTGCTGTGTAGTAAAGTAAAAATGTCACGGGCAGAGTGGCCCGTAGCCAGGATATATGCATCGGCTGTTATTCTTTCTCCGTCTTCCGTAGTAACAGCAGCAACAGCATTATTTTGAAGAGAAAGGTCAGTGAGCTTTTTTTCAAATAATACTTTGCCGCCACAGGAGGTAATTAATTCGCGCATGGCAGTAATTATTTGCGGTAGTTTATTAGTGCCGATATGTGGGTGGGCGTCAAATAAAATACTTTCCGGTGCACCAAACTGAACAAACAATTGCAAAATGCGGTTAATGTCACCTCTTTTATTGCTGCGGGTATATAATTTCCCATCACTGTAGGTACCTGCACCTCCTTCGCCAAAGCAATAGTTGCTTTCGGGGTTTATAATGCCTTCTTTGTTCAACGCGGCCAGGTCTCTGCGGCGGGCACGAACGTCTTTTCCACGTTCTATAATGACAGGTTGAATGCCCGCTTCTATTAATTTAAGTGCGGCGAACAGGCCCGCAGGTCCGGCACCAATAATCAATACTTTCCTGGTAGCGTGGGAAACATCTTTAAAATTGAATGTTATAGAAGGTCTTTCGGTAAATGGTTCCTCTATAAAAGCAGTGAGCTGGAGGGTAATGTATACAGTTTTACCCCTGGCGTCGATAGATTGTTTATGGATGTGATAACCGGTTACTGCAGTTATTTTTTTACCGGCAGATGAAGCAATGTATTTTTTTACCGAGGCTTCATCTGCAGCTTCGGAGGGCAATAGTTTTAAAGAGATTTTTTGCTGCATACCCCTAAATCCCCTAAAGGAGACTTTTAAGATCGTTAAATATTATTAGTGTTTCCTGCTATGGAAAAATGCTAAAATCATTTTGTTCCTGTTCCCCCTTCAGGGGGTTAGGGGGTAGTGGTTAAAACGGCAGATCATCTACCGCATCCGAAGACGTAGATGAAAAGGTATCCAATGGTTCTATGTATTCATTATCGATGGGGCTGCTCTGTTTGCCGGGCTGCAGTATTTGCTCAATGCGCCATGCATCCAGGTTGGTGATATAGTTGGTAACGCCATTTTTTTCCCACTTACTGCCTTTGATATTGAAATACACTTTTATTTCATCGCCAATATTTACACGGTCTACAATACCTGTTTTATCCTGTACGGATTGAAATTTTACATAATTCAAAATGGTTCTGCCATTTATATCGTCAGACTTTTCTACTGCGAACTCCCTTGTTTTGAAAGTTTCTGTGCGTTGTACGGTATCGTATTTTGCTACCAGCTTGCCTGTAAGTTCATAACTCATTTAAATAAAAATTTAGTAGTCAAAAGTAATTTTATTTTAGGTATTGACGGCATAATATTACTAATAAAAAAAGGGTATTAAAACACGCTGTTTGTTCCAGTGGCTTTTTTTTACATGTGAATAAATGTGGAAACAAAAAAATTTTTTTTGAAAAAAAATAAAAATAAAATCTAAGTAAGTCTAACCCTTGCTGTCATTGAATTATCTGTAAAAAAAATATTCTTTTTTGAGCAAATTCTATACTGTGATACTTCCGTAAAAAACAAATCAATTAAAAATTTTTTTTTCAACAAATTATCTTGATATTCGCTGTCCGGCCAAAAAATAATCGCCTAAGGAAGATTTTTAGCGGCCGCAACCCCAAAGAGACTAAATTCACTTTATATATAACTTGCTTAAGGACCAATTTACGATGGATAAAACTTTTGAAAAAGTTTGGACGAACTGTTTAGAGATCATAAAGGATATAGTAGAATGGCAACATTTTAAAACCTGGTTTGAGCCGATAAAGCCGGTTGGTTTAAAAGAAAAAATATTAACAATACAGGTACCAAGTCAGTTTTTTTATGAGTACCTTGAAGAGCACTATGTTTCTCTTCTTGCCAAAACATTGAAAAGAGAGTTAGGAAAAGATGCAAGACTGGAATATAGAATAATGGTAGATAGCGGCAACAGTAAAAATAAACCGCTTACGATGGATGTGCCGGGTCATGGTTATAAAACTTATTCAAATAACGAAATGGATTTTCCGCTGGTTGTAAATAATCCTGTAAAGAACCCGTTTGTAATACCGGGTTTAAAAAAGATGCAGATTGATCCGCAGCTGAATTCCGCCTACACATTTGAATCGTTTATTGAAGGTGATTGCAACAGGGTAGCACGCAGGGCAGGAAAAACGGTAGCGGAAAAACCGGGAGCAACTTCTTTTAATCCCCTTGTAGTTTATGGCGGTGTGGGTTTGGGTAAAACGCACCTTGCACAAGCCATAGGAAATGATGTTAAAAGGCAACATCCCAATAAAGTGGTGTTGTATGTAAGTTCCGAAAAATTCATCAACCAGTTTATTGATCATGGACGTAATAATGCCATCAACGATTTCATACATTTTTACCAGTTAATAGACGTTTTGATCATTGACGATATCCAGTTCTTTAACAGGGCTGAAAAATCGCAGGATGCATTCTTTTCGATCTTTAATCACCTGCACCAGAGTGGTAAACAACTCATATTAACCAGCGATAAATCACCTAAAGACCTGGAAGGGGTACAGGAGCGTTTGCTGAGTCGCTTCAGGTGGGGTTTAAGTGCTGATTTACAGGCGCCTGATTATGATACCAAGATCGAAATACTGGAAACTAAAATGAAGGCTGACGGGCTGGATATGCCCCGTGAAGTAGTTAAGTATATTGCCTACAATATCAACAGTAATGTGAGGGAATTGGAGGGCGCTTTGATATCATTGTTGGCACAATCTTCGCTTAACAAGAGGGAAATAGACCTTGAATTGGCTAAAAAAGTACTAAGAAATTTTGTAAAATCCTCCAGTAAGGAAATCACCATTGATGCTATTCAAAAAATGGTATGCGAGTATTTTGATGTGCCTTATGATAAATTGCTGCAAAAAACACGCAAGCGTGAAATTGTGCAGGCTAGGCAGATCACTATGTTCCTGAGCAAGGCATTTACAAAAAATTCTTTAAAGACCATTGGGGAGCATTTTGGCGGCAGGGATCACACTACTGTTATACACAGTTGCCAAACGGTAAAAGACCTGATGGACACGGATAATTTATTTAAGGAGAGTGTGTTGGAATTGCAGCAAAAAGTACAGCTGGCAGCAATGTAAATAAAATTTATTTTGATATGAATAACCCCCGCAATTATTGCCGGGGCTTTTTTTTAAACTTAAGGTCGACCACCCTACGCAAAGTGGTCGACCTTAAATCTAAATTGAAATATTTTTTCCATCTTTTTTCATTTTGTTTTGGGTGATAAAGTTTAGATGTGTATTTTTGCTGCCCCTTAACAGCTAGTGTTAAGAGGAGAGATGCCTGAGAGGCCGAAAGGAACGGTTTGCTAAATCGTCGTACGGGTTACACTGTACCGTGGGTTCGAATCCCACTCTCTCCGCAACAGATCTTTAAAATCATTTGTATGAGTGCTCCCAATAAACTCGTACGTAGTTTTTTACCATTCGGGATGTAGCGTAGCCCGGTTATCGCGCCTGGTTTGGGACCAGGAGGTCGCAAGTTCGAATCTTGCCATCCCGACATAACAAGACAAGGCACCAGTAATGGTGCCTTTGTCGTTTGTAGAATCTCTTAAAACCCTCTGCAGCCTTGCAACCTGCTCAAAAAAGGGGTTGGCCTTTAGAGGTAGAACTGCTTCATTTTTTGTGTAATAGACAATTTCTTCAAGGTTAGAACTTCCTATACTTAATGATTGTAAGCATCGGGTGATTTCAGACTTTTCTTCATGGTATTTGTGATTTTTTTGAGTGCGAAGTATTTTTCTTCTATTGTATCAATCTTCTTTTGAAGTTCAGACAACTTAATCTTGTAAGCTTTTTCTTCGTCTTTAACTGATTTGTTTAGTTGGTCGAATTTTTCCTTCCAGCGGGGACGATTGAATGTTTTTGCAGAATGGTCTTCAAAGATTGCTTTTCGAACATCAATATTGTTGATGCTGCAGAATTTTCTCAGCATCTCATCCTGATTTATCTGAGAATAGCCTTTATCTGCCTGTTCATCGGTGCTCACCCTGATATATAAATACGTGACTTGTTTCATCTGCGTAGGTATTGATTAACTATAATAACGGCCAGAAACTGTAAGAATTCCAACATTGCTTTTACCTGTTCCAAGGTTGCCACTTTACCGTTTTTGTTCAGTATTTTGATTGCTTTTTCGGGAGTTATTTTTCTACTCTCACCCATTTCCATTTCACACCTCCTTTTCTTTTTGCAAAATTTGACAAATCCAGTTAAATAATCTCAACCAATTAGGCTATAATCTGTTTAATATGCTTATTATTGTTGGTATTCTGACTGAAAATAGGTTCCGAATTAACAGCCTATAAGTAATAAAACCAAAATCCTGCATGCACCAATTAGCCAACTTTATAAAATCAAAAGTAGCCATAGAAGAAACCGATTTACAAATCATTCTTTCAAAGTTTAAAGAACAGACTTTGAAAAAGGGAAAGTTTGTATTGAAGAAAGGACAAGTAGCCAATCAATACTTTTTTATCATATCAGGAGGGTTTCGCTTTTCGTATGGAGAATTTGATATAAGAGATACCTCTTGGATAGTCTTCCAGGATCAATTTTTTACCGAAATATCGAGTCTGATACTTCAAAAACCAACACGCTTCGATATAGAAGCTATTGAAGATACTGTTCTACAGTACATAAGCAGAACAGATATGGAATTATTGTACAGGCAGTTTCCAATCTGGCAGGAATTTGGGAGAAAGGTCTTAGAATCATTGGCTATACAAATGATTGGTCAAATTGTAAGCTTTCAGGTTTTAACAGCAGAAGAAAGATATCTGGAATACATGAAAAGCCCTGAAGTAATGCAAAAAGTGCCTATTAAAAATTTAGCTTCTTTATTGGGCATTACCCCGAATGCGCTCAGCAGAATCAGAAAGAATATCAGGTAAAATGTTATTATTAGGGAATGAACACTCAACCCATTATAAAACACTTCTCAACTTATTTGCCCTTAAATCAGCAAGAGATTGCAGCATTAGAATCAGCGATAATTGAACGAAATATTAAACGAAAACAGTTTATCCTACAAGAAGGAGATATATGTAAACACTATACTTTTATTGTACAGGGATGCTTTAAAATGTATAAAGTTGATAATTACGGCAATGAACATAACCTTCAGTTTTCTACTGAAGATGGCTGGATTGGTGACCTTGGAAGTTTCTATTCTGAAAAGAAAAGTGAACTGTATATTGAAGCTTTAGAACCATCAATAATTTTTCAAATTGCCAAACCAGACCTTTTACATTTATTTACCAATCATCCAAAATTCAACATAAAGTTCAGGGTATTGGTTGAAAACGCTTTTATACAGTTACAGAAAAGAATACTCCAAAATATAAGCTCTACCGCAGAAGAAAGATATGTAGATTTTATAGCGAATCATCCAGGTTTATTTAACCGGATTTCTAACGTGCAAATTGCATCTTATCTTGGTATAACGCCTGAATTCTTAAGTAAAATCAGAAAGGAACTTGCTTCAAAATAATAAAGTCTTAATCTATATTAAGCTTCTTTATTAATCTACCTTATAAGTCTCCCAAACACATTTACGCCAGCTTTGCATTATAAATTTAAAATAATTCAAAAATGGACAAAAAAACAATTGCAGTAATTGGTGCAACAGGTTTGCAAGGCAAAGCTGTTGTAAATGCTTTAGATGAGCAAAGCTCGTTTAATGTAAGAGCCGTAACCCGTAATGCTGATAATTATTCAGGCAAAGCAAATGATATAGTACAGGCAGATTTAAATGATGTACAATCATTGAAGGAAGCTTTTAAAAATGCGTATGGCGTATTTGTAGTGACCAACTTTATGGAAACACAGGATGAAATTTCCCAGGTTAAAAATGCTATTAAAGCAGCTAAAGAAGCAGGTGTACAACATTTTATCTGGAGTACATTACCAAATGTAGAATCCATTAGCAATGCTGAATTTGATGTGCCTTTTTTTACGGGAAAAGCTAAAGCAAATGAATTGGTTGCCAAAGCAGGTTTTACATACTATACATTTATACAAGCACCTTTTTATTTTCAAAATTTTATAGGCGCATTAGCTCCAATGGCTAAGCAGGATGGTACTACAGGCTTTACGTTTCCTATTGACCCTACCAAAAAGGTAATTCACTTGGGCGATATTAATGACCTTGGTAAAGTAGTTACAGGTGCATTTTTACAACCTGAAAAAGTTGGTAACGGTAGTAAACTTTCACTTGCTGCACAGCAAAGTAGCTTTAATGAAATTTTAGAAGCATTTAAAGCTAATGGAAAAGAATACAGCTTTACACAAGTACCGGCAGAAATATTTTCTTCATTCTTTGAAGGTGCAAGCTTGTATGCTGCAATGTTTGGATATATCGGAAAATATAGTTTTATGGGTCCAGACTCCGAAGCATCAATTGCTTTAGCAAAAAGTATAGCTTCTGATAAATTCTTGTCATTAGATGAATGGATTAAAAACAATAATTAAAAACAATAATTAAAAACAATAATTAAAAACTAAATATTATGAAACTAAATTTTAAAAAATTATCAATTATTGGTCTGGCTATATTAGGTTTTATGAATTCTTGTTCTAAAGAAGAAAACGAAATTATCCCAGACTTACCTTCTTCAATAGTAATAGGAACTAATGCTTCACCAGAAGATGTAAAGGAATACAAAGGATTTTTATATACTTCAAACTTTTTTACAGGTGCAATTACGCGTATCCGATTGAGTGATTTAGTTACAAGTAGTTTCGTGACAGCACCTATAAGCCCATATACGGCGGGTTGGGGATTAAATATTGTTCCTTCCAAGAACTGGTTAGTGAGCATCGCAAACAAACCTTATGATTTTAATCCTGCTAATGCTGTAGATCAAATGGGTGTAGTAAATGCTTATAATATTAACACAGGGGCATTAGAAAGAACTTGGAATATGCCTTCAAAATTTGTTGGAAATGCAATTGACGTTGATAATACCGGTAATATTTTTGTGGGCGATGTAGGCCCGGATGCAAGAATAATTAAAATAGATGTTGCAACAAATGTAGTTTCAATATGGGCGGATGGCACCAATTTTACGGATGGTGGATTTGGTCTTGGGGGAATGATTTTTAATAAAACAAATGGCTTTTATTATAGCCAAAATAAAAAGTTATTTTATGTTGCTATAAAGGCAGATGGTACAGCAGCTACATCCCTACAAGTAAATACCGCCGGTGTTGAAGTAGATGCCGATGGTATGACTTGGGCAGGTAATAACAGCATTTTTTACAATTTCAACGATGTATTTGTTCCAGGCGCACAAGGTATTACACACAAAATAGTTTTAAGTAATGCAACTACAGGAACTGACACAAATTATCAAACTGGATTAAGGGATTGCTCTGGTATTTGTTTTAGTCAATATGCCAATAAAAATTACCTTTTTGTTTGTGAGTCACAATTTGGTTTTGCTTTTGGAGTTGATACAGGAAGTACAACTAATCCTTATACCATTAAAATATACAAACAATAAAAATAATACTTTAATAATAAAT
>JACMKX010000152.1 GCA_014379905.1 Ferruginibacter sp. | reverse complement strand
TTGCAGCATATCAGGATTGTATTGCTCCAGCTCGCTGCGTAATATTTCAAATTCTTTTTTATGATCAGCACTATCTGCCGGAATTAAAAACAATAAAATAGAATTTCGTTCAATATGCCGTAAGAACCGGTGTCCTAAACCTTTGCCTTCCGCGGCCCCTTCAATGATACCCGGCAGATCAGCAATACAGAAACTTTTTCCGTCCCTGTATTCTACCATACCCAGTTGGGGTGTTAAAGTAGTAAAAGCATAATCAGCAATTTTTGGCCTGGCAGCAGTAACGCTGCTCAGTAAAGTTGACTTGCCGGCATTGGGGAAACCCACGAGTCCTACATCTGCCAATACCTTTAGTTCTAAAATCTTCAACCCTTCTATGCCGTTCTCGCCTGGTTGTGCATATTCCGGTGACTGGTTGGTGGAAGTTTTAAAATTACTATTGCCTAAACCTCCCCGGCCGCCTTTTACTAAAATGACCTCCTGGCCGTCCTCTAAAATCTCTGCCTCCTGTACACCAGTTTCATCGTCCCTGGCAATAGTACCCAGCGGCACTTCTATAATAATATCTTTACCATTTTTACCGGATGAGTTACTTCCACTTCCATTCTCTCCATCTTCGGCCAATACATTCTTAAAATATCGTAAGTGTAATAACGTCCATAGTTGGGCATTGCCACGTAAAATAATATGAGCACCACGGCCACCATCGCCGCCATCCGGTCCGCCAAATGCAGTAAGTTTGTTTCGTAAGAAGTGTTTGCTGCCTGCGCCGCCATGGCCACTGCGGCAAAAAATTCTTATCTGGTCAACAAAATTTGATCTTTCCATTTCGGCAAAGTTGAGAAAAATTTATTCATTTTAATCTTAAACATTCGATTAACACATGAAAGCATTCATTTTTATACTAAGCACCCTGGTTATTAGTTGCGCCTGTCATAAAAAGATTCCGGCCGCAAAAACCGGGATGACCACTGCCAACAGCCTGGATGAAATAAATGTAAAAGAAAGGGAAAGTGGTGTACAGCAAAAAAATTGCCTCGATAGTTTAATAAGGGCTTTTGAAGCAGAAAAAGTACAGAACCCGCCAAGAAAAATTTACCGTTATACCTATCGGAACAAAACAGTGTTGTATGTTCCATCTATTTGCTGCGACTTCTTTAGTGATATGTATGACAACAATTGTAAACTTATTGGTCACCCGGATGGAGGGTTTACCGGCAAAGGTGATGGAACGATGACAGATTTTTTTGAGTCCAGGAAAGACGAGCAATTAATATGGGCTGATAAGAGGGGAGGGAAGTGAGACTGGTTGATTACAGATTGGACATGGGTGGGGTTTATGTTGGCAGAAGCCATGTTAAGTTCCCCCATTTTTTTTACCGGGCAGATCGGATCTGCGAAAATTTGCGTGTCTTCCATCTGCGTATGCTGCGGGAAAGAAATTCCTTAGAGATTAGCGAGGTGCATGCCGGAAAAAAAGTTCATCACCAATTCTTAAACGGATGATCCACTAATCAATAATCTTCCCAACTACCTCACTTCATTCCATGTTTTATAAGAGCCAACAACCATCTTTCTGTCGGCAGGAACTGACCTGAGTGGTTCGCATACTGCCCAACCTTTCTTCATTTCAGCCGGTAATTGCTGGTAGAGTTGGGTGCCTGCTGTTTTCCAGGCGATCATTTCGTCACTGGCATCTTTTACTTTTTTACCGGGGTTGCCTGCAATGATGCTACGTGCTTCAAATTGTTCGTCGGCTTTGATAAATGTAAGGGCGCCCACAATGCATTCATCGCCCAGTACTACGTTATCCATAATAACTGCGTTCATGCCTACCAGTGAGTTGCGGCCAATAGTAGCACCATGAATGATGGCACCATGCCCTATATGCGAACCTTCTTTTAGTAAAACAGTTACGCCCGGAAACATGTGTATGGTACAATTTTCCTGCACATTGCAGCCGTCTTCAATAATAATTGCACCCCAATCACCTCTTAATGCAGCACCCGGTGCTATGTAGACATTTTTACCAATAATTACATTCCCGGTAACCACAGCCTGTGGATGCACAAAAGCAGATTCATGTACTACCGGGATGAAATCATTGAATTTGTATATCATAATTGCCAAATTACTGCTAATGGTTGATTTGGCACAATTTTACTTTTGTTATTAGTATGAAAAAAGAAGCCAAAAAGTCTATCAGGCCTGAACAGCAACAACACAGGCCGGGAAAAGAAAGCCAGCTTAAACCGCATGCAGATACAATTCCGAAGGTTTACACCAGTGGCAAACTTGAAAATAAAGTGGCCATTATAACAGGGGCAGATAGTGGTATCGGAAAAGCTACGGCTTTACTTTTTGCAAAAGAAGGCGCAGACATTGTCGTAGTTTTTTTGAGTGAAACAAAAGATGCGGAAGATACCAGGCAAAAAGTAAACGAATACGGCAGGACATGCCTCCTTGTAAAAACGGATCTTGCGAAGGAGGCAAATTGTAAGAAGGTAATTGCCGCTACCATAAAAACCTTCGGCAAAATTGATATTTTAGTAAACAACGCCGGTTTGCATTGGGCATCTAAAACTATTGAAGATATCACTACAGCCCAGCTCACAAAAACTTTTGAGAATAATTTTTATTCCTGCTTTTGGCTCACAAAATATGCTGTTCCTCACTTAAAAAAAGGGAGCAGCATCATCAATACTACTTCTGTTACCGCTTATCGTGGAAGCCCTAATTTGATTGATTATGCAGCCAGCAAAGGCGCTATAGTAAGTTTTACAAGAAGCCTGGCTATGTCGCTGGTTAAAAAAGGAATAAGGGTAAATGCAGTAGCACCCGGGCCCGTATGGACTCCACTGATCGCATCAAGTTTTAGCAAGAAAAAAATAGCCACATTTGGAAGCGACTCTCCAATGGAACGTGCAGGCCAACCTAATGAAATTGCACCATGCTTTTTATTGCTTGCAAGCAATGATGG
>JACMKX010000151.1 GCA_014379905.1 Ferruginibacter sp. | reverse complement strand
GCAAGATCAGGATACCTGTCAATGGCTTGACCAATCATGAAGGAGGTTCCGCGGATATGCAGCCGGTCAAGCATATCGAGCAGCCGCGGTATTCCTTCTTTAGCTCCATAAGTACGGCCTTGAATATTATAGAAGTTGGGGAAACGCTTTTTCTCCTGCAGCGTGCCAGCGGGGCCTGCCTGCCAGGCATCGGCCTGACCGGATTCTGCTTCGAACATTATGGTTACAGATACCGCAATTCGGGCATCGTTAGGCCAGAAAACTCCAGGCGATTGTCGTTTAAGCTTATCCGGATTGGCAGTATTTTGGTTAAAGGATAGCGGGGCGGCAATTGTAGCTAAGGGAATACTAAGCAGAGTAGAGAGCAGTTTGCGACGGTTCATTAATAATGGATTTGTTGCATGTTAATTATTTCCTTTTTATAAAGGGTTTCGTTAGCCTGAAGTTTGACTAACTCCCAACACCTATCTAACTGCAAGTTCCAAATGCAGCGATGCATCACTTTTCTTCTTCAGCATCTCAATCATAGACTCATCTATAGGAACCGTTAGCTGCAAAGGATTCTTCCATTGCTTTTTTGCGTTTTTTATTTGAACTCGCAGAATTTGTTTTAGTCTCAAGTCAAATTCATTACCCAACTGCAAACCTGATTTTTTTTTGTACCAATTTAACAAGGAATATGAAATGTTTTTAAAAAGAAGATTTTACTTTATCCAACATAGTATTTGCGGTTAGAATTTTTCATATTGGCACTTTTAGACAGCCTGTTGAACTATGTCTTTCTCCGCAATATTTCTATGTCAACATTTATCATTCTTATATTTTTCTTGCAGTTATCGCTGCCGGTGGGGAACTCATTATTCATCTCGCCCATAACCGCTGCCCAATTTAAATATAAGAATGAAAAAAGTTGACTGATTTTTTAAGATCGATACCTAATCCAGATACATATATGATGCCATCTTTTAGAATGGGAGTTTTGATAAGAGAGAAAATAAGTTCTTCGTTAGAAGCACCCATGCCATCATACTTTTGGTCCTTGCCATAAGGTAGCCGCCTGATCCAACGATATTACTTTACTTACATCCCGAGAGAAAAATAAACTTAATATGGAGCGGTATTTTTAGAATATAAAATTCCTTTTTGCTAGAATGACTATTGATGAGCTTTCGGTTCTAAAATTGCAGTCAATCTTAATTGTCTGCAACCTTCTATTTATAAATTTCTATTTAATAACTCACCATGTTCAAAATTCAAGCAATGGATGCCCTCATTTCGCACGAAGCACAGCTCAATGAAGAAAGCAAGGAACTAATTGAATTAATCAACATCTTCCATGTGGTGCCAGGACATACTTAGATATCAATTATTTATAGTGATTAATTTTAAAAAGAGAGTGAAGACGCCCCAAAAATTTGTAAACATTTTAAAGAAACGCAAAATGAAAATATTAGAACCAATAAAAATCGGAAACAATTCATTCCAAAATAGGATGGTAATGGCTCCGATGACACGCAGCCGGGCAGATGAAAATGGAATAGTTGGTAATTTAACTGTATTATATTATGCGCAGCGGTCAACTGCTGGTCTGATAATAACAGAAGCCATCAATATTTCAGAGCAGGCAATCGGAAGTCCGCTCACGCCCGGTTTATATTCTAAGCAACAGATTGAAGCCTGGAAAAAAGTAACGGAAGCGGTACACAAAGAAGGAGGTAAAATATTTGCACAGCTCTGGCATACCGGCCGTGTAGGACATTCAATAGATAAAAAAGGATCATTACCGGTAGCACCCTCATCTATTGCTATTAATGGACAACAGCATTTTACTTCAAAAGGCATGAAGGATTACGAAATACCAAGATCACTAGCTATAAGCGAAATAAAACAAATAGTAAAGGATTATAAACAAGCCGCTGTTAACGCCATTGAAGCAGGTTTTGACGGCGTAGAACTTCATGGAGCGTTTGGCTATCTGCCTAATCAGTTTTTAGTGGAAAGTGCAAATCAAAGAACAGATGAGTATGGTGGCAGCATAGAAAACAGGAGTCGTTTTGTGCTGGAAGTTATGCAGGACATTGTAAATGCTATCGGTAGGGATAGGGCTGGTATTAAACTTTCCCCAACCATTCCTTTCAATAGTATTTTAGATAGTAACCCGACATCTGTTTATACGCATTTAATTAATGAATTAGATAAATTATCATTGTCCTATATTCATTTAATGAACCCGATGTTCCCCCTGGATGAGTTACCACATTACCCTAAAGATGTTTTAGAAACCTTTGGCAAATTGTCTAAACATTTAATCATCGCTAATGGTGGCTATACCCATAAAACTGGTGAGCATGAGCTGGAAAGAGGCATTGCTAAAATGATATCATTTGCTACATTGTTTATTGCTAATCCGGATTTGCCAAAACGATTTGAGCTAAACGCTGATTTAAATCAATTGGATAAAGCAACCATGTACGGTGGCGGTGAAAACGGATATATCGACTATCCTTCTTTATAGTTACGCCTGTATCAATTATAACTTAAGATTGAAGTTTATTTAATCTCCTGAGTAAAAAGTCCAATACCGCAACCTCAAATTTGATGGAAGGTGATTATATAATTTGTTTTTACAATTGAGACAAGAAAACCCGGATATTATTACTTCCAAATATCTTTCAAACTTAAAAAATAGATCAACTTTTATATAAAAATGACACATCAACCGACTCAAACAAACACCATGAATGTAGAGACGATTGCCCAAAACGGCTTAAATTTCCCGACGAGCGACAATTGGTCTACAATGAACCGTCGCACGTTAATTTTCGCTGCCCTTGGTTCTGCCGTTGCTGTTGCATGTCCGTCAGTATCCTGGCCACAGGCTTCTTCTGGTATTCAGCCTATGGACATTTCTACAGGTGCTGGAGAGCGCATTGCTGTTCCCGGTGCCCGGGCGGTAGATCACGCTGGCTTTACCGTTCCCGACTTAGAACAAGCTGTTACCTTTTTTACAGATGTTTTTGGTGCTGCAGTTTTGTGGCGTTCTGCCCCGTTCACAGCTGACGGGTTAGCCCCCAGAGCTCCTGCCGGTTTGAATGCAGATCCAAGTGCATTATCACGCCTGGCAATGCTGCGCCTGGGACCGAACCTGAATATCGAACTAGTGGAATATCGAATACCCGGTGTGTCGCAGTTAATGCCGCTCAGTT
>JACMKX010000150.1 GCA_014379905.1 Ferruginibacter sp. | reverse complement strand
GTTTTTGTGTTGCCATCAATATCGCTGAATGCTTCAATCATTAAGGCCTGGCTTTCTACCGGTGCCTGGTACCAGTAATAGCCGCCTGTAGTAAATTCTTTCCAATGCATACCCAGCTCTTCGTTAACGATGGCATTTTGTTTTAAAGAAGCAACAATGGCTTTGGCAGTTTTTTCATCTTTGCTGCGATGCAATGCCAGTGCTATCATGCCCTGCATGTATTTGCTTTGGCTCAACCAGTATTTTTGGGCCTGGCCTTTAAAATAATTAACTGCCGTAGATGCGCTATTGCTTATTGGCTTTTCGGTGAAAAAGCTGCGCATGTATAAATACTGAATCGCAGTACCAGATAAATGATTATCCTCAAGTTTCACTTTGTATTTAAGCAGGTTGTCGTACTCTTCTTTGATCCTTGCGTCCAGGTATGGAATGGCTTTGTCAATGATAGGTGCCACAGGACTGTTATCGTCTGCACTAAGGGCTTTTAATTTTTTCAGATGCCCAATGCCTGTTACAATGTATTGGGTAATGAACCTGTCATCAGGTCCGCCTTTAAACCAGGTGAATCCGCCATTGGAACTCTGCATGTCTTTCAGCTTGTTGAGCGTACTTAATTTTTCTTTACCAAGGCGAACCATGTCAAACAGGATAGCAATATTTTTCTTTTGTTCTGCTTCATTTTTTGCTTCCAGCACCCAGGGCGTTTCCTGCAACAGGGCTGATTTCAACTCTTCATTTTTTTGAAGATTGCTCAGCAGGGCTGCAGTATCTTTTATCTTCCACTTTTCAAAAACTGCTTTTATTTTTGGAGTTGAGTTGGCTACAAAGGAGGCCAGTACATTGGCATAATACCGGTTAAAATTCTGCTCTGCGCATTCGTATGGATATTCCATCAAATATGGCAATGCCTGAACGGCATACCAGGCAGGGTTGCTGGTATATTCAATAGTAAATGAATGCTGGCTCAATGTACTGCTATTGCCGGATTGCAATAATTTGTCGAAAGAAAAAGTTTTGCTGTTGGTATTGCGAACATTCAATGGTAGCGTTTCTGTAACCAGCATACGGTTGGTCAATACAGGTATAGCCATTTCTTCGCCATCACTGAAAGATCCATCTTTTGAAATGGCTTTGATGCGATAGGTCATAGCGCTGTTGAAATTATAAGGCGCACCAAATGGAAATTTAACGGCTACTGATTTTCCTGGTTCCACCGTAAAGTATTGACTGGGGAAAACATTTTTAAACCAGCCATCTATGGGTTTACCGGTTACAGCATCCAGCAATTCCAGTTGTGCGGTGCCGGTAATTTCCTTATCGTTCAGGTTTACCACTTTGGCTACCAGTTCCATATCATCGCCTTCTCTTATAAAACGGGGCGCATTGGGTTGCACCATTAAAGGCTTTTGGGTGATGACGGTTTGTTCATTGTAACCACTTGCCAGGTCTTTAGTGTGAGCCAATGTCATAAGCTTCCATTTCGTTAATGCTTCGGGCATGGTAAAACTAAAGCTTACATTACCTTCTGCATCTGTGTTGAGGGCAGGAAAGAAGAAAGCAGTTTCGTTGAAGTTTTTGCGGATCTGAACTTCATTATTTGTTGATTTTTCTATATCAGCTTTATTTATGATAGTGTCAGCATTTTTCGGACTTACTTCTTTTTCTTCTGCCTGGTTTCCGGGTGACCTGGTTGTCCTTTTTGTATTGAATGCAGATGTAACTGCAACTTCCGCCAAACTATTGTCTGCAACTGGTGCAGGAGCTGCAATGCCTCCAGCTTCTGCTCTCATTGTTTTATAATGTCTTGGGTTGCCATATCCTCCTTCATTCCATCCATACTCCGCCAGCGCATCATAATATTTTTCTTCCGGTTGAGTGTAGCTATAAGTATAACCCATTCTTTCATCAGACTGAACCGATTGAAAAGTATTGCCTGTCCAGTCAATGCGTTGGCTATTCGTCGGCCATATTGATGACAGTGGATTCCAGTTATGCGCTTTAAACTGGTCGAGCGATGCATCATACATACTCACCAATAATTCCGCCGCGGCTTTTTCGCCTTTGCTGCCACTGACCTTCATCGTCCATTTTTCTTCGGCACCCGGCAATAATTTATCCCTGAAAGTGGAATAAGAAATATTTAATTCCTTGTTGCTCCAGGGGATATTCATAAACTCATTGCCCTGGTAAACCCGGTTGTGTTGCACAAAAGCATAATTAAGATTGATGCCACCCCTGTCGTTCTCTGTAACAAATATTTCGTTGCTATAGGGTTTGCCGGCAGCAATTTCTGTGTATTGTGTTGAACGATCTTTACCGGTACGGCTTAAATTTTGTATAAGCCAGATCTTATCAAAACCGGTTTGGATGCTGTAGTTTAATTTTTCGCCCGGCTCTGCAGATCTTTTATCAGCGACCAATAAAACGGGTTCATCAATTTTATTTTCTTTTCCATCGCCCAGGCGGATAAATTTTTCTGCTTTTACATCTTCACCATATTTATCGGTAGTAGTTGCAATTATTTTATACCAGCCTGCTGCCAGTGACTTTTGCCCAATTACAAATGACCCGCTTGCAGATGTTGTATCAGTTTTTTCCAAAACCTTTGCACCTATTGCCCATTTGCTTACCTGGTCCTCATCTGCATACACATCGTAAGGAAAGTTGCGGTAATATTCTTCCTTGTTCATTACATACTGGTCGGGCATTTCCCAATAACGATTCCGGAACATTCGGCCGGGTTCCTGCATTTTGTACATAGCTACGGTTACTTTGGCTTTTTCAAACAAGCCATTCATATTGCTGCTGCTGATCCTTACATTCTTCAAACTATCTGCATGAATTTTATCTGCGGATGTTATGTTGAGCTGCAAAGCCTGGTACGCAACTGCTACCATAGTTTCTCCGCTTCTTGTCTCGCCATTAATATCAGTGATATTGGCCGTTACTTCATAATCAAATATGGGTTGATCTTTTTTATCAACTGTTTCATCCGGTATGGCTTTGAAATTAACCGTAAAGTTTCCATCAGCATCTGTTTTTGTAGTGCCGTTGGTGATTTCCATTTCTTCCCTGTTGCCATAGGGTGGCCAGCTTTTGTAACCCCATCCAAACCAGATAGGGTAACGAACTTTTCTTACCACCCGGTAGGCAACGGTAGCACCATCTATATTATTACCAGCATAAGCTTTGGCGTTACCAGTTACTTTTATAAAATCATTGATGCGATAAGTACCTTCTGGTTTTTTTATTTCCACCAGGAATTTGGGACGTTTGTATTCTTCCACATTAAAATAGCTGGTGCTTTTATTGGTCTCATCCTGGACATAAAATTGCCCGTTCAGCGTTCCTTCAGGCAATTTAAAATTGCCACTGAAAGAGCCGTATGCATTGGATGTTAATTGAAGAGTAGAAATTTTTTGCCCATTCACGTCAAACAAATTCATGTTGGTTTTATAGCCAGCAATGATATCGCTTTTTCGGCCGCTGGTATCCGTGTGTACTACAATTCCTTTGAAAAATACTATTTGCCCGGGGCGGTAGATAGACCGATCAGTAAACAGGAATGTCCTGCGTAATGTTTGTTTATTGTAGCTGTCGTAACTATAGCTATAATAATTGTCGTTGGTAAACAATTCATCTTTACCATAAGCCACCTGGAAAAAATTATTGTAGCGGTTGTTGGGGATAGTAATTTTTGCCAAACCGTTTTTATCCGTGGTTATCAGTTCTTTTTTTACCTGGATATTTTTTCTGGAAGTGTAGTCGTATTTTTCTTCCCAAACCTGTACGGTGGCTTTAGCCAAAGGTTCACCTGTATTGCGGTTCAGTACATACAGTGCTTTATTGTTATTGTATATGTAGCTGATATTGCTTACATAAGTTGTTTGTCTCGCAATAATATTTTCTGCCAGGCTGAAGGAAGGATTGAGGCTTGCCAGTATCAGGTAAATGCCAGCATCCAGACCATCTATTTTTATTTCTGTGGAATGTTCCTGCAGGTCTTTTGTATCGGGTAAGGTAGCTTTCCATTCTTTTACGGCTGGCATTTTTACCAGGGCGGGCCATAGTTTTTCATAACCAAGTAGTTCCAGGTTTTTTAATTCGGTGCGGTCAATTTTTACAGAACGAAGGTAAATCGTGGTAGCATTTTTATATTTCACCAATGTTCTAAAAGCTTCATTGGGAATATTTACTTTTTCTGTTTGTAGGTTGAGTGAAGGTTGATTTAGCTCATGCAGCAGATTTTTACTGTTGATGGCTGCATCCGATTTCGGGTAGTTTTTAATCACTTCTTCCAGTAAAGCTTTTGCCTTTACTATGTCAAACTGGTTTTCTTTCCGGGTGAGCGGGTGGTATAAATTACCCCGCTTTTGATATTCCAGTGCACGAAGGTATTTGGCGGTGGCTGCATAATTGCTGGCCGGATAATTTTTTTCTATTGCCAGCAGGGCTTCTTCATATAATTTTTCTTTATTGGTAAAAATGCCGTGCTCATTGGCAAATTGTAGCCGGATAAGGTCTGCATCCAGCAGCGCATCTTTATTGGCATCATTTAAATGAAATTTAAGAATGTTTTGCAACAGTATTAAAGCATTATAGTATTGCGAACTGGTATCAGCTGTTGGGAAAGCGGCATTTACAAAATTATTGACCGGGGCAAAGATCCTTTCATCGTTCATGACAAACTTATAAGCAGGATGGATCAGATCATTTTCTGCATCCATAAAAAATGCGAGTGCACGATGAGAAAGAAAGTCGTACAATGTTGGCCTTAACGGGCGGGTATTTTTTCCTTTTTGTAAAATAGCATCCAGGCCTTCCAGCTTTGTGCTTTTTAGTAAAGATTCATTTTGTAAAGAGGCTTTATATAAAGCAGCAGTTGTGCTAACTAATTTTTCAATACTCCAGGTGCTGATATCATTGCTGGTTTCCTGGGTTAAAGGGGAACGATCATAAAATTTCCAGCGGTTGTTTTGTTTGTAGCTATTGAATAATTCTGCCTGCATGCTTTGCAGGATATTTTTCGCAGGGGCCTTTGTTTTGGCAATGAGCGTATCCAGGAAGAATACATTGTTTTCCCTGTTATCTTCTTCTACCATGTTACGGTACTTCATCTGGTACATGGCAGCTTTTATCTGCTGGGTTTCATTGCCGGTTTTATTGGCAGCGTCAAAGATCTTTACTACTTCGGCCAGCGCACTCTGTGTCAGTCCTTTTTTTTCCAAAGCTTCTACTTTCTTCCAGTCGGAAGCATAATCATTGATTTGTGCAGACACGGTTATTGAATTAAAAATGAAAAATGTTAGCAGGGCCAAAAATGAAATGTTTTTCATGCGAGAACTCATTTAATATGATATAATACAAATATACTTCCTCTTTATGGAGAGTTTGCGTTAAGATGAATGATTTAGAAGAATTACACAAAGAACCGTAATGGTTTCTTTAACGTTATTTTATGTATGACAAGTGTGACATAGGAACGTATTTTGACTCTATAATAAACACAGCAATTAATAAAACCTATAACCACTATAATGAAAATATTATACAGCCTGCTGAGCGATATCATCGCAAGCATATTCGAAAAAAAATTAAAGCCAATTCCCATTCCGGTAACAAATACAGATAGAAGAAATTATCGTAGGTAACTATGAAAGGCGGTTTTTTTAGTGGCTATACTTTAAGGGGTGGAAGCATGGGCTTCGCCCTTTTTTATTTTTATTACACTAATTTTTACGAATTGCACGAATTCTGTTGTCATATTTTGGAGTGATGGAATAAATTTGAAATTTTATATTTAAAAAATTCGTGTAATTCGATTGAACTAGTGTAATAGCTTTTAACATTTTATTATTCCTTCTCCTTTTTACCTATTTAATTTCCTTCTATCATAGGTTCAATATTGTTCACAATTAAATTGAACCAGCATGAAAAAGACATTTACCTTTTTAACCTTTTTATTCTTTATCGCTCTTTCGGCTACTGCATTCAGTAACCGGTTAACTATAAGCAGTAATAATGATAACCCAGATATTCGTGTGCAGGTAGATGGGAAAAATTACCAGCTAGGCCGCAATAGTCAGGATGATATTGTTATCGATGACCTGCGTGCGGGTTATCACAACGTAAAAGTTTATAAGAGTTCTGGCAGCCGCCGTGGATGGGGTAACCAGAGTAATAATTTAAAATTGTTGTACAATGGAAATATTATCATTCGCAGCGGATTCCATACAGATATAACCATCAACCGTTTTGGAAAAGCCTTTGTTGATGAAAGACAAATACAACGTTACGAAGACGACGGTAACAATTACGATAACTACGAATGGAACCGACAGCCAATGAATGAGCGTAGTTTTGAACAACTAAAACAAAGCATCCGGAGAGAAAGCTTTGACGATACCAAACTAAGTATTGCTAAAACGGCTATTCGTGACCAGGCAGTAAGTACTACACAAGTTAAAGAATTACTGGGCCTGTTTAGTTTCGAACAAAATAAACTTGACATTGCAAAGTATTGCTACCAATACACAACCGATCACAATAATTATTATTTAGTAGCCAATAGTTTTGCATATAGCAGCAGCAAGCAGGAACTGATGCGCTACATAGAACAAAACAGGTGACAATAAAATGGTTCGTTTTTTCAGCCTTAGATAGGAGCCGTCGGAGAGATCCGGCGGTTTTTTTCTAAAACTTATTGGCTAAATAAAGCCCCGGCAGGAAAGCACAGATGCTGGCGATAAAGGCAGCTAAAAAAACAATGATATTAGCCCTGAATTGTTTTGTAATAATGCTGATGGACAGGTAACCGATAATATAAACCGGTATCAGCAACACGTAGAACTGCAGCATGAAAGTATCTACGAGGTAGTAAACCAGTATGCTTCCAACAATTATTCCCACGATGGATCCCGCAAGACTGCCAATAAGGGTTCTGCCGGTAATTTTTTTATCTGCGGCAAACCTGGATTAGCTTTTATATTTTTCTTCAATCAATGCATCCGGTTCTTACGGGGTTAAGATCGTGGAACTGATATGGTCTTTAATAAAATCAATATTGATGCCCGGCTTTGTAAGCGCATAGATCTCCCCTGAAATTGCCCGGATCTCTTCCTTTTTCTTTTTTTGGGTGGCTATCTTTTCAAGAAACAGGTTCATACCTCCCCGCTTTTCAATTTTTTCCAAAAGCGTTGCATTTGCTTCGCCGGAATAATCTTTCATGGATTCATATGCTTTTATCAGCCCGTCATCAGAAAATTTTGTATACATGTTATATGGGGTCAGGTTTTTTATTCTTTTATCTTGTAAATTTTCAGATAAAAATTATCTCCATTCACTACATAAATATTTTCAAGAATGAAAATTTCAGGATAGCCTCCGGGAAACATATCAGCAAAGGCAATTTCAATAGATGTACCTGTAAGAGATAATACCAGGCTATCATTCATTTGCTGGTTTTGAAAACGAATAACATGTCCGCCGGTGATGTTATCAGGTTCACAGCCCAGTTGAAGCGATCGGCCGCTGTGATCTTTAATGTGAATAATACTATCAAATGGTCTGAAGACTGATGTAATTAATGAGTCTTTATCCATTATACCGATATGATTCAACTTATTTTTTAGAAAGGGATTCATATCCTTCATCAGATTAGGCTTTTTGATTTGCAGAACATCGGGGTCTGCCGTTGAATCAAACATGATTGCGGCATAGGATTTTCTAAAATCAGCACTATCGGTCAAACTGATTTGCGGCTCAGTGTCAGATTTAGCTTGTTTGCAGGAAAATAACGTGATGCAACCAACTGAAATAAAAAATACAACATATGTCATTCTGTAAAATTAAGCATTGAATATTACAGACGCAAATGGGAAAGCCAGCTTTTAGGCTGTTTAATGTTTCGCGAATATATCCCTGATGCATATGTGAATATTTTTTTTGTGAATAAAAAAATATTCACAAAAAAAATATTCACACCTTAAAGTAAAGGGTAGCCCGTTCCGGTTTGCATAACCGCATTTTACCTAAAGTGTTGATAATTATACAATAAAAAACCGCCCCGGTTATCGGGGCGGTCTATCAGTTATATGCTTGTAGCTTATTTTTTCATTACTTCCGCCATGGTTTTACCAATATCTGCCGGGCTCGCTACCACGTGTATACCGCATTCGCCCATAATTTTCATTTTAGCTTCTGCTGTATCATCGGCACCGCCAACGATGGCACCTGCGTGACCCATACGACGGCCGGGAGGCGCTGTCTGGCCGGCAATAAAGCCAACCACTGGTTTTTTGTTGCCGGTAGATTTAATATATTCAGCAGCTTCTGCTTCCATACCGCCGCCAATTTCACCGATCATTACGATAGCATCGGTTTCGTCATCATTCATAAATAATTCAACTGCCTGTTTGGTAGTAGTTCCAATAATAGGATCGCCACCAATACCAATTGCTGTAGAAATGCCCAGTCCTGCTTTTGCCACCTGGTCTGCCGCTTCGTAAGTAAGCGTACCTGATTTTGAAACGATACCGATGCGGCCTTTTTTAAAGATAAAGCCAGGCATGATGCCCACTTTACATTCGTCGGCAGTGATTACGCCAGGGCAGTTTGGGCCTATCAGCCTGGTGTTGCTGCCCTGCAGGTAATTTTTTACATTCACCATATCCGCTACAGGAATTCCTTCAGTGATACAGATCACCAGCGCGATACCTGCTTCAGCCGCTTCCATAATGGCATCCGCCGCAAATGCCGGTGGTACAAAAATTATACTCACATTTGCTCCTGCAGTTTTTACTGCATCAGCTACGGTATTAAATACCGGCCTGTCGAGGTGGGTGCTTCCGCCTTTTCCCGGGGTAACACCGCCTACTACCTGGGTACCATATTCTATCATTTGAGTGGCATGAAAAGTACCTTCGGTACCGGTAAAGCCCTGCACAATTATTTTGGAATCTTTATTAACTAATACTGACATAAGCTGATTATAAGATGAAAAATGTGGCGCAAAGATAAGGTAGAAGGCCTTTACCGCAAAGACGCTAAGCCGCAAAGTTTTCAAAACCCGCCTGTACTGTATTTCAAGCCATATGGAAGGATAATAATGTCAAATAAAAGGGTTTAGCGTCTTTGCGCCTTTGCGGTTAAAACCAAAAATTGTAAGGTAATTGTCTTCAAACGCTTTCCTGCCGAATGTAGCGATAGCATCTTTTTTTGCCTGCATTCCCAGGCGTTGCCTTAATCCAGGCTCATTTAGCAGGCGTTCTATCTTTTCTGCGCCTTCGGATATAATTTGTTTTTCATCAGTAGCAAAGATCAGCATGCCATTCTGTTCATGAAAAATATAATCCGGTATGCCGCTTACGGCTGTACTTACCACCACTTTTCCATACCCCATCATCTGCATGATTACAACAGGCAATCCTTCAAAAGCCGAAGTGAGGATGAGAATATCAGCTTGTTGATACAATTGATGCATAAGCCCATCATCATTAATATTGCCATAGAATTTGCAGTATGGATAAATATTTACATCAATAACTTTTTCTACATCCCCAATAAAATTGAATTGAACGGGTAAGTTTTTTGCATGCATTTTTTGTGCAATGGCTACAATTAACGGAACTCTCTTTTGTGGAGAACCACGGCCAATATAAAATACCTGCAGCAATTCATTGTTTACCGGGCTACTTTCAGGAATGTCGATTGCATTATCAATAAAATGTAATTTTTTGAAATAATATTCCGGCAGGTTGTTTTTCCGGTATTGTTCCTCCACATCTTTTAAAATAGCTCGGGTACTGAAAATTCGTGCATCCATCCTGTCGATAAAACCAATGGTATAGGGGAGCCATTTGTTTACATGGTTGAGTTCAATACAGGGAATGTCTTTTTTTATATGTGGAATTACTTTATAAAAGAAGATGCTTTCTCCACCAAAGACAATTGTTGTAGGTTGTTGGTTGATCCATCCTGCAAGTAACCCCCGGAAGAAAAAATTAATGAAATGAAACGCTTTGTTATCGATCCATTTGTGGATATCCAAAATTTTTACCCCTTCCGCTTCAAAACGTTTCCTGTACTGGTTGTTATGTGCTTTTTTTGAAAAGATGATAATGGGATGCTTGTCTTTTAATAACTGGGTGAGTTCTGCATTTACCCTCGGAGAACCCCCGATATCAGCGTTTGGGAAAAAAAGAAAAATGCTGTGCCGGGTTTTTAAGGGATATAAAATGGCCGTGAGTTTACCCAGCCATACAAAGGGTGCCATGCCAATACTTTCGAGCCTGAGTTTTTTTATAGCCGCTTTATAAGTCATGATTGCGGGTAATATTTTTTTAGCAAACCATCCATGTAGTCACTTCCAAAATCTATATGGAGATTGCTGTACAAGGGCTGAATGTCTGAAGTGTCTATCAGGGGACTGTTGCCTTTTTCTATAAGTGAATAGTTGCCCTTTATGTTTAAATGTTGTTCAATGGCTTCTATGATTGATAATACAGGATAGTTAACAGGATTGGCTATGTTGATTGTTTTGTTCAGCCAGTTTTCCTCTTTTATAATTGCTTCGCAGATATGATACATATCATCCAGGTCTATAAGATTGCGGCTGGCATACTGCCACACAGGAAAATGTTTGCGGCTTAATATATGTTCAATAAAATAGTTGAGCAGGGTATGCACATTGCCGGTAAAACCCACGGGATTACTTACCCTGAAAATGATTGAAGACTTAGAAACGTCTTTAATCAGTTCCTCCATTTTTAATTTATGCAGTACATAAGGGGATTGATGGAGGGATGGGTCATAAATACTGCAGGTGCTAAAATAAACAATAGTAGCATCGGGGTGCCTGCTCATTTCACTCAGCAAAAGATCGCTCTCTTTTTTAAATTCGGCTTCGTTGCTGTTGGAAGAATTGGAAACGCCTGACGCAAAAATGAGCCGGCCTGCATCATCTGCAAACCGGCTGAATCTTTTAGCGATCATACCATTTCCTGTTACCATTCAATAATCTTCATCTCAGCGAATCTCTTTTGCTCTTTTTCTCTGCGCTGAAATTTTAGCGCGGAGAAAAGAAGATGCCAGAGGTTCGCAAAGGGTATTATACAATTTTTTTATTTCTTACATTCATTACAATAGCTGCTATCAACACCAGGAAGCCAATAATACTTGCCCACAAGGCAATAGTATTACCCGTTTTATAAGCCTTTGGTTCAAAGCGAAATTCAATACTGTGTTTACCAGCAGGAATATTCATACCACGCAATACATAGTTGGTTCTTACATAATCGGCTTTGTTGCCATCAATATATGCATCCCAGCCTTTGTCGTAATAAATTTCACTAAACACTGCGAACTGTGGCGTAGCGGCATTGAACTCGTAAGTAATTTTATCATTGAGGTTTTCCAGTATCTTAATGCTGGCGGCAGAATCAAACTGCGGCTGTCCTTTTAATTTTGCCTGGAAGCGTTTGTCAACAAAGGCTGTATCTTTTGGATTGAAATTATCCAGTGCCTTCATCTCTGCATCAGCATTTTCTACTACCTGTACATGTTTAACCAGCCAAACATTTCCTAAAGCGCCATTGTTTAATTGCGCTACCTGCTGACCAGATTGCGGATCCTGCACCACAAAATATTTCGTGTTAAGCATATTGAACACAGCCATATTGCCATTGCTGAGTTGGCGCTCTATTAAATCCATGTAAATGGCCAGTTTTGCCGGGTTGTATCCACCTACAGAATTAAAATGGTAAGAAGGCTTTGCACTATTAAAAGGATCATCTGTATTAAATACCCGGATGTTTTTATAGTTAGGATCCTGCATGATCGTTTTGTCAGCATTGCTGGCAGTAAACTCTTCTTCAATGTTGGTCTTATCAACGAAATTGTCTTCTTTTAAATACCTTTTACCAACTGGCAGCAGGTCGAAGACCACCAACACCAGCATAGCACCCACAACTATCATCTGGCTCAATTTACCTTTGGCAAAAAGCCAAACCAATGCCATGGCTGCTGCAATAAATAACAGGGACCGGAGCAGGTCGCCCCCAAACATCGATCTCCTGTCTTCCACCAGGGAGCGAACAATGGTTTGACCAAATTCATTTGCCTGTGCCTGCATTTGTGGGGTAGGTTGTTGACCCTGCGAAACAGACATCAGCATTTGCTGGCTGTAATTTTCTTTTAACCTGTTATCATTTGTTCCGCTGTAACCATAGCTGAAGTATAACATAATGAGCAAACCTGCCAATACAGCGGTAGCAATGGATGCCTGTTTTAATTTTTTAATTAAAAATTCTTTAGGAGCATTGCTGAATAATAATTTTTGCAGGGCCAGGGCCGCCAGCAGCGCCATCGTCATTTGAGGAATAACAAGGGCCATGGTAGGGGCACGGAATTTTTTGTAACCGGGCATAAAATCAAATATGAAATAATTGAAGGCTTTGAAATTACTGCCCCATGCCAGCATGATGGCAAATAGCGTAATACCAAATATCCACCATTTATGGGTTCCATCCAGGATAAACATGCCCAAAATGAACAGGAAGCAGATAACAGCACCTACATATACCGGCCCTGAAGTATTTGGCTGAGGCCCCCAATAAGATGGAAGGCTGCGTGCAATTTGTACAGCAGTTTCTTCCGGCAAGCCTTGCCCGGCCAGGGCTTCCGCTGTTTTTGATTTTTCGGTTAGTTCGCCACCGGAACTTCCGCCCATGATACCTGGCACCACCAATGTGAGTGTTTCATCAATGCCATAACTCCAGTTGAATGCATAATCCTTATCTAACCCTCCTTTTGTTTTGTTGCCGGCATTTGCAGTAGTAGTATCGGTTAATTCTGATTTGCCACCACGCATCGTGTCTTTTGCATATTCGTAAGTTGGCACCAATGTAATGGAACAGGCGGCCAAACCTACCAGGCCTGAAATAAGCCCAATAGCTGAAGCTTTCAATAAATGCGGCACTTCTTTGTCTTTAAAAGCTTTAATGGCATAAGAAATTGTAATAGCCAATGCAATCAGTAAAGTATAATAAACGATCTGCACATGGTTTTGCGAGATCATGAAGAAGGAAAAGAGAATCAGCAGTGCTGCCCCGGTCCAGTATCTTTTTTGAAGAATGAGCAGGAAAGCTCCTATCACTGCGGGAGCATAGGCCATTGACGCCATTTTTGTAACATGACCTACCATGATAATGACCGGGTCGTAAGTGCTGTAGGCATATGCAAGTCCGCCTAATATGGCAATCCATGGATTTATTCTTAATACGATACATAAAAAATAAAAGCAAATGCATGCGATAAAGAAAAAATTGATGGGTTGTGGTAAGCCGGCACCAATAACATATTCCAAATAACCCAGGGTAACATTATGGCTGCTTTCCATCATGATCTGGTAAGCAGGCATACCACTAAAAAGGCTGTTGGTCCACAAAGGGTAGCGGCCATATTTTTCTTTGAATTCCAGGCTCTGCTGCACCATTCCACGCCAGCCCTGCAGGTCATGCTGGTAAACAACTTTACCTTCCAACGCAGGTTTACAGAAAACTACGGCAACCAATAAAAATATCACGATAGCAATAATATGTGGCAGCCATTTTTTGAAATCGATCTTCATGTAACTTTTTTTAATGTTATGAGGAGCAAATTAACGCAAATAATTGCACGAATGACAGCGAATTGCACGAATTACACGAATTATTCAGGGTCGGGACCGAAGGTCAGACCTTTGAACAGTAGTTTAATTTTTATAACACGAATTTTAAGGCACGAATTACACGAATTAAGAAGCTGCAAACTATTGGTAGACCGATATCAGAGACGTACAAACTTTTTTATTTTATATTCCTATTCCTTATTCTACCTCCTTATTTTATATTTCTTATTCCTTATCCCAAGAACTATTTTTGTCAGGTGAAAATATCTGTTTGCATTCCTGCTTATAAAAACGCTGATTTTTTACGGCGTTGCCTGGATTCACTGGTCAGTCAGTCTTTTACCGGTTTTGAAGTGATCCTTTCAGACGACAGCCCGGATGACAGCGTGGCCACCATTGCCGAAGCATATAAAAAGGATCTGCAGATCATTTATTTTAAAAACGATCCATCATTGGGTACACCTGCCAACTGGAACTTTGCCATG
>JACMKX010000149.1 GCA_014379905.1 Ferruginibacter sp. | reverse complement strand
CAGGTGAAGAAATAAACCCCGGCAACAAAATAAAAACGACCACTCCCGGAAGCGCTTCGATCAATATATCTGCACCGGGTATGGATGAAAATAAAAATAAAGGAAGGGTTGCTAAGAGAAGAACAGCTGCTTCATCCGACGCCCTCACTAAAACCCGGGCAAGGGTAATTGCTGCAACAACCGGAACGGACAACGATTCAGCGGACTTGACCAATAATATTGCTGCCAATAAAAATGAGTACTCAAGTGCTGGGAAAGTAAAAATAAATATAGCCCCTGGCACAACTGATTCATCGGGTGAAAAAACAACGACTCCGGATAGCAATACAATCGTAAAAAAAGATTCGCTCCCTCCTAAAAAAGTTATTCCGCCTGTTCCTTCTGAAAAAGAAAAAGAAGAAAAAGAAAAAAGCTGGATGTTGGCTGCCGGACTGAGCGTTTTCCATCCACTGGCTGTTGATGGGGAGCCTGCTGTTCCTTATAACAGGTATGGAAGAAAGGGTGGCGTGGCTGATTATATTCCCGCCGCTTATTTCCGCTTGTACAGGACAAAAAAATGGTTTGCCCATATTGAATTCAGGTATGGTGCACCACAATCAGTAAAACCGTTTGATTACAAACAGGAGATCGTGGATAGTAACCAGCAACAGTTAAGGTCGGTATTCCAGCTTAATAAAACTTACTACCACCAGGTGCCACTCAGTTTTAATTATTATGTATTGCCTGGATTGTCTGTAGGTGCGGGGGTTATTTACAATCATTTTGTTGGGGCTGTCTCAAGACAGGAAGTTTATGTGGTAGCTACACAGGATACCCTGTTATCTTCTACGGTTGTAAGAGATACAGAAGCGGGTAAGTATATAAAAAATCACTTTCAATGGAGTGCAGAAGCACAATATCAATGGCGCAGGTTAACATTGGGAGCCAGGTATAGCAGGGATATTAATCCTTACATAAAATATACGGATGTACTTACCGGGGCAGCGCTGGAAAAAAAGGCTAAAGCCTTTAATATTTTCCTCAGGTATGAGTTGTGGAGAAGCAAGAAATGGGGTGGGAATAGGTGACGGATGCCAGCATCCAGCATCCAGTATCCAGTACTCTTCCCCTACGGTTCATCAAAAAAACGCCCCATAATATCTTTAATGTTCTCGTAAGTATCATTCATGGGTTCTTTAATATCTTTTGTTTTGATCCATTTGGCTGCTGTAATATCTTCTTCTGTTTGTGGCTGCAGGTTTTGATTGCTATCGCAGGTAAAATAAAACCAGTGGCTGATCTTTAGAATATGTTTTCCAAACTCATCGTAGGTATGATAAGTTTCACCCATTTTCTTTTTTAATTTCAGGTCTTTTACACCGGTTTCTTCTTCAATTTCTCTTTCAGCGCATATTTCCGGCGTTTCTTTTTTTTCCATTTTACCCTTTGGCAGATCCCATTTCCCTCGGCGGTGAATAAAAAGGAGCTCTTTTTTTTCATTCTGAACAATACCGCCAGCTGCCTCAATTATTTTAAAATGTTTAAAAAACGACTTTTTTAATGCTTCCAGGTCGTGATGCAATACAATACCTGCATGAAAAGCGTCCTTTTTTATTTCATGTAGCAGGGTATTAATAGCAGGCGTTGATAATTCATCAATAAACACAGCGTCCGGGTGATGGGTCAATTCTGTTAGTAAGGCATCCATCGCATCACATAAATAAACCGGCTTCTCATTAAAGTATATTCTGATCTTCATACCTGCTTGGTTTTTGTAAAAATACCTTATTCCTTTTACAATCATTTCATGCTCACTATCTTTGTGGCTGTACAAGGTCGACCACCCCAAGTAGGGTGGTCGACCTTGTACAGCCATTCCTAAAAATATATTATGGTTTCCAATGAATCGGCGGTTGCCGAAAAGCTATTACAGGTAAATGCAGTACAGTTAAATGCTGCCAACCCTTACACATGGGCAAGTGGCTGGAAAAGCCCGATCTATTGCGATAACCGAAAGGTTTTATCCTTTCCTTATGTGCGCGATTTCATCAAAAGTGAACTTTCCAGTGTAATATTTGAGCGTTTCGACAGCGCCGAGGCGCTTGCCGGCGTTGCAACAGCAGGTATTGCATGGGGGGCGATGGCGGCAGACCAGCTAAAACTACCTTATATGTATGTACGTCCCAAACCTAAAGAACATGGATTGGGCAACCAGATAGAAGGTGCTTACACAGCCGGTCAAAAAGTATTGGTAATAGAAGACCTTATTTCTACAGGAAAAAGCAGCCTGCAGGTATGCGAAGTATTAACCGCTGCAGGTGTAGAGGTAGTTGGAATGGTTTCCATCTTTAACTACGGCTTTCCCCAGGCGGTAGAAGCTTTTGAAAAGGCAGGAATTCCTTTTGTTTCACTCACTAATTACGAGGTATTAATAAAACTGGCAGTGGAAAAAAATATCGTAGGGCAAGAAGAAGCAGGCAGGTTAATGGAATGGAGGGAGAATCCGGCTGAATGGGGACAAAGGGTTTAACGTGTTTAAAGATTCAAAAGTTCAAAGGTTATGAGCTTTTAATAATTAATAGTTTATACAACAGGGCAGGATCTACGATCCTGCCTTGTTGTAAAGAGAAAACTTGTGTACTTTTTTTTCGCTTTTTAAAAAAAGTACACAATTATAAATTGGGCTAAGGTTTAGCTTCAACTGCAGCCGGTACCGCCGGAATTTTGCAGCAGGGAGGAAGCTTTTTGTAAGCCGATTCTTCTTTTGTTACATCACCTGCATCATACCCCAGGTTGGCGATCATAGTTTTGATGTTTTCAATATTGGTCCGGTCAGTGATCCACTGTACGCCCACCACTTTTTTCTTCAGGTCGACTTTTACAGCTTTTACACCATCCTGGCGCATCAGGTAAGTTTCTATTTTTTTCTTACACATTTCACACTGTATGCCGGGTGTGCTGATAGTGGCTTTATCCACCGTTTTTGCCTGGGCGGAAGCCGAAAAAACAAATCCTAAAAGAGCAATTAAACTTAACTGGAGATATTTCATGGTTTTATTTTATTAAGATTCGAAGTTCGTATTTGAAAATGAAAGCCGTTGTTAAAAAAGGGAAAATTGTTGTTTACTGCTATAATCGACCTTGATATTTTTATATACGCCCGCCTTTCCAATCTTCACATTACCCACCGCTCTCACCATCACCTCTTTGTTTAAAAGTGTGGTAAGGCCGTTTTTCAGGAGGTTTTTCATATCCAGTTCTACCATCAAAGGAATGGTAAAAACATCCCTCCGGGGGATGGCTACCTGTAATTCCTGGCTGGAATGACCCAGGTAAGTACTGTCTACATAAATGTCCAATTCCGTTCTTTTTAGCTCCAGTCCAAAATTATTAGGGTTGTAGTAAACGAGGTTCATTTTCAAAGTGGAGGACGAAAAACTCATTTTATCAAGGCTTACGCTGTTGTACTCCCTGAACTCTAAATCCTTCGGTGCCCGACAGGATGACAGGAAAATGAAAGTACTGAAAAAGAAAAGAAGGAGATAGGACGGCTTCATTTTTTATAGCTGATTTTATGCCTTGCAAGATAATGAACTCTGGGCGACCGGAAAAATAGAAAACACATTTATGAAAATGCTAACTAATTTTTTTAGAATAACCTCTTAAACGTTCCACGAACTGGTAAGAATCTGCAGCTATTAAATTTAGTCTTATAAAAAATCTGTAAAACATAGATATTAAACATTTTAAAATAGTTTATCGAATAAAATACTATCGTAAATATTGCCATTTTAGTATAAATAGTTGCTCAAAAAAAGGACAAAAAGAACAGTGGGGTATAAAATAATAAAAAAAGGTTAAATCATTGATAATAAATTTGATATGATATTTTGATTAAATTTAAAATCATCAAAGTATATTAATTCCATGTTTTTACCATTTATGCAATAGCCATATCCTTCCCTTTCCCTTAAAAAATCATGGATGGATCTCAGGTAAGCATTAACAGCTGAACCTGGAAGGATCGCTTCTAAATGCGTTGTTCAAATAGTTCATGGCCGATGTGCTGAAATGACAGATTTTGGGTTGATGTGTATAATTTTATAACTATATAAGCCATTTAATAAATTTTATCTAAAAATTTGTTGCTTTGTTATTAATTATCATTAATTAAACCACATTGTATTTGAAAAAATCTATCAAAAGATCAATTTCAGCAGTTTTACTCAAAAGTTGCGGAAATTACGGTGTAGTTTATTTTGGATTATTAAAAACTGTTACTATGTTTGCATCAGAAACGGAGAATGGCATTACCTCTGACATATCCGGATTCTGGTCTTACCTTCCAATTTCTTCTGAACAGGTCCCAGGATCTGCCAGCCAAATAACTCAAACCTCAAACCACAACAAATGAGAAAAATATACTATCATCTTTTTTCTGCGTATACTTCCATAAGCGAAGCGATTCACCTGCATTTATTTCCTGTTCGTGAAAATTTGAACGGTTTATCTCAAATGCAACCCTTGTTAGTGCCTGGCACTATCAAAAGGTTCTAATTACTAACCGGGGTTTACCGGCCTATTATCCATTATCTCTTTTACAAACTTGTTTGATCCAATATTCATTGCAACCGCCATTCCCAAAAGGATGGAAATAAACAAGTCTTTTAACGCAATGAACATATAATAATGAAACAGTTTTTTTACCTGACGATTCTTTTTGCTTTTTTAAGTACCGCTGCAATTGCCCAGGGCGAACCGGTAGCAGCTAACATTAAAGCAAGTGTAACAGACAATAATTTGATGCTTACCTGGAATGAGGTAAATACTACTGAACAAGGTTCATGGGAAGTACAGGCCAGTGCCGATGGCAAACAATTTTCAACAATTGGCCTGGTGTGGGGTGCTGATCCGAAGGCAACCAACGGTTACGCTTTTAAACAAAAAACAAATAAACTGCAATCTAATTATAAGTATTTCAGGGTGCTGTATGTGGCTGATGCCAACACAGCTGTAGCCAGCAATACTATAGGATTGTCTAAATAATTTTCCGCTAAACGGATACAACTCGTTTTCTTTGGGGGTTACAGAACCAAAAGGTTCTTAACAAAAGCTGCATTTCTATGCGGCTTTTTTCTTTTAAAGAAAAATATGGCCCAATCAGGTATTCATGCAGCCGAAATTGCGTATTCTTTAGTATATTGTATCTCTCAATATATGTCCGCTTATCCTCCGGAAACTGGCTTTGTTTTTTAATATTTATACCAAAACACAATGACAAAACTCCTCGGGGGCATCATATTCCTTTTGATCAGCAGCATTTCATTCGCGCAGGATTTTAGTAATAAAGGCAAAGAATTTTATTTGTGTTTCCCTACCCATGTACATAATGCTCCGGCTAATCTTGCTACCTTAAGTATCTATATTACTTCCGACAAAGCGAGCTCCGGAACAATAACTATGGCAAATGGCGCTTTTACCGGAACTTTTAATATTGTGGCCAACGGCCTGCAGGAAATTCAAATACCATGGTCTGCCTTAAGGCATATTTCCAATGCCGAAGCAAATACCGTAATAAAGAAATCAATCAATATTAAAGTAAACCCGGGTATGCCTGCCGTGGTAGCCTATGCCCAGCAGTGGGCCGGAGCGAGAAGTGCGGCAACCCTTTTGCTCCCGGTAAATGTGCTGGGAAAAAAATACTATGCCACCAGTTTTACCCAAACAGGAAGCGATAACAACGGTGTATTGGCCAGGTCGCAATTCCAGGTAATTGCCATCAAAAACAATACAGTGGTAAGTATAACCCCCAGGAAAAACGGGGTGCTGCAACCTGCTTTCACAATTACGCTTCCGGTTGCCGGCGATATGTATGAATATCAGTCTACGGATGGAAACGCAGCAACGCAGGATCTTACGGGCACTTATATCGAATCTGTTGCTTCCGGATCCGGCGGATGTTTACCAATTGCTGTTTTTTCAGGTTCTTCCAATGTAACATTCGGCATTGCCGGGTGTACAACGGGTAATTCCTTTGACCCCCTATGGCAGCAGATGTATCCTGTAAGTACCTGGGGCAAAAACTTTGGATTTATACCTTCTTTAAATTACCGCAATGGTAATCCGTACAGAGTAATGGCATCAGAAGATAATACCAATGTTTATTTTAATGGAGCATTGACTGCTACTATTAATGCAGGAGAAATTTACCCTGCTGCTTTTACCAACACCCCGGTAACTTTGAGTGCACCCGCTTTGATTACGGCAGATAAACCAATAAGTGTTGCACAGTATCTGCAAAGAAACGCCTGTAAAGGACCTGCCCCTGATCTTAGGGGGGATCCTGACATGGTTATTTTAAACCCAATAGAGCAGAACATCTCTGATATTTCCATCTTTTCTTCAACCAACCAGAATATTGCAGAACAATATGTAAATGTTCTTACCAAAACAAACTCAACAGCCAGTTTTTTAATAAACGGAGCTCCTATCATAACTACAAGAGGAGATTGGCTGCCTGCCACAACTATTCCTGGCTATTCTTTCTTGCGCTATTCCCTTAGCGGCTACAGTGCAGTAAGATTACAGGGCGACAGTGGTTTTAATGCCATTGCCTATGGTTATGGCGACAATGAATCTTATGCCTATTCAGCAGGAACTTATATAAGAGATCTTGCCCAGCAACTGGGCGTAAACTCTCAATACGGTATTGAAACAGGGCCCTCTACCTGTATAGGATCTCCCTTTGAATTTAAAGTATGCTTTCCTGCATTTAATGCCAACGGCACACCTTATGTTATTGATTCTATGGACTGGAACTCGAGTAATGCAGGCGTAATGATACCTTCTAATTTCCCAAGAAGGATTATCAACCCGGTTATAGACTCCACCAGGATAATCAATGGCAAACCAGTAAACTGGTACCACCTTACCGGGTTGTATACTTTTTCTACTCCCGGAATTTATACCATTACAATCACCAATTATACCAGTGGATCAGACGCATGTGGTGCAGAACAGGACTTTGAATTTGAACTGGAAGTAAGTAATCCGCCGGTGGCTGCTTTTAACTGGACCCACAACGGTTGTATAGATCAGCCTGTGCAATTCAATGATCAAACTTCTTCCGTAAAACCCATTTACCGATGGTGGTGGAGTTTTGATGACCCCGCAAGCGGGGCGGCCAATAATACATCGGCACTTCAGAACCCGATCCATACGTTTAGCACGCCGGGCACTTATAATGTTCGTTATTCCAATATTACCACACCCGGTTGCCTGAGTGATACTATTACCCTGCCAATAGTTATAAGCCCTTTACCGTCAGCTGTTATCTCCGGGGATGTTACTGTTTGTCAAAATCAACCTGCTCCCAACGTAGTATTTACGGGAAGTACAGGAACGGCTCCTTATACCTTTACTTATAATATAAATAATGGTGCGGCTCAAACAGTGACCACCACAACAGGTAACAGTATTTCATTGCCCGTTGCAACCGGAACTACAGGAACATTTAATTATCATTTGGTAAGTGTAACAGATAATGGAGGCACTGCCGGTTGTTCCCGTAATACAACGGATACGGTTCGGGTGGTTGTAAATCCGCTTGCATCGGCAGTTATTACCGGCAGCACAACAGTTTGCCAGGATGCTGCTGCACCTGTAATAACATTTACTGCATCGGGAGGCAGTATTCAACCTTTCACCTTCAGTTATACCATCAATAGCGGGCCGGTACAAACCATTTCTACCGTAACGGGTAATTCGGTAACCTTACCTGTGCCAACAGCAACTGCCGGCACTTTTGTATACAACCTGGTAAGCGTAAGAGATGCCAGCGTTACTGCCTGTTCGCAATTACAAACCGGGGCTGCAACTGTAATAGTAAATCCTTTACCTGCAGCAACAGTGGCCGGAACAACAGAAGTGTGTGTTGGCGGAACATCACCTGCCGTGATATTTACAGGAACCGGCAGCACGGCGCCTTACACATTTACCTATACCATAAACAGCGGCGCTCCGCAAACAATAATAAGTACAGGTAATACAGCGGCCGTTACCGTACCCACCACCACAGCGGGCAATTTTGTTTATACATTAGTGAGCGTAACAGATGCCAGCAGTACAGCCTGCCTGCAGGCACAAACAGGAAGCGCAACAGTAACGGTACACCCACTACCCACAGCTGCCTTTAATTTCAGCACACCATCCTGTGCTACACGAGCCATTAATTTTACAGATAATTCTACTCCCAATGTGGGTGCCTTAAATGGCTGGAACTGGAATTTTGGAGACCCTGCCAGCGGAACTGCCAATACATCTACTTTACAAAATCCTACCCATGTTTTTGCAGGCGCAGGACCATATACTGTAACATTAATTGTAACCAATAATGAAGGTTGCACCAGTGTGCCGGTACAACGCCTGGTAACCATTTCAACCTTGCCAACAGCAGCCTTCACACTGCCCGAAGTTTGTTTGCTGGATCCTTTTGCGCAATTCACTGATAACAGTACTTCAATAAGTCCTGCTACTATAACCAGCTGGCAATGGAACTTTGGAGACCCCGCCAGCGGAGCTAATAATACTTCAACGATTCAAAATGCGCAACATGCCTACACCCTTGCAGGGCCTTATACGGTGCGGCTTATCGTTACCACCAATAATGGATGTACCCATACCTTGGATCAGCCGCTGTTTGTAAATGGCGGAAACCCGGTATCCAACTTTATCCAGCTGAATCCTGCTACAAGTTGTTCGAGCGATAGTGTGGCTATTCAGAATAAATCAACCATCGCAACGGGCGTTATCACAAAAGTGGATATTCACTGGGATAACACGAATCAGCCTGCCGTTTTTCAAACAGATAATGACCCGGTTTTCGACAGGATATACAGGCATAAATATCCAACCAGTACCACTACCGTCAATTACAATGTTCGTTTCAGGGCATACTCAGGTAACACTTGCGTGAACGACAGAATTATTCCGGTTACTGTATTGGCTACGCCGGATGTTGCTATTGCCAATATTCCTGATCAATGTTATACCACAACTCCGCTTGTATTGAATTTTGGTTCAGAAGGCGGGGGCGTAGCAGGTACCGAAACCTATTCAGGTCCCGGGGTATCCTTTAACGGAACCAACTGGATCTTCCATTCAACAGTGGCCGGAATTGGTGGCCCGCATGAAATAAAATATAAATTTACTGCAACCGCAGGTGGATGCGTGGATTCAACATCTACATCCGTGCAAGTATTGGATACAGCTTTTGCAAGATTCACATTACAAAGACCTGCCTGCGAAAAAAATACAGTAAGCTTTACAGAACAGTCAACGGCACCATCATCTGTAACGCTGGCCAATACTGTATGGGATTTTGGTGATGGTACGGCACCGCAAACGCTACCTGTTGGTGGAATAGTAACACATGTATATGCGGCAGCAGGACCTTATACAGTTACCATGTATAATATTGCTGCAACAACAGGTTGCCGGAGTGCCACTACTTCGCAGCAAATAACCATAGACCCGCTGCCGGCTCCTGGCTTTACGTTCCCGGCAAGTGTATGTTTGCCCGGTGCAGCTGTGTCATTTACAGATGCCTCCTCTATTGTAAACGGTACCGAAAATACTTTTACCTATCTCTGGAATTTTGGAGATGCGGCAAGTGCCGGTGCCAATACATCAACTGTAAAAGATCCTACACATATTTATACAGCAGTTGGCCCTTATAATGTTAAGTTACAGGTAACAAGTGGTGCAGGTTGCGTGCATGATACTACAATAGTATTAAATACTATCCACCCTCAACCTAAAGCTGATTTTGATATCAGCCGTGCTGCTATTTGTTTGGGCGATGATATAAGTTTCAACAGCACAAGTAACGGGGGAGACGGCACCATTACAGATTGGAGCTGGAATTTTGATGACGGATCAGCCCCATCTGCTTTACAGAACCCCTCACATTTATATACCACTGCTAATAATTATAATGTCAGTCATTTTATTACCAACAGTTTTGGTTGCAACAGTGATACCACACGCAAACCATTTAAAGTGTACGCACCGCCGACGGTGAACGGTGGTGCTGATGTATATGTATTGGAAGGAGGAACAGGTACGCTGGAACCGGTTTATACAGGAGAAGACAATATTTATTTGTGGTCACCTTCCGATTACCTTAATAGTACCACAGTTCCGAGGCCGGTAACAAAGCCGCTTACGGACATTACCTACACTATTACAGTAAGCAACCCGGGTGGCTGTACACAATCTGCCCAGGTAATTGTAAAACTGTTGAAAGGCCCTAATATCCCCAATACTTTCTCTCCCAACGGGGATGGCATCAATGACAGGTGGATCATAGAATACCTGGACACCTATCCTAATTGTAAAGTGCTGGTGTTTACAAGAACAGGACAAAAAGTATATGAATCAAGAGGATATAAAGTACCATGGAATGGCACCATTAACGGGAAAACATTACCACTGGATACTTATTATTATATCATTGAACCAGAAAATGGCAGAAAACCTGTTACAGGATACATCACCATTATAAAATAAAATTTGCTGGATTTACCTAAAGTGATAGAAAGAAAATGAAACCGATAAAGCTGATAATAACAATACAATTTTTTTGCCTTACTGCTTTTAGCCAGTCGAAGCCATCGTACACACAATATGTGTTGAATAACTATGTGCTTAATCCTGCAGTAACAGGTATAGAGAACTATACGGATATTAAAATAAGTCACCGCAATCAATGGACCGGTATTGACGGAGCACCCACCACCACGTATTTCACCATTCATGCGCCCATTAATAAAAGTGACCTGCGCACATCCGCTACCTCTTTTGAAGTGCCGGGAGAAAATCCAAGAGGAAGCCAGTATTGGGAACAGTACACAGCACCCAAAGCACATCATGGAATTGGTTTGATGGCCGTGAATGATAAATCGGGTTTTATTAACCGGTGGTCTGCGGCGGCTTCTTATGCCTATCATAAACCGTTGGGGATAAGAACAACTTTGAGTGCAGGGATTAATGCGGGTATCAGCAGCGTAAGTCTTGAGCGGTCGAAAATAAACTGGGCCAGCCTGGATCCTAATGATCCTGCAATCGGCTATGCCAATGGTGAATTGAAAAAAATAAAACCAGAAGTAGGAGCAGGATTGTGGTTGTATTCAAAGGATTATTTTGCCGGTATATCTGTATTGAATATTGTTCCGGGTAAAGTAAAATTTGCCAATAATAATGACAATGCCAGTTTTTATGAGCCCAACTATTTTTTAACCGCCGGGTACCGCCTTCTTTTAAGTGATGAATTGAACCTCATTCCTTCCGTTATGGTTCAGTATTGGAAACCGCAATTGCTGGGCGTACATGCCAATGCAAAATTGCAGTACCTCGATAAATTGTGGGTGGGCGGCAGTTACCGTTACGGCGATCTTATTTCGGGCTATTCCGGAATGGCCGGGTTAAACATTTCAAATACACTCAACATCAGTTATTCCTATGAAGTTGCTACCACCAACAAGATGAGAGCTTATACCGGCAATACGCATGAAATTATGGTAGGATTTATATTAGGAAATAAATATGGAGATACCTGCCCGAGGAATGTGTGGTAAGGATAGGAGTAAGAAGTAAAGAACATCCAATAAGGAATAAGAAAGCAGGCATCCCTGCCTGGTAATAAATTGTCAGCCACTGAGTATGAAAATTTGGAATGTTATAGCTAAAGGCTTACAGCTGTAAGCTTTCTAATTCGAGTTATAATAAAAGAGGGTGCATCAGGTATCCGGCATCTATTGCACTGTGGGTATCACCGTAATTACACTGCTATCTTTTTTAATGGCCAGTTTTAAGCTATCAGAAGGTTTTACTTCAGAGATCATCCAGAGCGGTTCCATTTTTACATCGCCATTTACACTGGTCATTCTAAATACTTTGGTAATCATTACACCATTGGTTTCTTCATTAATAACCACTTCTTTTACTACTTCCGGGTTAGCTTCCGCAAAGGAAACGGGTGTAAGAAAAAGGGCAGGGGTTTCTTCCGCAATTGACCCGGAAGATTTGATAGCTGCCGGTTCAGTAACATCAGGGCTAAGTTTTTCAACAGTTTTTTTTGTGGAAGGAGCGGCTGCTAAAGTCGTTGCCGGTAAAACAGGCAGAGGCGGTTCAACAGCAGCATCAGTTGAAAAAGATTTATTCCATTCATTCAAGGGACCTGCTGCAAAAATACTATTGAATTCATTTGATACCAACGGTTTTGAGGCCCTAACGAATACACCTGCAAAAAATATATTCAGTAAGATGAAACTCCAGATAAACAGTGCAGCGAAAGAAAAATTTTTTGATTGTTGATGGCTGATATTTTTATCATCAGAAAAATACCGGATACGATCCAGCAATTCTGTTTTTTTGCTAACCGCTGCAACCGTTGCCAGTACAGCGTTTAGGGATTGTTGCTGAGCAATTTGTAAAAGCGCTTCAGCGTAATCAATAGCCGGGTAATTAAATTGTACTACCTGCACATCGCAGCTTTTTTCTCTTTCCGTTTTTATTTTTTGAATAGCCATCTTAACAAATGGATTAAAAAAGAAAAGTGCGTCTGTTACAAGCAGGAACCAATTGAAAAGGTAATCGTTGTTTTTAATGTGCGTAAGCTCATGCACGATCAATGATTCTGTTTGTTGAATATTTAACTGGCTTACTAATGCAACAGGTAATAATAACACCGGTTTAAAAAATCCGAAAGTTACTGGTGATTTAATATGATGGCTGCACCAAACAGTTACTTTTTTTTTGATACCAAAATGTAATGCTTTAGCTTCTGTAAACAGGCGGATATCAACTGAAGGCTTGAGTAAAGAATTTTTATAAAGATGGTTGAATTTTTTCCAGTTAAACCAGGCACAACTTAGTTTGTACAATAAGCCAAAAGTATATAGGGAAAAAAGTAAAGGAGCATATTGCAATAACCAGTTTTGCGATGTACTAAAAGATTGTAATAATGTTTGAATGTCTTCGCGGTAATCTAAAAAAGGAGTACTGTAAATAAAATAAAAACTGAGCATAGAGCTAATAACCTGCGCAGATAAAACGAATAATAACAGGTTGCGTTTGGCAACAGGAGGCCATTGACGGAACAGGTTAACAGCAACATAGTAAAAAAGCAAAAGCAAAGCCATTTGCCAAATACTGTGCATCATTGTAATTGCGAAGCTATAAGCAAACTGTTCCATAAACAGCGTTAGTTATTATTTTCCTGCCTTTAATTGGTTGATCAGTTGTTGAATTTTATCCAACTCATCTGCATTTGGTTTATGATCTCCTAATGCATGCATTACCAGTTCTGCGCCCGATCCGGCAAATAAACTATTGATCATTTTATCTACAAACTGTGTTTGTGTTTTTTCACGGGTTACAGCTGGTTGATAAATATGTGTCTTACTGCTGCTATCCCTTGTTACCAGGCCTTTTTCAAACATGATCTGCATCAGTTTAAGGGTAGTTGTATAACCAGCTTCCTTGTTCTTGCACAATTCTTCATGCACCGTTCTAACCGTTGCCGATTCTTTGTCCCACAATACGCCCAGTATCTCCAATTCACCTTCAGTAGGCTTAATAATTTTAAACTTATCCATAATACGATATATTTCGTATGGCTAAAGTAGGAAATTATTCGTAAACGATGTAACTCTTATATATTTTTTAACAAATGTAGTGGGTAGTGGCGAGTTTTGATGGGTTAACTGCTGCCAGTATCAGGTATCCAGCATCCGGTACCCGGCATCCAGCCTCCAGCCTCCCCTCAATTAACCATATATAACACGACGCTAAAAGAAGGCTTGAATTGATCCCCGTCTTCATCAAAAAAACTGATCTTAAGTCTTGCACCGCTCACTACAAAAGAAGGGGTTACATTAGCATTGTAGCAGGTTACGCTTAAAATTCCGTCGCTGATATCGGCGCCATTGGAAGCTTCCAGGTAAAAATCGTTGCCTATCCAGCCACCGGTAAGACTGGCCGTGCCCCTCGCTTTGGTACCGTCGCCCCTGAAGATAGCATACCCATAAGGCAGCATGTTTTCGTTGCTGTTATTCAGTACTTTTCCGGTAGATACTTTTACGTTTCCCTGCACATGTAGTTTTTCGTCCGGGGAGGAAGTGCTGATACCCACCCGGTCAGTAGCATCATCCACATATAAGAACTGGTTGATGCGTACCTGGTTACCCGTTGCATTAATAGCAAGGTTAGCGCCCTGCTGCTGTATGGCACCCTGGTTTACGCCGGCAACCTGGAAGTATAGGGTAGGACTGCTTTCGTTCATCAGGGTCAGGCGGCCGTCGTTGTCAAATTTAAAATGATCAGCACCATTTAACCGCATCACTACATTGCCCGTGCTGTTATCGCTGTTTACTCCGAGGCGCAGGTCACTGCCGTCGCGTTGAACGAATGCTTTTTGTACAGCACCTTCATAAAATTGTATATTATTGGTGGGTACCACATCCCCGGCGGCATCTACCTTTAGGTTATCAAATCCATTTGTTCTTACCACAAAACTGCCGGTGTTGTTTCCTGATACAGTACCTATTCTCACATCATTCCCATTCATGTGAAAAAATCCTTTTTCGATAAAATTATCATCTGTTAACCTGATCTCTGATTTTGTTTTGAAAGTTCCGTCGGGTTCAAGGATGATCCTGTCAATGCTTCCCAAACGAAACCGCATGTTGGCGGTTGGACTCTGCACGCTGTTTGCAAACACAAGCCCTGTGGGCGTTCCATAAATAAGTGCTTTGGAAACCCACCCGCCGGAGGCGGCCGTTCCATAATCGAAACTCAGGCTTGGAAAGGCACCCTGCATTTTTACGGAGATCTGTTCACCATCATTTGCCGCCCGAAGGTGCATAAGGGCCGAAGGAGTTGTAGTACCAACGCCGATTCTTTCCGTGGTACTGTATTGAACATCATCCGAAACCTTTTCCCATGTTTTTTTAATGTCATTACTGCTCATGATGTAACGCCAGCTGCTACCGGTTCTATAATACAGACCGATGGGTTGATCAACGTCGTTGGTGCCATTCATGTACAACATGCTACCCATGGGCGGACTTACCAGTGCATCCCTGGTGGGTTGGGTCATTTTAGGTAAGACAAAAGTTTTGGACTGGCCATTTGAAAGATCCAGGATGGATGTGGGATGCGGAGCATTGTTTCCAATTCCTACGCTTTGTGCGCCAACCGAAATATTTACTGTTATGAAAACAAGCAGCAGGAAGACATTTTTCATTTGTTTGATTTTAGTTTTCAAAAGTCTGAACAAATTGATGGTGCAGCAATACCAAAATAGGGTGAATGAGTTTTTGTTATTTTCTTCACCCGTTTTCGGTATTGATTGCTGGTAATTATATGCTCATTTTTGAGCTACATTAACTATATCAAAACAAACCCAATGAGATCAATTTTTCTGCCTGTATTTTTTTCTGCCATGTTTATTGCAGGTACAAGTTTTGCCCAACAGGTGAATGGCGTTTTTACACCCTTTGCCAAAAATAATTTGTGGGGCAATGTGGTGATCAATACCGCTACTTATGAAAATTCAGGCCATATCACGCTGGGCGGATATTATGAAGGGGCGTTGAAAATAGTGACGGTAAATAATGTACAGGAGTCCCGTCCAAATAAAATACCCCTGCTGATGCAGCTCAATCCCTGGGGGACTTTCCGCAGCAACTTTGGCAGCGGGGGATATGCTATGTTTACTGCTCCTACATCCAACCTGGGTAGTTGCACGATAGATAAAACTTATATAGCTAACGCCTCTTCCAATCCTGCAAGTATTCAATATATTCTTGCCGGGCACAATGAAGACGGTGCCGGTTATATGATGAAAACATTTGTTTCCGGTGCCAGGCCCATAGCCTACAACGGCGGAGATATACGATTCTTTAATGAAAGTGGTATCTTTTCCAGGAACCGTTTTGTGGAAGACTGGGTATATGCACAGTACACGGTAAGGAAAGCGGGTATTAGTTTTACAGATCAAAAAATAGTATTGTCGTCTTATTCTACCAGCACGGGTGCGCCTGTTGCAAGCTTTGGAAACAATGGTAATATTGACTTGCCGGTGCCGGATCAGCAGACATTTAATGATACCTTACCTGTAAAGACCATCATCGGTGGCGATGGAAAATTGTATGTTGCTTTTTCTGTAAAAACCACCAGCCTGGCAGATGAAATAATACTCTATCGCATATTAACAGGGCCGGTCGCAAAGATCGACAGCAGCTTTGGAACTGCAGGCATCGCCTCCTTTCCTGTTCCGAATCCTTACTCCATCACCAGTATCAATTATCACGCAAATCAATCCATTACTGTCGGCGGCTCCTATACAGATCCTTCGGGGGTGCCATCCTTTTATAACTTCAGCAACCAGGGAGACATACAAACTACTACCAGCTATAACTATGCTGTTGGCGCACCGAACCCGGGATATGGATGCAAAAATATTTCTGCCAAACTTGCTACTGTTAATGGCGAAGAAAGAATTGTATTCACGTATTCAAAACCAACCGCAACACCCGGACGTTATGCCATAGCCATTGCCAGCCATAAACCGGGCGGCGGTGCTGATCCATTGCTATTCTCTCCGTGGCAAAGCGATGAATTTATTTCTGCAGAACCTGCCGAGATCATCGTTACGAGTAACACAGGTTTTGTAGTGGCAGGCAATGCTACCCGGCCAAACGGTACGATAGCGGGCGTGGTAATCAAATACAAAACAGATGGCAGCATTGACCCAACTTTCGGAACTGGAGGTTCCCTTATCATTAATGGTATAGCCAGCGGGCAATCATGGAGTGATATGGCCCAGTTGCCCGATAATAAATATTTGGCTGTTGGAAACGGGTTTGTTCCTGAAGACCGTGGAAAAGGCGGGCTGCTTTTTCAAAAGTTTCGCAGCAACGGCGATATAGATTCGAGTTTTGGAGACAATGGAACCGTCTTTGCTTATAAATCAACTTATGGCCGCACGGCCAGGCACGTGCGTGAATTGCCTGGTGGGAAATTTTTAATAGGGGGCACTTATACGAATTATCAAAATGAGCCGGGAATTGGCACAGGTACAGCAGGATCAAAAGCCACTGTTTACAGGATAATGCCCGACGGAACTCCTGATAATACTTTCGCTTTCAATGGCAAGCTGCATTATTCCGGAGCAGGCGGTATGACCTACATAGACCTGAAAGTGCAGGATGATACGATTTACATGGCAGGAAATGTAGGTACAACCCATGCCGGCGGCGGAAAAGCCTATATCTACAAAATTACACCCAATGGAAGTCCTTACAGTGCTTTTCTCCCACGCCTGCCATTCCTGCATTGCTTTACCATTAGTGAAAATACCGGCAATGCTTTTGTAGGAGGAGGTATTAACGGAACCCCTAAGCAAATTTGCAAAGTGAAGCAGGGGCCACAAGGATTTGGCGGCTACGCTGACAGCAGTTTCGGTATAAACGGATTGGTGTCGCAGGCACTGATCAACAGCGGTGAGGAAACAGAGATCAAAGAAATAAAAATACTGCCGGGTTACCTGTTTGTTGTTTCTACCTGGAGAGAAGGCAACGGAGCCAGTACTCCCGGAGGAATTTTCTTCAATTCGATCACAAGCGATGGAGGCGTAATGAATACAAGCTGGGGAACCAACGGGAACAAGTTTTTACAATTGCCCGGCGCTACCAGCATTGCATTGGATCAACTCAAATGGATCAATAACGGTTATAACCTGCTCCTGTTTGGAAGGGCACTGGTAGCCGGTGTAACAAAAGGATTTATTTGTAAAGTAGATACGAACGGAGACCTGGTAACGACTTATGGTACAGGCGGAGTTATATGGACCAACGAAACGATTTTTGCTTCTTCGAAAATGATCACCAACAATGAAGATGATCTGGTGATAATAGAAAACCTGGGCTTTTTGGGTGGTGGCGCTTTATCTAAATTAAAAGTGCCGGCCGCAGTTTTCCATATGCTTCAACCCGGCGTTTGGCTGGGAACGGTTGACAACGACTGGTTCAAAGCAGGCAACTGGCAGGCAGGCGCCGTACCGGGTGAATACACCGAAGTAGTCATCAACGGCGGAAATATAGTGATTGGAGGAAACAGGAATGCGCATGCCTTCAACCTTACTTTGCTGGCCGGTGCTACGCTTACTGTGCAGCCGGGAAGTAGTTTGGATATTAGTAGTGATGATGATTAGGTGCTGAAAATTGTGGTGACTGCCTACAGGCAGATGATCCTTGAATAGGAATTGGAATTGGAAACCAGGTGGAAGAAACCCCGGTGCCCAATTACCAATTCCTAAAACACGAAGCAGGCAAACTATTTCACTTTACGGATCTTCAAAAATTTACCATAAGTCAACATTCTCCATATCCATTCGCAGGGGCCATAGTTAAAATATTTAAGCCATAGATGACTGTAAATAATTTGCAGCATATAAACAGCTATAGCGATCAGTAAGACATAGGCAAGGCCTGTTTTGGCCCCCAAACCAAACCCGACTCCGTAAAAGATACAGATGCCCGTGACAGATTGTAATAAATAATTGGTAAGCGCCATGCGGCCGGGGGCAGCAAATAAGTTTAAGAATTTACTACCGTTGTTTTTGAGGTACCACAGGCTTAGGGTACTGGTATATGCCAGGCTGAGTGGCACCACGCTCAATGCATAGGCGGCCGTGTTCAGCAATGCTTTAGGGTCAGGTAATCTCTCCCCGGTTATCTCAACAAAAGAGTAAACAAGGGAAACAGGAATGCCAATGATAAAGCCCCAAAGCCGGATCTTTTTTAGCAAAACCTTATTTTCCTCCAGCCGGGCATATATTAATTTTCTGCCCACATAAAGGCCTAAGATAAAAATGCCCAGCACTTTAAGCGGACGATTACTGGCGATCAGCATTTGCCAGCGCATAAAAAATTCTCCTGAATTGAATTTTAAAAGTTCACCGTAGGTTTTATGCTTTATCAGCCAGGTACTAAAATTATCATCGGTGATGCCGATCCTGTCTTCCATTTTAACAGTCATTTTTTCTAAAGGGGCAGAAAAATTTATTTTATTATCGGAAATTACCCTGAGTGCGTCAACAAGCAGAGGAGAGAGGATAAGTGTGACTGAAATGATCAATAAATTTTTATCTGATACATTTCTAAAAAACGGGAGCAGCATGCCTATCAGGGCATAGAGTAATAAAATATCTCCCATCCAAAGGAAAAAACTATGAAAGAGTCCTATCAGCAACAAGATAAATAAACGCCTGTAAAATACAGCCAGGCCATTGGTACTCTTTTGTTGTGACCTTAGGAGGATGATAGAGAAACCGATGCCGAATAAGAGGGAAAATAAAGTATAAAATTTCCCATCTAAAAAAGCGAAATGAAAAAAGCCAAGTGGCATATCAATTTTAGCAGTAGGCATCGTTTCCCAAACCTGCGGTCCCTGGAAAACCCATAAGGAAATCACGGGGTAGTTGGCTAATATAATTCCCAGTAATGCAATGCCACGCAGGATATCTAATATACGGGAGCGCTCGTTTGGCTGAACAGAGTTAGAAAGAGTCATTGATAATTTTTATTTTAAGGATAATAAGGTATTTTTTAGAAAAGTCAAAAGTCAATAGCTCATTGGTAGTAATTAAAAAAAGTTAACTAAATAAGTATAGTCATAAACTACATAACTCCGGGATCTTTTATTGACTACTGACCATTTACTGTTGACCTACTTCGAAACGAGTACGCAACAGCCGGCCACCACGATATTATTATTTCTGTTATCAATAAAGGAACAAAAGAAAAGAAATATTCATTCAACACCCGGCGAAGCAGATCATCATTTGTAACACCGAAAAGAAAATCCAGGGAGATGATCCAGTCGAGCCTTACTGCCACAAAAGCCATTACGCATACATAACTCCTGGTCATCATTTGCCGGTGTACTTTTATATTTCTTGTCTTGATGGCTTTCCAGGCAAAAAAAGTGGAGAGCACAGCAAAAACTGTTAAAAGAAAAAGAGATAACCTGCAGGGTACGCAGGAACTGACGAAAGAAAGCCGTCCGGCAGAGATACCTATCAATGCAATGCCAAACATATACAGCTTGCCTGCCAGCCTGTGAAAATTCATAAACCGGTTCCTGATAAATGACCAAAATTGTAAAGGACCAAGAAAAAGCGTTAGCGTGCCGCCAACTATATGCATCACCAGCCAGAGCTGGTTATTAAAAAAAGTGGAACCCATGGACGGGCTTTTATAGCCATAAAAAAAAGCAATAACATTATCATAAAAAAAGTAGAGAGAAAGACCTACAATAAATGTCCATGCCAATATGGCGAATAAATTTTTTACAACACCCATGAATATAATGCTGGTTTTGAATAGATGGTAAAAATACAATATAGAAGGTATTATTACAATCCCCAATTCGGGGTATAGAAGAAGGAAGAAGAAATAAGAAATAAGAAAGAGAAAATAAGGAATAACAAAGTTTGCAGTTTCGTTCTTTAAATTTAATGTAAGGCAACTGTTGAATGAAGTCACCCTGATCGGGGGGTAAATAAAGCCGGTCATTAGTGGTTTAGAGTCCATAGAACATTGAGCCGAATCGATAAAGTAATTTTATTGGTTGTATAATAAAATATAAATCTGCGGGATCATCTATGGATACTGTTTTACCGGTTGTGGGGATTGTAATTCGTGTAATTGGTTTAATTAGATTTAATTCGTGAAAAAAAAATCCCCCGACCTGGTCGGGGGATTCGTGTATAAATCAGATCGCTTATTTATTTTCACCTGTACCATTCAAAGGCACTGTAGTATTTTTATGAGAGCTGCCTTCAGCCATTTTTTGCAAAGTGATCACCTTAGCATCTCTTCTTTCCTGGATCTTATCATGATGCAGTTTAGCCAGGGTAGGAGCAATTACCAATGAAACGATACTCATGAGTTTGATAAGAATATTCATAGACGGACCAGAGGTATCTTTAAACGGATCACCCACAGTATCGCCTGTTACCGAAGCCTTGTGTGGTTCTGATTTTTTATAATAAGTTTCGCCATTGATCTCAACGCCTTTTTCAAAAGATTTTTTAGCGTTATCCCATGCACCACCGGCATTGTTCTGGAACATCCCCATTAATACACCACTTACCGTAGCACCTGCAAGGAAACCACCCAACACTTCCGGCCCAAAAACAAAACCAACAATGATTGGAGATAATAAAGCTATAGCGCCGGGTAACATCATTTTTTTTAAAGATGCTTCAGTAGAAATAGCCACGCATTTATCATACTCAGGTTTGCCTGTACCTTCCATAATACCGGGGATGGTGCGGAACTGTCTGCGAACTTCTTCCACCATTGCCATGGCTGCTTCACCTACCGCACGGATAGCGAGCGAAGAGAAGATGAACGGGATCATAGCACCAACAAATAAACCTGCCAGTACATCCGCATTGTAAATATCTATACCATCAATTTTTGCAATACCAACAAACGCTGCAAACAAAGCCAGGGCAGTTAATGCTGCAGAAGCAATGGCAAAACCTTTACCACTTGCCGCTGTTGTGTTGCCCACAGCATCAAGGATATCTGTTTTTTCCCGCACATCTGCCGGTAGTTCACTCATTTCAGCAATACCACCTGCGTTATCTGCAATTGGTCCAAAAGCATCAATTGCTAATTGCATAGCAGTAGTTGCCATCATACCTGCAGCTGCAATGGCCACACCATATAAACCTGCACATTCGTAAGATCCATAAATACCACCGGCCAATACAAGGATAGGAAGCAAAGTACTTTCCATACCTACTGCCAAACCACCAATGATGTTGGTAGCATGGCCAGTAGCCGATTGACGGATGATGCTCATCACCGGGCGTTTTCCCATAGCAGTATAATATTCAGTAATGATGCTCATTAAAGCACCCACTACCAATCCTACCATGATGGCGCCAAACACACCCATTTTGGTGAACTCGTGTCCACGCAATGTCATTGTTTCAGGTAACAAATAATCCACTAAAAAATAACAGGCGATGGCTGTTATGATCATTGATCCCCAGTTACCCATGTTTAAAGCACTTTGTACTTTTTGTGTACTTAAACCTGCGCTCTCACTGATGCGAACCATCCAGGTACCCATGATAGAAAACAGGATACCCATTGCAGCGATCAGCATTGGTAAAAGGATAGGACTCATACCACCGAATGAATCGGTCATCGCATTTGTTTCCCTGCCCAACACCATTGTTGCCAATACCGTTGCCACATAAGAACCAAACAGATCTGCACCCATACCAGCTACGTCACCTACGTTATCGCCAACATTATCTGCAATGGTTGCAGGGTTGCGTGGATCATCTTCGGGAATACCTGCTTCTACTTTACCTACAAGATCAGCGCCCACATCGGCAGCCTTGGTGTAGATACCGCCACCCACACGGGCAAATAACGCGATAGACTCTGCACCCAAAGAGAAGCCGGTCAATATTTCGATGGTACGCTCCATTTCTACACTGTCAACTGCAGCGCCCGGAGCAAAAATTTGTTTTAAAATGATGAACAGCGCACCCAGGCCCAATACTGCGAGGCCGGCAACACCCATCCCCATTACGCTACCTCCGGTAAAAGATACCTGCAGCGCTTTTTTAAGGCTGGTACGTGCAGCCTGTGCCGTACGTACATTGGCTTTGGTAGCCACTTTCATACCGATGAAGCCAGCCAGGGCACTAAAAAAAGCACCGATCACAAATGCAACAGCGATGCTCCAGTGACTGTTTTCATTACTGTAACCCATAATGGCCAGTAATAAAGCAGCAATAATTACAAAATAGGTTAACACTTTATACTCAGCCTTTAGAAAAGCCATCGCGCCTTCGGCTATATAAGTACTTATTTCTTTCATGCGCTCGTTACCTGCATCCTGTTTGGACACCCACATGAATTTTACTAAAGTGTACAACAGGCCTACAATACCCATTGCCGGAACTACATAAATCAAATTTTCCATATCAGATTGTTCTAAATTTTGGTGGGCAAAAATAGGGGAAAATAGCTAAGGTTTCAAAGGTTTTTGGCTGTTTAAGGGTCGGGACCAAAGGTCAGACCCGGTTTTATCGCTAAGGCGCTATGTTTGCCGCAGGCAAAAGAAAGGAACACTGATTACGCTGACAGAACGGGTTATAATGGATATATTGAGCCTGCTGATCGGCTTTATCCGTTACCTCCGTGTTCTTTCTTCTTAACGTACTAACAGCTTTGCGGTGAAATTATTTAAAAGGAAAGTGTCTGACCTTCGGTCCCGACCACAGTTTTACAACAAAGACGCTAAGGCGCAGGCTTGTAATTCTTTTGCGTCTTGGCGCCTTAGCAGTGAAATATCCAAAAGAAAATAGTTCCAACCTCTGGTGCTAACACCGTAGTTAGGGTAGCTGATATATTTTTATCGTTCTTAATACCACGAATTACACGATTAAACTGCTGAACCCACAACTTTCTTATTCTTTATTTTGTGTTCCTTATTTCTTTTTCCCCGTATCTTTCTAAAAATAATTAAAATGATTCCTATAGGCGATAACAACAAAGACAGGATAAGAACACCCTACGTTAACCTGGCACTCATCGTCCTCAACATATTTGTGTATGTGTACTTCCAAGGATTTGGTGGAGACCAGGCGTTTACTTTTAGCTACGCAACCATTCCAGCAGAAATATTAACCGGGCAGGATGTAGTGTACGAGGGCGGAATAGGGGTAACACCCATTCCGGTTCATCTCACCATTTTTACTGCTATGTTTATGCATGGCGGCATTATGCACCTGGCGGGTAATATGTTGTACCTGTGGGTATTTGGTGACAACCTGGAAAATGTAATGGGCCATTTTAAATATTTATGTTTTTATTTGTTGACCGGTGTTATAGCCACACTTTGCCATGTTTTTGCTTCCAAGCTTTTTGGGGCAGATATTTATATACCAAGCTTAGGGGCCTCAGGCGCTATTTCAGGTATACTGGGAGGTTATTTATTGATGTTCCCCCGGAATGAAGTGCGGGTATTGTTGTTCCTGATCGTTATCAAGGTACCAGCCTTTATCACCCTGGGTTTGTGGATAGGTATGCAGCTATGGGAAGGCTGGGGCAGTATCGGTAAACAAGGTGGCGGTGTAGCTTACGCAGCTCATATTGGCGGATTTATCGCAGGGTTATTGCTGGTTAAATTTTTCGCCAGCAAAAGAAAAGTAGTGATGCAAAGTACTCAGTTATCCAACCGTAATTCATAAGAAATTTTGATGGCATTGTTTTGCCGCAGGTCTGTATTAATCATGTACGATTTTCTTTTTTTACCATCAATGATTTCCAGCACAGCTGTGTTAGGCGCGATGCTGCCAAGATTGTCTGCAATAAAAATGATCTTATTATCCCCCGGGTATAATTTTACATTGATGAATTGCGGTTTCTTTCTTACGGCAAGGCCGGGCATATAGATCTCATCATTTATCTGGAGAGAGATGCTGTCTCCATCTTCAATGGCATCGTCCCAAATAGCCAGCGTCACTTCCTGCGAAGTAGCCCTGATGCTATCTATCAGCTTCGTTTGTCGTTTTTCAACTCTTTCAGCAATGGTTTTTCGGGCAATAATTGCTGCAGGTGTCTGTTGTTTTTCGGGGAGCAAATAAATTTTAGCAACAATAAATGTGGCAGACATGTTTTGCCTTGTTGTAAAATCGAGTTGAAATTTTTTGGCACCAAAAGTTAGATTGAGTTTGGCGGTATTGGGCGGCACTTTTCCAAAATTATCTGCAAAAAAGCAGAGGATATTCATGCCGGTATCCAGTGTTATTTCCTGCGAAGGGGTATTCTTATTGATCTCAATACCATCAATAATCATCCTTTTATTGATCATTATCGAAACAGTATCGTCATCACTCTTATTGTTTTCAGAAAAGCCAACCCTTCCTGTTTTGGTGTACACAAAAAAGCTATCAATCAAACCAAAGTAATCGGGGGCACTGTGGGTGTACAACATTTGTCCTGCTGCCGCACTTCTCCAGGGGTTGGTATTTATTTTTTGCAGGCTAACAGGTTCATTGCGCAAAAATTCGCTGATGCGCAACACTGCCATTTTATTTTCTTCTTCATAAACCGACAATGCCGGAACCGGGAAGCCGTACCTTTTTGCAGGGATCCTGTTTACCGATAAACGATTACCCGAAAGGTCGAAAGTACCATTGAAAGGAATAGTGTAGGCACCAATACTGAAGGGTTCTTCTTTCACCGGGAATTTTTGCCGCCCAATGGCCAGCTGGTTTTCATTTTTCTTAACCAGCAATAGCTGGTACACACCGGTGAATTGTGCATACCGGACGGTTAATAAAGCAGGGTAGAGGGTGGCTTCTTCCGGTGAAGCAACCTGTAATTCTACATTGTACAATTTATTTTCCGTATCGGTTTTTTGAAAGGCCCAGGTTCCAATAAATTTATCAGGGAGCTGTGCAATAACAACTTCCCGTGAGCCTACAAGCAATATAAAAAATGAAAGAAATAATTTCGGCATCAGTGATGATCAGGTTAAAGGAGAGGGTTGATTATTAATCAATAATCAGTAATCAATAATTATATCCTATTCAAACAACTCCAGCTTATGTTTAGGTCTCCTGCTATCGAGCCAGTTAAAACCTTTCAAGCGCTTTTTATCTTCGGGTATTTGCCTGAGGGGGAATAAAGTGCCGTTTACATCGTTCACAAAAACTACTTTATCTACTTCCTTGTTCAGGAAAAAAATATCTATCACATCACCACTGCTGCGGTTCATTCCTACGTAGGCACTGTCTTCATCCTGCGGGTAAAAAACAGATTCAGCAGGAGAACCTTTTACTCTTATATAATCAATAGTGCCTTCTTTAAAATAGCCGTTCAATGTACGGCCTCCCATTTGATTAAAAAGATTGGTGGCAGATTCATTGATCACCATACTATTGTTAAAAACATACAACCGTTTCGGTTTTTGCAATTCGGTGAATAAATACATGGTATCTCCCATCAGCTGCGATTTACCGTTCCAGGCAAGCGGATCCCGGAACATTCTAAAAACAGAATCTTCCGTAGAGTAATACAAACTATCACAAACAGCCTGCAGAGAGTCATTGAAAATCCTTACGTGATTAAAGCCAAGGAAATAGCGAATGGTATCTTTGGGTGTTTGAATGTTTACAGCCGTAACGGAGTTTAAAGTATCTGTTTTTATTACAGATGTTTTAGCCGTAGTATCAAACTTTCTCAGCCCGGAAAATAAAGTATCTGCGGCTATATAAGTGCTGTCGTTATTCCGATACAAGATCATTACAGGTTTACGGGTAGCCAGGAATGAATTTTCAAACTTATTGACCAGCAGGAGGCCGCCAATAGCGGTTACATTGTTAGCGCTATCCACAAATTTTGCATTGTCTTCTGCCTGCAAAATGCCGCTCTTTTCATCGTAGGCTATTTTGCCCCCAACCAGGGAGATGGTACTATCACTATATGCAGTACGATCATAAAATACGGCTTCCTTGGTTAGCAGGTTGTATGTGCCGGATCTTGTATTGATAATACCTTTATCCTTTGTAACAATTCTTGTAGGCGAAATAAAAGTAGCGATCTTACTTTGTGTATTGTACATCAAACTATCTGCCTTAATATCATATTCCGGGTCGGTAAGGTGTACATATTTTTTAAAATACACATCTTTTGTATCAGAAAAGTAGGTGGCATCATCGCTGGTTAAAATGGTAGTTCCGTTTACCACGCGGCCACCTCCTTTATAAGTGGCAATACCGGTTGCAAGGTTGTATTCAAGATCTTCTGTTAACAATGTTCCCTTACCATCAGTAAGTTTTACATTCTTTTTCAAATAAGCTATCCTTTCTTTCCCTAAATACTTTAAGTAAGAAGCATAAGTATTTACGGTGTCGGCATCATTGATATGTACATTGCCAAAAACCTCTGCAATACCGGTGAGTGGATTCAAAATAATGCTATCACCTCTCAAAATGGTTTTGCCTTGCTTTACAGCTGCATTGCCGGCCAGGGTTTGCAATGCCGTACCATCGGGTATTGTTATCATTCTTAAACTCCGGGTGCCGGGTAATATTTCTATCTCCCTGGTGGTATCACTATTTATAACGGGGGTAGGCAGCACAGCAGGTGTTTGCGCTTTTAAAACATAACCTGCGTAAAAAAATAAGCAAAAGATAAAAATGGGTTTGTACCAAAACTTTGCATGCAGTAATATCATCGGGCGGTTAATTATCAATTTTTATCTTCTCAATATAATAAGGAGAATTTAAAGTATCGGGCAAAGGAGTAGCCAATGGTATTGTTTTTTGTTTTTTGCCAAATACCGAAATGCTAACATAACGCTTTGGATTCACCCTGATATCATCCAGCAAAAGATTTAACTTATTGCCTGTAGATGCCAGGTTTTGATACATAGTGGGATCATTGATCAGTTTACCTAAAGTTCCGTCCTTACTGTTGATCTTTGCAACAGTCAACTGCAGGTCAGTCATAGCAGCATTTAATTTAGTAATAGCAGGTTCTATTTCAAGATTAGAAAACTTTGTAGTTGTCTTGTCAAGGTTATCAATTACATGGGTAACCTTTTCATTGCTGGAAGCAAGGTTTCCTGTAACTGACTCAACATTGTTTAAAGTTTTTGCCAGGGCACCTGTTTGGGTATTCAGCAATAACTGTAAAGAAGCGGTTGTTTGCACCATAGAAGCAGTGATCTTGTTTAAGTTCTCGAGAGAAGTGCCGATATTTCCTTTTGCCCTAGGATCGAGCAGGGTATTAAAGTTTACCAATAAAGTATCAATACTGCTCACCGCTTTTTTTACTTCGTACAAAACAGGATCCACCTTTTGTAATACGGCATCAAAAATACCTCCGCTCACCTCAGTAAGAATGGTGTCTTTACTTTTTAAATGTGTGGCGGCATCTCCCAATTTTATCTCCATGCTGGGAGTAGCAATAGGATTGTTGCGGATAATTGCCAGTGAATTTTTAGGTATGTAAACATCTTTGGTAATGGTTAATTCTACCAAAATGTTTTTCATGTTCTTATCTGTACGAATATCGTACACAGTACCTACCTGGAGACCGTTAATAAAAACAGGATTTGATTTTTGCAATCCCTGGATATTGCCGTAATTGGCATAAATAGTAGTACTTGTTGTAAAAATTTTTTTGCCTTTTAAAAAATTAAAACCTAAAATTAATAGCGCTATTGCCAGTACTGCTAATAGTCCAACTTTGGTTTCGTTCGATATTTTCACCTGATTTGTGTGTTTTGGTTAAGGATGACAACATATATACTGCCGACTAATAGCAGCATGTTATGGTATCCGGCTGCAAGTTAACAACCTATTTATTAGGGTTGCTATTTTTATACCAAAATTAGTTTAATTGGGTTTATTGGCAGTTTCCAGTTGCTCCTTGTAGCGTTTAACTGCTTTGGTTATCACTTCAGCAAGCTCCTGCTGTCCTTTTTCACTGTTTAGGTAGCGCTCATCTTCGGGGTTATTTATGTAGCCGGTTTCTACCAGTATAGCCGGCATATTGGTAGCCTGTAATACAGCAATACCCACCTGGCGCTGGTTTACGCCCAGTGCGTTGCGGCCTGTTTTATCTACTTCATCATTTACAAGGGTGGCCAGGCGGTCGCTTTTTTCCTGGTATCTTTTGGCATAGATCTGTGCAATGGTCCGGCCTTCCGGCGTAGTAAAATCTACCGGGCTGTATGAACTGTCTGCATCGCCGGTCTCTATTTCAAATTCACCCACTTCCTTCATAATTGCAGAAAGTTTTGCACTGGTTTTATGGGCTGCGAAGATATATACACTGGTTCCGTTGATAGTTAACGGTATTTTAAAATGTTCATATACTGGCTCAGTAACCTGGTAGGGGGTAGATTTCTTCTTCTTCTTTTTCCCCTTACCGGTATAAGTTACTTTGTACCTGGTTACGGTGCGGGTACCAATTTGCCTGCGGCCGGTTTTAAGCGGTCCGCTATCTGCGTGTATGCAAAGAAATAGATCGCCTTTGTGTTCATTGGCTATCCTTGCTTTTTCATTGGGATTTTGATAAATATCTGTGGTACGGGTTGGAACTATGGTCAATTCGGGTAATTGCTTTTTTAGTTCTGCCACCAGTTTTTTGGAAATGGCAAGGGTTACATCTTTTTCTTTGGAGCGAAGAGAATTTTCATATTGCCCGGAAGCGCCTCCATCCTGGCCGCCATGACCGGCATCCACAATAATAGTCTTGAGTTTTTTAGGAGCCTGCGAAAAAGAATGAAAAGTTGTTAAAGTAAAAAAGCAGCAAAGGGTGGAAATAAACAGTCCTTTTTTCTTTAGCATGAATGTTACGAGTTTAATAGGTTTTGTTATAATTTATTGAATGAAGGGTTATTTTGTTTTAATAACTATTTTTGCGCATCAACATATATGAACCACACTAACAAATGTACGGCAAAATTTTTCTCTCTATATGCCTGTACAGCTTTGATGCTCTTATTAACAGTTTGTAAAACGGGCAGCGGGTTCAGCTACAGTAAATTTCACATTAGTTTAACGGCAGATACGCTACCCCTTGTAGCTACAAAAAATAAAGCCCGTTTAGCTGATACAACCAAAGTTCCCGGTGGCGATACCTCAGTAGTTCCAAAAACAGACACATTCAATTTTAAGATAGCAAAAGGGGCGCTTGATGTAGCCGTAGATTATCATGCGGATGATTCCATGGTAATGAGTGTGCCGGGTAAAAACATTATTCTTTATGGTAAAAAGTCTACTGTAAACTACGACAACAATAATTTAGAAGCGCCGCACATCGAATACAATCAAAGTACCAATCTTGTAAAAGCACACCTTACAAAAGACAGCATGGGTAAAGTTGTTTCCTATGTTAATTTTAACCAGGCTGATATGAAGACACAGAGCGATTCTATCACATTTGATATGAAAACCGGCAAGGGGATTACCAAGGGAACCTATACAGTGCAGGGAGAAATGTATGTATATGCAGAAAAAATTAAACGCGTAAATCAAAGTGTTTTCTATGCCAGGCATGGACGTTTTACTACCTGTAATTTAGATACGCCGCATTTTGCTTTTGTGAGTGATAAAATAAAATTCATTAATAAAAAAATGGCTTTCACCGGCCCCGTACACCCGGAGTTTGAAGGCGTACCCGTTCCTATAATTTTACCTTTTGGAATATATCCGTTAACGCAGGGAAGGCACAGCGGTTTGATAATGCCGAGTTTTACAGCCAACGACCAAATGGGGCTGGCCCTGGAGGGATTAGGCTATTATAAAATTTTAAGCGACAACTGGGATGTCATTTTAAGGGGAACATTATACTCCTATGGGGGCTGGACAGCCAGTCTTGCTCCCCGTTATATGAAGCGATACCGGTATTCAGGTAATATTGGGTTGGATGTACAACGGTTTAAAACAAACTTTAAAGGAGACCCCGACTTTTCTTCTTCACAAACATTTAATTTCAGGTGGACGCATTCTATGGATACCAAATCCAGGCCGGGTGTTACTTTTACCGCCAACGTAAATGCAGGCAGCACAAAATTTAATGAGCAGGTGCCCAATAACCCAAGATTGAATTTTCAAAACCAGCTGAACTCTTCTATTAATTATGCAAAGGTTTGGAAAGACAGGCCCTATAATGTTTCCATCGGGGCTAACCATAGCCAGAACAGCGTTACCCGGAATATTGAAGTAAAATTGCCCGATGTAGTGTTCAATTTAAACACCATATATCCCTTCCGGAAAAAAGAATCTGCTGGCACGCCAAAGTGGTATGAAAACCTGGGCATAGCCTTAAATACAAATGCAAAAAGCCTTACTTCTTTTTATGATGCTGATACAACTTTAGGTTCCATCCCCGACCAGATAAGGGAAAACCTGCAATGGGGCGCCACTCACAATGTTCCCATCACTTTATCGCTTCCTCAGCTGGGACCTGTACAAATAGCGCCCAGCGTAAGTTATTCGGAAAGATGGTTTCAGCAAAAGAGCCGGTATTCCTGGAACGGGCTATTAAATAAGTTTGATACTACTGTAACGAAAGGCTTTTATACTGCCCGTGAAATGAGTTTTGGCCTGAGTGCCAGTACCCGTATTTTTGGGATGTTCACTTTTAATAAAGGAAGGGTAAAGCAAATCCGTCATGAAGTAAGACCTTATTTGTCCATCAGCTACAGGCCCGATATGAATGGCAAATATTTTTATACTGTTCAAAATGATGTTTCCGGAAGAACAGGTCGTTACACCGTTTTTGACCGGAGTGTTTATGGTGCCTACGGCGAAGGAAGGTTTGGCGGAATGAGCTTTGGGATTGATAATAATGTTTCCATGAAGGTGAAAGATAAAAAAGATACTGCCGCTGCTTTGAAAAAAGTAAATCTGCTGGATGGGCTTAGTATTACCAGCAGTTATAATTTCTTAAGGGATTCTTTCAAACTGGAGCCCATTAATGTAAGTGCAAGAAGCAATCTTTTCGAAAAAATAAATATTACGGCTTCGGCACTTTTTGATCCTTATCAAACAGACAGCATTGGCGACAGGATAGACAAACTTGTGTGGAAAAAAAGGCCTTTGTCCTTAGGCAGAATGATGAGTGCCCAGGTTTCTTTACAGGCATCTTTTAAAGGAGGAGGTAAATCGGCAGCCGACAACCAGCAGGATCAGCAAATGAGGGATCCTGATAATTACAACAATACAGGAATGCCTTTGGATGAGTACCAGCAGGAGCTTGCTTACATTAGCAATAACCCGGGAGAATTTGTAGATTTTTCCATTCCCTGGGACATTAGTTTTGGTTATTCATTCCGCTACAATAAAGTGAGAAACTTCAACTTCCTCGGTTTTTCCAATACCATTAACCAGGATGTGAACTGGAACAGCTCAGCCAACCTTTCACCTAAATGGAAGATAGGAGTGAACGGGTTTTACAATATTACGGAGAAGGAACTAGGTACCATCAGTATGTATCTCTCAAGAGAAATGCATTGCTGGCAAATGGCCATTAATATTTCACCGGTAGGCAGGTATAAATTTTTCAATCTTACTATTAGTCCAAAATCAGGCTTGCTGAGAGATATTAAAGTAAACAGAACCCGCTATTTTGTGGACCAGTAATACTTACTGCACTGCTGCCGAATATTTTTCCAGCATAATACCAAATACTTTTTCTTTCAAAGATTTTGAAGTCATTCCTTCCGGTGCAACCGGTGGGAGGAATTGCATGTTAAGCCTGGCTGGTAAAAGATAGAATGCTTTATGCACCGGCATCGCTTTTTTTGTGCCGGTGATAATGCAGGGAATAATTGCTTTTTTTGTATCAACAGCCAGTTTAAAAGCGCCGTCGTAGAAAGGCTTCATCGGCTCCCTGGTCCGGTTCCTGGTGCCTTCGGGATAGATACACATATGCATACCATTCAACAGCGTTCTTTTCATCTGCTCAAAACTTTGTACCCGGCTTCTTTCATTTTTCCTGTCTACCAATATTGATCCTCTTTTATAAAATAAACCAAAGAGCGGCACTTTGGCAAAAGATGCTTTTGCAATGGTTTTATTTGCTCCCGGTACAAAAGGAGCGGAAAGTGGTACATCCAGTAATGCATTGTGATTGTACACTACCACGTAATTTTCTCCCTGCTTAAAAAATTGAGTTCCTGTTACCTTTAACCGGCAACCAATCAATGGCAACCATACGTTCATCCATACCCTGGACACAGCAATAAAATAGGCCTGCCCCTTTTTCTCATCTGCAAACAGGTAAGCCAGCATGGAAGGTAAAAAAATGATAAGAAAAGTAACAATGAATGTTACGATGCCCCACATGGCCCATATCCTGGCAAAAGCATCCAGTAAAAAATTGTTTTTCTGCGATTGGTTATTCATGAAAAAGTAGTTGTTTGTAATTCGTGTAATTTGTGCAATTCGAAAAATTCGTGTTCATAGTTTCCAATCAATAGGGTCTAAGCCATTATTGATGAGCAACTGGTTTGTTTTTGAAAAATGTTTACAGCCTAAAAACCCGGCGTGGGCTGATAAGGGCGAAGGATGGGCCGCTTTTAAAACATGGTGTTTGGTTTCATCAATAAGGGCCTGTTTTTCCTGCGCAAATTTGCCCCACAATAGAAATACCACGTCTTTTTTTTCTTCAGATATTTTTTGGATCACTGCATTTGTAAACTCTGCCCAGCCATATTTTGCATGGCTGTAGGCTTCCCCGGCTCTTACAGTGAGTGCTGCATTCAGCAATAATACACCCTGTGCTGCCCAATGGGTAAGGTCTCCGTTTGTGGCGGGCATATCTATACCGATATCCGATTTGATCTCTTTGAAAATGTTTACCAGCGAAGGAGGAGGCTTTACCCCTTTTGGCACTGAGAAGCTAAGGCCATGCGCCTGGCCGGGGCCATGATAGGGATCCTGGCCAAGTATCACTACCGTTACCTTTTCAAAAGGCGTTTCGTTGAAGGCATTAAAAATGAGCGGACCGGGTGGGTAGATGGCCTTGCCCGAAGCTTTTTCTGAACGCAGGAAAGTTACTATCTGCTGAAAATAGGGTTTCGTAAATTCGTCTTTTAAAACTGCTTTCCAGGAAGGATGAATTTGGACATCCATTGTTTTTATTGTAAAAGTAAGGAAGGATGGATACACGGATGAAACAAATGATTCAGCTATCATCATGAGTAGTTACAACAGCAATGAGTGTTTAACCATCGCTTTAGAGAAGAAAAACATAGCAGGAAAATAAATAGTTCCACTCCGATACCCTATATTTGCAACCCAAAATCAGGGTTCGGTAGCTCAGCTGGATAGAGCATCAGCCTTCTAAGCTGAGGGTCATTGGTTCGAATCCAATCCGGATCACAAAAGGAAAACCCCGTTGAGCGGGGTTTTTGCAATTTATATAAAGCCATAACTGCCGAAGTTTCTCTCCACCTATTCGGAACACGTTGTCTTTAGGAAAGCCTTCCTACAGCTCATCAATAAAATACCCCGCAAAATGCGATAAGAAAAAAAATCAAAAAATAGGGTGAGAAAAGGAAATTATACTATTTTTAAACGGAAATGAGAAATATATAAATCTATATATTTGTTAAAAATTAATTGATTAGTATACTTTTAGATGTTACATTTGCTTTAACTGAACACATTAATTCTCCAAACTAAGTAAGAGAAAAACTTAAAATTAAAATTAGCGTTTATGAAACAAAAACTTAAGTTGGTATTAGTCGCCTTGGTCTTTACTACGGGCGCATTTGCACAAAGTGATAAAAAACCAGCTCTCGTTGGTATACATTTCAATGCATTGGATTTTGTTACCCCTGAAACATTTAAGAATTCTAATTCACCAAGAAAACTGGCCGACTTAAGAGATATGGATTTCGGTTTGTCTCTTTCCTACTGGAAAGGACTTACTTCAAAAATTGATCTTGCACTTAAAGCAAACTTTAACCTGCATGATTATGCTTCCGGCGACAGGATGGAGTCTACCAATGAAACCGAATACGGTGTTGAATTAGAACCTACTTTGAATTTTCGTCCATTTAGCGACAAAGCATTAATAAACCCATTTCTTACCGGCGGTATTGGCGCAGGTTATTATACAGGTGAATTTGGCGCTTATGCACCAGCTGGTGTTGGTGTACAGGTAAATTTCAATAGTATTACTTATTTACTGATCCAGGCTCAATATCGCTGGACACTTACAAAAGAACAACTTCCTAAAGATCACCTGATATATTCATTTGGTATTGCTCACAATTTTGGCCCGGAAACACCAAAAGTAATGGCACCACCTCCACCACCGGTTGTTCTTGACAGGGATGGTGATGGCGTTCCTGATGCAGATGATAAATGCCCTGACACACCAGGTTTGGCTGCTTTGCAAGGTTGCCCTGACAGGGATGGTGATGGTATCACTGATGCAGATGATAAGTGTCCTGATGTAGCAGGTATCGCTAAATACCAGGGTTGTCCTATTCCTGACACCGATAAAGATGGTATCAATGACGAAGAAGATAAATGCCCAACTGTTCCGGGTGTTGCACGTTACCAGGGTTGCCCGATCCCAGATGGTGACGGCGATGGTGTAAACGACGAAGAAGATAAATGCCCTACACGTCCGGGTCCGGTAAGCAACCAGGGTTGCCCTGAAATAGCTAAAGAAGTAATTGAAAAAGTAAACTACGCTGCCAAGAACGTATTCTTTGCAACAGGTAGCTTTAAATTACTGGCTAAATCTAACAAAGCATTGAATGATGTAGCTTCTTTAATGAAAGCCGACGAAAGTTTATTACTTGATATCGATGGTCACACAGATGACGTTGGTACAAGCGAAAGCAACCAGACTTTATCTGACAACCGTGCAAAAGCGGTTAAAGATTACCTGGTTAAGCAAGGAGTTGCAGAAACGCGTTTGGTATCTACAGGCTATGGCGAAGACAAACCGGTAGCAGACAACAAAACAGCTGCAGGTCGTGCTAAGAACAGGAGAACTGAAATGACAGCAAGAAATTTCTAAGCGTACTTGCTCAAAATACTAAAAGCCTCCTGTTAATAAGCAGGAGGCTTTTTAATTGCTGTAACTGGCAAGATTATTAATTATTAATCATTGATTACCGGGAAAATAAGAAAGCCCATTGCATATAGCGATGGGCTTTTAAATGATTATAGCAACCAAATAATTAATAATCAGTAATGAACAATCACTAATCCAATTACGCTTCTACTAATACTTCCCCCGAATAATCTTTTACTACATTATACAAAGTATCTCTTTCAACGGGCTGGCGTTTTACCTGTTTTATCAAGGTCACGAGTTCTTCTGTTGTCATGGTAGGGGTTTGTTCTTCGCTGCCTGCCATTGAGTAAATTTTGGTAGAGTCATCAATGGTACCATCAATATCATTTACCCCAAAGGCCAGGCTTAGCTGTGCGTTTTGCCTGCCCAGCATGGGCCAGTATGCTTTCAGGTGCGGGAAGTTATCTAAATAGATGCGGGCAATAGCATACAGGCGCATGTCTTCTGTAATGGTGCTTTCAGCAACATTACTCATATCATTATTGCTGTTGCGGAATTTTAAGGGGATAAAAGTGTTGAAACCTTTGGTTTTATCCTGCAGGTCTCTCAGTTTGCGCATATGGTCAATCCGGTGTTCATATTTTTCAATATGGCCGTAAAGCATTGTAGCATTGCTGTGCATACCCAGGTTATGTGCTGTTTCGTGAATTTTTAGCCAGCCTTCGCCATCCACTTTATCCGCAGCAATGATCTCTCTTATCTCCGGGTGAAAAATTTCGGCACCACCACCGGGTAAAGATTGCAAACCTGCATCTTTCAATTGCTGCATGCCGTCTTCCACACTTAGTTTTGCTTTACGAAACATATATTCCAGTTCCACAGCAGTAAAGGCTTTGATGTGAAGGCCGGGCCTGTGTTGCCTTATCTTTTGCAGTAATTCTTTAAAATAGGCCATATTCATTTTGGGGTGAACACCGCCTACAATATGCACTTCGGTAATGGGTTTGCCGTCGTATGTTTTTACAATATCGAGCATTTGGTCAATACTTAATTCCCAGCCATCTTCTTTGTGCGCATACAGTCGGGAATAGGAACAGAATTTACAACTGAATACACACACATTGGTAGGCTCGATATGAAAATTTCTATTAAAATAAGTCTTATTACCGTGCAGTTTTTCCCGGATAAAGTTGGACAGAGCACCTACAAAAGAAAGGGATCCTTTTTCAAATAATAACAGGCACTCTTGGTCTGTGATCCTTTCGCCATTTTTTACTTTTTTTGCAATTGTTTTTAAGCCATCATCATTGGTCGATTCTACCAGTATTTCTATAGCACTACTCATCGGTGATATTTTTTGCAAATTTACGTTGATTAATGCTGTTGTGGCGGTATTTTTTGCTTTAAAGAGATGACATCTTTTCAAAAGATGTCATCTCTTTAGTCCAAATAAATCAATATCTTTCGAATACGATTTTATTCTTTATCAATTCAACTGTTTATGAATATTAAATTCAGGCTTACGCTGATGAGTTTTCTGCAATTTTTTGTTTGGGGTGCATGGTTGATAACAATAGGTGTATACTGGTTTCAGCATAAACAATGGGGCGTGGCAGATTTCGGGGATGTGTTTTCTACTTTGGGCTGGGCTTCTATCATTATGCCCGCGTTAATAGGAATTGTTGCAGACCGGTGGGTGAATGCGGAGAAATTATATGGGATATTACATATCGGTTATGCAGCGGCATTATTATACCTGCCGCAGGTAACAGACCCAGACACTTTTTTTTGGGTAATGCTGGCAGCAATGTGCTGTTATATGCCGACCATTTCTTTATCTAACTCTATTGCCTATACCATTTTAAAAAATAGTAAATATGATGTGATTGAAGTTTTTCCGCCTATCAGGGTTTGGGGTACTATTGGTTTTATCGCAGCCATGTGGGTTACCAGTCTTACAGGAAATAAAGCCTCCGAAAACCAATTTTACATTGCTTCTGCCTTCGCCTTTGTACTGGGTATCTATTCATTTACCCTGCCTAAATGTCCTCCATTAAATCTTACCAGTAAAGGAGCATCTTTTGTAGAAGTTTTGGGATTGAATGCATTTAAGTTATTTGGTTCGTATAAAATGGCTTTGTTCTTTTTATTCTCCATGTTATTGGGCGCGGCTTTACAGTTAACAAACATGTATGGTGATATTTTTCTGTCAGATTTTGAAAAAGTAGCAGCCTACAAAGATTCTATTGTAGTAAAATACTCTACGATCATCATGTCTATATCACAGATATCAGAAACATTATTCATCCTTGCTATCCCATTCTTCTTAAGAAAGTTTGGGATCAAATACGTGATGTTATTTAGTATGCTGGCCTGGGTATTGCGTTTTGGATTATTTGCTTATGGCGACCCTGCCGGCGGACTGTGGATGATTATTTTATCCTGCGTTGTTTACGGCATGGCATTTGATTTTTTTAACATCTCCGGTTCTTTATTTATAGAAACATCTACGGATCATCGCATCCGTTCATCCGCGCAGGGATTGTTTATGATGATGACCAATGGGGTAGGGGCAATATTAGGAAGTCGCATCAGTGGCTATGCCATCCAGGCTTACTATACAGATGCCACCGGAAATAAAATGTGGCCTGAAATATGGACAGCATTTGCAGTTTATTCGCTAATCATTGCTATATTGTTCTTTGTTTTATTTAAACACAAACATGATCTGAAGGAGTTAGAAAAACTATCGCACTAGGCATATTTAATTTTACATTAAACATTTTAATATGAAAATATTATTTATACTTGGGTTTCTGTTCACTTCCGCTGCAGTTTCTGCTCAGGTTGTAATAGAATTACCATTTAAATCAGCAACCGAATTATTGAAAAGCAAACCCATTCCCGGAAAAATGGAATTTCAGTTTCCCTCTGCCATGGAAGGCCTTGAACCGGCCCAATATTATGCAGCAAAAGTTATCCGGCTGCCATTAGATAATATGCCTTGCCTGGTTCCGGATGTAAAGGGATTTAATATGCCTGTTGCAGGAAGTACTCTAACAGGCTCATTTAATATGCCCGTTCTTAAAACAATCCCGGTAAAATAAAATGATGGAATTAGCCGGCATTAAATAAACTGCCAGCTGTTTTCCCGCAGGCTGGTTTTATTTAGCGGGGTTGGTTATTAGTTTTTCATTGTAGTAATAATTTATCACCTGTCTTACAACACCAGATGCATCCGTTACAATTACTTTATCAACAGTTTCATTGTCATTGAAACGAAAACTAACGATAAACCTGTGCACCTCATTAGTATTATCCGTAAATGCCGGGTTTGTTTGATCCAAAGAGACGGTTGAAATGTAATATTCGGTTGCTGCAGATCCGCCGGTGAATTTATAAAGACCATGGTTTAGTAAAGCTCCTGCATGGTTTACACCGGAAGCTCCCATTCCTATATTAAGCAACTCCGGCCAATTACTTCTTTTACTAAAACATCTCCCCTTCTTATCATATACATATGATACCAGTTCCTGCCCCTGCTCGTTACTTATAATTTCAGTTATGTTATTTTTTGCCCTTGTAGTTCTAAAAAATAGTACCTTACCGGGAACGGTATATCGCTGGTGGATAACAGGATACTGCGAGATTTTCCTCAGGTCTCCATTCGATAAATAATCATACTGGGCGGTGAGAGAAAATCTTTTGGAATAAGGGTCAGCTTCCCAAAGAGACTTTACACGGGCCTTTTTATCATATTCTTTCTTGTAAACTATGGGCTCCTTTTCTCCGGGATTAAAAAGGTATAAAAATTCTTCCAGGCCAAGTTTATTATATTCTATTATGTTAGTGCTCCTCATTATCTCATTCCTGTAAATAGTATAATAACGTTTAACAAGTTTGCCTTCTTTATAAGTATTGGTCGAATTATAAACAGTTTCATTGTCATCTGTAAAATCAACAGACTTTAACACGTTACCCATTGAGTCGTAGGTGGCAAAGTATAACACGGAACTGTCCATTGTTTTTTTTTCCTCGTTGTAAAACAGCAGGTAGGCGCTTTCCCTGTTAATAGCCGCTTTTTTTATATCAATATTCCTGTTTAAACCAGAATGGTAAAAACTTCCCCGGAAATTTTGTTCTTCAGTGAGTTGTAATTGGGAAAATCCATTATAAAAAATACCGGTAAGCACAACAAACAGGATAAATCGCATAAAGTCTTTTTTATAAAATACGTTTTTTTAACCGCAAGGGTTGCTGAAAAATAAAATCACTTTTTAAAACATTGCACAGCCCGGGAAAACATTTACCAGGTTTATAAATAGCGGAGAACTGCGCCGTTGTTGTAGTGATATTTTATTAACTGAACAATAGCGCCGGTTTCGTTCCTCGTAATGATCTTGTCGATCGTCTGATCTTCTTTAAAGGCACGTATGGCTACAAATCTTTTTTTTGTGTGGTAACTCCTGGTGTTTGTAAATGATTTGCCAGCTGGAAATGATTCAACAGGCTTCCAGTTTTCACTGGCATAATTAAGTTGGTTAGTAATTGCAGTAATAGCGGGGGAGGATGCCGAGTTATAAGAATATGGATATGGACCTGCACGAGTGCTGCCGGGGATCGTTCCACTGGTTGATACAACCGTAGCTGAGGTTGCTGTACGATTGTCGAGGGGCAAAATTCCCCCAGCATTGGCAGGCGATGAAATCCAGTCAAATCGCACTGCACTGATGGATCTGCCATTTTTGTCGTAGCTATAAGAAAATAGTTCCTGTCCAATATCATTGCAAACAGTTTCTTTTACAATATCTTTTTCGCGGGATCTTTTAAAAAGTAAAATCTGGCCTGCAACAGTATAACGCCTGCGGTATATGGGATATTTTGTGATCCTGGAAAGATCACCGTTCGACAGGTATTCAAATTTTGCAAGGGCAGAAAATCTTTTTGAAACAGGATCGGCTTCCCAGATGTATTGCAGTAATCCTTGTTTGTCATATTCTTTTTTATAAACAGTAGGCTCCATTTGCCCTGCCCCGTACATGTATAAGTATTGTTCTTTTCCATCTTCATTGTACTGTATCAAACAGCTGCCTTCAGGTTTACCATTGGTAGAAATCGTGTAGTAACGTTTCAGCAATTTTCCTGCTGAATAGGTGTTTGAATAGGTACAAATGGTCTCTTCATTTTCTTCCGTGTATTGAGCAGAGAACAGCCTGGCACCGAAAGAGTCGTACTCCGCATAGTAAATAAGAAGGCTGCCTGCAGCTACATTGCTATCAAATACCATTCTGTAAGCTGCTTCCTTTAAAATGCCGGTACCTTTTATGAGATGCCCAGGGTTCTCGCCGGAATTATAGAAACCGGAACGGAAGGCTTGCGCTACCGTAAAGTTAAATTGTGCCGAAGCAATCATACAGCATCCCATACCTAGTATTAGTAAAACGGCTTTCATTACTTTTTTTTCGAATTTAGTAAAAGATAATACAGGCACAATATAAGTGAATGTTAAAAGGCTCCGTTAACGGAGCCTTTTACTTCTATTGATTTAATTGATTATTTATGCGCTTCAATCTTTTTCACAAAATTGGCCTTAGGCTGTGCTCCCACTAATTTATCAACCACCTCCCCGTTTTTTACGAATAGTATAGCAGGAATACTGGTGATACCATAGTTCATAGATACCTGCGGATTGTGATCCACATTAACTTTACCAATTTTAACTGTGCCATCGTATTCTTTGCTCAGTTCTTCAATAACTGGTCCTATTGCACGACAAGGTCCACACCATTCTGCCCAAAAATCGATTACTGTCAATTTATCTGATTCCAACACTTCTGATTTGAAGTTTGCATCTGTAAGTTCGAGTGCCATATTATATAATTTTATTTTTTAAGTATGAACAAGAGAACAAATTTAAATCCATATTCATTAGTAATACAGAATGACATATCCACATTCTATTTGACAGTGTTAATACGTTATAAAGGCAGTTAATGCGTTTAACGTTTAAATCGTCTAATACGTTTCACCTTTAAATCGTTTAAGGTTAAGCACTTCAGCGTTTGAATGTTATTCAAATACGGGTGAACCAACATTAAACCTTAAACGTTAAACCTTAACCCTAATTCGAAACCACATTCACATTAAAATACTGGTGTTCATTTAAAAAAACGGCCATATCATCGTTCATCATAAAACTGCCGACAGGGCTACATAGTGTAAGCGTCTGGCTGTTAAGCAGGTCATGGATATTGAATTTAATGCCTGATTTTCCGGGATTGTTCCTGATATTATTCTCAAAGAAACCAACCAGTTCTTCGTCAATAAATTCGGGCTCTATATCAATTATGAGTTCTTTTGTTAAAGTAGCTTTTACCGTTTCCAGCAAGTGCAATTTGGCAATGCTGAATTCAACTTCGCCATTGCGGTAGCGTTTTTCCCTGAAGGTGCCTTCTACAACGATAATCATACCTTTTTCCAGGTAGTTGAGGTATTTTACATAGTCTTCCTGCCAAAGAAAAAATTCCGTCTTCCCACTAAAATCTTCAATTGTGAGTACGCCATAATTTTTTCCCGTTTTCGTAAGCCGGTGCTGTGCGTCTATAACGAGGCCGGCTAAACGAAATGTTTTATTGATTTGCGAAGCAGGCGGCGCATTTTTTACTTCCAGGAAATCTGTTAATGGCGAGATGCGGTAATGCTTTAATTCAAATTTATAATTGTCAAGCGGATGCCCGCTCATGTACATGCCCGTGACATCCTTTTCAAAATCCAGTTGCTCAACCAGTTGCCATTGAGCGCAAAGCGGTAACTTGGGCGGAACAATTTCCGGCATTTCCAAATCGCCAAACAAGGTGTTGGATGTGCTTACCGATTGTGATTGAAATACCGATCCGAATTTTACGATTTTTTCCAGCGAAGTTATATCGCCTGGTGGCGCATAAAAATATTGTGCCCGGTGAAACTCTTTAAAACAATCGAAGGCACCGCTGTAGATCAAACTTTCCATCGACTTTTTATTAACGGAACGCAGGTTCACCCTTTTCGCCAAGTCAAATACATCCTTAAAAGCACCATGCTTTCCTCTTTCTTCCACAATATTATCAATTGCGGCTTCGCCCACACCTTTTAACCCGCTGAAGCCAAAACGAATTTCTCCTTTTTGATTTACAGCAAATCCATTATTAGATTCATTGATATCCGGTCCTAATACTTTTAAATTCATGCGCCTGCATTCTTCCATAAAGAAAGTGATCTTATCAATACTGCCTGCATGATTCAGCACGGCTGCCATGTATTCGCTGGGGTAGTGCGCTTTAAGGTAAGCTGTTTGGTAAGCCACAAATGCATAACAGGTAGAATGCGATTTGTTGAAAGCATATTGTGCAAAGGCTTCCCAATCACTCCATATCTTTTCGAGTTTGTCTTTAGGATGTCCTTTGCCCGTAGCACCTTCCACAAACTGCACTTTCATTTTGTCGAGTACATGCTTTTGCTTTTTACCCATGGCCTTCCGCAATACATCCGCATCACCTTTACTGAAGCCTGCGAGTTTTTGAGACAATAACATCACCTGTTCCTGGTAAACGGTAATGCCATAAGTTTCCTGGAGGTATTCTTCCATGTCGGCCAGGTCATACACCACTTCTTCACGGCCATGCTTACGTGCAACGAATTGCGGAATATAAGCCATAGGCCCCGGCCTGTACAGGGCATTCATGGCAATAAGATCAGCAAATTTATCTGGCTTTAATTCACGCAGGTATTTTTGCATCCCCGCACTTTCAAACTGGAATGTGGCATTCGTATCACCCTGCTGGTAGAGTGTGTAGGTTTTTTCATCATCCAAAGGAATATCATCAATGGAAATAATTACACCATGATTTTGTTTGATGAGTGACAAAGCAGTTTTTAAAATACTCAGCGTTTTTAAGCCTAAAAAGTCCATTTTAATAACGCCTGCTTCTTCAATAGAATTTCCTTCTATCTGCGTCATCCATAATTCCGATTCTTTGGAAGTGGCAACAGGGATCAGGTCTGTAAGATCCCTTGGTGCAATGATAATGGCTGAAGCATGGATGCCGGTATTTCTAACGGAGCCTTCCAGGATCTCAGCCTCATGTAATATTTTACTGTTGAGATCATTACCATTATAAATCTCTCTTAATTTTTTTACATTCTCAATATCTTCTGCACCGAGCTGTTCTTTATCTTCCAGCGATTTCTCTTTTGGATCTTTTTTATCCTTATCGGTAATAGGTGCCTGCAACATTCTTTTCAAAGAAATGCCGGGCCGTTCAGGAATTAATTTTGTAAGCGCACGACTTTCAGGTAATGGCAGATCCATTACACGTGCCACATCTGCAATACTCGATTTGGCTGCCATGGTGCCATAAGTGATGATCTGCGCCACCTGGTTCTTGCCATATTTTTGCACCACATAATCAATTACTTTCTGGCGGCCATCATCATCAAAATCTGTATCTATATCTGGCATACTTTTACGTTCCGGATTTAAGAAACGCTCAAACAGTAAATTGTATTTTATAGGATCAATATTGGTAATGCCAATGCAATAGGCCACCGCACTACCTGCGGCGGATCCACGGCCAGGACCAATGAATACGCCGATCTCCCGGCCATGTTTAATAAAATCACCTACAATTAAAAAGTAACCGGCGAACCCCATTTTTTCAATTACGCTTAATTCAAACTGGATGCGCTCTTCTGCCTCAGGGGTAAGAATTTTATAGCGCTCTCTTGCACCGGCCCAGGTAATACTGGCCAAATATTCATCCTGCGTTTTAAAATTAGCAGGCACCACAAAGTGGGGGAGCAGGATATCTTTTTTTAGATCCAATAAATCGATCTTGCCTGCAATTTCGTTCGTGTTATCAATGGCTTCCGGCAGGTCTTTAAATACCTCGGTCATTTGTGCCGTTGTCTTCAGGAAGAACTGGTCATTCGGAAAAGCAAAACGTTTGTTCTTGGAACTGACATCATCATCAGAAAAGCCACGCATGGCTTCCGTGCTTTGCTTTTCTCCTGTGTTAATGCATAGCAAAATATCGTGTGCATTAAAATCCTCCTGATCTACATAATGACTGTCATTACTGGCAATCACTTTCACATTGTATTTTTTTGCAAATTTTAGTAAGATGATATTTACCTTATCCTGCTCGGGCATACCATGCCGTTGCAATTCCACATAGTAATCATCCTGGAAAATGTTGAGCCACCATTTAAATTCATTTTCACCTTCTTCTTCACCATGTTTTAAAATAGTTTGTGGTACGAGTGCACCCAGGCAACAGGTAGTGGCAATTAATCCTTCATGGTATTTATGAATGAGCTGTTTATCAATACGGGGATATTTGCTGTACATTCCTTCTATATAGCCCAGGGAAGTAAGCTTGACAAGATTTTTATAACCCACCTCATTTTTAGCCAGCAAGATCTGATGATGACGGGGATCTCTTTCTTCTTTATTAAAATTTTTGCGCGTGCGGTCCTGTGTTATATAAAATTCGCAACCAACAATAGGTTTTACTTTTAAAGTACCGTCATCATTTTTATGGTTGTAGGCTTCTTTTACAAATTCAAAAGCGCCAAACATGTTTCCATGATCGCTGATGGCGAGAGCAGGCTGACCATCTGCAATGGCTTTTTTATAGAGGCCTTTGATGGAAGCTGCACCGTCTAATAAAGAGAACTGGGTATGTACGTGTAGATGAGAAAAATTCATGTATAAAAATGGTAAACGATATCCTGGATATTCAGCTTACAAATATCCGTAACAATAAAGTTTTGTGTGCTTACGTTTATCCACAAAGAATGCCCTGTTGCTATTTCCTTAACCTATAAGGTTTTAAAACCTTATAGGTTTTAAGCACGAAATGAGGCAGTTATCCTAATAAAATGCTAAAGGGTTGTTTGTTTGGGTTATGAAAGTTACCTTTGCGGCACAATCTTCGAAAAATCAATTATTAATTTGTTTGTAGGACAGGACTCAAAGGCAGGATTTAAACAATAGATAAAAAAAGAAAAAAAGTAGCGTACAAAACAAAAGGCTAAGTCGTACATACTGTAAAACCCACATATTTTACGTATGAAAAATTGGAGACTGATTGCGGTTATTTTATTGACTTTACCGGCAATTTCTTTTTCTGCAATGGCGCAGAAATCTGTAAAATTTATTGATGGCATCGAATTGAAGAATGATGCGGTATCGTATGCCAGTAATACGCCTGGCACAGAAGCCACTGGTTTACCGGTACTCAATTTCGTTCCTACTACTACTGTAAGGTCGGCTATTGGTAAAATGGCCACCGAAGCCTGTAATGCTATTCAGTTCAAGTATGCACAGTTAATGGATACAGAAATTGAATCCATCAGCAATATTTCCTTATTTGCTTTTATTGACGATTGGTGGAGCACGTCATACAGCTATGGTGGCACTACTAAAAAAGGGATCGACTGCAGCGCATTAACGGGGTTATTGTTAAGTACTGTTTATGCAATCGGTATTCCCCGTACGGCAAGGGATCAATATGCAGCAAGTAATAAAATTGAAAGGGAAGAGATGCAGGAGGGTGACCTCGTATTTTTTAATACAAGGGGTGGTATCAGCCATGTAGGTGTTTATTTGAACAATGATTTTTTTGTACATGCCAGCACCAGTAGTGGTGTTACCATCAGCAGTTTAAATGATAATTATTACAACAAACGTTTTATTGGTGCCGGAAGGCCGTTCGTGAAGAGAACGCAGTTGTAAAATGTAATAAATCAAAGGATAGTGGAGGAGCAATTTATTGCTCCTTTTTTTATGGGCGCTGCCAGGCAGATTGCTCATTTAATCCGGAATGACAATAGTCATTTATCATTACATTTCCATAGAATTATAATTAAGAAGAGCACTTTGTAAGTTGTCCCGCTACTATTTACGGGTAGAAATTAGTTATCCACAGGAACAAAACTACTTTCAAAAGGCAGGTATTGCATGAAAGCTTTTTCTCCCTTTGTATGAACGTTTATGCCAACGCATGTATCTGTTTCATCTATTTCAAATGCTATGCCTGCTTCACTGTCATCATATAGCTTTATTGGTTTTTTAGCCGATGATTCATACGAACCTGTCAACAACATTGCTGGAAATTGAGCCAGGATTTCTTTCAGATTACTGCCGGCTTTTAAATGGCTGGCCGTTTCAAAAAAAGGATTGTTTACCCTTATTGATTTTACCCTCGGCATATCCTCCTCCTTACCCATTTGGATCGCAGAAAATACCTGTGTTTTATAAGCGGGATTATTTTTAGAATACCAGGTGCTTAATGATTTTCCCATAGCTGCATCACCATCATCGGGTGTGCCCAGGTCTTTACCCGTTTCTTCTGACTTTTGACCAATTGCGGTAATGCCAATGCTTTTGCCCGGAACAATTAATTTATAGTCGGGTACTGCTGAGGCCGTTGAATCTACAGAAATTACCGGCATTATTGAATCAACAGCCCGGGTATTGGAAGCTGCAGTACTATCCGCGGAGCGTTGTGAGTTTTGTTCTTTTGTATGATTGCAGGCAAAAAGCATCACAACCGGAAGACAGATCAATAATTTTTTCATAGATAGTAAAGGTCAAAGATGCTGCCAACTTCAATAAAAAAAGAGAGCCGTTGCTCCCTCCCGTTATACATTTTTTGTTGTTACATAAAAGTTTCGGTCAACCTTAAACTGTTTGATATCAAATTTTTTCGGTTGTTTTATTTGCTTCCATTCTGTGGTAGGGTAAATCATTTTCTGCTTTTTAGTAGTAGAATCGAATTGAACCCTGACAGGAAGATCAAAACCATCTATTGTATTGCTCCAGCGATACATGAGTTTATTAGCTTCTGATTTATATTCCAACACTGGAATTTTTGTGGTGCGAAGGTATTGATCAAAGATCTTAGAAAAGTTTCTTCCGGCTTTCTGGCTGATATACTCTTCCACCTGTGCAGTTGTTACGGTTTGATGATAGAAGGTTTTACTCAGTCCTCTTAATATATCCCTGAATTTTTTATCATTTGCGATAACATAGCGGATCGTTTGCAACATATTACCGCTTTTGTTATACATGTCGCCGCTCCCTTCCTTGTTTACACCGTAAGGTCCGATAATAGGTATGTCATTTTGAATTGCTTTCCTTATACCCACCAGGTAGTCATTGCCTGCCTCTTTACCATAAAAATAATCAGTGAACAAAGTTTCGCTGTAATTGGTAAAGCCCTCATGTACCCACATATCGGCAATATCTTTGCTGGTAATATTATTGCCAAACCATTCGTGGCCGCTTTCATGAACAATAATGAAATCCCATTTCAATCCCCAACCAGTACCGGAAAGATCATTGCCCAGGTAGCCCATTTTATAATTGTTACCATAAGCTACCGCGCTCTGGTGTTCCATACCAAGATGGGGTGATTCTACCAGCTTGTATCCGTCTTCATAAAAAGGGTAAGGGCCAAACCAAAACTCCAGGGCTTCCATTGTTCTGCGGGCATCCGCAAAATGGGTTTTTGCTTTTACCAGGTTAGAATCCAGCACCCAGTAATCCATATCCAATATACCTTTTTCGCCTTTATACTTTTCATCAAAATGGCTGTACTTACCGATATAGGGAATTATATTGTAGCTGTTGATAGGATTTTTAACCTCCCAGTTGTATTGCGTAAAGCCATTACCCAAAGATTGTTTACCAATCATTCGGCCATTGCCAACGCCAGTTAAACTATCGGGAACGATTACACGAAGTGTGGCACCACTATCCGGCTCATCGCTCTGGTGATCTTTGCACGGAAGCCACACACTGGCACCCAGTCCCTGGCAGGCTGCGCTCATCCAGGGGCTGCCTTGTTTATCTTTTTTCCATATCCAGCCGCCATCCCAGGGTGGTCTTTTAGCTTCTACGGGTTGGCCATGAAAATAAATTGAAACAGAAGCCGGACCGGGATTTATTTTGTACATCGCCTTCGGGTCCCTGTACTCCGCCCAATAAACATTGCCTTCCCGGGTAAATGGAACCTGGGAGCTGTTATGGTCTCTTATAATGCTGTCGATGATCATTGGCTGCTGCATATCTATCTGCATCAGCTTAGCTCCATTGTCATAAAAGCGCAGAATATTTTTTCCTTTGATGGTTTTAGTATTATAATCGGGTTGCACCGTTACATCATAATGCAACACGTCCCATCGCATACGGCCTTCTCCAATACTGCCGCGCAAAGTGTCCTGGCGGGTCAACACCTCTTTTTTATTTAATGGCTGTGCAAAGCTTTTGCCGGCATAGCAAAGAATGAGCGATACAGCAAGGGAAGTGCGTAATAGTTTGTTCAACATAATAGCTGGTGATTTGTGTGATAAAATTACCGATAGTACTGCATACAGCCGTTAATTGATTGATAAATGGTAATTGAAAGCGTTTGTTTAAATTTATGCCTTAATTAGTTGTATGGTTTTTAACAAAGCCCGTTTATTATTGAATGTTTTATTTTTTTTCCTGTTGCATAGCGGATGCGGTACCGGTAATCGTTCTGAAAAAAGAATATTCCGGTACAACGAAACAACCGGCATTGCGTCACTTGATCCGGCCTTTGCAAAAAACCAGTCCATTATGTGGGCTGTACACCAACTTTACAGTACATTGGTAGAAGTGGATGGGCAGCTTGAATTAAAACCTTTGCTGGCGAAAAACTGGGAGTTTAGTACAGATAAAAAGAGTATCCTGTTTAACCTCCGTACAGATATTTATTTTCATAATGATGCGGCATTTCCTGGTGGAAAGGGGAGGAAATTGGTAGCCGAAGACGTTCGTTATAGTCTTAACAGGATCGTTGATGCCGCTACAGCGAGCCCCGGCGCATGGATATTTAATAACAGGGCAGATAGTGTAAAACCTTTTGTTGTTATCAATGATTCTACATTTCAATTAAATCTTTTGCGACCATTTCATCCCATACTGGGCATTTTAAGTATGCAGTATTGCTCTATTGTTCCAAAAGAAGCGGTGGAAAAATACGGTACTGATTTTCGCAGGCATGCAGTGGGTAGTGGTCCTTTTCAGTTGGTGGCCTGGGAAGAAGGCCAGGCCCTGGTCATGAAAAAAAATGAACACTATTTTGAAAAAGACAGCAGCGGGAATTTGCTCCCATACCTCGACGGAATAAAAGTAAATTTTTACGACAGCAAAGCGACAGAATTTCTTGAATTCCGCCAGGGCCGGCTGGATTTTATCAATGATATAGATGCTTCTTTTAAAGATGAAATATTGACAAAAACGGGTAACCTCAAAAAGCAATGGGAGGGCACCCTTAGGTTAAATAAACAGCCTTATCTCAACATAGAATATTTTGGAATATTGCATGATACCAATAATGTTTTATTGAAAAATTCCCCTTTGAAGCTGAAACAAATAAGGCAGGCAATTAATTACGCCATCAACCGAAAAAAAATGATGCTGTACCTCCGAAACTCCATTGGCACTGCAGCGGAAAGTGGATTTATACCGCAGGGGCTGCCTTCTTTTGACGCAGACAAAGTAAAAGGTTATTCGTATGACATTGAAAAGGCAAAACAATTATTGACAGAAGCAGGTTATCCCGCAGGAAAGGGTTTGCCTGAGATAAAGTTGCTAACCATTCCCACTTATTTGAACCTAGCAAGCTATGTGGCCAATGAATTAAAACAGGTAGGTATTAATATCCAGGTAGAGTCTATTCAAAAAAGTTTATTGCTGGAGCAAACCAGTAAATCGCAGGCATTATTTTTCCGCGGCAGCTGGATAGCTGATTATCCTGATGCAGAAAATTACCTGAGCGTTTTTTACAGTAAAAATCCGGCACCACCCAATTATACCCGTTATAAGAACACGGCTTTTGATAAATTGTATGAACAATCCCTGCGGGAAGAAAATGATTCGCTTCGTTACGAACTATACCGGCAAATGGACCGTCACATTATTGAAGATGCACCGGTAGTACCCTTTTGGTACGATATGGCCATACACATGGTACATACCAATATCAGTAGCTTTTATCCTAATAGTTTAAATATGCTGGAGTTGAGAAGGGTGAGGAAGAGATAACAGGGAGGACAGATAATAGATACTAGGTGCTGGATGCCAGATAATGTTCCTCAACCAGTATCCGGCGTCCAGCATCTATTATCCTCTCTTCAATTTATCCTTAAACACTTTCCTGAATTTTTCTACCTTAGGCCTTACCACAAACTGGCAATAAGGTTGACTGCCGTTCTCATTGTAATAATTCTGGTGATAGTTTTCAGCTTTGTAAAATTTTGTAAAAGGCTCAAATGTAGTTACGATAGGTGCATTGAAGGCACCACTTTTGTCCAAGGCTGCTTTGTATTTTTCAGCAATATCTTTTTGTTCCTGGTTATGATAAAATATAACACTGCGGTATTGTGGTCCTTCATCATTACCCTGGCGGTCTACGGTTGTAGGGTCATGCGATTGCCAGAACATTTCCAGTAGTTCATCGTAGGTAACTTTGGAAGGATCGTAAATAATATTTAAACATTCTGCATGACCTGTTGTGCCTGTAGTTACTTCTTTGTAGCTGGGATTGTCTACATGACCGCCACTATAGCCACTTTCTACTTTTATTACGCCATCCACCAGTTGAAAAATAGCTTCGGTGCACCAGAAGCATCCGTTTCCAAAAGTTACCGTGTCTGTTTTGGCTGAAGAAGTGGAACTGTCGTTATTTACAGCAGCTGTAATAATTGGCGGTTTTTTATTGGCACAACTGGTAAGGCTGGTTAGCGCAATGAAAATGGAGAGGAAAATTTTTTGCATGATAAATATTTTATGATAGATACGTAAATCCAGCTGCCAGGATCTGGTAACTGCCGGTTTTATAAATTCAATAACAAATGAGCAATTGGAGCCGGGCTGGTTATTTATGGTTTTGAAGGGGGCGGCGGTTGTGTATTCAATTTCGAATCATCCAGGGGTAAAGGAGTAGGAGCTTTGCCTTCGGGAGTTACTTCACTGAATATTTTATTTACATATACCCACCTTCCATCCATCCATTTAAAACCTTCATAATCTCCATCACCGATCATTGTCCATTTTTTATTGGGCTGATTGCTTTCCGACACCAGGTGTTCAAATACGATCATGTTTAGTTCATTGTCATACGTAAGGCGGGGGCTTGCATCTTTTTTAAATTCCATTATAAAACGGGCCATGTTATTTTTATAACCAAAACCACTGGCAATGCTAAATTGCCTTGCCCCAAAAACTGGTTGATCGTTATTAAACGTAAGCACTTCTATAACTTTTTTATTACTGCGTATATTATTTTCATCATATCCGAGCAGGGTGAAAAAAGATTTTCCCTGGGCTTTTGTTTCAATGATCCGGTAATATACTGCCCCCATCCATCCAAAATTATTAGCAATCGTATCAGCCATATTTGTGGTGATATCTGATTTGTCAATTAAAGGAAAAAGTTTTAGCGAGCCGTCTGCCGTTTTCATTTGAATGGCACCATGCTGGCGGATAACATTTTCATTGATAACCATTTGCCAGGTGTAAATTCTAAAGCTGCTGTCGGGGGCGTATAATTTGGAAACAGTGTAGATAGAGTCGAAAGGATAATAAAATGAATTTTTCGTTTTTAAAGCCCTCACAAATACCCTCGTAAAAATGCTGTCGGCATTTAAACGGTCAACCGGGTTAACGCCTTTAATTATTTTAAAAGACAGGCCCTTAAGGCTATCTTCTTTTTTTTGAATTAAACTGATATCCTGCTTACTCAGGCGCTGAGCGATACCAGGAGCGTGCAATAAAAATCCAAGAATAATTAAGGAAAATAATTTCATGATAATAAAATTAACCAAAGATTCTGACACGACGTTTTGAAAGGCTTTGCTTGCGGTAAATTTAACTAAAGCTTAGCCAATGCAATGATGCTTTCTGTCATTACCTGCCAGCTGTATTTTTTCTTCTCTTCCAGGAGGCCAGGCAGGAAATACCCGTTCTCCTTTTTAAAAAAAAGGTCAATATTTTCTGCAATGGATGCTGCATTTGGTTCGGCCACCAGCCCGGCTTTATTATGCGGTACCATGGCCGCCAGGCCGCCCACATTGGTTACCAGCATTGGTATTTCAAAATGGTAGGCAAGGGGAGTAACACCACTTTGCGTGGCATTGCGATAAGGTTGCACTACCAGGTCTGCGGCGCAGAGATAATTTCTCAATTCGTTATCAGGGATAAAGGCTGAGCGGAGAATGATATGCTCCGTTAGATTTAATTTAATTATTTGTTCCAGGTAAGCTTTTTTATCCTCGTAAAATTCACCGGCTATCAGCAGTTTGAGCGAAGGAATTCTATGTTTCAGGATGGCCATGGCATCCAGCAATATGTCCAGCCCCTTATATTTGCGGATAAAACCAAAGAACAAAATGATAGGGTCAGTCGTATTTAATCCAAGGTTATTTCTCGCTTCTTTTGCTGGAATTTTTTCTCCAAAATTATCGTACAAAGGATGAGGAATATACCGGGCAGGTTTTTGCTGATCGAATAATGTAAGATCAGCTAAAACCTTTTCACTCATGGTTATAAATGCATCTACCGGTTTTACAAAGTATTGGGTAAAAACTTTATCACCTGCCCGCTTTTCGTGGGGGATCACATTATCGGCAATACAAACTACTTTGCTGTGCCTGTTTTTTTTCGCATAACGCAGGATGGTACCAAAGCAGGGCCCCATAAATGGCAGCCAGTAACGTACTACAATAATATCTGGTCTTTCTTTTTTTATATGCTTACCTACGCTTACCCAGTTAAAGGGATTTATGGAGTTGATGACTACTTTAATATCAAGATCTTTGGGCGCTGGTTCTGTTGAATATTGTGATGTACCGGGGAATAAAAAAGAAGGGTATTGTAAAGAAAAAGTATAAATGCTTACCGTGTGGCCTTCGCTCATAAAAGCCCGGGCAAGGCGCTCATTAAAAGTGCTCATACCGCCACCCCGCAGGGGATAGGCGGGGCCAATGATGATTATCTTTTTTGATGACATTTATTGTTTTGAACACGGATAACGCCGATGACACGGACTATCACAGATCATTTTAAATTATTGGAATAAATCTTTCTTTTAAACAGTGGTTTTTTTCCGAAATGGAATAACAAACCTATTTCCTTGTCCGTAGCTCTCAAATAGTTTATTAGTTGAGCTTCATGTTGTTCCACAATGATTCCATCTCCGGCTTTTATTTCAAGAATAATTACGTCTTCCACTATAAGATCGGCTACGTAAAAGCCGACATTCACTCCAGAATATAGAACATTGATAGGTACCTGGGATGAAATAGACATTCCGATTCTTTCCAGTTCAATTTTTAAAGCATTTTCATATACCTTCTCTAGAAATCCATATCCCAACTCATTATAAACTTTATAAAAAACTTCAATTATTTTCTCAGTGAGCTTTTCGTGCAGGAGCATTCCCGAATTTAATCCGTTATGATCGGTGTCATCTTGGTCATCCGCGTTCTATAACCCGGTTTTTTCCTCAATTAAATAGGTGTTTCTCTCACTGGAATTTCTCGCAATCAGTTCTCCCAAGAAGCCCGCCAGGAACATTTGCACACCAATTACGAGAGAGATGACACCAATGTAAAACAAAGGCCTGTCCGTCATATTATATTTTTGGAAAGCGAATTTGGCGATGAACAAATATGCCCATATTACAAAGCCCGTAAAAAATACCACGCTTCCCCAAAGACCAAAAAAATGCATGGGCCGCTTTCCAAATTTGCCTACAAACATAATGGAGAAAAGATCGAGGAAACCATTTACAAAACGTTCCCAGCCAAACTTGGTAACACCAAACTTACGTGGCCTGTGCTCCACCACTTTTTCGCCGATCTTTCTAAAGCCCGCCCATTTGGCCAGTATAGGAATGTAGCGATGCATTTCTCCATACACTTCAATGCTTTTTACTACTTTTTTACGATAGGCTTTTAGGCCGCAGTTAAAATCATGTAGTTTGATCCCCGAACTTTTTCTTGCAGCAGCGTTAAAGAATTTAGAAGGAATATTTTTGGTGAGTGTATTGTCATATCTTTTTTTCTTCCAGCCGCTTACCATATCAAAACCATCTTCAACAATCATTTTACGCAGACCGGGAATTTCATCAGGACTATCCTGCATATCTGCATCCATGGTAATAATTACATCTCCTTGCGCTGCTTTAAAACCCTCGTTGAGTGCAGCGCTTTTGCCATAGTTGCGCTGAAACTTTATACCTTTAATATTGGGATTAACAGCACGCAAACCTTCAATCACCTTCCACGAATCATCTGTGCTTCCATCATCTACCATTATTATTTCATAACTGTAGTTGTTTTCCTGCACCACCCGCTCAATCCATGCCGCCAGTTCCGGCAGCGATTCATCTTCATTAAAAAGTGGTATTACTATTGACAGATCCATTTTATTATTTTTATGTTACGGGCATTTGTACAAACTGTAACATGGTTGTATCACTCACTTGTACAGCATACCATTTTGCATCATTAATGTGTTATGCTTGTTTTACTTTTGATGCCGACCTTGAGCTTTTCAAAAACAATCCGCCTATAACAGAAGTTAATGCACCAAATACCATGTAAGTAACAGTTGTTAAAGATAATGTCATTGGCATAAACACATTCTTTAACTGTTCAGAATTTTGCTTTATTTCAGGCAAAGTATGATTTCCTTCTTTTAAAACTGCCGCTTCATTTTGTGCAATAAATTGCTCAACAATTTGCGGATTAAAATAAAAAAAGAAACCTTTGAATAAGACAATTATCAAAGTCATTACTATAAAGGTTTTAAACCCCTCTGAAAAATAGTTTTTGAAAGTTAATTCATCAGATGATCTGTGCACACTTATTAAACTCCATATTATACCGATAATATAAATTACTATTACTATTAATTGACTTGGATCATCATGCGGCAGTTTCATCCCATAAAACAAAAACAGGCATACCAGCGCCATTAACAAACCTATTATTATTCCCTTGTATGTTGCCGTTAATTTCATCCTTATTTGTTAAGTGTAACCTTATTTTTATTGATGATACCGATCACTTTTCCTTTCAACATTTTTCCAACAAATGGATTGTTCCTGGATTTGGAGCGGATCATTTTTTCCTCAAAAATATATTCTGTGTCGGGAACATATAAAGTGAGAACAGCGGGCGCTCCTTCTTTAATTTCAGGAAGTGGTAATCCGAAAATTTTGCGTGGCAGCACTGCCATATGTTCAATGAGCGAATGATAACCTTTCGCAAACTGGTTGGCTACGCCATATACAGCTTCCAAACTGGTGGCACCATTTTTTGCATATTCAAATTCGCAGGTCTTGTCATCCCAATGCTGCGGAAAATGATGAGATGCTATACAATCAATAAGGCCATTCCTGAATGCGTCCTGCAAGGCAGCCCTGTCGGCAGCAGAACGAAGCGGGGGATTCAGTTTTAAATTGGTATCATATTCCTTCAGATCATCATCACAAAACAATAAATGCATGGGTGTAACAGAGCAGGTTACCTGCAGGCCTTCGCTTTTAGCCTGTGATATTAACTCCATTCCTTTTTTAGAAGATACACCTGTTATGTGCAACCGCGAACCGGTATATTTAAGCAATTCAATATCCCTTACTATCATCAGTTCTTCAGCAATGGCAGGTTTGCCAGGCAGACCGAGCTGTGTGCTCACAATGCCTTCATTCATCAAACCATGCGAACTGATGCTTTTATCATCCGGCACCTGTATGATGGTAGCGCCTACCGGCAACACGTATTGCAATGCTTTGAGTAATAAACCCGGACTTTGGATCGATTGGCTGCCATCGCTGAAAGCTACTGCACCACTTTGGCTCATATCGTACATTTCGCCCAGTTCTTTACCTTCCAGATTTTTAGAGATACCCGCTATGGGATGAATGTTTACCGGCAGGGAAGCCGCCTTCTGCAATATGTACTCCACTATCGACTTTCCGCTTACAGCAGGGTTGGTATTGGGCAATATCATTACATCTGTAAATCCGCCGGCAGCCGCAGCGGCGGCACCTGTTGCCATTGTTTCCTTGTGTTCATAACCCGGGTCTGCAAAATTGGCAAAACAGTCTACCCAGCCAATACTCACAAACAGGTTGTCAGCTGTTATAGTATGGTTAGCAGCTTCGCTGATATTATCTGCAATCTGTTGAATAATGCCATCAATGATGAGAATATCTTTTACTTGCGCCTGGAGCGTAGAGGAGGAACCGGAGATGTTGGCCTGCTTTATTAAAACCTTCATTTTTTATGGGATTGCGCAAATATCATAAAAATTTCTGAGAAGCAGCCAATTAGCCGATAATTAAGCTTTTACAACAGTAATGGACACAAATAATCAAAGATTAGGGTTAATTTTGGCATTTAGATAAATAAGAAATAAGGAATGTAAAATAAGGAATAAGGAAGTTTTTGGTAGTATCGCTGTTAACCTTATTCAGGCAACTGTCATAATTCGTGCAATTTGTGTAATTCGTCTAATGCGTGATCAAAATTCGTGTAATCAATATGAAATATATATTATCGACCGCATTCTTATTTGCTTTATGTATCACCACATTTAGTAAACAAATTGTTATACAGCGCAATCCGGATGGTGGCTGGTATTATAAAAACAATTCTCCTGTCATCAAGCGCATTAAGCCGGGTGATACCATCATTGTGGCTACTGATATACCTTATGGCTACCTGCAGGGCTTAAAAGGAACAAAAGAAAAACCCATCACCATTTTAAACAAAGGAAAAAGAATCCGCTTTGGTACAAATGGAGCATACGGATTGATATTGGAAGACTGCCATTATTTTATTTTAGATGGAACCGGCGATCCCAATAGCAAGTATGGTTTTGTATTTGGCAGGGAAAAAGGAGAATATGGGCCACAGACCCTAAGCCTTGGTATGAGTGATAACTATGAAATTAAAAATGTAGAAGTTACTCATGGAGAAGTAGGAATGTTTAGTAACTACAATGTGGGAGAGAATCTTCACAATATCAAAATTCACGATAACTGGATCCATGATATGCGGGCGCTGGGTGTTACAAGTGAAGGCATGTATTTTGGCAACACTTCTACTGCTTCGGTAAAAGATATTCATTTTGAAGGCATCGAGATCTACAACAATTTATTTGAAAACCTGGGAGGAGACGGCCTGCAGTTGTGCAATGCGCAGAACTATAAAGTGTATAACAATACCATCCGCAACTTTGGTATTCAAAAACTCGACTACCAGCAAAGCGGTTTGATCATTGGTGGAAACTCCTGGGGACAGGTATTGAATAATATTATTGAAAAGGGTACCGGCAGTGGCATACAGTTATTTGGTTGCGGTTATAATTTAATTAAAGGCAATAAACTGCTGAATACTTCCACAGACGAAAACCAGGACGCCATTTATATTTCCAAGCGCGGGCTTGACGGCCCCACCTGCAAAACCGATATTATTAATAATGTGATTGTAGGAGCTTACCGCAATGGGATAAGAAACGAAAATGGAAGTCCTATGGCGAAAGCGGGGCGCTGGACAGGTAATAAAATAAGCAGCACAAAAGCTGCAAAATACCTGACCAAGATTGATGTCATTAAATAAATACAATGGAAAAGGTAAATATTGGACAAAAATTGTCGCTGTTTTCAGAACACTGGAATCCAAAAATTGTAGGCGAATTAAACGGTCAACAGGTTAAGCTGGTGAAATTAAAAGGGGAGTTTGTTTGGCATAAACATGATGAGGAAGATGAATTATTTTATGTTATCAGTGGTGTACTTAAAATGGAATACAGGGATAAGATCGTAGTGATCAATGAAAATGAATTTTTGATTGTGCCGCGGGGAGTAGAGCATAAACCGGTGGCAGATGAAGAAGTAGCGGTGATGTTATTTGAGCCCACTACCACCCTTAATACAGGAAATACCTATAACGATCTAACCAAACATACACTGGAAAAAATTTAAACTCCGGATAATATTTTTGATACCCTGCCTGCGGTTGTATTTTCCTCATCTTTAAGATCTATAAAATATTCCTTCTGCCATTGCTGTGTTTTTACTGCCTGCTTATTTGCTGCAACATCCCATGGGGGATAAATTCTTATTCCACGTTTGCCATCTTTACCATTGATGCCGATTATTCCGTTCTCTAAGAGCACGTTCTTTGGAAAAATAAAGGCCCCAATATTTAAACCACTCCTGGCAACGATGGTGAGATAATCAAAATTATCTGTACTACAAAACGCTTCAGTGATCCCTGCTTTGTTTCTTTTCCATATCGTTACAAACTGGCCGGTTTTTGTTGGGGTGATCTTTGATTGGCGGTATATAATATTAGCATCATTGACTTGAAAAGTACAGGCGGCATATGCTTTACTTTCTTCGCTTTCAATTATATCAGAAACAACAAGCCTGCACTTGTTTTGCACCCATTCTTTGAATAAAAAGAAAGCAGTATCCTTTAAAATGTCTAAGTCTTGTGTAATCATAAACTTGTTACAAGTTCGTATTTTCTTTACTTAATTTTTAGTTTTTCTGTTTGACGCATATTTTTTTGAATTATTGGCATTAGACTATACATTTGCAGTCCCCACAAAATGATGGATTTTTCGGGATGTAGCGCAGCCCGGTAGCGCACACGTCTGGGGGGCGTGGGGTCGCAAGTTCGAATCTTGTCATCCCGACAAAAAAAACTTTTCATTTTTGAAAAGTTTTTTTTAATTAGGGTGAAAATCCAAATCTATCTCCCTTTCTTATTATAGTTTTGTTAAGTATATGCCTCATTTTGTCTAAATATTTCAAAGTCAGAAAGATAAAAATTATTATATCGGGGAAACTTCGGATGTTGCAGCCCCGGGTGTTATTTCACAATTCAAGGCGTCAACGTTCTACCAAAAATAGAATTCCGTTTGTGCTGGCCCTGGTAGAAGAATTCGAAACAAGCGGAAAGGCATTACTAAGAGAAAAGCAAATTAAAAGTTGGAAAATGGGAAATGCATTCAGGCTACTAATAACCGGCATGTAGCCCTGCCTTTGGTGGGCGTGGGTCGTCCCGCAAAATTCGGAATCATCCCGACTTAAAACCAGAACCTTTAAATACGGGTTTTGGTTTTTTAATTATCTTTTTTTAGAGCTAAAGTTAACTTTGGAAATAAACATAATTTGAATATCTACAAAATAAAAGAGATACCATGCCATCAACTACAATTTTCAGGACCGCATGCTTTGTATTTATACTGTCTAGCGCCTGTGTCGCTAAAAAAGCTATCGGGCAGAATGCATCTGTTAGTTACCCTGCTCCCGTACCTGGCGCGGAGGCTATTCGTTTCTTACCTGGTAATGTAAGCAGCGACAGCATTGATTTTGGTTCCGCCTTTTCTCCCAATGGCGGGTCTTTTTATTTTTCACGGTCGGAAAATAAACGACTACAAATTTACCTGAGTATTTTTGAAAAGGGGAAATGGAGCCAGGCAGTACCGGCTGCTTTTAACGATCCGGCCTATTCGCAGGCAGACCCGGCTTTTTCGCCGGATGGGAAATTGTATTTCATTTCCAACTGCCCGGTAGCAGAAGGCGATACCAGCTTAGATTATAATATTTGGTTTGTATCTCCATTGCCTGGCGGGAGCTGGACTGAAAAACAAACTGCCACAAAGCTGAATTCTGATAGCAATGAATTTTATATTTCCTTTGCTAAAAATGGGGAATTATATTTTTCTTCTTCACGGGAGGGTGGCTTTGGAGAAGAAGATATTTACAGTAGTAAATTAATTAAGGATGGTTTTACCCCACCTCAAAACCTGGGGCCTATGGTAAATTCCAACAAGTCGGAATATGATCCGGGGATTTCGCCTGAAGGTAATTTGCTGTTGTTTGCATCTGCCAACAGGCCCGGCGGTTTTGGCGGAGCCGATCTCTACTTCACTACACGTAAAAACAAAAAAGAATGGAGCAGTCCCCTTAACCTGGGAAAACAAATAAATTCCCGTACCCGGGAATACTGTCCTTATTTTACCCCTGACGGAAAATTCTTTTTTTTCTCAGGTGAAGCCGATGTGAAATGGATCAGCAGGAATTTTTTAAAAAACAAAACCGGCAATTAGATAAATGCGGCCACCAAACCACCCTTGTGGTAATTATGTAGGAGAATGGAACCAAATTTTCCTGATAGCAGCAGCCTACCAGCTCTTCAACTGCTCATTCGTGAAATAATACTCGGGCGTGTAAATATCTTTCTCTTTATTTAATGTATACCACGGAGAGCGGTCATCGTCATTTGGGTTGATTAAAATATGAATATCCTGTGCAGGCATATAACTCTGGGCCAGCAGGTAAATTTTTTGTCCCTGCTCATTTTCTGCCATATCCATAACTATAACGGCATGGCCGGGAAAGCCGCCTTTAATTAAAACATCGCCTGGTTGCATATTCATCATATCAACTGGCTTTAATTGTTTGCTCAGGGAAGCAGTACCGCACATGCCAAATACTTTTTGCAAGTAAGCATCAAATCTATTCCTCGTAAAGGGAGCATCCATTTTATATATCCCGCCGTCATTATCCGTAAAAATAATATTGGAAAATTGTTGCAGGGAAAAAAAGTATTCAGCCCTCAGGCGCATAACTGCATCAGCGCACTGTTGCAGGTCTTTATTGCCAACAGAAATATCGAGTACTGCAAATTGTGCGGATTGATTTGGTTTTACGGAACCATCATACAAATAAACTGTTTT
>JACMKX010000148.1 GCA_014379905.1 Ferruginibacter sp. | reverse complement strand
TAGGCTATAGGTATAAGGGTGGTAACATCGAAGCCGAGTAGTACTAATTGCCCGTAAGCTTTATTTTTTTATTTTCTTTTAGAAAATAACACTTGTTCTCTAATACAACTTATCCCAATATGTAATTTATTTTTAGCTCTGCTAATTACCTTTTTATGGTGGTTTTGCCGAGGGTGTTCACCTCTTCCCATACCGAACAGAGAAGTTAAGCCCCTCATGGCCGATGGTACTGCACAACAATGTGGGAGAGTAGGTAGCTGCCATATTTATTTAAAGCCCCTCAGTTTACTGAGGGGCTTTTTTGTTTATATTTATTCAAACTGTAATTATGAAATTCAAGACCGCCTTCCTCTTATTACACATCTGCATCCTGTCTCTTTATTCATTCGGGCAAACCGATTCCACAGAAATTGATGACGACACCGATTCTTCAACGCAGTTAGTACTGATCAATAAAATAGCTGCCAGGAAAAAAGGGGTTTACAAAACTTATGAGGAATACCTTGTTAATTCACCCTCGGTAGAGGCCGAATTTACCGTGCAACCATTGCAGATCACCCGCAATAATCCTTTAATAGCAGAAGGAGATGTAAATTATAAAGGTAAACGGCCAAAAAAATATGGGGCCTTTCCGATGGTGAGTATGTTTATGTGAGGGTTCCGGTGGGCCAGTTTTTTAAAAACCATTATTTCCGACTGCAATGTGACGGGCCGGCTCCCTATATATATTATGTAGAAAAGCCCGTGTTTATAGCACCAGGTCTTGGGCTTGTCGCCATGGCTGCAGTTGCTGCAACCTCAGCCTCCCTGCCCCCGTTTGTTTCACTAATGATAGTAAGAGAAAACACCAATTATCTAAAGCCCGTTTTTTTGGCTACCAGTAAGAGAGTAAAAAATCACTTGAAGGCTTATCCTGATTTGTTGGAAGCTTACGAAAAAGAACCTAATCACAACAAAGCAACCCGGGCCAGGTATCTTACCACATACAACAGCCGTAGATCTCTCCAATAAAACTTTCCGGCCGGGTTTCCTCAACCCTTTTGGAAATTTTTCCTGCCAGTCTTTTAGCACTGCATAAACGATACAGCTCAATAACTTTAATTGACGCAGCAAAAATTAATGTATATGTACAAGGCATAAAAAAATCCTTTCAAATAAATGAAAGGATTTCTAAAGTATGTGATCTTAAAGATAATATTAATAATCTCTGCCACCGCCGCCGCCGTAACCGCCACCGCCGCTACGGTTTCCACCGCCACCGCCGTAACCACCACCACGACTTCCGCCTCCGCCGCCATAACCGCCACCGCCACGACTTCCGCCGCCGCCGCCGCGACTACCACCGCCACCACCAAATCCGCCACCACCCGGGCGTTTTTTGTAGCCACCTTCACCTTCAGGGCGAGGTTGTGATTCGTTTACGATCAGTTTACGACCTTGAATTTCATTTTCGTTCAGGTTAGCGATAGCAGTTTTAGCTGCTTCATCGTCTTCCATTTCTACGAAACCGAAACCTTTGCTACGGCCACTCATTTTGTCTTTGAGGATTTTTGCACTGCTAACAGTACCATACTCTGTGAAAAGGCTGTTTAAATCTTCGTCAGTCATAGACCAGCTAAGATTTCCTACATAAATGTTCATTGTAAAAACTTTGTTTAAAAAAATAATTAATTAAAACCATAATGCATTAGTTGATACAATGAACTGAAAACGACTTATAATAAATAATCAAATCAGCCAACATTCAGAACTAAATCCATTAATAGCTGTACAAATGTAATGTTTATTATTTTAAATTATCCAGTTTTTTACCCCCGATCTTATTTAAGCAGCATTTCCATCAGGCGGTCATCCCTCTGGTATATATCCTTCCTGAAATTTAATTGGCCAGTCTCGCTACTTACCCAGGCAGTGAAATACACAATAAATACGGGAATTGTCTTTTTTAGTGTTACATATTTTTCCTTGCCTCCATTCATTGATGCAGTAATTTTATCATTTGTCCAGCTGGTATCATTGCGTAACAGGTAAGTAGCCAGCTTTTTAGGCTCAGCCAGCCTTATACAGCCATGGCTAAACGCACGATTGGTTTCCGAAAACAGCGATTTTGATGGGGTATCGTGCAGGTAAATTGAGTGACTGTTAGGAAAAAGGAATTTTACCAAACCCAGCGAATTATTTGGCCCGGGTTTTTGCCGCACACTTCCACCATTCCATTCCATATTATGACTTGCCAGGTAGTTTTTATTTCTTTTGATGCCGGGCAATACCTCGCTTTTGAGGATACTGGATGGAACATTCCAGTAAGGGGCAAAAACCACGTATTTCATGTCGCCATTAAAAATCACCGTTTTAGATTGGTTTCTTCCAACCACCACATCCATATCCCAGGCCAGGCTATCGTTTTCAATCACGTGCAGTTTGTACTCCGGGATATTCACAATGAGATGATCTTTTGCAGCATCTTTGGTTACCCATCGGCTGCGTTCCATATTTACTAAAATCTGTTGAACTCTCTGTTTAATGCTTACATTCAATTCATCCAGCTCCGCTTTTTTAATTTGCCCCGTTGGCTTCAATCCAAAACTGTTTTGAAATGTTTTCACAGCTGTTTCTAATGTATCATCGAAATAATCACTGGCCGAATTTTGCACCAGGTCTCCCAGTAAAAATAATTTGTGACGGATTCCCCCAACTTCCGGCAACGAATCTCCTTTTTTAATGCTGGTAAGTTTCGTGATGATCTTTCCTGTATCAAGCTTTTCTGCTTCCCGGTATTTTTTTAAAAAGGTTTTCAGTAAATAATATTGTTTGTACACGGGTGGATCAGTCAATACATCTTTACCATTTAGCAGGGAATCCAACATCTGTGTATACTCAATTTTTTTTCTCGGCAACAGCCATTCCATAGCAATGCTCTCTTTTTCATCAAGCCCTGTCCATACTGTTTTTGCATAGCTAAGGTATTGAGCGGTTAACATCATTTCTGTTTTTAAAACACTGCTGTCAGAAACCTGCCCGGATTGTTCCATCAAATCATTCAACTCTTTTTGATAGATCATTTTATTGCTGTCAATTCCTTCATCAGCAATATTTTTGATCCTGTTAAAAAGGTTAGCAGCCTGTTCTATCATGCCGGCAGAATCAAACCAGGCATAAGCATAATTTCTCCCGTTATAAAATGTTTTCATTTCATTTTGGATAGAAGAAAATTTTGGAAAACTGTCGATGAAATGTTGCACCGAAATACTATCCAATACTTTTTCTGTCTGGGTGCTAAAATTTCCCGGGATGCTCTCATCCACTTTAGGGTCAGGTGCGTTTTCTTTTTTTGTTTTGCAGGAGTATAAAAGAGTGATGGTGAAGACCAGGTAAAATAGCTTTTTAATAAGGGTCATAATCAGTTTCAAATTTAGATAAACATAGTAATTTTTTTGGGCACAAAAAAACCGCCTTTAAGAGGCGGCTTTTTATAAATTGAGGGAAGATTACTCTGCAGTTATTTCCAAATCAACTTCGGTTTCGTTTCCGTTACCAAAATCAACTTTTGCTTTGTAACTACCCAGTTCTTTAATTTCATCCACAATGGTGATGCGGCGACGGTCGATCTCGTATCCTTTTTGTTCACGGATAGCACGTGCTACCTGAACTGAAGTTACGCTACCGAATATCTTACCACTTGTACCGGTTTTAGCACCAATTTGTAAAGCACCGTTTTGAAGCACAGCAATTACACTGTTAACTTCTGCCAGCAACTTCGCTTCTTTTTTAGCCAGTTGCTTCATTTTTTCATCCAGTTGCTTTAAGTTACTCGGACTAGCTTCCACCGCAAATTTTTGTGGAATAAGGAAGTTACGACCATAACCGTTTTTTACAGTTACCAGTTCGTTTGAACCGCCTAAATTGTTTACGTCTTTAATTAAGATTACCTGCATTGTTTTGCATTTTTACCCAACCCGGTTAAGGGCTTTCCCAATGAAAGGTTAGGGTGGTTTGAAATTTTATTTCATTAAGTCAGTTACATAAGGAAGTATCGCCATTTGACGGGCTTTCTTAACTGCTTCACTTACTTTACGTTGAAATTTAAGAGAGTTCCCGGTGATACGACGTGGTAATAATTTACCCTGTTCGTTCAGGAATTTCTTTAAGAAATCTCCATCTTTATAATCGATGTAGCGAATGCCCATCTTTTTAAAGCGGCAATATTTCTTAGGGCGCTTATCAGCCTTGATAGCTGTAAGGTATTTGATTTCGTTTGCTTTTGCCATGATTATGCCTCCGCTTTTTCAGTGTTAGCAGATTGTACGCCTCTTCTCTTTTTAACATTATACTCAACGGCGTATTTGTCGAGTACAGTGAACATGTGACGCATTACTGATTCGTCACGCAAAAGTTGAATTTTCAACTTTTCATTGAAGCTGGTTGGCGCTGAATACTCCAATACCCAATAGATCCCTGTGGTCTTTTTGGCTACCGGATAGGCCAGTGATTTTAGTCCCCATGGATTTGTGTGCCCTACCTCACCACCGTTTTCTACAACGAGGTTTTCGTATTTTTTCTGAGCGGCTTTAAAGTCCTCTTCAGATAGCACAGGAGTAAAAATCACCATCAATTCGTAGTTGCTCATTTTACCTGTTTTTTGTTATGAAAAATTATTAATTACCGTTCATTTTAAACGGGCAGCAAAGGTAAGGAAAAGAATGGATAATTAATAATGCTTTAATGGATAATTAGTAAGGCTGTCTGTCAATCATAACTAACTAATATTCAATTCGATATACTGGATATTGATTGTGTGCTTTTTCGTAATAAGGGGAGTTTTTATAGATATAGTCCAAAATAGCAGTGGAATTAGTTGCAAACTTTGGGTCATTAGCCTTTTTTGTCACCAGTTTTTCTCTTAATTCCGGGTCTTTTTGTAGTACTTCAGCAGCCAGGTCTTCCCAACGATAATCGCTGTAACCTTCTTTTTGCTGGAGAATACCATCAAAGAAATTCCACGCAAAATAACTGTCATCCCCGGTAGGTTCAAGCATTTCTACAATATATCGGTTAGCTGGCTGATCGAGATAGATAATATAATCTCCCTTAAGAAATTTATTGGTTTTTTGAGAAGTAGCTGTTTTTACGGCATAATTTTTATGATGTTTTTCATAAGGGGTAGCGAAGGATTTATAATCGCTGATAAGATACGATGTGATGTGGATCATGGTGTCATTTTTAATTTGCTGCATCTGCACGTTATTGATCTTTAAAAGATCGATCACTGACCACCATCCTGCAGGTATGATATATGCTTTTGGTTTTTTGATGAAGGCGTCACCGGCAAACCCGTGAAAGAATTTTATATCTTTTGTAAAAGGCTTGTTGTGATTGTAAAATAATTTTGAAAGACCCGTGGCTTCGCTTTTGGCGGAGTCGGCCTCAAAGCCTTTGAAAACGATTTCGGTAAAAATGGTTTTATCTGCTTTCCACTTTAACGGGTATTCGTTTGTGGCTACCCATTCCAAAATAGAAGCAGTTCGATATGCTTTTAATTCATCGGCATTTCTGCTCCCTTCTTCGATAAAAGTTTTCATCAGATCATAAGTAGACCTTACCCTTTCTTTATAAGGCTTCAGCATATGAGTTTCCGGCATAAAAGAAATGGTATTGAACAATGCCGCGTAGCCTGAAGAATATCTTGGAGGATCCATGAACATGGTCATTCCTTTGCTAAAATCGGTTGCACCAAAATCTACATAAGGAATCATTTCCCATCCCTTTCCAGCCATGTTGCTGTACAATTTTGGTTCAAATATTTCCTTCACCCATTTACCGAGCGTTGAACCCAGCTTATTGTATTGCGTTGTGATTAATGTCATGGTATGCTGGTAATCGGCACCATCGCTTACATGATTGTCTATTAAAATATCAGGACTTAAATAATGAAATATTGCTGCGAAAGATCTTGCTTCTTTGGAATCTGATTTGGTGAAATCCCTGTTCAGGTCAAGGTTTTGGGAATTGCCGCGAAAGCCATATTCAGCCGGTCCGTTTTGGTTGGCCCTTGTATAAGCATTTCTATTGAGGCATCCTCCGATATTGTAAACGGGGATGAAGGCCAAGGCAATATTGGATGGAAGGGTTACTTTTTTATTGATGATGTCTCTTACCAGCATCATGCTGGCATCAATGCCATCCGGCTCGCCGGGATGGATGCCATTGTTGATCAGTATAACCACCTTATTCTGTTGATGCCATTGTTGAGGGTTAAATGCCGCATCGCTGCTTAGCATTACAAGATGCAAAGGGTACCCGGCATCTGTTTGCCCCATTTCTTTTACAAATACATTGGAAGATGATTTATCAAGAACTTTGTACCATTCAATGGCCTCAAAGTACGTAGCCGTTTGTTTGCCGTTACTTTCTTCAAAACGGGTGAGCTGTGCAAAAGAATTTACCGTCATTATCATCAAAAGAAAAAAGGACAGTTGTTTCATCAGATTTTTTTGAAAGCTACAATGATTTTTTTAAGCACGGAGGAACGGAGGAAAAGAAAAAACGCAGAGAATACGCCGCGTAAACGCTGCGTGCTTAATATCTCTGCGGAAAAATTATTTAACAATAACGAATGATTGCCTGATGATATGCTGCTGGTCATTGATGCTGATAAAATACCTGCCTGCCGGTAATTCATTTACGGTAAGGTCAATGCTGAATACACCCTTGTTAACCAGTTGTTTTTTTACAATTCTTCCTGTAACATCAGTTACCAATAAATTGCTGTTGACTTTAATGGCTTCGGTCAGTTTGATATTAAGTGGGCCTGTTGTTGGATTCGGGTAAACCAATGCATTCGTAAAATTATTATTAAGCCTTACCGGTAATATTTTGCTGTAACTAAATGTTCCGTCGATATCAATCATTTTTAAACGATAATAAGTCAGTGAACTGTTGGGCAATTCATTATCTGTGAATGAATAGTTAGCCAGGTTTTGCCCTGCTATTTCCCCGATCTTGTAAAAACCCGTTCCATTGATACTTCTTTCAATTTCATACAAACTAAAGTTTGTTTCCATAGTAGCATACCACTTAAGCAGTACTGCTTCGTTTTGTTTTTGAGCAACAAAATCGGTGATGGTTACAGGCAAAACGCCGGTGCACTGCCATATGAGGGCAGCATATTCCGGATGATCAATGTAAGGGTTTCGGTTATTCTGACCACTTTGATAGTAGATCGCATTATTTCTATCTATTTCTTTTTGGCTTACGGGATCGTCGCTCATCCATTTAAACATGGTTCTCACGAACCAGGTATCATATACCTGCAACCTTCGGCCGGCTGCATCAAGACCCTCTTCACCCGCCGTAAGCATAGCCGGCGAAGCTTCGGGGTTTCCTGCCCAGTTCTGACTTATAACCTGGTCTTCGTAACGGGTCGCCATATACAGCGCAATCCTTGCTACATCTCCGCGGAAGGGTGCGATAGGCTGAAAAACTGTTCCTGTATACCCAAAATTATTACCGACCCCACGTTTGCTTTGGTTGTCGATGGAAGTGAAATTAGCATTGGTTACCTCGCCATAAGGCCAATTACCTCTTGCATTGTTTACCCAGCCATCTGTTGGCAGCAAATGTTGGATATCTGAATACATAGGGGAGGCATCATTAAACCAGCTCTTAGGTGTGGTATGCTCCCGGTTGTAACAGTCGCCTTCACTATTGTAATTGCCGCATTCATTGGCAGGATAAGTAAAAGTAAATGTTTCCGGAACTGCCGGGTTGTTGTCATCTGTATAAATATCCCAAATAGTATTGGTGGTACCAGGTTTAATATCTGTAAACTGGTAGGCATCATAAACCCCGTCGTAAGTTATGTTTACATAACCGTTGGTAACAATCGTTTTCAATGCGGTTTTTAATGGCTGACAGGCCAAACCATCAGCGGCATTATAATAGCCGTTGGGAATCCCGGTAGAAGTATTGGTAGTAGTTGCATTAGCGGTTAGCGGGTTGATATTATAGAGGGGCTGGCTGCTACATTCAACTGTTGCAGAGAATACAAATAAATAATAAAGGGTGTTTGTATTGAGACCCGTTGCTGTAAAGTTTGTTGCACTATTAAAACTAACTACCGTACCTGATCCCAGCGTTTGTCCCTGAACATAAACATTTCCGTCGGATGGAATTGTTCCTAAAACAGCAGAAGTACTAATAACAACCAGGTAACGGATACTTCCCGGTATACCGGTAAATGTTCCGCTGATAAAATTATTTGCTGCTGATAAAGTTAAACTGCTTGGAGCTGCAGGTGTTAAACATGCAGGTAAGGGTTGTGTGGTAGCAGAATTGGTTAGTACATTCGTTGTAAGATAATTTGGTCCTGCGCTACAATCTTCATTGTTTAGTGCAAAAACAAAATAATAATAAAGCGTAGCTGCTGTTAAACCATTATCAGTAAAACTGGTTCCGGAATAATGACCCACAATTGTGCCCCCGCCAAATGCCTGGTTTGTTAGGTATACAATGCCGTCAACAGGAGTGGCAGATAAAGTAGCAGATGTACTTCTTACAACCAGGTATTCATCAACAGGGGTTGCAGCTGCTGTAAAATTCCCTGTGATGGTATTAGGGGTGGTGCTTAAAATTAAATTGGTGGGTTGGTCTGTTGGTTCACTACAAACCGGGGCAGCGGTTACCATGTGATACCCCAACCTGTTCGACTGGGTGGCATTGGCAGCCTGTACTGTAGCCAGCGTTACAGGCGTCCATTCGCTGATATCGAAGCTGGTGTTTGGAAAGTTTACGCCGGTGTTTCTAACATAACTCACATCCTGGGCATTGATACCTGTGCCAAATCCATCCAATACAACATTGGATGCATCAAGTAATGCAATACCATCATTGCCATTAAATGCAATGACTGCATTATTTGACTGGTAGGCACTTAATGCAGTAAGATAGGGAACTTCGGTTCCGTTGGCAGTGTTGCCTATGAGAATAGTTTGGCCGGGATTGACAGAACCGCTTAAATTAAATGTTTGAGAGGGCGCCCCGGTAATATTTATATTACCCGCAGATCCTCCAATACTCCATAATCCTACTTTCAATTGAGGCGACGCCATATTAATAGTGGTCAGGCCAACATTGGTCAGTTCCAGCCATTTATTGGTACCGGTACCCTCATAGTATTGAGTGATGATAATTTGTGAGCGGGAAATAAAAGCTGCAAGGGTTAATACGCAAACAAGCGTAATTTTTCTGATCATAACTATAAGGTTAATTTACAAAATGCAAACATGATTTACTCAAACAACAAAGCCCATCACTGGTCGGTTGACGGGCTTTGGAATATTTTTAGGAACTAAAGCTGTATAATAAATTACTTAGCTAAAGCATTCACTTTTTTAGCCAGTTTGCTTTTTAAATTAGCAGCTTTATTTTTGTGGATAGTACCACGTTTTGCTAATTTATCGATCATAGAAGCTACCAAAGGTAATTTTTCAGATGCAGTTTTTGGTTCTGTTACTGCTTTAATATCACGGATAGCGTTACGGGTTGTTTTACCATAATAACGGTTACGTTCGTTACGCTTTGCACTCTGACGCACATCTTTTTTGGTTGCTGAATGGTTTGCCATTTATTCTAAATTTTTGGGCTGCAAAGATAGGGATATGTTTCTAAATAAAGCAAATGAATGTATTATTTTTTAAAGCAAGGAGAATGGTGCCCTCCAATCCCGAAGCTATATCTTTCAGTGCATAAATATATTACACACGCACATTCATTTAAATGTTTGATAACCATTTAACTATATGATAATATCGGGTGAAAACAGGGGTAGCCCTGCCTGAGTCTGACTAAATTTTGCTATTTTCGCGGCATACATTATTCATAAGATCTTACGTACTTTCTAATTAGGTCAGCAATCTTTTAACGTAATGATCTGCTATTATCCCATTACCTGTTTTTTAGATACTAATGACGGGTTTTATTTCACCCTGACAATAATTCCTGAATGCATTTACCAAACCTTATTGTCGATCTTGGTCTTATACTTGGTGCCGCTGCACTGATGACGCTGCTGTTCAAAAAACTCAAACAACCCCTGGTGTTGGGCTATATTATTGCCGGCATACTGGTAAGTCCTCATTTTAAACTATTTCCCTCAGTTATCGAAACTGCCAACGTACAGGTATGGGCAGATATGGGAGTCATATTCCTGCTTTTCAGCCTGGGCCTTGAGTTTAGTTTTAAAAAACTTGCCCAGGTGGGCGGCTCCGCTTCCGTATCGGCTTTAATTGATACAACTACTATGTCGGTAGTAGGGTATTTTACCGGGCAGGCACTCGGCTGGCCTGTAATGGACAGGGTTTTCCTGGGAGCCATGCTCGCCGTGTCTTCCACTACCATAATCATTAAAGCAATTGATGAACTTGGTTTTAAAAAGAAAAAATTTGCCACCCTGGTTTTTGGAATATTAATAGTAGAGGATCTTATCACTATCGCTATTATTGTATTACTCACTACTTATGCAGTGAGCCGCCAGTTTGTAGGAACTGAAATGATTTATGCTGTTTTAAAACTGGTATTTTTTCTTGTATTATGGTTTTTGTTAGGGATATTTTTTATTCCTACACTTTTAAAAAAAGCAAAACAGTTCATGAATGATGAGATGTTGCTTATCATTTCAATTGCCATGTGCCTGGGCATGGTATGGCTGGCTTCCAGGGTAGGGTTTTCGCCTGCATTGGGCGCATTTGTAATGGGATCCCTGTTGGCAGAAACCACCAAAGCTGAAAAGATTGAACATCTCATTAACCCGGTAAAAGACCTTTTTGGAGCTGTGTTTTTTGTCTCTGTCGGAATTTTAATTGATCTCAATGTAATAGTGGAATACATATACCCAATAATTGCAATTACCCTGGCAGTTTTGATTGGTAAAATAATAAGTATTGGAACAGGTGCTTTTATCTCCGGGCAGCCACTCAAAACAGCCGTGCAAACAGGGATGAGTATGGCCATTATCGGTGAATTTTCTTTTATAATTGCAGGCTTGGGAATTACATTGAACGCTACCAGTGGATTTCTCTATCCTATCATCGTTGCGGTGTCAGGCATCACAACTTTTACCACGCCCTACCTGATGAAGTTTGGAGAACCTGTTTACAACAATATATATAATAAATTACCCGAAAAGTGGAAAACAAAACTAATGCGCTACAGCTCAGAAGCGCATACGATTACATCTGTAAGCGACTGGGAGAAAATTTTAAAAAGTTTTATTATCAACATGGTGCTTTTTTCGGTGATATTAGTAGGCATTATTTTTTTATCGGCAAGATATGTTTTACCGCTTGTGGAACAGAAAGCCGCCAATGTAACACTGGGCCTTGCCGCTACGGTTATTATTACACTTGGAATAATGGCCCCTTTTTTATGGGGATTGGTGGTACGCAATGAAAGAAATGAATCTTTTGCTCAGATCTATGCACAACGAAAATACAAGGGCCCTATATGGCTTATGCGGGCTATAAAAATTGCCTTTGCCATTTTCTTCGTGGTATTTTTTATCAACCGTTTTTTTTCAATTGATATCGCACTATATGCGGCGGTCATTATCATTACTGCCTTCACCATTTTCAGGAGAAATATACAGGCATTGTACGACAGGATTGAAAACCGTTTTATCCTTAATTTAAACGACAGGGAATTGCAGCAGCAGATAAAAGATGCTGCTTTGATAGCGAGTCAGCGCAACATGGCCATGGCGCCGTGGGATGCACATATGGTTAGTTTTGATGTGGCGCAGGAATCGGCCGCAGCAGGGAAATCTTTAATAGAACTGCAATGGCGCGAATTGATAGGCATTAATATTGCTAAAATTCAAAGAGGCGCCATTACAAAATTGATACCCGGCCGGGGTGAAAGAATTTTTCCCGGAGATAAATTATTTGTTATTTGTACAGATGCACAGGAGAAAAAATTAAATGCCTTATTACGTCCTTCAAAATTATTAATTAAAAGAGAAGCAGATACCGAAGTTGTGCTGGATAAATTCACGATTGAAAGAGATTCAGCCTTGCTGAATAAAACTATCCGAGAGTCTGTTATCAAAGCAAATATGATTGGTCTTGTTGTAGGAGTAGAACGAAATGGAAAACGCATCCTTAATCCGGAATCCGACCTCATCTTCCAGGAGGCAGATGTGGTGTGGGTAGTAGGTGATAAGAAAAAAATGAACCTGATAGGGTAAGCATCAAAACATCGCTTCTAGCAGGTCATCTTCCGTGATATTGCGGAAATATTCTCCCATATTGAACCTGCTAAAAGTATGGCGGATAGCTTGTTCGTTGTGTTCGGTGCCTTCCAGGGCTTCTTCTATTTCTGTAATATCTTTTTCATTGAAAAAGTCGCCAAAGATTTTCACCTTTTTGATGATACCTTTTTCTACATCCATATTCATTTCGATAGTACCGCCGGTTGTTTTAATGCCTTTTTTAAAACTATAGTTTGGTGAATAGCCGTAATTCCACTCATGGGTGGCATATTTTTTATCCCTGATATTGCCAATTTCTTCCAGGTCTTCCGGGGTAAACTCGTACATCTTTGCATCCGGATTGGAAGCCACAACATGGTCCATTATTTTTTTGGCAAACTCCTCAATACTAATGGGGGTTGCAAGGTAACTGGAAATATTACCTACCCGCTTTGGTACCGACTTTACTGCTTTATCCATGTATTTCAAAGGATTGATCCTTAACGCCTCGCTGATGTTTTTCATTTCTGATGAAAATAACAGCGTGCCATGGTGTAATACTTTATTTTTAAAAATATGTTCTGCATTACCGGAAATTTTTTTCCCTTCCACGCTAATATCATTCCTGCCCTCAAATTTTGCATCTACCCCCAGGCTTTGCAGTACTTCAATAATTGGTAAAGTGTATTTTTCAAAATCCATCATATTTGAATCTTTGCCGGTTTTGGTAAAAGAAAAATTCAGATTCCCCATATCATGATATACTGCCCCGCCTCCCGACAGCCTTCTTACTACGTGAATATTTTGTTCTTTTACATAATCATAATTGATCTCCGAAAAAGTATTCTGGTGCTTGCCTACAATGATGGCATTGTCATTTTGCCATAACATAAAACAATCTTCTTTTATATGACGAAAAATATATTCATCTGTGGCAATGTTGAAGTATGGATCGGTTGAATGATGATGAATGCAGCGCATGGGGGGGGGCTTTTTGCGACAAAGGTAGGGAAGGAGTTCAACGGTTCAAAAGTTCAACAGTTCAAAGTTCGATGTTGAACGTTTTAATTCGTGTAATTCGAGAAATCCGGTAAGGAAACTGCTGCCATCAAAAAATACAACTTCCTTCAATAAACCGCCTGAATTCGTGAAATAGTACCCAATAAAAGCCGATATTTGCAGCCACAAATAATAGCTAATAGCCAAATATTTCATCAATGAAGGATTTTCAGTACATCACCGGTTCTCATCCATCTTATATCGAAAATTTATACAATGATTTTGTAAAAGATCCCGCCAGTGTGGATACGGAGATGCGAAAATTTTTCGAAGGTTTTGATTTTGCTGTAGGCAACGGAATGTTGCCTGCCAATGGTTCAGCAACAAAATCAACCAAGGGGGTTACTGTTCCCGCTTCTCAACTGGAAAAAGAATTTGCAGTATACCAGTTAATACAAGCCTATCGTAAAAAAGGCCATTTGATAGCCAACACCAATCCTATCCGTAAAAGAAAAGACAGGCATGCTAATTTAGAGTTGACCTATTTTGGATTGAGTGATGGCGACATGAAAACTGAATTTGAAGCCGGCCGTTTTTTAAATATTTGAAAGGCATCGCTTAAAAATATATTGGCGTTGTTGCAAAAATCCTATGCCCACCATGTTGGGGTGGAGTATAGTTCGCTCAACGAAATGGATAAAATTGAATGGCTGGCCAAAGCCATGGAATCTGATTTTCACCAACCATTACCCATCGACCAGAAAAAAAGAATTCTTCAAAAGTTGAATGAAGGGGTGATGTTTGAAAAATTTCTTCATACAAAATACATCGGGCAAAAAAGATTTAGCCTGGAAGGAGGGGAAACCACTATTGCTGCACTTGATGCCATGATAAATACTGGCGCAAATAACGATGTACAGGAAGTTGTAATTGGCATGGCGCACCGGGGCAGGCTAAATATACTGGCAAATATTATGGGTAAAACCTATGAGCAGATATTTACAGAATTTGAAGGTACCGCCATTCCCGATACAACGATGGGTAGTGGTGACGTAAAGTATCATCTTGGTTTTAGCAGCGAAGTAGAAACAGCTGCAGGTAAAAAAATTAATCTTAAACTCTGTCCCAACCCTTCTCACCTGGAAACAGTTGGACCTATTGTAATTGGTTTTGCAAGAAGCAAGGCGGATGTTTTATACAACAGTGATTTTGATAAAATTCTTCCGATACTTATTCATGGCGATGCTTCTGTGGCTGGCCAGGGAGTTGTGTATGAAGTTTTACAAATGAGCAAACTCAAAGGTTATTATACAGGTGGTACCATTCACTTTGTGATTAATAACCAAATTGGGTTTACTACCGATTTTGACGATGCCCGCAGTGCAGATTATTCAACTTCATTGGCAGGAATGGTGCAGGCGCCTGTGTTGCACGTGAATGGAGATGATGCAGAAGCAGTGGTAAAAGCAGCACAGATTGCAACTTTGTACCGCCAGGAATTTAACAGCGATATTTTTATTGATATGGTTTGCTACCGCCGTCACGGGCACAATGAAGGCGACGAGCCTAAGTTTACACAACCACAACTATACAGCCTTATCGACAAGCACCTTAATCCAAGAGAAGTGTACACACAATACTTGTTGGAAAATGGAGAACCAGATGCAAAGGCCTTAGCCAAAGAAATGGAACAACGTTTTTTAAGCGATTTACAGGCACGGTTAGACGAAGTAAAACAACACCCCCTTCCGTACACTTTTCAAAAGCCAGAATTGTGGTGGCAAAGTTTAAGAAGGGCTTCTGCCGATGACTTTAATGCATCGCCTGTTACCGCTTTGAGTGAAACGGAGGTGAAGGAATTGTTTGACGGACTGATGAAACTCCCGGAAGATTTTAAGCCATTGCGTAAAGTAGACAAACTGTTACAGGATAAAATAAAATTATTTGCAGACGAGCAAAAAATTGACTGGGCTACAGGTGAATTGCTGGCCTACGCCAGTTTGCTGAAAGAAGGGAAAGATGTACGCATGAGCGGTCAGGATGTAAAGCGTGGCACATTCAGCAGCAGGCATGCTGTATTGTATGACGAAACCAATAACAGCGAATACAACAGGTTGAATGGTTTTAAAGAAAAAAATCCTTTTAGAATTTATAATTCTTTATTGAGTGAATATGCCGTGCTGGGTTTTGAGTATGGTTATTCAATGGCCAATCCCAATGCGCTGGTGTTGTGGGAGGCGCAGTTTGGCGATTTTGTAAATGGAGCGCAAATCATCATTGATCAATATATTGCTTCTGCCGAAACAAAATGGCAACGAATGAATGCTGTGGTAATGTTATTACCGCATGGTTATGAGGGGCAGGGGCCTGAACATAGCAGTGCAAGAATGGAGCGTTTTTTACAACAATGTGCCGAACTTAACATGGTGATGGTGAACATTACTACTGCTGCTAATTTCTTTCACGCATTGCGCAGGCAGCAGGCATGGGCCTTCAGGAAACCTTTGGTGGTGTTCACTCCAAAGGCAAATTTACGTCACCCGGGAAGCAGCAGCTCAGTGGCAGAATTTACCAGCGGCGGATTTAAAGAAGTGTATGATGATGCTACGATCACAGATGCAGCAACAGTAAAAAAAGTTTTATTATGCAGCGGAAAAATGTATTTCGACCTGGAAGAATACCGCCAGAAAAATAATGTGAAAGATGTAGCTATTGTTCGTTTGGAACAATTGTATCCTTTGCCACAAAATCAGCTTGACCACTTGTATAAAAAATACAGCAAAGCCATCTGGCATTGGGTGCAGGAAGAACCCCTGAATATGGGTGCGGCAACTTTCTTGCGTATGAATGTAAAAAATATCAACCTGCATGTTATCAGCCGAAATGCAAGTGCCGCAACGGCTACGGGCTATTCGAAAGTGCATGCGAAGGAACAGGCAGCTATTGTGGAAACTGCTTTTAGTATTTAGAGATTGAAAGTTGAAAAAGTGTTTAATCTGCAAATTAGCAAAAACTAATTCGTGAAATTTGTGTAATTCTTAAAATTCGTGTAATTAATTATGTTTAATTCCTTAAGTGAAAAATTAGAATCAGCCTTTAAAAATATTAAAGGAGAAGGCAGGATAAGCGAACTCAATATCGCCAATACGGTAAAAGACATTCGCCGTGCATTGGTGGATGCCGATGTGAACTATAAAATTGCCAAGGAATTTACCGATAAGGTAAAAGAAACGGCCATGGGTTCAAAGGTATTGCTGGCGGTTAATCCTGGTCAGCAAATGGTGAAGATCGTCCAGGATGAACTGACCGAATTGATGGGCGGCACTGAAAGTGAATTTAATATCACCGGCAACCCGGCCATCATTTTAATTGCAGGTTTACAGGGTAGTGGTAAAACAACCTTTAGTGGCAAGCTGGCCAATTATCTAAAAACAAAAAAAGGTAAATCTCCTTTGTTGGTGGCGGCGGATATTTACAGGCCTGCGGCGATAGACCAGCTGGAAGTATTGGGTGGACAAATTGGTGTGGACGTTTACAGTGAACGGGAGAATAAAGATGCAGTTTCCATTGTACAAAATGCCATTAAAGAAGCCAGGTCGAAAAATAAAAATGTGATCATCATAGATACTGCCGGTCGTTTGGCAGTAGATGAAGTGATGATGACAGAAGTAGCCAATATAAAAGCTGCCATTCAACCGCAGGAAATTTTATTCGTGGTGGATAGCATGACCGGCCAGGATGCAGTAAATACAGCGGCAGCCTTTAATGAACGCCTCGATTTTAGTGGTGTTGTATTAACAAAATTAGATGGCGATACCCGTGGTGGCGCGGCACTGTCTATTAAATACACTGTAAACAAACCCATTAAGTTTAGCAGCAGCGGCGAAAAAATGGATACGCTGGATGTTTTCTATCCCGAAAGGATGGCACAGCGTATTTTAGGTATGGGTGATATTGTGAGCCTGGTTGAAAAAGCGCAGGAACAATTTGATGAAGCCGAAGCCGCCAAACTGGAAAAAAAGATCCGCAAAAATCAATTTGATTTTGAAGATTTTAAAACCCAGTTACAACAAATAAAAAAAATGGGTAACCTGAAAGACCTGATGGGAATGATCCCGGGCGTAGGTAAACAAATTAAAGATATAGATATCAATGATGATTCTTTTAAAGGGATTGAAGCAATGATCAATTCAATGACCTTGCAGGAAAGAAGAAATCCTGACCTTATTAATCCTGGCCGCAAAGCACGTATAGCCAAAGGAAGCGGAAAAGATATTGCTGAATTGAATGCTTTTATCAAACAATTTGAACAAATGAAAGGTATGATGAAGATGATGAACAAAATGCCCATGGGCCGAATGCCTGGTATGTCAAAACGATAACAGGCGTAATAATATTATAGTAAACCCCAGGCATTGTTTGGGGTTTATTTTTTTTAATCATTGGATATTACAACCGGCACAACATTTAATTCGTATGATATGTAAAGCAATGAATGAAACATGGCAAAGGATATGGTTTAACGGGTGTAGCAATTACCCTTTTATTATCCTGTACTAAAACCAGTATGGAGACACCTGTGCCCTGCTCAGAAAAAATAATTGAAGTGGTAACGGTATCAACTCCATCCGATGGCTGTTACAGTCATTCCGGTTCGATTAATGTAAGCGCTAATGGTAGTAGCGGGTTTACCTATAAAATAAATGGCAATCCTTTTCAAAGTTCCGGCAACTTTGTAAATCTTAGCCCGGGTAATTATACAATTATTGCAAAAGATGCGGAAGGCTGCGAAGCTGTAAAACTTGTTGGAGTGGGTGCAGGAATAGCCGGGCCAAAGTTTTCGGCACTCAAAAATTTGCTACTGGTAAAATGTAGCCGCTGCCACAGTGGAAAATTACCACCTGCAGGCAAAGATTGGTCAATTGATTGTACCATAACTGCAGGCAAGTGGCTCATTAACAACAGGGCAGTTATTATTGGAGATATGCCAAAAGGCGGCCCCGAATTATCAGCTGATGAAAAAGCGGTTATTACCAGCTGGATAAGTGCCGGCGGTTTGGTTGAGAACTAAATTGACAAATTTATGGTTCAAATACCTGGTTTTATTTTTAATTTACAGAGGCAACCTTTTTTTATACAGGTGCGTATGAGTAAAAACAAATAGAAAACCGAGTATTTTGCCAGAACGGCCACATTTGAGCGATATCATCCATGGTTGTATCAACGCCGACCGGGGTAGCCAGAAAGAGTTTTACCAATACTTTTATGGCTATGCTGCAGCCATATGTATGCGTTATTGCAGCAACCATGATGATGTAAGCCAAATTGTAAATGACGGCTTTTTAAAAATTTACAGGTCCCTTAATCAATTTAACCCACGGCATACCGATGTAGAAGCATCCCTGAAAGGCTGGATGAAACGCATCATGATCAATACCGCTATTGACCATCTCCGTAAAAACAATCAAAGATTTTTAGTGGCAGAAATAGCTGATCACCATTTTAATATGGCAGAAGAGTCAGCGGCTGCAATTGACCAGATGGGATATAAAGAAATACTCATTACTATACAACAGCTTTCACCGGTTTATCGTGCCGTTTTTAACCTGTATGTAATGGATGGGTATAAGCATGAAGAGATAGCACAGCAATTAAAAATATCTGTGGGTGCCTCTAAATCAAATCTTTCAAAAGCAAGAATGAATATTCAGAAAATGCTGAAAGAAAAAGACAACAATTTTTATGGACAAAAAGCGATTTGATCATATTGAACAACAAATGAAGGCAGCTGCAGAAGGCTGGGAGCCTGCTTTTGACGAAAAAGCCTGGGATCAGATGGAGCAAATGCTGGAAGGAGATAACGATCGTAAAAAGCCGGTTGCCTGGTGGATCTGGCTGCTTCCTTTATTTTTGGTTATAGGAACAGGTATTTATTTTATGACCAGGGAAGAAAAAAAGAAGGATCAGCAAATTGCTGTTGTAAATAATATTCCTGCAGGAAAAAATAATGCGCCTGCTGACAAGATTATTTCAAGTCACACGATTCCGGCAAATAATACAACTGTTCCACTTGTTCCTGTTTCCGGTAACAATGAGTCGGCTACGCTTACGATAGAAAAAAAGGATACTGACAATATATTTAACCGTCCCCAAAACGTTACCCGCAAAAGAGCAGTTCCGGCTTCTGACAAAAATAATGATGCAACAGGCAGTGGAAAAAATTATGATACAAGAAAGATAAAAGATGAACAAAAAGCAAGAATGAATATCTCTGTTAACGGTGTATTGGCTTCCGGAAAGATGGAAGATACAACGGTTGACGCGCCTTCAGCAGTTCCCTCTGCAAAAGAAGAGCAGAAAGCTGTTCTAATTAAAACGGAAAACGATAAAAAAACAACCGTTGCTTTATCTTCCACAACCAATGAAGAAAAGAAAAAGAAAGAGGAAAGCGAAAAAGACATAGCAGCAAAGCGAAAAAATAAGCAACCTTCAAGATTTTATTTTTCCATAGTAGCAGGTATAGAAGGTAATGGTGTAAACTTCCCCGGCACAAATAAGTTTGGTACACGGGCAGGTTTTACCGCAGGTTACCAGCTAACCAAAAACTTAAGTATACAAACTGGTTTTTTTGCGGGCAGTAAAAAATATGTTGCAGGCAAAAATGATTACAAAGCCAAAGCAGGCTCCTACTGGAGTACAGTGGAAATAACCAGGGTGGACGCCAATTGCAGGGTATTTGAAATTCCAGTGTCATTGCGTTATGATTTTGATCCCTCCAAAAAATGGAATGCATTTGCAGGTGCGGGGTTGTCTTCCTATTTTATGGACAAGGAAGATTATGAATACGACTATATAAGAAACAGTAATCCTTATCATGCAAAAGCCAGTTACAAAGGCAACCAGCATTTGTTTTCTGTATTAAGACTCTCGGGAGGTATAGAAAGAAAAATATCACCACAGTTTTCTTTGGGGATTAATCCAGGTATTGCCATTCCATTAGCGGGAGTGGGCGAAGGCCAGATAAAATTATTTTCTACAGAATTTTTATTAAGTTTAAAATACAGGCCTTTCAAAAAATCAAAATAGGCAACCAAAAAAACAATGCATGCGTATGGTTATAAAACTATGCGTATGAACAATAAAAAATTGTTTGCTGTCCTTATTACCGGCAGTTTATTAATCACTTTAAATTTTATTTCCTGTAGTAAAGGTGGTGGTGACAATCCCGGACCTTCAGATCCCTGTGCAGGAAAAACCATTACTGTTACTGCAACCCCAACATCATCTGCAGGTTGCGGTGCGCCAAGCGGAAGTGTTGCTGTTACTGCAACAGGCAGCACCGGGTTCACCTACAAGTTAAATGCCGGCGGCACTTACCAGGCATCGGGCATCTTTAATGCTTTGGCAGCAGGGGCCTACACTGTTTTTGCAAAGGATGCAGATGGTTGCGAAAAATCGCAGGCTGTAACAGTAGGAACAACAGGTGGCGCATTTACCATAACCGCCAATTCAACTCCTACCAATGGCTGCGGAACTACAACAGGTAGTATTACTGTAACAGCCGCCGGAAGCACAGGATTCACTTATAAATTAAATGCAGGGGGTACTTACCAGGCTACCGGAACTTTTGCAGCACTGGCAGAAGGCAACTATACTGTTTTTGTAAAAGATGGCACGGGCTGCGAAAGTTCCCAGGCCGTAACAGTTAGTGCCGGAGTAGCAGGGCCAAAATTTACAGCTGTAAGAAATTTATTAAATGCACGTTGTATTGGCTGCCATAGCGGCGCTGCGCCTGCTGCGGGTAAAGACTGGAGCAATAACTGTATCGTTGTAACCAATAAAGCATCGATAAACAACCGTGCCGTTGTAATAGGAGATATGCCCCTGGGTGGCCCCACTTTATCAGCAGGAGAAAAAGCGGTGATCACCGACTGGATCAATGCAGGAGGACAGCTTACCAATTAATTTTTTTTATGAAATTTATTTTTGCCCAATTATTATGCTGCCTGGCTTTTACTGCTGCGGCGCAGGATACCACTATGCTTGATGAAATAAAAGAGGGGGAACCCTCTTCAGAAAAAGTGTATGGTATTTTTAAATCAACAAGAGTTGTAAATGCTCACTCGGTAGATATGCTGCGCAAGGGAAATCTTGATTTCAGGATCTTGCATCGTTTCGGTTTTGTAAATAATGGTATCAAAGAATTGTTTGGCCTCGATGAAGCATCTATGCGTATTGGTTTCGATTATGGCGTTTGTGATGATTTTACCATAGGAGTTGGCCGCAGTACACTGCGGAAAGAAATTGACCTTTATGGTAAATGGAGGCTCATGCACCAAAGCAGGGGAGAAAAAGCGAGACCTTTTTCTTTGGTAATTGCAGGAGGCTGGCTGGCGTGGACAGAGGAAAGTTTTGCGCTGGTAAAACCAGGTACAATAGACCGTTTTTCCTATTATGTACAATTAGTGGCAGGCAGAAAATTTAGTTCAAAATTTTCCATGCAATTAAGTCCCATTTTTGTTAGAACCAATACGCCCCTTGGCGGCGGTGATAGAAATCTGTTTGCCGCGGGAATTGGCGGGAGGCATAAGCTGAGCAAAAGAACGGCCATTACACTCGATTATCATCCCGTATTGAGTGGTTTGGGAGATAATAATACCAATCCTTTATCAGTTGGTTTTGATATAGAAACGGGGGGCCATGTGTTCCAGCTACATTTATCAAATGCAACCGGGATGAACGAAAGGGCTTATATTTCAGAAACTTACGGCAAATTTTTTAAGGGAGATATCAGAATGGGATTCAACCTCAGTCGGATGTTTCAAGTAGGGAAACGTAAAAAATAGGTCATATTTTTAAAATTATTTAGCAATACAAGCATTTGTTTGGATAATATACGTTCTAACCTTATCTTTGTTCTCCTTTTTTAAGGAACAGTAAACCCTATTTATTCACAACCAAGAAAATTTCTATTTTTTATGGCTGTTAAAATGAGATTGCAGAGACATGGCTCAAAAAAGAGACCATTCTACTTCATCGTTATTGCGGATGCCCGCAGTCCCCGTGATGGGAAATTTATCCAGAAACTAGGTTCTTACAATCCCCTGACCGTTCCGGCTACTATCCAGATCGATCGTCAGAAAGCGTTGGATTGGCTACAGAAAGGTGCTCAACCTACCGACACTGTACGCCGTATTCTTTCTTTCAAAGGTGTATTGTACCTTAAGCATTTACTTCGTGGTGTAGGCTTAGGCTTATTTGATGAAGCAACTGCAATGGAGAAATTTACCAAATGGAGTACAGAACATGATTCACATGTTGCCCGTCGTCAAGGCGCACACAGAAAAGCACGTGTTGATAGAAGTAATGTTCCTGTAGCGAGAAAAGTTGCAGAAAAAGTTGAAGAAACGCCGGTACCCGTAGCGGAAGCTGCTCCCGAAGTTTCTGAAGAACCAAAGACAGAAGAATAAACTACCTCTGCCTAACAACTTCTTTAAGTCCTGCCTTTGTTGGCGGGACTTTTTTGTTTTTTATTTCACGAATTTGAAGAGCGAATTATACGAATTACCTGAATTTTTATGACCGATTACAGAGATTACTCAGCGTGCCCGCAAGCAGAAGTCAGGCACAAATCGCGTCACAGCATAATACACTCACTTTCTTATTGTAACAACGGGTTGGTGAGAGCCAGCCGTGGCAGAAGTAAACCTTTGTCAGGGGAGGAAATTTCCAGCATGGCCGAATTGTTAGGACTGCTTGTACCAATGCCCACCTGCGTAAAGGCTTTCCCGGATAACACTAATAAAGCCAATAAAAAAGACAATTGCATATAATAGCGTTCTATGGAGATGAGGTGAATCATTTCCGGTTAATACCCCTTTATGCTTTCGCTTTCAGGGAAAAAGATATTCAGCTGCTGAAATCCCGGCTTAATGTAAAATAGATAGCCGGTTCAAAGGTTTGCTGCAGGTTATATTTGAGGGTTGTTCCGGAAAATATAAATAAGAATCGGCTAAGATTTTCTTTGGGCCTTTTTCATTTACGCTCCTAGTAAAATCTATCAACATGAGTTACGATGCGTCCCGATAATTATCGGGATAGGCATACCTTTGTAACACAATCATACAGCATGAGCCAATATTTTAAAATAGGAAAATTTGCAGCCAGCCACGGGCTCGATGGCACACTGGTTCTCGTGCATAGCCTGGGGAAAAAATCTACCTTAAAAGAACTCGAAACAGTTTTTCTGCAGGAGAACAAGGATAGCTTTATGCCTTATTTCATTGAAACCACTTCTGTAAAAAACGATACCGAAGTTTACATAAAACTGGAAGGCATCGATAATAAAGAAATTGCCCGCAAGCTTACCCCAAAAGAAGTTTGGATAACCGCACCAGACTTTGAAAAATTTGCTGCAAAATCTGCTCCTATCTCTATGTTGGGCTATGATTTGATTGATGGGAATAATAACCTCGGGGAGATTATAGAAGTATTGGAACAATCACATCAGATACTGTGTACCATTAATTATAACGGCAATGAGGCATTGATTCCTGTGCACGAAAACAACCTGATAAAAATGGATCAAAAAAATAAAAAAGTATACGTAGAAGTTCCGGAAGGCCTGCTGGAAATATATGGATAATTCGTTTCTGGTTCCTTGTTTAGTTTCTGCTGCCGATAACTATTCAACTTATTAACTATTCAACTTTACTCATGCGCATCATCGCACACTTTGACCTGGACTCCTTCTTTGCTTCCGTAGAAGTATTGAACAATCCTGCGTTAAAGGGTAAACCAGTAATCGTTGGCGGAAAAGAACGAGGAGTGGTCGCCGCCTGCAATTACGAAGCAAGAAAGTTCGGTGTTCATTCTGCTATGCCTTCTAAAAAAGCATTGCAACTTTGTCCGCAGGGAATTTTTTTAAAAGGAAACTACGGTGAATACAGCCGGTATTCCCGCTGGGTAACCAATATTATCGCAGCCAAAGCACCTTTATTTGAAAAGGCTTCTGTTGACGAATTTTATTTAGATCTCACCGGGATGGATAAATTCTTTAACCCGCTAAAATGGACTACAGAGCTGCGGGAGCAGATCATAAAAGAGACGGGCCTTCCTATTTCCTTTGGCCTGGCATCCAATAAAATGATGGCGAAAATGGCCACCAATAAAGCTAAACCAAATGGTTTTCTGCAAATTCCTCATGGAAAAGAAAAAGATTTTCTGGCACCACTCTCCGTTGGTGAAATTCCGGGGGTTGGAGGCCAGACGGAGGAGATATTGAAATCGATGGGGATCATTACCATTAATGACATTTATAAAATGGGAGCCGAAGCCCTTGAAGAACGCCTCGGTAAATCGGGTGGCGATCTCTGGATAAAAAGCCAGGGGATTCACAACAGGGAAGTTAGTGCCTACCATGAAGCAAAATCTGTTTCCAGTGAAAATACTTTTAATGAAAATACAACGGACCTTATTTTTTTAAAAGCAGAAATGGTAAGGTTAACAGAAAAGATCTGCTTTGAATTGAGGCAGGACGGGAAAGTGGCCGGTTGTGTTGCAGTTAAGATCCGCTATCCTGATTTTGAAACAACCAGCAGGCAAACAACTATTCCTTACAGCAGTGCCGATGATGAAATCATCCCGGTGGTAAAAGACCTGTTTCAAAAATTGTATAAAAAAGGAACACCGGTGCGTTTGTTGGGAGTAAGACTTAGCGAACTGACCAATGATGCCATACAAACAAATCTTTTCAGCGACGCAGAAAAAAAATCCGACCTCTACAAGGCCATCGATGATGTAAAAAACCGGTTTGGGAAAATTTCTGTAAAACGGGCTTCTTCCAACTAGGGGCAGCACCGCAGGCCAGACCCGTTTTTAACGGCTTTATATAAGCTGGCCCATTTCCAAATATTACCTGTCAATGAGATCATAAACCGTCTTCTTCTCCAGCACTTTCAAATTTGCATCTCTTGTCAGCAACATTACCCTGTTTAGTCCGCAATGTTTTTCATTGCAATCCTTACATTTTTCATAAAAATTAAGGCTAACACAAGGCAACGGCGCTATCGGACCTTCTATAATGCGATAAATTGCGGCCAATGATATTTTTTTTGGATTGGCAGCTAAAAAGTAACCTCCACCTTTTCCTTTTTTACTGTCCAGTATATTTTTTTGCTTCAATTGTAACAGGATGGTCTCTAAAAACTTTATAGGAATTTTTTTCTTTTCAGATATGTCTGCTATCAGCACCGGCCCTTCTCCATACAGGGAAGCCAGGTGGCCCAGTGCTTTCATTGCATATTTTGTTTTTTTAGAGATCATGTGAACCAAAAATAAGTATTAAAATGATAAATAGGGGCTGTATTTGTGGAGATTAATTTTATAGTGTCATCATTGGTTGAGATTAATATATAAAAGCTATGCATAATTTGATTTGCAGCCTCCTTATTTCTCCATCCCTGGCAGTCGTTTAAGTATTGTACTGTATATTTGCTCCTATTCTACCTAATTGGTAGAGTATTCCTGCCTCGATGTAAAATGATGTTATTGCACAATGAAGTGCTTTACGTTAAACCCTTTAAATAAATAGCATTAAAATATGACGCTTTCAGGAAAAGAATTGGTTTCTCAATTAATCCACCAATATAGTGGACTAAGCGAGTTAGCAACACTTTCTTTTTTAGCAGATCATTTTGCCGGTCAAATAGTTTTTAGCAGCAGTTTTAGTTTTGAAGACCAGGTAATCAGTCACCAGTTATTGTCCAATAAAATTCCGGTGTCCATCTTTACATTGGATACGGGCAGACTTTTTTCAGAAACGTATGCTGTTTGGAACAGTAGCAACGAAAAGTATCAAACTAAAATAAAAGCTTACTATCCCAGCCAGGAAAAACTACAGGCTTATGTGGAGGAAAAAGGTCCCAATGCTTTTTATGAATCTATCGACAACCGGAAAGAATGTTGCTTTATAAGAAAAGTAGAACCATTACAGCGCGCATTGGCCGGAAATAAATTATGGGTAACAGGTTTGAGGGCAGAGCATTCTGCCGCCCGGCACGACCTGCCCACTTTTGAGTGGGACGAAACCAATCAAATAATAAAATATCACCCTTTGCTTCACTGGACTTTCGAAGAAGTAAAAGATTATATTACTAAAAACAATATTCCTTATAATCCTTTGCACGACCGTGGTTTTGTAAGCATTGGCTGTGCGCCCTGTACAAGAGCTGTAAAGCCCGGCGAAGATTTCAGGGCAGGCCGCTGGTGGTGGGAAGATGCCAATAAAAAAGAATGCGGCCTCCATGCAACAAATTAAAAAAATCAGTAAAAATATTGAATGAGTAATTACAGACTGGATTATTTAGAACAGCTTGAATCTGAATCAATCCACATTTTTAGAGAGGTAGCGGCACAATTTGAAAAACCTGCCCTGCTTTTTAGCGGTGGTAAAGATTCAATAGTACTAGTGCACCTGGCATTAAAAGCATTTCGTCCTGGGAAATTTCCTTTTCCCCTCGTACATATTGATACGGGGCACAATTTTAGAGAAGCACTCGATTTTAGGGATGCACTCACATTAGAAATCGGGGAAAAATTAATTGTTCGACAGGTAGAGGATACCATCAGGGAAAGGCAACTTACAGAACCAAAAGGAAAGTTCGCCAGTAGAAATGCGCTGCAAACCTACACTTTGCTGGATACAATTGAAGAGTTTGGTTTTGACGCATGTATAGGCGGTGCAAGAAGAGATGAAGAAAAAGCGAGGGCTAAAGAAAGAATTTTTTCGGTGAGGGATGAGTTTGGGCAATGGGATCCTAAACTGCAAAGGCCGGAATTGTGGAACATTTATAACGGTAAAATTCACAAAGGGGAGAATGTGAGGGTATTTCCGATCAGCAACTGGACAGAGCTGGATATATGGAATTATATCCGCAGGGAAAATATAGCATTGCCTTCTATTTATTTTGCGCATAACAGGGAAGTGCTGGAGTACGAAGGTCAGCTGGTAGCCATTTCTCCTTTTATACAATTGGAGGAAGCTGATAAGATTTCTGTAAAACAAGTGCGTTATAGAACTGTAGGCGATATGACTTGTACCGCCGCAGTAGAGTCATCGGCAGTAAGAATTGAAGATATTATTAATGAAATTATTGCTACAAAAACAAGTGAGCGGGGGGAGACAAGAATTGATGATAAAGTAAGTGAAGCCGCAATGGAAGACAGAAAAAAGAATGGATATTTTTAGCAAGCGGGTGGCAAGTGGGAAATGGTTAATGGGAGCTTCTCCACTCGCTACTTGCTATAAACCAAAAAACTATGGACATTTTAAGATTTATAACAGCTGGCAGCGTTGATGATGGTAAAAGCACACTAATAGGTCGTTTATTGTACGACAGCAAATCTATCATGGCCGATCAGCTGGAAGCGATAGAGAAACAAACAAAAAATAAAACTTCCGGGGGTATAGACCTCGCGCTGCTTACAGATGGTTTGCGTGCAGAGAGAGAGCAGGGCATTACTATTGATGTAGCGTATAAATATTTTTCTACGCAGAAGAGAAAATTCATTATTGCCGATGCTCCGGGCCATATTCAGTATACCCGAAACATGGTGACAGGAGCCAGTAACAGCGAATTGATCATTATTTTGATTGATGCAAGAAATGGGGTGGTAGAACAAACAAAACGGCATAGTATTATCGCTTCTCTTTTAAAAATTCCACATGTGGTGGTGGCGGTTAATAAAATGGATCTTGTAAACTATTCGCAGGATGTGTACAATAACATTGTTATAGATTTTGCTAAAGTGGCTCAAAGTATCGGGTTAAATGATGTGCACTATATTCCAATGAGTGCAGCACATGGTGATAATATAGTAGAACCTTCGGCTGCATTGTCATGGTATTCAGGGTTGCCTTTGTTGCAATTTTTAGAAAATATCGCATTAGAGGATGATATTGACCTGAAGCAGGCAAGGTTTCCGGTTCAATATGTTATCCGGCCGCAAACACGGGAATTGCATGATTACAGGGGCTATGCTGGTAAAATTAATTCGGGTATTTATAAAAAAGGAGATGCTGTGGTAGTGCTTCCTTCCGGTGTTGAAACAAGTATAGAGAAAATAGAAGTGGCAGGCAAGGAAGTGGCTGAAGCGTTTGCTCCGCAAAGCGCAGTGTTTCACTTAAAGGATGACCTTGATGTAAGCAGGGGAGATATGATTGTAAAAACCAACGATCTTCCTACACAATCAAACGAACTCGATTTACTGATGTGCTGGATGGACAATAAAACTTTGGTTAATGGGAATAAATACCTGCTTCAGTTAAATAATAAAAAAACAAAAGCGGTTATAAAAAAGATTGAATACAAACTGGATGTAAATAGCCTGGAAAAAAAAGAGGCCCCGGAAAAAGTGTCATTGAATGATATTGTAAAAATTAGTTTAAAAACGGCTTCCCCGGTATTATTTGATTCTTATGAAAAATTACGAAGTGCCGGATCGGCTATATTGATTGACGAAACAAGCAATGTTACTGTGGGGGCTTGCATGATTGTTTAATAGATGAAACAAGTAAAAAAATACATAGTTAAAGATAAAACGGGGCCGCCTAAACGGCTGATCAATGAATCCATTGAATCATTGCTTCAGCAAAGTAGTACAGACCTGGTGTCTTTGGAAACGGAAGAACCCCCGGGCGAAAAATACTGGAATAAATTCATGGTCATTTCCCTGGTGCTGTTTGCGCTGATATTGATCGTTGCATTCGTTGTTTCCTATTTTTCCTTCAAAGAAATAGGGGAAGGATTTTCTTTTTTATATTATAGTATTGATGGCAATTTTTTAATAATGTTGCTGGCAGGGTTTATGGCACAACTGGTGGATGGTGCACTGGGTATGGGTTACGGACTTACGAGCGCAACTATATTGTTGTCATCGGGTGCGAGTTTGCCGGCTATCAGCGGTAGTATTCACACAGCAGAAGTTTTTGCAAGTGGTGCTTCAGGTTATAGTCACTACAAATTTGGTAACGTTAACAAAAAATTATTTAAAGCTTTGGTCATACCTGGTGTACTGGGAGCAGTTGCCGGGGCAATTTTATTGTCAACGTATGGAGAATTGAAATGGATGCGACCGCTACTGGCCTGCTACACATTGTTTCTTGGTCTGAAAATAATAATCAATGTTTTCCGCAAGCAGCAGAAGAAAAATTTCAAACGCCATGGTATCCTTGCCGGTGCAGGCGGCTTTTTAGACTCGGTGGGCGGGGGAGGATGGGGACCTATTGTTACCACCACGCTGATATCTAACGGACGTAACCCAAAGTATGTTATTGGTTCAGTAAGCCTTACGGAATTTTTTGTAACACTTGCCAGCGCTTTTAGTTTCTTTTTAATGATGGGTGTTACGCACTGGAAAGTAATCATTGCACTGATCATTGGTAGTATGCTGGCTGCCCCGCTTGCTGCGAAACTTACCGGGAAACTTCCCCGCAAAACCTCTTTTATATTATTAGGAACACTGGTTATTATATGGAGCAGTAAAATACTGATACAGCTTTTGTAGATTTTTTTATTTTAATAGTCTACTAATTTTATGGACTAAAAGTATTTTCCAATATATTTGTACTTTAAAAGGCACGGCGGATTAGTAATTGCGCCGGTTCTTTTTTACGGTTGCAAGTCATGCCATTTATTTTTTAAAGAAATCTGCAAAGCCGGAAGCTAACTGTATGAAAAGAAATATTGTATTGGTTTTTTTGGCATTATTGCCTTTTTTTGCACAAGCCCAACTAAATGGCAGCGCAATTTTAAGTGGAAGGGTGGTAGGAGAAAACCAGGAGCCCCTTATTGGTGCGAGTATAACGGTGAAGGGTGCCGGTAATGGCACATCGTCAGATTCTCTGGGAAGATTTTCGCTGGTTATTAATCAGAAATTTCCTTTTAAACTGGTCATTAGTTCTGTAGGGTTTAGCCCACAGGAAATGGAAATAAAGAACGCCGGATCCAAGCTGGCCATACAATTAACCACCCATACATTTTTGGCAAATGAAGTAGTAGTAACGGCCAGCCGTACTTCAGAAAAAATCCTGAGATCGCCTGTAAGCGTGGATAAACTTGACATTCGCGCCTTAAAGGAAACGCCCGCCTCAAGTTTTTACGATGCCCTGGGAAATGTAAAAGGAGTACAGCTTACAACCTCATCTATCACTTTTAAAGTGCCGAATACAAGGGGGTTTAACATTCCTAACAATTTTCGCTTTATGCAACTGGTAGATGGAATTGATATGCAGGCCGCAACCTTAGGAGTGCCCCTGGGCAATGCAATTGGTCCAACGGAACTGGATATCCAAAGTATAGAGATCACGCCCGGGGCTGCATCGGCGCTTTATGGTATGAATGCAATTAACGGCATGAGCAATCTTATAACAAAAAATCCATTTACAACGCAGGGTTTGAGTGTTTTTCAGAGAACTGGTGTAAATCATGTCGATGGAACTGATCATGCCCCGGCTCTATTAACAGAAACTGCCATCCGGTTTGCAAAGGCCTTTAACAATAAATTTGCCTTTAAGGTCAACGCAAGTTATCTGCAGGCGGTGGACTGGATTTCGGATACAAGATTGGATCAAAATCTCAATAACAGGAATACGGCTAACCCGTCGTATCCTGTATTGAGCGGTGCTGATAACGCTGTTTACGATGGATGGAATAAATATGGCGATGATGCTTTGCAATTAAGTAATACCGTTTCTATAACAGGTTTAAAAATTGATGCTGTTGCCAACAGAACTTTGGTAGTGGCACGCACAGGCTATTGGGAAAAAGACCTGGTAGATCCTAAAGTGGATAATTTAAAACTGGATGGATCTGTGTATTATAAAATAAATACCCATACACAACTAAGCTATTCTTACCGTTTTGGAAAAATGGATGGCTTATTTCAGAGAGGCAATAAGATAAAACTGGATAATGTGATTGTTCAAAATCACCAGCTGGAATTTAAGGCAAAAAACTTTACGGTGAAAGCATATACCTCCATAGAAAATTCCGGCGATTCTTATAATGTAAAACCCCTGGCCGATAATCTGGACTTATATTCCGGAGGCAGTGCCAGTGTATGGGGCGCCAGGTACAAAACTGCTTTGAATGCATTTATGACTGCCCGTGGTGATACCACCCTTCGTTCAGCGTACCTGGCAGAAGCAACCAGGTATGCCAGGGAGCAGGCTGATGCCAGCCGGGTAGTGCCAGGTACCGATCGCTTTAACAGGGTGAGGGATTCTATTATCAAAATAAATAATTGGGATATTAAGTCTTCTGCTATTCCCGATGCACCAGCAACGGGGGGCGCAGCGCTCCTACAAAAAAGTAATTTGTATCACGTAGAGGGCCAGTGGGATTTAACAGAAAAAGTAAAATGTTTTAATTTACTAATTGGGGTTGATGCAAGAGTTTATGAACTGATCCCAGATGGAAATAATTTTGTAGATTTCAAGCGACCCATTGCCGATCGCAATAAACAGCTGGCAGATGGAAGTTTTGGCGAAAAAACTTACTACAAAAAATTTGGTGGATTTGTACAACTCACAAAAACATTCTTTGAAGACAAGTTAAAACTCTGGGGTTCGTTGAGGGCCGATTACAATCCTGATTTCAGCACTAAGTTTACACCACGCATTGCGGTTGTTTACACGCTTGCAGAAAAACACAATCTCCGGTTTACCTTTCAGCAGGGATATCGTTTCCCGGCTTTGTTTGAAGCTTTGTCTTATGTAAACAATGGAAGAGTTAAGCGGGTAGGTATCTTGCCCATCATTAACGAAGGATTAGGCTACAGAGAAAATAGTTATACGCAGCCTTCTGTTGCCGCCTTTAATGCTGCAGTTCGCCAGGCAGGCAATACAGATTCTGCGGCATTGGCAAACAGGGCTTTGCTTGTAGCTGGCAATTTGCCTGATGGAAAACCGGAAGGAATCAATTCTTTTGAAATAGGATACAAAGCCGCATTGCTTGACAATAAAATATTTATAGATATTGATGCTTACATAAATATTTATGACGGATTTTTAGGACAGGTGCAGGTATTTGTTCCAAAAGCTGAAACAATAGGTTCTGACGCCGCCGTGATAGCAATGATCGACCGCAACAGGGATGCAACCACTGCTGCCAATGGCAATGCCGCAAGCAAAGGCCAGGAACGATACAGGGTTTATACAAACGCCAATAATAAATACACAACCTATGGATCCTCTGTTGGGTTAACTTATAATTTCTATAAAACTTTTACCGTTTCGGGCAATTTTAATTTCAACAAAATTAAAGGCAATGATAGCCCCGATCTTTTTATAACCGGCTTCAATACACCGCGGTTTACAAGCAATGTTTCCTTTGGCAACAGGGCCGTAACCAGGAATATAGGTTTTAATGTTGTATGGAAATGGCAGGATAATTTTTTATGGGAGAGCCCATTGGTATCAGGAAATGTAGCAACGATTAATAATATTGACGCACAAATTACTTGCCGTGTGCCCAAAGTAAAATCTACCATTAAAGTAGGGGGAACAAATATTTTTAATAACCGCAGGTATCAGTATGCCGGCGGCCCCACTATTGGAGCCTTGTATTATGCTGCCATCACGGTGGATGGATTATTAAATAAATAGAATTAATGTGTGATCCATTGCGTGAAGGCCTCTGTTATTTTTTCGGTTTCTACCATAAATCCGTCATGTCCATATTCTGAATCTATTTCAATCAACCGGGCATTGGATAAATTTGCGGCCATATGACGTTGCTCTGCTAATGGACAAAGTATATCGCTGCTAATTCCAATTAGCAGCGTTGGTTGTTTAATTTTTTTGAGCACGCTGTCCACATGCTCCTTTCTGCCACGGGCAATATGATGCGAATCCATCGCCCTTGTGAGCAGCCAGTAACTGTAGGAATTAAAGCGTGCCGCTAACTTATCTCCCTGGTATTGAATATAGGATTCGGCTAAAAATTTATCTAATTTTTCAGCATCTGTATCTGTTTGCTTTTTTACCATGATATTATAATTGCGGTAAGTAAGCATGCCAATGGCCCTGGCAGCTTTGATTCCATTTTTGCCAGCAGCAGCGTTGCTGTCTTTCCAGGTAGCATCAGCTGTTAAAGCCAGGCGCTGCGCAGTATGTACCGCAATTCCCCAGGCGCTTTCCTTGGGTGAAGTGGCTAATAAAAACAGTCGTTCAATATTGCCCGGTTCCATCAATGCCCATTCCAATGCCTGGTAACCACCCATACTGCCACCAATCAACAGGTGAATTTTTTCTATGTTCAATTGTTTGCGCAATAGGATATGAGCTTTTACCATGTCTCTGATGGTTACCTCGGGAAAGCTGCTATAGTACGGCTCATTATTGGCGGGATTGATGCTCAGCGGGCCACTGCTTCCATAACATGAACCAATGATATTGGCACACACGATAAAATACTTTTCCGGGTCAATAGCAAAACCATTTCCTACAAACCCGGGCCACCAGTCTGTTGCATCAGCATTGGCAGTTAATGCATGGCATATCCATACTGTGTTAGAACCATCTGCATTTTTTTTACCATAGGTTTCATAGGTAATTTCCAACCGGGGAAGCGATCCACCTTTCTCCAAAACAAATGCTTCACTATGTACAAAATGTTGTTTCATTTTAATCTGTTTGCAAAGTAAGGGCTTGCTTTGGTAAATTTGTATACATTTTTTTCAATTCTAATAATTTAACTACCATGCTTCATCCCATTACAAGAGCTATCCGGACGCAAACAGAACGAACAAATGAAATGGAACATTCCACCCCCATATTCCTTACCAGCAGTTTTTGTTTTAATAATGCCGAAGATATGCGTGCAGCTTTTGCGGATGAAAACGATGCTAATATTTATAGCCGTTTTGTAAATCCATCTGTACAGGAATTTACTGATAAGATGGTAGCGCTGGAAGGAGCAGAAGCCGGCTTTGCAACAGCCTCCGGCATGAGTGCAGTATTTGGTTCCTTTATGGCATTGCTTAAACAGGGAGATCATTTACTGAGCTGCAGTTCCATTTTCGGTAGTACACACACCGTCATAAAAAAATACCTTCCCAACTTTGGCATTGAATATAGCTATGTTGCCGCGGGGGCTTCCCCGGCTGAATGGGAAGCGGCTATTCGTCCCAATACCAGGATGATCTTTTTAGAAACCCCTACCAATCCGGGGCTGGATATCATCGACCTGGAAATGATTGGGAAGCTGGCGAAAAAACACAAAATTTTATTGAATGTAGATAATTGTTTTGCCACTCCTCTGGGGCAAAGACCAATTGAATTTGGAGCTGACCTTGTAACACATAGCGCTACCAAGTGGATCGATGGACAGGGAAGGGTATTAGGTGGTGTGGTGGTGGGTAAAAAAGAACTGATCAATGATATTTATTTGTTCTGCCGGAGTACTGGCCCGGCATTATCCCCTTTTAGTGCCTGGGTATTGAGTAAGAGCCTGGAAACACTGGATGTGCGTATGGAGCGCCACGCAAAAAATGCCTTGCAGATTGCAAAAGTATTGGAAGGGCATCCTAAAATTGCATCATTAAAATACCCTTTTTTAAAAAGCCATCCTCAACACGGCATTGCCATTAACCAAATGGATAATGGCGGAGGCATTGTTTGTTTTGAAATAACAGGCGGACTGGATGCAGGCCGCAGGTTCCTGGATGCGTTGCAATTATTGTCGCTTACAGCCAACCTTGGAGACACCAGGAGTATAGCTTCTCACCCCGCAAGTACTACACACGCAAAACTAACAGCAGAAGAAAGACAGGCTGTTAATATCACACCCGGCCTTATTCGTATATCTGTTGGCCTCGAACACCACACAGATATACTGGCAGATATTTTACAGGCGTTGGAGATAGCATAGTCATACCCGGGATATTTAAATTATTAATAATCAGTAATTAATAATTATTGACTATTACTCTACTTAATCGATAGAGTAGTAGTATCTTTATTGTCTAAATATTTATTACAATGAGTTTAAGATTAGGAGATACAGTGCCCGATTTTGAGGCGATAACCACAGAAGGGCCGATAAAATTTTATGACTACCTGGGAAATGGCTGGGGTGTTTTATTTTCTCATCCGGCAGATTATACGCCTGTGTGTACTACAGAATTAGGCAGAACAGCTTTATTAAAGGAGGAGTTTGCAAAACGCAATGTAAAAGTGCTGGCAGTAAGTGTAGATCCCTTAGACAAACATTTGGGCTGGCGCAATGATATCAATGAAACGCAAAACTGTACCGTTGATTTTCCAATTATTGCAGATGAGGAAAAGATAGTAGCCAACCTCTATGATATGATCCATCCAAATGCATCTGCCACTGCAACAGTTCGTTCCCTGTTTGTAATTGGCCCCGATAAATTGCTGAAGCTTTCTCTCACTTATCCTGCATCTACAGGAAGGAATTTTTATGAAGTATTGCGTGTTATAGATTCTCTGCAGTTAACTGCCAAATATGGAGTAGCCACTCCGGCCGACTGGAAGAATGGCGAAGATGTAATTGTAGTGCCTGCTACCACTACCGAAGACGCTATCAAAAAATTTGAGAAAGGGGTGAATGTGATCAAACCTTATTTGAGGTATACGCCACAACCGGATATCTGACCCCCTAATCCCCTAAAGGTGGAATTGATTATTGAGAATAGAAAAGCGAAGATGGGTTTGGTATTCGCTTTTATTTACGCTTTTATCTTTGCTTCGGTAAAGTCCCCTTCAGGGGATTCAGGGGTTTCGGGGTTTCCGGTTCTGGTTAGTTCTTCTTCAACTGCGTCATCAGCGCCCGGAACTCTTTAGGGATCTCCGCTTCAAGTTGCATCTCTTTCCCATGTTCATCTGTAAATTTCAGCTTATAAGAATGCAGAGCCAGCCTGCTAATCATAGGTCTTTCTGCTTCCTCCTGTTTACTTAGGTTGAATTTCTTTTTTATAGAAGACAATAAAATGGGTTTGCCATCTCCATACAAAGGGTCGCATGCCAGCGGATGCCCAATGTTTTTACTGTGCACCCTTATCTGGTGTGTACGTCCGGTATGCAATTTAAAAGAAACGAGCGAATAATGTTTATTGGATTCGAGTACTTCATACCCTGTTTGTGAGGGTTTGCCTTTTGTATGCACCACCATTAATCCTTTATTGGCATGGTGTTCCATGATGGGAGCATCTATTAAACCGCTTTCATCAACAGGCATACCTATTACAATTCCTACATAATATTTCTCGACTTTGCGTTCTTCAAAAACGGTATTGAGGAATTTATGGGTAATCTCATTTTTTGCGAAAAGTACCAATCCGCTGGTATCTTTATCTAAACGATGAACAGTAAATATGCTGCCGTATTTCTCAATCAGCATATCTTTTAATGATTTTTCAGATTGCATCCTGTCAGGTATAGTAAGCATACCGGAAGGTTTGTTGATAGCAACAAAATCATCATTCTCAAAAACGATGGAATAGTTTTGCCTGGCCAATTATTTTCTATGTTTTTTCTTTTCGCTATGTGTTTTAAATTTCCTGGGAACCGGAGGCTTCTTCTCTCTCTTTTCTTTTTGTACCACCATCTTTTTAGGTTCAGGTACTTTTTCGCCAATGGCTTCGGAAATTTCCCGGCTGGTAAGTTTTACCTCTTTTGGTGCTGGTATGGCCACAGGTTGTGCAACGTTTTCTTTATTTCCTTTTTTTACCTTGCTTTCATTCATGTATTTAAGCAGGCGTATTTCTTTGTCACTAAGATATCTCCACTTGCTACGTTCTACATTCTTTTTTGTAAGTCCTGCATACATAACTCTGTCCAACCCTTTTACATCATATCCTAAGCTTTCAAATATGCGTCTAACGATACGGTTGCGGCCACTGTGAATTTCAATGCCTATAATTGATTTGTCTTTGCTGTCTGCATATGCCAGGCTATCTACATAGATTTTTCCATCTTCTAAAGTGAGGCCATCTATTATTTCGTCGAAATGTGTTTTGGTTAAATTCTTATCCAGCTTTACTTCGTAGATCTTTTTTATTTCATAGCTGGGGTGCGATAATTTTTGTGTAAGGTCGCCGTCATTGGTTAGCAACAATACACCAGAAGTGTTTCTATCCAAACGGCCAATGGGATATACTCTCTCTTCGGTGGCTTTTTGTATTAGTTGTAATACCGTTTTTCTTCCCTGCGGATCATCGGTAGTAGTAATATAATCTTTCGGCTTATTAAGCAGTATATACACCAGGTTCTTCGTTACAAATAATTTTTTGCCATTGAAGATTACTTCGTCGGTTGGCTGAACTTTATATCCTGGTTCTGTAACTACGGCTTTATTTACTTTTATTTTTCCTTCTGTTATAAAAGTCACCGCCTCTCTCCTCGAAGCAACACCGCAATGTGCCAGGAATTTATTGAGCGGCATGGGTATGTCAGTAGTTTTTGTATCTGCGGATTTTAAAACAGTTTTTTTTGCAACTGTAGCAGCTTTTACCGGCGCCGCATTTTCTCTTGGCACATGCCCGGCTTTCT
>JACMKX010000019.1 GCA_014379905.1 Ferruginibacter sp. | reverse complement strand
GCAGCATTTATATCTATCAGTGTACTCTCATTTGTGCCACGCATGGTTTCCAGGCGAAGTTTGTAGAAGCAATCATTGTCGGGGCTTGTTTCGCAGGTGCCATTGTTGTAAATGCCATTGGGGTTGGGGTACATCAGTCCAAAAGCATGATAACCCATGTTGCCGGCTTTTTGTACAAATAGTTTATAGTTTTCCGGCTTTGCCCCTGAGCCCGGGAGAAATATGCAAAGTATGTTTAATGAGGTAATGTCCCGTTTAAAATACACATAATGATTGTCAGTAAAAATATTGATAGCAGCGTCCGTGGTAACCGGTGAAACAGATTGTTCCAGCAGCGGAGGAAGGTTTACATCAATCGGGGGTTTGGGAGTATCTTCTTTTTTACAACTGAATAATGAAAGGGCTAGGAATAAAACAATTAATTTTTGGCACATGGTTTTTAATTTTGACATTGAAAAATGGATATGGTTTAAATCTTTTAAAACTAAAACGAAGTCGAACAACCGGTTAAGCAGTTCCACCTTCAAATCACGTTACAATTTTTTTAAGTGATACAATCCTGCGCAAGCGCTTACTCACCGATTCTGATATTTACAACACATTACCCGATGGATCGGCTGCAATGCCATTGGGGCCGGTAAAAGTTGCGGTGGCAGGTGGCCCCATCCTGTGCCCCTGGCTCTCCGGTAACCGCCAGTATAGAAACCTACCCAGCAGGCATTATTTTAAACAGCCTGTTGATATTAGTTCCGGCCAGGTAAATATTATCGTTGGAACGGCGGTAATTTTTGGGAGCGCATAAAAACCATTACTGTAGATCCTTCTTCCAACCACCCCTATTTATATTCTATTGAGCCATTTGTTGCCAAAGGAGGTACTCAATCATATTTCTCTCTTCATCAGCAAAAAGATAAAGTGAGCCCGCCATTGCAAACGGAAGCTTCTATCTGGGTATGGGGGTTGGATGGTAGCAGGAAGCGTTGCGATAATGGCATGGCAGCCAGAAAGCTCGATCCCGAATTTTTTTATGGTAACAGCAGCGAGGTGTTTTTATTATACAATATTGTGGTGCCCAGTGAGGGTGGCAACATCTGGGAGGGATGGAGTTGTGGTACCGGCATCGCACTATAAAATGATTTTAGAAAGGAAAATAATCCCAATGAATTACCCTGATAATGATGGCTTTAAATTATTGCTTTGTCAAATTTAAAAATATCTGTTTATAATCAGCAGGCCGTTAAACCGGCCGTTCATTTTTAGATCAAATGAAAAATTATATTTTATGTTTACAAAACAATTGCTTTTATTAATTGCAACGTTTACAATGTACGCAACATCCGATGCCCAGGTTTTTAACAGGAGAGTTGGCCGGCAAGGGCAACAAAACAAATTGAAAAGGCTAAAACAAAACCTTCCCAAATTTGAACCCACCTTAAATATTTCTTTGGGATATGGTTTTCCCAACCTGGACAAAAATCAATTTCCGGAATTTTATAATTTGTATAAAGGAACTGCATCGCAAACAGGCCCTTTTACCGGCTCCATAGATTACCAGTTTAGCCGGAAGTCCAGTGTTGGTTTGCTGGTAACACATGGCACTGTATCTATGCCTTTTTACGATTATAGCAATGCACCTGCTCTTTCGGGCTCCTTACGCAACTGGAGTTTTATGTTGAACTTTGTTCGATACATCCCGGCTGGTAAAAAGGTATCGCCGTATATCAGAACAGCCATTGGCGTAAATGCATGGGAACAAAATTATACAGATATAGATGGGAATAAATTAAACCCTCCTACCATACCTGCAGATTTTGCTTACCAGGTTGGTTTGGGAGCGAAGTTTACACTAAGTAAAAATGCTGGTTTGTTTTTAGAAGCGGGTTACGGAAAATATATTTTGAACGGGGGATTGGCCGTCAAATTTTAACAGGCGGAACAAATAACTTTTAATAAATTAATTCGTTTACCTGTAAAATTTACTCTTTCCAGTCTATATCGGATTTTATTCCAATTTTATTCATTTAATATATGAAAAATCTAATTCCCTTTTTTGCGATGCTCTCCTTGATGGCTTGCAAAAAGTCAACCACTGATAGTTTTCCTATAAATCCAGTCGCTTTTTCTCTAGAGGTAAACCTGGGTTTCGGCTCAGACAGCTATAAAGCGGGCGATAGTGTCTTTATTTTTTCAAACGCTACTGCTACCAACCAGGTATTTGACAAATGGGTGGGTGATGTGAGCACACTTAAAAACGTCAATGAATGGAGAACAACACTAAAAATGCCATCAGCGAATATTACGGTTACAGCTACTTACAAAACTATCACACCCATCACTTTTACCAGTACTATAATTAATGGCAGCCAGGTTTACTATTATCTTCCTGCTACTTACCGTGGTATTATTTTGCCCTTTCATGGTGCTGGTGGCAGCGCCACCGGCTGGACAGCCGCTAATTTAGAAAACCTGGAGTTTTGCAAATATGCAGCAAAAAACGGCTACGCTTTGGTGATTACTGAAAGCAAAGACAGGGTCAATAAAAGATGGGATGCCACTGCTACAAGTGTAGATATTGCCAACATTGATATTATTCTAAACACCCTGCAAACGAGCGGTGTTATTGTAGCAGGCAAACCACTCTATGGCGTGGGTATGAGCCAGGGTAGCGGATTTTGCAGTATCATCACCGCCTTAAAGAATTATAATGCAGGCGCACTGTATTGCCTTGGTGGTATTGACCAGGTGTTTGATCAATCAACAGTACCCATTATCTGGAATATGGCTGCAAAAGACTTAACCGAAGACCCAAACCGGCTTGTTACCGCAAAAGCCAATTACGATAAATTAGCGGCAAGAGGTATTGGTTCAGCTTTTAATATCAATGACCCCACACCTTTGTATCCGGCAAGATTTACCATTGCACCAAATATTAGTATAACCGCATCTACAGAAATTTACAATGGCCTAAAAGCCGGGGGTTATCTTGATGCAAAAGGATTTTTAAATTTTGACCCAAGAGTAAACAATGCCTGGCTGGGTGCAATACCGCCAACATATCAAACATCAGCTTATATTGGCGATATAGAAGACCAGT
>JACMKX010000147.1 GCA_014379905.1 Ferruginibacter sp. | reverse complement strand
CTGCAGCCATAGAACTGCTGCTAATGCAGGCTTTTAAAAAAAGCTCATCAATACTGCAGTTTCCCCGGCTTTGGAGTAGTTCCACCAGTTTTCTTTCATCGGCAGTTAATTCTATAAATAATTGTTTTTGTTGTGTTCTCTTTTTTTTAGGCTGTAGTTTCCAGTTCATGAGTTGCATCAGGTCGGCAGCGTTTGTTATAAGGGATGCCTTGTTATGCTGTATAAGATAATTGCAACCTTCGCTTTTATTGTCAATGGTTCTGCCCGGGATAGCAAAAACGTCTTTATTATAACTATTGGCCAGTTCGGCGGTAATGAGAGATCCGCCTTTTTTTCCGCTTTCTATAATGATAAGGGCATCGCAAATACCGGCAACCACCCGGTTGCGTTTGGGAAAATTCTGTTTATCGGGTTTAGTGCCACTGCAAAAATCGGTGAGCAGTCCACCCTGCTCCGTCATTTGTTTTGCCAGGCTTTTATTTTGATGTGGGTACATTCTGTCGAGGCCGTGAGCCAAAACGCCTACCGTATTTAAATTGGTTTTTAAAGCAGTTCTGTGTGCAATGGTATCGATGCCAAAGGCAAGGCCACTTACTATCAATATATTTTCTTCACTCAGTTCTTCCACCAGTTTTTCACACACCTGTTTGCCATATTCAGAATGGTTGCGGGTACCCACCACTGAAATGATCTTATCGGCGTTAAGATCCGCATTTCCGCGGTAGTAAAGTAACACAGGGCTATCATAACAATTCAATAGCCGTTTTGGATAGGCTTCCTGGTCGATAAACAGCGGCTGAATTTTGTATTTTTCAATGAATGCAATCTCTGGCTCACAATTTTTAAAGTCATTGTATTTTTTAATGCCTGCCGCCCTTATTTTTCCGATCCCTTCCAGGTTTTCCAGTTCTTTTTTAGGTGCTTTAAAAACTGCTTCCGCTTTTCCATAGATGCCAATGAGCGATTTGGAATGTACATCTCCTATATTAGGTACACGTGTAAGGGCAATTTGATAGAGCAGGTCGTTGTTCATAAAGCCGTGGGATAAGAATTGACGGCAAAAATAAAAATTCCGCAGCGGGAACATAAATGATGAGCCCCCTTTTTTAGCTGTTCTTTTTCCCTTTTATTTTCCGCGGAAATTGATTAGGTGCAAAATTTATAGCGGAGTTTTTAATCTGCGTAAATCCGCGGGAAATCCTTTCGAAGTCAATTAGAAATAATATTCAATTCAGTTCGCCTGTTTTGTGCTTTGCCTGATGCTGTATCATTTCCGGCAACAGGTTTGGTGGCGCCGAATCCTTTTGAACTCAATCTTTTTATATCAATGCCATTTTGTTGAAAATAAGTGATGACGGCCTTAGCCCGGTTGTTACTCAAGGCAAGGTTATCCGCTCCGGTGCCTACATTATCTGTATGACCGCTTATCTGTATTTTTACTTGCGGGTTTTCTGTCATTAATAAAACCACCTGGTTGAGTTCTGTTTTTGATTCTTCTTTCAGTTCCCATTTTTTACTGTCGAAGAAAATGTTTTTTAGCACCACCATTGCCCCCGCTTCAATGGGTTGCAATGGAATATTAACTGTAAGCGAGGAATCGTTGTGATCCGGTTTCATGGAAAAATTGTCAGAATAAAACAGGTAACCTTTCCTGTTTACATTAAAGGCATAATCTTTTCCAACAGGTAGGGTAACGAGGTAATTGCCTTCTTCGTCTGTTTGCAATTTGGAAATTAATTTTCGGGTATTGATGTCCGTTAGTTCAACAGAAGAAGGCAGACCTGCATTCGTTTTTTTATCAAATACTTTTCCTTTAACCCACAGCGTGCGATTTGCCTTAACATCATCCCTCATAATAAAACTGTAAAGATCTAACCCACCCCTGGTATCCATACCATCACTGGCAAAGTAGGAAGTTTCACCGTCAGAGGTAACAATAAGTGATCCCTCGTCATCAATAGTATTGATAGGGTATCCGAGGTTAAGAGCATTTCCCCAGCTATCATCTGTTTGTTTTTTGCTTAAAAAAAGATCTGTTAATCCATACCCTTCATGCCCGTTGCTGTTAAAGTACAGGGTTCGATTATCTGCATGTATAAATGGACAGCCTTCATCTGCTTTTGTATTTACGGTTGGGCCAAGATTTACAGCTGTTCCCCATTTCCCATTCGGCAACCTGGTGCTCATCCATATATCTTTTCCGCCCAGGGTACCCAAACGATTGCTTGAAAAATACAAATGTCTTTTATCAGGACTTAATGATGGCGAGGACTCCCAGAATTCTGTATTGATCGAAGGGCCCATATTTTCCGCTTCCGTCCAGCCGCCGTTTTTAGTTCTATAGGCAATGTACAGGTCGCAACTGCCCGCACCTTCAGGATAATTACAGCCTGTAAAGATCAGCCATTCACCATCCTGCGAAATATTTTGTGCGCCTTCGTTGAGGTTGGTATTAATCTTTCCTGCAAGGGGAGCTGCCTTGCTCCATCCGCCATTGGTATAGTTGCTTTCATAAAAATCTTCATCGTTGTTTACCCTTCTTGTAAAGATCATCCTGCTTCCGTCAATTGTAAATGAAGGAAAATATTCCAATGCTTCGGAATTAATAACATCCCCTAAATTCTTTGGCGAAAAAACATAATTGGTAATGCCTTTGTCTTTTAGTTTTTGATCGTAGGCAACAGCAAATTCAAAACTTTTTTTACGATAGTTGCCAGCTTTGGTGCTTTGTTCGTTAATGCCAGGTGTTTGTAAAAATTTATTGACTGCTTCAAGTGCTTTTGTAAAATTTCCGGTACCTGCAAGCGAAATAGCGTAGGGGAGTAAGTAAGTATTGGAGTAAACGGCATCCATCTGTAGGGCTGTTTCAAAATCTGTAACAGCGGCTTTGTAATTTTTCATGTTGGCATACATGCCGGCACGGGACAAATAAACATCTACAAATTTTGGTTCCAGCTTTAATGCATCGTTCAGTAATTTAATAGCATTGGTATATTCCGCGTTTTGTGCAGCTTCGTAAGCCTGTCCATAAATTTCCCCCGCTTTTTTATTTACTTTTTCAGGGTCGTACCATTGGGCATTTGTAACAAAAGGGATAGAGACAAGTATATATAAGAATAGAAGTAGGAAATATTTTTTCGGGCGTGTTTGCTTCATGCGGGGTTGTTTGTGCCTATGAAGATAAAACCATTTGGGAGGATATGTATTGCGGGAGTGTTAAAACTACTTTTAGAATGTAATTGTTACCAGACTGCCGGAATTTCGGATTGAGTTACCAGGATTTCACGACTTGTCAAAACTTTGCTAAGTAAGTTGGAAAGCTAACAGTAGAGGCGGCCTAAAATATCAGTCTGAAATAAAAATTTTCTCCTATTTTTATAATTATGAAAATTTCACCGATTATCCTGTCCCTATTAACTTTTTTCCTGTCTTTTAACTCCGTTGCACAAAATGCCAGCTTTGTATATGGCGAAAATACGGCTTTCAAAAACGATTACGAGGAGGCCGTAAAGCTGGGCGATGGTAATATTATTGTGTTGCGTATGATAGTCAAGACAGGAATTTCGGGCTATAATTATTTTCCTGAACTCCTTTTAGTTAATGGGAGTATGCAAACCGAAAAAGAAACCAGGATCACGCTTACCGGTGATAATCCCCAACCCGGTTTTCTGAGAAAAGTGGGCCGGAAAATATTTTATTTCTATCATGATTACAAAAAGTCTTCTAAAGAGACCGCGCTGTACGGAGTCGAAATCAATCAACAAACACTTGGCGTAGAAAAAACTGTTAATATGGGGCAGTATTATTCTGAACCGGCAACAGGGTCGGGCCTGCCACCGTTAAGGCAATCTGCCGATCAATCAAAAATAATGCTGCTGGCAGAAGGTAAAGCAAACAATAAAAAACCACAGATTTTTTTTGCAGCGGTTTATAGTAATGATCTTACCACTCTCTGGAAAAACGAGGTTACAATGCCTTACAGCGATATTAATGTGGGGTTTTATGATTTTGGAGTTAAGAATGATGCAACAGCCTGTATGGCTATCCGGAATTACGATGAAGGTGTAAGCAACGCCTATAAAAAAATGGATGGTGTAATAGTTCCTGCATACACTGTAAAAATGCTCTTTTTAAATAAATTAATAACTACTCCCCTTGAAATAAATATCGATCTGAATAATAATTTCGTAAAAGATGCCCGGCTGAATATTGATAAGGATGATAATGTAAGTATTACGGGGATGACTCAAAAAAAGTATGACGGTAATATTGCGGGTATTTTTTATTCCACAATTTTGGCCGATAATAAAACTGTTTCCAAAACAGTATTCAAGGATATTCCTGTACAAATAATTGCTGCGAGTGCTGAGCACAAAATGGCAAGTGAAAATGAAAAGGATCCGGGACTGCACCGGGAATTTTATCTGCGCAATATATCCGTCAGGAACAATGGATCTACTGATGTGTTAATGGAATACTATTACACTTCACCTATCCAGAATGACCAGTTTTATACATATGGTGATCTTATAGTGGCCAATATAAATAGCGCGCAAAAAGTAACATTTACCCGTATTCCTAAAAAGCAAACTATGAAAAATGGATGGCTTTTCCTGGGAGTAGCAACTGTTACTTATAATGATAAACTGATCCTGCTTTTTAACGATAACAGCAGGAATGGTGAGGATGAGCAGAATGGTAAAACGGTGACGAATTTTAACCGCTCCGTATTGGTAATGGCGGCGGTAGATGCAAACGGAAAGATGACGAGAAAGAATGTTATTGATCAGAAAGAGGAGGATTATATTTTCAGGCCGGCTTCTTTGTCCCTAATTGAGGGAAATAAATATATTGTGAGCGCTGCACTGATGAAATATATAAAACGATCTATGCGGTTTGGGGTACTTGAAATAACAGATTAAATGGGAAAGTAGTAAAGCAAAAAATGTACGGTTGTAAGCCTTCTATCTATGGCACGTTAATATACTTATGTATTTGCACTGAGATCCGCCACTGCGGATGTTGCTTTACATAATCAATTATAAGGGGCATTACTGTTTCTCTTTTATCCCACTCAACCTGCAGGTATAAACGGCAACCGGGTTTTACCTGTGCGGCATATTTTTCTGCCCATTCAAAATCTGATTTATTAAATACTACTACTTTTAATTCATCTGCTTTTTCAATTACTTCCGGCAATGCTGCTTTAAATTTTTTGGGAGATAGGCAGATCCAGTCCCAGTATCCACTTAAGGAACTGGAGCCGGAGGTTTCAATATTTGTTTGAAACCCTTTTTCTCTTAAAGAAAGAGTTAGTTGATCCAGGTTATGCATTAAAGGTTCACCTCCGGTGATCACAACCAATACATCAGCATTATTAGCATTTTTTTCTGCAGCACCACGAATCACCATATTTGTAATTTCGCTGAGCAGGTATTGCGGATGTTTGGAAGCATCCCAGCTGTCTTTTACATCACACCATACACAACCTACATCGCAGCCCCCGAGCCTTATAAAATAAGCTGCCCGGCCCTGGTGGTAGCCCTCACCCTGGATGGTATAAAAATGCTCCATCACGGGCAAGAGTTGTAGTGTATCGTTTGTTAGAGAACTCAATATTGATTATTAATTATTAATTATTTTGCGCTTTGGCCAGGTCGTCTTTAGGGGCTGACACATGCGGTGTAAGTATTTTTTAACAGCGCCGCAATGGTCATCAATCCTACCCCACCAGGTACAGGTGTTATGTAACTGCACTTGGGGGCTACATTTTCAAAGTCAACATCACCTTTAATAGCAAAGCCTGATTTTTTTGTAGTATCGGCCACTCTTGTAATACCCACATCAATAACGATCGCATTTTCTTTTACCATGTCAGCAGTAAGAAAAGCAACTTTTCCCAGGGCGGCTACAATGATGTCTGCCTGCAAACAAATTTCTTTTAAATTTTGTGTGCGGCTATGGCAAAGGGTTACGGTGCAATTACCCGGGTTGGTATTCTGACTTAATAAAACACTTATGGGTCTTCCTACAATATTGCTGCGGCCTATAACCACTGCGTGTTTACCGGCGGTATCTATCTTGTAATGTTCCAGCATAAGCATGATGCCATAAGGCGTTGCCGAAACAAAACCTGGTAAGCCCTGCACCATTTTTCCTACACTAACCGGATGAAATCCATCTACATCTTTTGCAGGGTTGATGATGTTTATAATTTTTTCTTCGCTGATATGTTTTGGCAAAGGCAATTGTACCAGTATGCCGTCCACGGCTTTATCATTATTTAATTCCTGGATTTTATTAATCACCGTGGCTTCATCGGTAGCTGCATCAAACCGGTAAAAACTACTCTTAAAACCTATTTCTTCGCAGTTTTTTATTTTACTTGCCACATAGGTTTCACTGGCACCATCATTGCCCACCAAAACTGCTGCCAGGTGGGGTACTTTTTTATTTTGCTCAATAAGCCTCCTGGTCTTTTCTTTCAGCTCATGTTTTACAGCCTGGGATACTATTTTTCCATCTAAAATTTGCATGGGCGCAAAATTAATTAACAAAAGGGGGAAATCTTACATAAAAAGGATTTTATTCGCAACCAGCAACTTATTATCCACCCGTTGTGAAAGCAGGCGGGCTCCTTTGGCAGCCGAAAAAATTTGGCCCCGAAAGGCATACATGATTAAAAAAAACGTTATATTTATTCAAAATGGTTTTGTTTAAAAACAAGCCTGTGTTTCAGGAGGCAGATGCGTACTTTTTAATGCATCCATAGTGGCAGCCAGGAAGGTTAATTCCTGGGGTTTTACCAGGAATACTGCAGCCTGCAAGATTCAATGATACACACAATGTATTGAAAATTAATATCTTGTAAGATATTTTCGATTGCTTTCGATACATGTTTTTAATAATGGAGTAAGCGTGGGCTACTAAAAATAAAACTGTGTACTTTTTATATTCCAGGGAAAAAAGTACACAGCGGCATTAGCATTTTAAAAATGTAGGATATGAAACTTTCTAGAAAATTAAAGGTTTTGAACGGGGTTACTTGTATACGGGTAAGGATGGGCATTACCCAGCAGGCTTTAGCCCAATACCTCGGCATTTCTAAAAGCCTGGTTTCCATGGTGGAAAATAACCGCCGCACCCTTCCTTTTTCAGCACTGAAGAGGGTGTCCGAATTGGAAATAAATGTATGCGAAGCAGGAGTTCTGCTGGGCAACCAGGGTTATAAGCTACCGGCATACGAGGAATCTGTCTCTGAAAAAATGATACGGGAGGGCAGGGAGGAGATCAATCGCCTGAGGCTGAAAGAATTACAATTCCAGCTGAACCATATGATCACAAGACATCAAAGTATCCTGGCAGAATTGCAGCACCTGAACCTGGCGATCAATGTAACAGACAGCCAAACCAGTGCTTTCGGCCTTCGGAGCTTCGAAAGGGGCAAAGAGCTGTTGCTGAAAAAACTTAACCGCTGTGATCAGCGGGCACGTGCTAAAATAGAGGGGAAGATTGCCATGCTGGAGCACATTATAGCCTCTTATCAACCTCAACCTGCGGAGGAAATGGAAGATGTGGGAACAGGTAGTAAGCTTGTACCTGCATACATTAATGTTTTACCGAAAGGGTATAAAGTAAGCAGCGATAATATCCGTTTAACATGCCCGCAAATCTCCCGGCAATTGTTCCCCCCGTATTATTTATATCCCCCTGTTCCGGCCCCGGTTTAAAAGAAGGATCTTATGCTATCTTAGCCGTTTAGCTGAAAGAGCCGGTTAACTGTCATGCTGCAAACGCTACATCTTATATTCTCCGGGTACGGTCTCGTGCCCTCATTTGATCGTTGTATGTAGGGCAGATGCTTACAAATTATTGCTTCTGTATTTATATAATGTCAACATTTCTTTACCTCTTTAATTTCAACGCACTTTCGATGTGTATTTTATTTAACTTGTCGGGATAATTTAAACAAACCGCTTTGAGAAAATTTCTATCTTTTGCCATAGCACTGCTGTTATGCCTGCAGGGCTTTCAATCTTTTACCCAATCACTTCGCTATAATATCAGCATGCCTTATACCAGCCTGGGTGCTTACAGTTCCAGGCAAACAGATCCCTTTGGTTTTACAGGAAACCAGGCAGCACTTGCCAGGCTTGAATCTGCCGGCGTAGGCATATGGGGCGAAAAAAGATTTATGCTATCCGAAACCAGCGTATATGGGCTGGCTGCAGGCATCCCTACCAAATTGGGCAATTTTGGTGTGCAGGTAAATTATTCGGGCTTTTCCAATTTTAATGATAATAAAGTAGGACTGGCATATGCAAGGAGCCTGGGTAAACTGTTAGACCTGGGTGTGCAGTTCAATTACTATGGTTATCGTATTCCGCAATATGGCAATGCATCGGCAGTCAATTTTGAGATAGGCGCTATTATGCATTTCTCCGAAAAATTTCATGGAGGTATCCATGCATACAATCCTGTAGGAGGAAAATTAGGAAAACTGGAGGATGAAAAACTGGCGGCTGCTTATAAAATTGGTTTGGGTTATGATGCCACGGATAATTTTTATGTGAGTACAGAAATAATTAAAGAAGAAGACAAGCCTGTAAATGTTATTGGAGGTGTTCAATACCAGTTTATGAAAAAATTCTTTGCCCGGGCCGGCTTTATAAGCGAAACAGGCAGTGCTTTTGGTGGTGCAGGAGTGGGCTGGCAAAATCTTCGCCTGGACATTGCAGCAAATTATCACCCGCAATTAGGATTTTCGCCGGGCATATTATTGATCGCAAACTTTAAGAAAGAAAAAGAAAAGTGATGAAAAGATCAGCGATCAGCTTCCTGTTGTTATTGCTATGCATATGGGCGCAGGCGCAGGTGCCCGAGCCTGAGGTACCAGCTACCTCAACTACCGAGCAGCAACTGGAAAATATTACAGAGAACAATGATGATATGGAGACAGAAGATGACTCCTATTTGCAGGATATGGTGCAATATTTAAAAAATCCTGTGAATATAAACCGGGCAGATGAAAATATATTGAAAGACCTGCGGATGCTGAATCCTATGCAGATACAAAACCTAATCCGGTACAGGGATATATTAGGAAGCTTTATCAGTATTTATGAATTACAGGCCGTGCCCGGATTCGATATTTTAACGATTCAAAAACTGCGGCCATACGTAACCGTTACCAGTACCAAAGGAGCGCTGGAAACTTTTACAGAAAGATTTACCGGTGGTGAAAATAGTTTGTTATTGAGAACAACACAGGTGCTGGAAAGATCAAGAGGTTTTTTAGGCGATACGGCAGGGAGTACTTCCAGTTTTTACCCTGGTGCCCCGCAAAAATTATTTCTTCGTTATAAATACGTTTATAAAAATTTATTGCAGTATGGTGTGGTGGCAGAGAAAGATGCAGGAGAAGAATTTTTTAAAGGATCACAAACACAGGGATTCGATTTTTATTCGGCCCATTTATTTGCACGAAATATAGGGATAGTAAAAGCCCTGGCTTTAGGCGACTTTACAGTGAACATGGGGCAGGGCCTTACTTCGTGGATGACACTGGCCTTTAAAAAAAACCCAGACATCATGTCAATAAAAAGGCAGGCGCCGGTATTGAAACCGTACAGTTCTGCCGGGGAAATTTTCTTTCACAGGGGAGTGGGAATAACGGTAGGAAAAAATAAATGGGAAGCTACTTTGTTTGGATCCTATAGAAAGCTGGATGCTAATTTTATACCGGCTGACACCAGCAGCAGTGCAGATGAATTTATATCTTCCCTCCAAACTTCCGGTTATCATCGCACAGCAAATGAAGTGGCAGATAAAAATGTACAGCGCCAGCTTGCCTTTGGTGGAAATTTTAAGTACAGGATAGATCGCCTGTTATTAAGCGTAAATGCGGTGCAATACCAATTAAAGTATCCATTGATAAAAGCTGCAGATCCCTACAATTTTTATGCACTTACCGGTAAATCCTTCGGAAATTACAGTGTTGATTATTCCTATACTTTCCGAAACCTGCACTTTTTTGGAGAAGCGGCTATGACTAATAAAAAATACCCGGCTTTTGTAAATGGTTTATTGCTGAGTGTTGCCTCTAACGTGGATATGAGTATCCTCTATCGCAACATATCTAAGGGTTACCAGTCGCTTTATACCAATGCTTTCACCGAAAGCACCTATCCCACCAATGAAAGAGGATTGTTTACTGGTATCAGCATCAGACCCGACAGCAGGTGGAGGATTGATGCCTATGCAGATGTATATCGTTTCCCCTGGCTTAAATTCAGGGTAAATGCCCCTTCGGAAGGAAAAGACTATATGGTGCAGGTTGATTACAAGCCCAACAAGATCTTTGAGATATATACCAGGTTTAAGGCAGAAGCCAAGTCTATCAATTATAACCCCGGTGCACTGCCTATGAGCCCGGTGGTGGAGCAACCCCGCAAAAACTGGCGCACACATATAAGTTATAAGATCGACAAAAATTTTACCATCAGGAGCAGGGCCGAAATGGTTTGGTTTGATAAAAAAGGTACGGCAGCTTCCGAAGGGTTCATGATATATACAGATGTGTTGTATAAACCTGTAATGAAGCCATTTTCAGGTAATATCAGGTTGATGTATTTTGAAACCGACGATTATAACAGCCGTTTATATGCATTTGAAAATGATGTGCTGTATAGCTTTAGTATTCCTGTATTTTACGATAAGGGATACCGTTATTATGTCAACCTCAATTATGACATAAGTAAAAAGCTTGCTTTTTGGGCAAAATGGGCCCAGTTTGTTTATGCAGACCGAACCAGCGTAGGTTCCGGCCTGGATGAGATCAGGGGAAAACATAAAACCGAG
>JACMKX010000146.1 GCA_014379905.1 Ferruginibacter sp. | reverse complement strand
TATCACTCCTAAAATGAGTTTTGGTACCGGGCACCATGCTACCACCTTCCTGGTAATACAACAAATGAGTGCACTTAATTTCAAAGATAAATCAGTCATTGATTTTGGTACAGGTACCGGCGTATTGGCTATTCTCGCAGAAAAAATGGGCGCCGCGTCCATTCTTGCAATTGACAATGATGAGCGGAGCATTAACAATTCGGAAGAAAATATTGCAGCCAATGGTTGTGATAAAATTGATCTCAGGCTGGCCAACGAAATGATATTTGAAGAAAAGGCTGATATCATTCTGGCTAATATCAATTTGAACGTGATTATTGACAATATTCGAAAAATAAAAGATGCCGTAAAAAATAATGGTTCGGTACTATTAAGCGGGTTACTGGTAGTTGACGAAGAAACTATAAAGGAAGTATTGAAAACCAATAATTTTGATATTGAAAAAATAACGAATAAGAATGGCTGGATATCGGTATTAGTCAAACCAGGAGTTTTTCCCCCAACATTAAATTAACGTTAAGCGAAAGCAGTTTTCCCTTATTTTTGTGGTCAACTCAACTAAAGAAACGATGGCAGAATTGCTTGTTATAGCCTGTGCCTATTTAATTGGTTCAATTCCTAGTGCATTAATCATCAGTAAGCGGATATTCAATATCGATATCCGGGATTATGGTAGTGGCAACATGGGCGCTACCAATACCTTCAGGGTGCTTGGCTCCCGGTATGGTAGCATTGTAATGTCGATGGACATTTTAAAAGGGGTTATAGCCTCTTCTCTTTACGAATTTCTTCCTTATTACGCAGACAATCAACTGGCACGTATCAACCTTATCATAGGTTTGGGCATGGCGGCAGTGCTGGGTCACATCTTTCCTATCTGGGCAAAATTCAGGGGTGGTAAAGGGGTGGCTACCTTGTTTGGGATGGTATTGGCTTTGCAACCCATTGTAGCCATTAGTTGCGTAGGCGTTTTTTTACTTGTTTTATTTCTTACAAGATATGTATCCCTCAGTTCTATACTGGCAGCGGTTATGCTTCCAATAAGCGTATTATGGATATGGAATGAACACGAGGTATTGTACCGCGTTTTTGCGCTGCTGGTGGCCGGTCTTGTGCTGTTTACCCATCAGAAAAATATTGGCCGCCTGCTGCGTGGTGTCGAAAGCAGGGTGCCCATCCTCAAGCATAGGGATCGCCGCAAAGCCCGCAGGAGAGGAGAACCTTAGATTGGCCCTTTAAAAAAGGGTATTTTCCCCGTAATAAATTTTGTAAATGAAGGCAGCTTTGTATGTCTAACGTTTCCTTATGCCCAAAATTTATGAGTACTTTGGCTTTGTCTTTTTTTTCTATTCCAATGAACATTTACCCATTCACTGCCATGTTAAAAAAGACCAGCAAGCGGTGAAGGCTGAATTAGAATATAAACATGGAGCCTTATCCGTTAAGTTTTTAAAAGTAAAAGGAAAGAAGTATTACAAGGCGATGATATGAAAAGAGCGGAGGAGTTTATTCGGAAGAAACACCTTCAAATAGTAAAAAAACGGAACAACTTTTTCATTTTCGGAAAAAGCCTGAATTTGATAAAATTACAAAGAGAATACAATGTCGGTTTCCAATGATATAGCTATACAAAATGCGGCTTACCTTGATGGGTATAGAATTTCTATATTATTTAATAATGGTAAAAATAAGATTGTTGACTTTTCTCCTTTTGTTACAAATAACAACAAAGCCGCATTATCTAAGTATAAAATTCTAAGCAATTTTAAAAAATTTGAGATAGGAGAAGGAAATATTGTGTGGGGTAAAAATTGGGATTTAATTTTTCCTGTGTATGAACTGTACCAGGGAAAAATTAAAAACTAACTCCTTTCCTGCTAACATTTATTTGCCTTTATCATTTTTTGGTATAGCTATTGTTTATGGTAATATGAATTAATACCTTAAACAATGAAGAAGATCCTTTTTTTATTAGCAGCAACATTACCCGTTCTGGCTATTGAGTCCTGTAGTACCAATGCAGTTACAGGCAGAAACCAGTTAAAGTTATTCCCCGAATCTACATTAGAGGCCGAAGCTGTATCACAGTACCAAAGCTTTTTAAGTGAAAGTAAGGTGGTAAGCAGCACCAACAGCAAAGATGCAGAAATGGTGAAAAGGGTAGGCACCCGCCTGGCCAATGCCATCACTACCTACTACAAAAGCCAGTCAAATGCTGTTGACCTTAGCGGTTACAAATGGGAATTTAACCTGGTAGATAATGCCCAGGTAAATGCCTGGTGTATGCCCGGAGGTAAAGTAGTGGTTTATACCGGTCTTTTACCTGTTACAAAAAATGAAGCGGCACTCGCTGTAGTGTTGGGGCATGAAATAACACATGCCATCGCTCAACATGGAAACGAAAGAATGAGCCAGGCCGCAGTAGCACAAGGTGTGCAGGTTGCCGGGAATGTATTTACATCCGGCAATACTAAAGCCAATTCATTGTTCAACACTGTATTTGCACCGGGCGCACAGGTAGGCGTTTTGTTGCCTAATTCCCGCAAACAGGAATTGGAAGCTGACCGCTTCGGATTAATTTTTACCGCAATGGCCGGTTACAATCCGCGGGAAGCTATTCCTTTCTGGCAACGAATGGCAGCTGCAGGCGATGGTCAAAAGCCACCCCAGTTACTTTCGTCTCACCCTGCAGATGAAACCAGGATAGCACAATTGCAAAAATACATGTCTGAAGCACTTAAGTACTACAAGCCTGTAAGATAAATATTATATATTTAATTCATATAAATAAACACCCTGCATTTTTGCAGGGATTTTTGTATTTAATCATTAAATAACCATTAAATTTTCGTAAATTCGCAGCCTGATTAAAAATTAGCGATGTTAGGATAGATCCTTC
>JACMKX010000145.1 GCA_014379905.1 Ferruginibacter sp. | reverse complement strand
ATGATGTATTAGGCGCCACCAGGCTCTCTTTAAATGAAGAACATTTTTATACGACTATTCATAATGTGATCGATTATTTTTCTGCAGCAGGGGAAAATGACCTGCTCATTGCAGAAACCCGCATCATCAAACAAGGGAATCAGTTCATTAATGCGCAATGCGATATATGGAATGCAGGCAAAACCAGGCTGATAGCGATAGGAACAGCTAATTTATTTAAAACGCAACGACCAATGAAACGTGTAGTAGTAACCGGGTTGGGAACAGTGAACCCACTGGGAAAAGATGTGAACAGTTTTTGGCGCAATGCTATTAATGGAAAAAGCAGCGGCGGAAAAATTACCCGTTTTGATGCATCACAGTTTAGAACACAGATAGCCTGCGAAATAAAAGATTTTGACGCCGCAAAATATTTAGACCGCAACGAAATAAAGCGCAGCGACCTGTTTACCCAGTATGCTTTGTACAGTGCAGCGCAGGCGATGCAGGATTCGGGGTTGGATATTTCCAGCCTGGATCCTTTTGACATTGGCGTAATTTGGGGCGTAGGGCAGGGTGGTATGGAAACTTTTGAAACCGAAGTAGAAAATTATGTAAAGGGAAATTATATACCAAGATTCAGCCCGTTTTTTGTTCCCCGGCTTATTGTAAATATGGCTTCGGGCATGATCTCTATGAAGTATGGCTTACAGGGAATTAATTATACCACCGTTTCTGCCTGTGCCACATCCAACACGGCCATCATGGATGCCTTTAATTACATACGGCTGGGCAAAGCCAAAGTATTTGTTACAGGAGGGTCAGAAGCGCCCATCACACCTGCTTCTGTTGGCGGCTTTTCTGCAATGAAAGCCATGTCTGTAAGAAACAATGATCCGCTAAGGGCCAGCCGCCCGCTAGATAAGGACCGGGATGGTTTTGTAATGGGCGAAGGCGCCGGTGCATTGATACTGGAAGAGTATGAGCACGCAAAAAATCGGGGTGCAAAGATATATGCAGAACTTGCAGGCGCGGCCATGACAGCAGATGCTTACCACATGACATCGCCACATCCCCAAGGCGTTGGTGCCGCAAAATCGATGGAGCTTGCCCTGGCCGAAGCACAAATAAATATCAGTGAGCTGGATTACCTTAACCTGCATGGTACTTCCACACCTGTGGGAGATACCAGCGAACTCAATGCAGTTGATAAAATATTCAAAGGTTCAAAAAGGCTTCATGTAAGTTCTACCAAATCTATGACGGGTCATTTACTTGGGGCTGCAGGGGCAATAGAAGCCATTATTGCTATACAGTCTATCAATCATAATATTGTGCCGGCTACTATCAATATTGAAAATTTAGATCCGGCCATTCCGGTAGGAATCCAGGTAGTGGTAAACGAAGCCCTGCATAAAAATGTAACAACCGCTATGAGCAATGCCTTTGGTTTTGGCGGGCATAATTCAACGGTGATCTTTAAGAGAATATAGCGCGAAGGATCTTCCCTGGCTGTCATCCTGAGGCACGAAGGATCTCATTATTAAAAGAAGGATGCACAAAGAACAGATACACTTCAGCCAATACAGCAATCGGGTAACGATCATTTTTCGGGCTGCCTCCACACTGCCAGCGCCCTCCCTTTTACCTGTCTATATCCATAATCTCTCCATCCTCCACCATCTTCTTTAATTCGCCTTTTGAAAATCCATAAACGTCTTCCGAATAAGTTTTCGTTTTAAGTTCGTTCAATCCCGATAATTTATTTACTTCATAATTGTTGGCCTGCACATACACCGAGTCGACCTGTACCTGGCTAACCTTGTAGAGCGTGTATTGATTGTCCTGGGTTTTAATTTCAAATATGTCTCCTGCTTTTGGCGTTAATATAAGTTGGGCATTTTTTTCATCCTTCTGTTTGTCGCCAATAACAATCGCAGCAATTAAAACAATAACCAGCGCCACTCCCGAAAACATCCATACCGGCGGCTTCGATTGCGCTTTTAAATTGTCGTAAGACGCCCTGAGCGCCGGCGGCATTTGTTTAAGTTCCAACACCTGCTTACAATGATCGCACTGGCTCACAGCTGTTTTACCCATGGGAAAAAAAGGAATCCAGAAAACATGCGCATATTTTTGAAATAAGTGTATGTCAATGCTGTTCTGTGTGCCGCAATTGGGGCATTTGTCTACAAGGTGTTCTTTTGCCAGTTCTTTATTCCGGGTTCCGTAAATGATCATATGGTTTGGTTTTGGTAAGTGTTATAAGAACCGGCCAAAAATATAGGAAAGTTTAGGTTGGTCAAAATATAAAACATTTTTAACCGCAAAGGCGCTGGAAGACCCTTCGGGTTTAATAAATTGGAACGCTGATATTTGCGGATAAAACAAATCATTATAAAATCCGTTTCATTCGTGTCATCAGTATAATCTGTGATCCATACCTGTGATAAAAAAAGCCACTCCTAAAAAGAAGCGGCTCCCGGTTTTTCTCAAAGACTGCCTACGATACAGTGACCTGCCCTGTGTACAAACTCCTGGCAATGTTCAACCCGTCTTCGCTAATAAAACCAATATAGGTTTCCACGGGTTTGCCGGTAAAGCCGGCCAGGTTAAGTTCATCTGTAAGTGCACTGCGGGCTGCACTGCCGGTGGTGTAAATAGCCCCGTTCATTTCGGGGCAATAGGCTACCAGTATGGCTTTGTCGGTGGGTTTTGCAATGCCCACGCCGCTGTTGTTTGTCCAGCTAAAGTTTACCATGCTGCCGGCTGCAGCCACGGCTGTGGGAGCCAGCACATTGGGCAGATCACCCCGGCTTACCAGCACATTTGGATAGCTGATGCTAAAATCGGGAAAGATTCCAATGATAGCGTCTTTTAAAATGTAGCTTACACAACTGTTGATTCCGGTTTGCTCCACGGCATAATCTTTAAAAGTTAGCTGCAGCAATTTACCCATACTGTTGGCAAATTTAGTAGCCAGGCCAAACCGTATCTGCACAGCCAGTTGTTTATCTGTGGCTATAAACTTTCGCTTCCTGGATCTGCTGCGCATGTAGTCGATGCCTTTCCAGTTGCCGCCAATTACGGTACCCACTTTGCCGGAAAAACCGCCGAGGATACCTTTTTCAAACTTTCCCATAAATTAAATTTTAAAAATGATAAATGAGCCTGGCAACTGCTTATCATGAGTGGGCTGTTGCAAAGCTTTGTCGCTCAAATAGACGGCGATAATTTTGAAAAATTTTACGCTACCCCACCGGTTGTGTGTTGTTGTGCAAACTATTGCGATACATTATATTAATATGAATTGTTATCACCTGTTAGCCGCTATTAAGCACTAATGACCGCAAAGCAGCAATAACTGAATTTGCTTCAAATATTCACTGGTGCTGCATTACATGGACTCCTGCTTTGGTTTGGCTTTGGTTTCCTTTTGTTCATGCTTTGGATTGCTTTGGATTTGCGGTGATACGGCCGTTAAAAATTCAACAGCTGTTTAAAACAAAAACAAAGCGAGGGTAAAGGATGGGGCGCCTGGCCCCGCCGGGTTGTATTTCGGCCGGGTTGCCAAAACCTTTTTGGGATACAAAGTGAATTTCCTCCATTTATAATTGGGAAAAATCCCAGTAAACGGAAGGAGGTTTTTATCCTTCAAAAACACGGAGATAGAGTAGGTTTGCACTGTCCGTATTGAACAACTGCAGCGATTGATCATTTTTAATATTATTCTTATGAATACGCACAACCAAAACCACCTTGCCAAAGCCAGGCGATACAAGCCTGCTTTAACGCCCATGCCCTACAAGGAACTGATGGACAGGAGATGGGTAGACAGCTATGACCTTTGCGCCTTGTTTAGGATGGACCGTAACACCCTGCGTAACTGGTGCAAGGCCAGGCTGCTGCGCCACATTAGCCTGGGCCGGAAGAAACTGTTTGATATGTGGGAGATAGATCAGATGATGGAAGCGAGGAAGGCGGGAAGTAACCACATGCCAAGTACTTAATGCCGGTGGATGCCGGATGCGGGCAGCAGTTTTTAAGAGGGAAAAATTATTAAAAGTACCAGCCATTAGTATCAGCAACCGGATATACTTCATACCACATACTGCTGCCAGTACCCGGCATCCGGTATCTGCCTCCATTAAAAGGCATCAAAGACCGGATATTCGTAATCCATCATACGCTCCCGGCATCCGGCATCTGCCACAGAACATGATTTTTTACACCAAACAATAACCCCATGTCAAAATTCGTAATTACAAAAAGAACCAACAACGAGTACCGGTACAACCTTAAAGCCGGCAATGGCGAAAGATATTGCATAGCGAAGGGTACACTACAAAAGACAATTGTAAAAATGGTATTGTATCTGTAAAAAAGCATGCGCCTGCAGATGCTAATTATGAAAGTAAAACGGCCAGCAACGGGCAGTATTATTTTGTGCTAAAAGCGGGGAACGGCCAGGTAATTGGCACCAGCGAAATGTATGCCTCATCAACAGGCAGAAGCAACGGTATTGCTTCGGTAAAAGCGGAGGCACCGGGAGCGGATGTGGTGGATGAAAGTTAAGTGCTGCTGCAACCCCCACAGGGTTTTAAACCCTGTGGGGTTGTTTGTTATTAAAAAATATTTTCCGCACCAATAAATATTTTTATATTTGAAATACTACTGCCATTGGTAGCATCAGCAAATGCTATTGAGTCGTACCACCTAACCTAATAAATAACTCCACCCCGTTAACTTTTCTCTTTTAAAGAACCGACACCTCAACAACATTATTATCCACGAAGTATATTGTGGTTAACCTGGTTTAAATTTATCAGTCATGTTTACGCTTAATCCGTCATCAGAAGGCTTTATAGATTCAGCAGATCTTTTACTAAAATCTATTGGGGCATTTGCAGCAGCATATGGTTTTTATATTGGTTTAAAAAGGTATAAAAAAGCACAAAGCTGGAAAAGAATGGAGTGGGTGGCCAATGAGGTTAAAGCTTTCATTGCAGACCCTATGGTGAGAAATGCTATGTACATGCTTGACTGGGGCACGCGCCATATTGAACTGTATCCACAAAAAACAGACTACGACGACAGGTTTGTGCTGGTTGACAGGCAACTACTCAATAATGCGTTGCAGGTACACGAATTAAGAGACGAACCCCTTCACGGAAAAACCAGGTTTACAAAAGACGAAATTGCCATCAGGGACATATTCGATCATTTTCTTTCTTCGCTCGGTAAGTTTAACCAGTTTATAGAAGCCGGCCTGATAACCTGCGCCGAACTAAAGCCTTACCTTATTTATTGGATAGACACTATTTCCAACGAACTGCACGACAATACGAGGATCGCTTTACACGATTATATACAGCGCTATAAATTCGTTGACGTACAAAAATTTTTTGAGAACTTCGATATTGATATTACGACAGAGGCATTGGCTCGGACTGAGGAGGCAAAATTGAAGAAGGGTGCAGGATGCGGGTAAAACTCTAACTTATTACAGACCTTTTCTGCTGATGTTCTTTTCGGGCATTGTATTTCTTCCGATGCTCGTTCGCCAACACCTCAACCCGCACAGGGCCGGAGTTATCTCCGGTCAGCATCCAACTGGAGAACGTTAAGAGTAATTATCCCGCACCCTAAGTAGTCAAATTAACCATCTCTTTTTTATCCAGTTAGAGAGTCCCTATGCATAAAATTTGAAGAAGTCAATATTATCAAGCCATAACCTGGAATTACCATCATTATAGTATAAAGATTTGTTAGGTCTCAATGGAGGAACGTGGGTGAAAAGAGGGTGACCGAGAATTATTTTTTATAAAAAACTTTACGATCTTTTCATTTTTGGTTAGAACTGTTCATTAAAAAAAAGAAAAGCACTATCCTTTTCAGGATAATTTCAGTTTGTGTATCCTTTTAATGTTGTAACCTATGCATATTAACTGCCATTCAGCTGTCGTTTTTTCGATCCCCCGTAGATTTAGATCAAGATATTTAAGATTATGTTTTAATACCCCGAACACTGATTCAATAAGCATTCGCTTTTTATAAATTATCTGGCCTTTGATGCTTTGTAGCTGTTCTCTTATCTCTTTGCGCAGCCATTCTCTTTTCTCAACATTCAGATTCCTGTATTTTCCCTTTGTACACAATGATCGCTTATCGCAGGCCGGGCATTCTTTACATTCATAAACATCTACAAACTGTTTTCTTTTATTATCATTAGATGTTCTTTTATAAGTGAGCTCCTGTTGTTCGGGACATTTAAAAATATTTTTTGTGCTATCGTAGATAAAATTGTTACGGTGGTAAGGATTCTTTTGCTCATCTTCTTTTTCTGTAAGCATTGCCTGGTCGGGCATATAAATGTTCTTATTGCAATTATGTAAAGTTTCAAAGTGCCCATAGGAGGCATAACCGCTATCGGCAATGATTGTGTCGTATTTCTCTTTCGATGTTTGTTCTGCAACTTCTATTGATCTTATTGTTTCTGACCTGTCGCTGGGATTATTTGAAGTATATGCTCCGACTATGATCCCATCCTCCGTAATAGCCGCCTGGCAGTTATAATTTGTATCAATGCCGGTCTTACCCATGATATATTTTGCATCATTATCGGTAAGATTGATCCGCTGCTTATCGTCTTTTATCTTTTCAAGAGCGGCTTTTATCTTTTCTTTCAATCTTTGTTTTGAGTGTAATTCCTTAGGTAATTCATCGCCCCGGTCATTTCCATACAATTTATCTTCCGCTTCATCATTCCTTTCAGCTTCGCTTAGCATATCGGTAATATCATTCTCAACTTTCTCCAGCCATTGTTCATACTGCTCTTTATTTTTACTCTGACTTCCGCTTGCATTTGCTCTTAACTTGGTACCATCTAATATCAGGCTGCCCGCTTTAGCCATTCCTAGTTGCTTACAGATCTGAACTATGTGACTAAAGCAATCATGGACAAATGATAGATTATCTTTTCTAAAATCATTGATCGTTCTGAAGTCTGGCCTGTACATACAAGCCAGGTACATATATGCTGTATCCTGCTGGCAGGCCATAGCAATTTTCCTCCCCGATCTAACACCTGTACTGTAGCCATAAAACAGGAGCTTCAATAATAAATGAGGATGATAACTTTTTTGCCCAAGCAAACTATATTTCTTTTCTATAGCACTTACGTCAATGGTTTCCACAATGTCATTTACTACTCGTGCCAGATGACCTTGCGGAATAAAATCTTCAATGCTAGGTGGAAGCAGAAATAATTGATCTGTAATTACAGGCTTGAATTTTTGCATACAGAAATGACAACTATTCGACTAATTTTGTTGCATTAGGTTGAATTCTCGGTCACCCTCTTATCACAATCCGGCAAAGTCCAGTCTTGTATGATCAACTCTATGCTTTTAAAAAGATATTGGTTTATTGTTTTTCCGGAAGCGCCATACGGGCCTAAAAATTTTGGTGCAACGGCCTATTCAATAGAACATGCTCAAGCGTTAATTACAAAAGCTTTGATAAGCCATGGACTCCAGGTATTGATACCCAACTGGAATGATAACAATATTGAAGTGATTGAAAACATTGATATACGATTATTAGACCAGGGGCATGTGATTCCAAATATGGGTATGGTGACTTTTGAAGGGGTTTGGTTTCCGTGGCTGAAGATGTAGAATAATTTGTTTGGTGGGGGAATGTTTCTATATTTGGTTGAATCTCTGCGTCATTGTTTTGGGGATCCGTATCTAATTGCTTGCACTTCACCTTTGATTTATTTTCATTCGATAGCGTTTGGTTTATCGAATCGTTCTAATTTATACTAGGTTTTTAGCCTAAACTATAATCTATATTTTATAAGACTCGAATATTTTTACATCAAAGGCTTTCGTTGTATTACTGAATCAAAAATTATTTGAGGAGACGCTACTTTTCTAATAGGGGATATTTTAGGCTATGCGGAACCAACATCAGAGAAGCCTTTTAAAGCGTATTCTCATATTAAGGATAATTGGGAAAGCGTTCAGGAAAATTGGAGGACAATTTTTTCAGGCAGAATTGCACCTGAACTTTTCCAATAGTTTAAAAATATGATAGCACATCGCAGAAGATTTTTTTTTATAAAAAACTAAATTTTAAATTATGAAAATTTACAGTAATATTAGTTCGTCAACCGGAAAGCCATCAGGTGTTAAAGGGTATGAATATGGAAATGATTTTATCACTCTATATTTTACAAGTGGCGCAGTTTATTCTTATACATGTGGATCTTGTGGCTCAGATCATATCGAAAATATGAAAATTTTGGCTGATGAACAGAGCGGCTTAAATACTTACGTTACTAAAAATAAACCACCTTTTGCGTCAAAATATTAATCCGGGGAAGTAACATTGGGAGTATCGGAAATACAAAATTGACTGCAATGGTTCCTTAATATTTCAGTATACCGATTACTCACCTTTTTAATCATTTCTATGTTTTCAATAGAAGGCAACTGGGTTGGCCAGCTTACTTATGATGAATCTTATCCGCCGGAATACAGGAATGAGATTCTGTATTTTACCATGAAACTCTGGCGGGAAGATGGAATATTGAGAGGAACCTGTGAGGATGATATTACGAAGGAATTATCACTGAACCCAGCCACTTTAGAAGGTACATATGATAACGATGTTATTTATTTTATAAAGCATTACCCCTGCCTGATTATTGTTGATGAGGAAAATAATGTTAAAGCAGATATGTCGAAGCCATCCGTGGCGATTCAGTACCTGGGGCAGCTTAGGAAAAAGGTATTTTCGTCTAAATATTATCTGAAAGGAGCCTGGGATATTTCTGGTTCTTATCTTAACGAGTCAGGCAGGGCGGAGTATTATACAATGGGTGGAAACTGGACGATGCAGAAAATATAGAAAGTATTTGTATCTAAAATTGCTTATTCTATTTTATCTTCTCCACCCTCCTAAAAAACTCCGCCATACTTATCTCAAAATAATCACACAACGCAGCAAGCGTACTAATGGAAAAATTCCTGGTTGCAGTCTCCAATCTTCCAATATGAATATTGGTATCAATATAAACCCTGTCTTGAGTAAGATTTTCTTTGGCTCTCAATTCTTTTAAAACGATACCGATTTTCTGTAATAGCTGGGTGTTAGTTATTTCTGCCATAGTACACCGAAGTGATTAAATAAAAAGTTACCAATCTTACCCATAGTGTCATTATTAATTCTTACCTTTATCCTACAAGTGAAGCACATCGCCCTGCGATACACATCAAATACATCCGCAACCCCAATACATCACCGCTTCACCCTTCTTATTTTTTATTGGTAATTACTTAAAACATTGATGTATGTCTAGGCACCAACACAACCTGCCGGTATTATTTAAACCCGCTGTGCTTCCGCAAACGCTGGAAGATATGTATAAAGAGCTGGCTCATGCCAAAGGAAGCGAAGCCAGGGCAGCTGCAGCTACTGAAGTAATAAAAGAATATTATCGCTTTTTTAAGGGCGATGGCATGCGCAAAGATATGTGGCTGCTGTTGGCTGCTGCTATGGGCAACCCCGATGCCGAAAACCTGATGAAAGCAGTGGAGCGGCATAACCTCATTTTTTTTTATGAATTTACTTTGATGTTGTTTGATGCCGTGTACGTGCTACATGGGGAGGAGCAATTTGGGAAGATGGGGAGTAGGTGATTAGTTGATGGGAGATTGGTTGATTAGTGATTAGTAATGGAGAGCATGCCGGGCCATATACAACAGGTTGCACAAACACGCTGACCTTATACCACAAATGAAAACTAATATAAAATACCTGGAACGCCCATAGGTTTTCTTCCATAGGTTTTCCCGCTGCGGACTATAGAAGAACTTCTAACTACATATCGCTTAAAAGTTACAAACTGCCTGCAAACAATGTTGTTTATTGCATACGGATTTTACCAGGCATCCGATATCCTTGAAACCATCCAACCCTTATGAAAAACAGGTTCAGCTTTT